>NZ_CP139164.1:0-1063849 GCF_034047095.1 Robbsia andropogonis | reverse complement strand
TATAACAATCCGCCGCGTGTAAAAACTGATCTACATTGGGACAGCTTGATCCGCATATTCAAGCACCCAAATTATGTGGTTCATAAGGAATCGACTACCCGTGTAGGACAGGTTGCGCAAATGCTCGCGGCGAACACGGATGTATCCATCATGTGCTGCGACTCACCGAACCTGGGATTGGTCGTGCCTACCATGAGTCTGGGTGGGCATGGTACCGCAAATATGACGGGCAACATTGCACCCGCTGAGATTGCAACGATTTCTACGCCCTGGAAAACACCTGAGCAAGCAGAAATATTCAAGGCGACCTACCTTCGCATGCTGCCCATCCTTCACTACACGTATTCCGCGATAAATCCCGTTGCAGTGAAATGCTTGATGAAAGCGGTTGGATTGCCCGCTGGCGATTTGCGCCGTCCTTTGCGTGGCTTGGAAGGCGAGGCGCTCGAACGCGGGCTACGCGCGGTACGTCATCTAGGCCTGGACAAACAATATGACTTCCCAATGCGGCCTCTCGAACGCTAAACAGCGCGCGAAAAGGGAAAAAGAATATGGATCTTCAGATCAGCGGCCGACGCGCGCTTGTTTTTGGCGGTAGCCGAGGTATGGGACGTGCATGTGCGCTGCAACTGTCGATGGAAGGCGTGCAAGTGACCATTGCCGCGCGCACCTTGGCCACGTTGCGGAGCGCAGCGGAAGAAATCGAGGCGATCAGCGGGCATTTCGTGGATGTCGTGGTAGCAGATATTGCGACGGAAGCAGGACGCGATGCCGCTTTAACAAGTTGTCCGGCACCTGACATCTTGATCAATAACGGTGACGGACCATTGCCGGGAGACTTCAGGAATTGGCGTCGTGACGATTGGATACAAGCGATCGACCAGATGATGTTCGGGCCGATCGAAATGATCCGGCGCACGGTTGACGGGATGATGGATCGGAAATTTGGCCGGATCGTCAATATTGTGTCCCGCAGCGTAAAAATACCGCAAAGTGAATTGGGCCTGTCGAACGGTGCGCGGTCGGGATTGGTAGGTTTCGTTGGCGGATTGGCCAGGCAGACGGTAGCCCACAACGTCACGATCAACAACCTCTTGCCTGGCGTCTTTGCCACTGACGCGCAAGTTCGCCACATTCGTAACATGCCGAATGTCACGGATGAAAATTTTCAAGCGATCTGGGACGCGCGGCAGCAATCGACACCGGCCAAGCGCTATGGCGCCGCCGAGGAGATTGGACAGTACTGCGCCTTTCTCTGTTCTGCAAATGCAGGATATATCACCGGACAAAATCTGTTGGTCGATGGCGGCAGTTATCCGGGCACGTTCTGACAGAGGCGTTATACCGGGGAACATCCAGTTTTTGTGAAAATGGTTGCATGGCGTGGCTTGCCGCTGTCACTTCAGTCCAGTCTTGGATTGGCGCCGCATGACGTCACCATCACTGATGCGCAAGCACACTACAAAACGGGGTTACAGAATGTCTAATCGACGTACGTTTTTGTTACAGACAGGCGGCTTGATTAGTGCGAGCTTTTTCGCTCATGAAACGTGGGCACAGCCTTCGTTCGGAAACACGCTTGAACGAGTGCAAAAGACCAAAATCCTGCGTATCGGTGCCGTTCGTGGTGGTACCCCTTACTACTACAAAAATATCGTCAGCAATCAATGGGAAGGCTGCATGATTGATATGGCCTCGGACCTCGCGAAAAGTCTGGGCGCAACTACTCAGATTAACGAAACAACATGGGGTAACGCGGTATTGGATCTACAGGCCGGTAAGATAGATGTATTTTTTGGTTTGTTTCCCACGGAGCAACGACGCGAAGCGGTCGCGTTTTCCGATCCGCTTTTTCATAACGCCAATTCATTGGTGGCCCGTCCTGGCTTTAACCCAACAACTTGGGAGTCGCTTAACAAGAAAGGCGTACGAATCGCGGTGGATCTCGGATCGTCCTACGATGCCCTGGTGACCAAGACTTGCCCGGAGGCCACCATCATGCGATTCGACAAGACGAATGACGCAACGTTGGCAGTACAGGCCGGCCGGGCCGATTGCCAGGTAACCGTCATCATTCTCGCATTGACAATGCTGAAGAAAAATCCGTCGATGGGACACCTTATCGTGCCTCTACCGATGGCGTCTACCACCACCAATGCGGCACTGCCCAAGGAAGAAAGCGATGCGTGGCAGGGGTACTTCAATAAGTGGTTGGCAGGCATGCATCAGAGCGGAAAAATCAAGCAGATCATGTTGAGTAATCTAGAGAAGCTGGTGGGGGTGAAGCCCAGTGATATTCCATCGCAAGTCAACTTTTAAGTTACGGGGGCGACGTGTATCACTGGAATTTTTCTGACATTCTGCCTTACTGGCAGCTTTTCATGGTGGGTATTGGCTACACATTGCGATACACCCTTATCACAATCGTGGCAGGTATGGGCGTAGGGCTTTTAGTCGGTCTGGGACGTTTATCAACGGCCCGTTGGATTGCCGGGCCTTTCCGTTTTTATGTCGAAATATTTCGCTGCTCTCCCGTTCTGGTGCAACTGATCTGGTTTTACTATGCACTTCCGGTATTGACCGGCGTGCAAATGTCAGCAGCCACGGCATCCGTGCTGGCACTGACATTGTATGGCGGTGCTTTTTATTCGGAACTCGTCCGTGGTGGCGTGCTTTCCATTGACAGGGGCCAGGCGGAGGCGGCCAAGGCATTGGGAATGCGCCGCCATCTGATTATGTTACGCATCATATTGCCGCAAGCTTGTCGCCGGATGATACCGGCGCTCATGAATCAATCGATCATGCAGTTGAAGAACACATCGCTGCTATCGGTTCTCGCTTTGCCTGATGTCTTGTATCAAGGACAAACCATCGCACACGAAACGTTCCGCCCGCTAGAGTCCTATTCCATCGTCGCTTTGGTTTATCTCGCCTTGCTTTTACCCGCGACATTTGCGTCTCGGCGTATCGAGAGCAGCTTTGGTACCGTATCGGCACATTGATGAATGATATGGAAAACATGATAGAAGTCAATCACGTAAGCAAGGCGTTCGGTGATAATCTGGTCCTGCGCGACATCTCCTTGAACGTAAGGAAAGGGGAAGTGGTGGCTCTGATCGGTCCTTCCGGCTCCGGGAAGTCAACGTTGTTACGCAGCATCAATCTACTGACGATTCCTGACACCGGTTCCATTCGTGTTGGACGTACGTTGCAATCTTTCGACCGCGCTAAAACGCGTCTTCCAGGAGATAAAGTCCTATCGGAATTCCGCGCCCGCACCGGGATGGTATTTCAGCACTTTAATCTGTTTCCGCACTTGAGCGTACTCCAGAATGTGATGGAGGGCATGTTATCCGTATTACATACGCCAAAAACAGAGGCCAGGACTCAAGCGTTGGCCTTGCTGGCTAAGGTAGGACTGGAAGATAAAGCGGCCATGTATCCGGATCGTCTGTCGGGGGGACAAAAGCAACGCGTGGCGATCGCCCGTGCCTTGGCGATGCGCCCCGAGGTAATGCTGTTTGATGAGGCTACATCTGCTCTCGATCCCGAATTAGTCGGCGAAGTTCTGAATGTGATAAGAGCCCTTGCAAATGAAGGCATGACGATGCTTTTGGTCACGCATGAAATGAACTTCGCTCGCGACGTCGCTGATCAGGTGGTGTTCATGCGAGATGGTGTGGTCGTGGAAATCGGTCCGGCACGACAGGTATTAGACGTACCATCGCACCCTCTCACACAAGCGTTCCTAGCGCGATATCATTCGCCGGAATTACAAACCTTGACACAGACGCAGCACGTTTCATGAATAACGGGTAAATCGCTAGTTTCTTTCTTAACTGCATTTATATTTTAAATATAGGACCACGAATGAAAAAATACATAAGCAAAAGATTCATCGGTACTGCGCAAGAGAAAGGAGAATGTCGACATCTGTTGGTGTTTTTCGGTGTTCGTATGGGGCTGTGCGCAGCGTTGGGCGCAAACGCGATGCAAGCCCTTGCACAAAGTAGCGTGACGCTTTACGGCATCGCCGACGGTGGGGTGACGTACACCAATAACGCGGGTGGAAAAAGTGCTTTCCAAGCCACCAGCGGGGGGCGTGGAAGCAGCCGCTGGGGCCTCAGAAGCACAGAGGATCTTGGCGGGGGTACGTCGGCGTTATTCCAGTTGGAGAACGGCTTTAATATGATGACAGGGGCCAACCTGCAGAATTCTAGAGAATTCGGGCGTATGGCCATCGTTGGGCTGAAGAATCGCTTTGGGCAAGTCACGCTAGGGCGTCAAGATGATGTCATGGTCACCTATTTAGGCGCATACAGTGCGTCCGTTCTGTTCGGTGGGTCCATGGCGGCGCATGCGGGGGATCTCGATAACACCTTCGCGGACTACAAGTTTAATAACACCATAAAATTTTCTTCGCAAAGCTATCATGGGTTGAGCGTGGGCGGTTTGTATGGTGTCGGTGGGATTGCCGGTTCAATAGGCACGAACCAAGTGTGGGGTTTGGGCACGCAATATTTAGCAGGCCCCGTTTCCCGAGGTGCCGTTTTTCATCATATTAACAATCCTGCCGTAACGTATTTTGACGCGAGCACGTCAGCCGTTGCCAACACGACCTTCACGAACCCTGTCACGAATCCCATATTCAAAGGTTATACGTCGGCGGCAAGTATCGACACCTATGGTATTGGCGGCGCGTATGTCTTGGGACGCGCAACCCTGGCCGCGACATTGACACGGACGCAATTCAACGCCGTAAAGAAAACCACGACTACGCCTGTCGGTGGCATCAACCCAGTACTTACTAGTGCAGAACTGATTTACAAATTCAAGCTGACCCCTTCGTTGGCACTGGCCTCGTCATTTGCTTATACCAAAGCGGAAGCGGCGAAATATGAGCAGCTCACCTTGGGTTCTCAATATGCGTTGTCAAAATCAACGAGCCTCTATGTAATCGGTGCCTGGCAACATGCGTCGGGAACGAACTCGATGGGGCAAAAAGCCGTCGCGAACTTAAATTTGCTCACGGCATCGACGACAGCCAATCAGCTAGCCGTTCGCGTCGGTCTGCAGCAATCGTTCTAGCCACGCCAACATCTTGATGAGACTGTCTGGAAGACGTTACATCAGGATTTCCAATGTTTTCCATCAACGGGCACCTATTCATGGCGAGTCATCTCCAGGACGAAACGCGCGTCGTCCACGTTGGACGGCATCCAGAGCAATTTAACGGCGTGGTTAATACCCCGATCATTCGCGGTTCCACGATCTTGTCATCGTCACTTGCGGAATGGCAAGAAAAGAAAAAAGCGCAACGCTCAGGTGCTGTCGGCACGTATTATGGTCGTTTTGGCACACCTACCACGCATGCGTTTCAGGAAGCGATTGCCACACTTGAGGGGGGATATCGTGCGTTGGTCTATCCATCGGGTCTTGCCGCCTGCAGCGGCGCATTGCTCTCCTTTGTCGCCGCCGGCGACCACGTGCTGATGACGGACAGTGCTTATTCTCCTACACGGAGTTTCGCGATTCGCCTACTCAAGCGGATGGGTGTGGAAACGACGTTTTACGTGCCTTCCGCCGGCGAATCGATCGAAGCGTTGATCCGGCCGAACACACGGGTGCTATATATCGAATCCCCAGGTTCCGAGACGCTGGAAATGCAAGATGTTCCAACCCTGTCACGTATCGCACATCGTCACGGTCTTACGGTGATCGCGGACAATACCTGGGGAACACCGCTTTACTTCAAGCCATTCGAACATGGTGTGGACGTTTCGATTCAAGCCGCTACCAAGTATATCGTCGGGCACTCGGACGCGATGTTGGGCGTAGTGACATCCAATTCGTCCGCCTGGCCGCAAATCAAACAAACAACGCAGGATCTAGGTTATACCGCGGGGCCAGACGATATTTATCTCGCGCTGCGTGGTATACGGACGATGTCGGTACGCTTGAAGCGACACTTTGCCAGTGGCGTGCGCGTGGCGACGTGGTTGTCCACTCGCCCCGAAGTGCATACGGTTCTTCATCCTGCACTGCCTTCACATCCAGGCCATAGTCTCTGGAAACGTGATTATCGCGGGGCGAGCGGATTGTTCAGTATTGTGTTGCAGCCCGCACCGGTTGCCGCAACGACGGCTTTTATTGACGCGCTAAAATTGTTCGGCCTCGGTGCCTCGTGGGGCGGTTACGAAAGCCTTATCGTACCGTTCAATCCGGACGGCGAACGCGAGGTCGCTCCCTGGCCGTATGCGGGACAAGCGTACCGGTTACATGTTGGACTCGAGGATGTCGAGGATCTGATTGCAGATCTGTCGCAAGCCTTCGACGCCATGAAAATGTATCGCTAGTCTGAAAAAATATTGGCGGCGACAAAGGAAAACCATGGCTAGCAAAACGTACGAGACCGCTGGCGATTCGCAAGGCAATGGCGATAGTGAGTTTGACCTCGATCATGACGGTCGCGAGAAGCGTTTCCCTTCCTTGTCGCATTGGGGCGCATTTGAAGCCATTGTTCGTGAAGGGCGATTAATCCGTTGTGATCCTTTTAAAAAGGATCCGGCTCCTTCCCGACTTCTGAAAGCAATGGTGGAACAGGTGTATTCACCGTTACGGGTAAAGCGTCCAGCAGTGCGGCGGGGATGGCTTGCCGCTCGAGAGCGATCGGATCGTTCCGCTCGCGGCGTGGAAGGGTATGTGGAAGTATCGTGGGATGTGGCCCTGGATCTCGTTGCGGGTGAGCTGCAGCGGGTTAGGGCGCAACATGGCGCGCAAGGTCTATTTGGGGGCTCCTATGGATGGTCCTCGGCGGGGCGTCTACATCATGCGCGCACCTTGACGCATCGATTTCTGTATTCTGGTGGCGGCTGTATCGATCAACAAGGTAATTACAGCTGGGGCGCCGCGCAGTTTCTTCTGCCGCATGTGATTGGTACGTATGCGCCCGTCAGTGGCCGTGTTACGGACTGGAACAGCATCATTGCCAATACAGGTCTAATCATTGCATTTGGCGGACTCGCCTTGAAGAATGGCGACATTACGTCTGGCGGTGCAGGCGAACACGTAATGGGTCAGTGGCTAAACGAAGCATACTGCGCGGGAATTCAATTTGTTTCGGTGAGCCCGTTTCGTGCCGACACCCCGGAAAACATCAATGCCGAATGGATTGGCTTGCGCCCCAATACAGACACGGCCTTGATGATGGGAATGGCGCATACATTGTTGATTGAAGGACTGCATGACGCGGCCTTTCTGGATCGATACTGCGAAGGGTTCGACGCGTTTGCCCAATATTTATTGGGCAAATCGGATGGCGTTGTCAAAAGTGCCGCATGGGCGGAGGCACTGACCGGTATTCCCGAAAAGCACATCATCAACTTGGCAAGGCGCGCTGCGTCTTCTCGATGTTTAATAACGGTCGCATGGTCTCTACAACGCGGGCATCATGGGGAACAGCCTTGTTGGACGGCGGTCACATTGGCTGCGATGCTGGGCCAGATCGGCTTGCCCGGCGGCGGCTTCGCGTTTGGGCACGGCTCGATGAATGGGGTAGGGAACCCTCGTGGCGATTTCCCAGGGCTTGAAATGCCAACTGGAAAAAACCCATTGGGTAAAGGCATCCCCGTTGCCAGACTGACAGACATGCTTTTATCGCCAGGGCAGCAATATGACTTCAATGGCAAGACGCAGACCTATCCAGACATTCGTATGGTGTATTGGGCCGGTGGAAATCCGTTCCATCATCATCAGGACTTGAATCGATTGATGCGGGCGTGGGAAAAGCCAGAGACCATCGTGGTCCATGAAGCATGGTGGACGCCAACGGCTCGCCGGGCCGACATTGTGTTGCCAGCAACTACCACATTGGAGCGGAACGATATCGGTGGCTCATCACGCGATCGCTTTATATTAGCGATGCATCGTGCGATTTCGCCAGTGGGCGATGCGCGGAACGATTTTGATATTTACCGCGATCTAGCCGCGCGTGCGGACCACGAAGTGGCGTTTAGCGACGGCTTGAACGAGCGCGGCTGGCTGCAGCGCATTTATCAGGATGTTGTCGATGGCACCGCTAAACAAGGAATGGCACTACCGGATTTCGATGCATTTTGGCAATCGGGTCATATTGAATTTCCTCCTCCCGAAAAGCATTTCGTCCTGTTCGAGGCGTTCAGAAGCGACCCATTAGCGTGTCCCTTGAAAACGCCCTCGGGAAAAATAGAAGTCTACTCAAAGACCATCGCCCAGTTTGCTTACGACGACTGTCCGCCGCATGCTAGTTGGCTAGCGCCCAAAGAATGGCTTGGTAGCAATACGACGGCAATTTCACCCCTACACTTGATCACGAATCAACCGGCTGACAAGCTGCACTCCCAAATGGATGCCGGTAGTGTTTCATTGGCTGAAAAAATACAAGGTCGGGCACCCATTTTCCTTCACCCGGAAGATGCGCGCACACGAGGTATTCGTGACGGGGACGTCGTACGCGTGTTCAACGAGCGAGGTGCATGTTTAGCAGGAGCAGTCGTAACCACCGACTTGGTCAGGCAAGTTGTCATAATGCCCACTGGCTCATGGTTCGATCCGGAGAGCGCCACACTGGAGCGGCATGGCAACCCGAACGTGCTGACGCTGGATGCCGGAACGTCGAGGCTGGCGCAAGCCCCCAGCGCGTTATCGGCACTGGTTGAAGTAGCGTTGTGGCATGGCGTGGTACCACCTATGAAGGCTCATCAACTCCCCGAGATCTGTGCGCTTGAACGGGAAAATCCAATTCAATGAAATCACTTGATGTCGTGGTCGTCGGTGCCGGGTTAGTGGGGACGGCATTGGCTTATGGTTTGGCAAAACAGGGGCAAACGGTGACTGTGTTGGATGCCGACGATACCAGCCATCGTGCCGCCCATGGAAACTTTGGTTTGGTGTGGGTCCAAAATAAAGGTTATGGCTCGGGTTCCTATGCGCGCTGGACCCGCATTGCAGCCGAAGAGTGGAAAAATTTCGCGTCGTCTCTTTTCGATGAAACCGGCGTAGATTCGAAACTGGAGCAGCGGGGCGGTTTTCACCTATGTTTCGACGACTTGGAATTAGCCAAACGCCAGGCGCGATTGGAAAGCATCCGTACGTCGGTGGGCGGCAACTATCCGTTCCGGATGCTTGAAAGGTCGGCGCTTGAATCATTCCTGCCGGGTATTGGCCCCAGTGTGGCTGGCGCGAGTTTTACTGAGATGGATGGACATGTAAACCCATTATTGCTGCTTCGTGCTTTATACGCCGCATGTAGGCAACGGGGTGTTTCTATACAAGGCAAGCAGCGCGTGGAATCGATTGCCTATGTGAGCGACGCGGGCTTTGCGATCAAGGCCGCCGCTAAAACATTTCACGCCGCCCGGGTCGTTCTATCCGCCGGCTTGGGAAATGCGGCTCTGTCAAGTCATGTTGGCCTGCAAGCGCCAGTGCGCCCCAATCGAGGCCAGATACTGATCACAGAACGCGTTGAACGCTTTCTGGAATACCCCACTTCCTATGTTCGCCAGACCGATAACAGCACCCTACAATTAGGCGACTCAATGGAAGACGTTGGTTGGGATGACGGAACCACTCCCGACATGCTGGTGTCCATAGCAGCACGCGCCGTTCGCTGTTTTCCTTTGTTGGCCAATGTAAAACTCGTGCGCGCATGGGGCGCGTTGCGTGTGATGAGTCCCGATGGATTTCCGATATATGCGGAATCGCCAACGTATCCTGGCGCGTTCGTTGTAACGTGTCACAGCGGCGTCACGCTGGCACCATTGCATGCGGGTCGCATTGCTCGATGGATAGCGGGACACGGTCAACCTGAAGGCATTGACGAATTTCGATGTGATCGGTTTGCCAGGGAGTCTGGTTTTCACGAGCATTAACGTGCTGGAGAAATGATTCATGTCGCCATGTGAATCGGATGACCAGTTCGTGTCACCCGTCCCTCGGCTGGGCAGGAGCGCGCTTGCGCATCTCGCTGGCGAGTGGATACGCCATCATCGACGACAGGGCAGGTGAAAGCTTGATACATAGACCTATTTCCCCTAAGCATCTAAATATAGCCAAAGATGTTTAGCAAGACGCACTCAACGACTTATTATTAAATATAAGTTAAATTATTTGTCTAGCACACAAAAAGTATGCTAGCCAAAGATTTTAAAAAACGTTGCGCAACCACAATGTGTAATATATTTTTTGCCTTGACACAATATTCATATTATTAGATCTCACAAAACCAAGTCAGCATGACTGATATTAACATTTAATAATTATTAATTGATCAACACATGCATCTAAAACGTACGTATTGCCTTAAATTTACAAAATGAAAGAATTTCATTGTGTCAGTCAGGGTCGTCACTTTTTTTAGCGCCGAAAGACAGTCCCGGGACAGCTGCTCTTAATTCGCTATATCAAACGCATGCCCACCGATACGTCTTACGCAAACGTTCTACAGATGCCTGACGATAGTACCCGATCGAACGTACGCTGACATGCTTGAAGCCATTGTGAAAAGAATGACGCGTTTAGAGGTCCGCACCCATTGTCCAGGTTGAATTGATAGTCATGTATGGATATGTCACACGGTACTTTTCGTGTGCGGCATAAATGCGACGAAAAACCTTGGTTTTGCCATAATTTTTACATCATTCCGCATGATACCTTACAACGAAAATCATCTTCTATAATTAATTGTGCAACTAAATCGTTCATATCGACGGAACACTTTGAAAGCCTAAAATTTCAAAAATAATAACCAGCAACATTCAAAAGGCATGGCAATAAAAATCTTGAGTTTTATCGGGTGATACCCTATGCTGACCATACGATGTAACGTTTATTACCGAGTACAACCTTTCCTGTTCTTATAACCATCCATTGCTGGAAGCGGCGTCGGATAAATGCGCTAACGCAGGCGCTTCAACGCGCCTTGCCCAATAATACTGCGTTGTATTAATCTCACCATAACGGGTGTCACATGTTCGTTGAAAGGACCGTGGTCCAAGTACCGTCCTCGCTCAACCTTCACGTCGAAAACCATATTTTCGACGTTGATCGAGAGAGTGTGATACTGGTGAATGGCGCATTGTCCACCACCGCTTCATTCCGCAAGACAGTAAAGTATCTCAGCGCACGATATAATGTTATTTGTTTCGACTTGCCATACGCGGGGCAATCTCGCCCGTTGAATGGCGATACCAATTTCTTGCTGACGAAGGAGGATGAAGTCGACATCCTTCTACACTTGATTCATCGCTTCAAGCCGAAATTTTTGTACTCCGTTTCGTGGGGTGGCTTGGCATCTCTGCTCGCGTTGGCCCGCGAGCCCAGCAGCATCAAGCGCGCGGTTATCGGCTCTTTTTCTCCGTTCCTGAATCCAGCCATGGTCGACTATGTGACGCGGGCTCGCGCACATATTCATGCCGGCGAAAACCTGCAAGCCGCGCAATTGTTAAACGATACGGTTGGCAAGCATCTGCCGCGCATGCTGAAGCACACCAATTACATGTATTTGACAAGTCTGCCCGAAACGGAACAAAAACAGGTCGCGTTCCACGTCGAGCAAATCCTTGCGTTGCAACCCGAGAGTTACATGCATTGTCTGTCGAGCATTCAAAGCAAGGTCAAGTTTATCAATGGCGACCTCGACGAATACACGACCTCGGCCGATATTCGAACACTGGGACGATACATCCCGGATGCCGAATTCGAGACTGTAGCCAATACCGGACACTTTCTGGAGCTGGAAGGGCGCGAACAGGCTGCGGCAATGCAGGAAGCACTCATGGATTTCTTCGGTGGTGGCCAGCGCTGGGATCATCCAGTTATGCCTCAACCGATCGTTACCCCTGCATTGATGCGTTCAGCCGCTGTTGCCAACTACGAAGCGGTTCAATAAACAGGCCTATTTACACCCCTGCCTATAACGCGTGCACGGCCCGTACCATTCGTGACGGCTGGTTGGACCATGTATTACCTGTGCAGGCGAAAAACGTCAATGCGCAGATCCTGCCACGCCGGTTGACCTTGCGAGTAAATTCATCATGTCCCAGATCGTCATTACGGCAATCGGTTCGGCAGGCGACGTCCATCCGCTGCTTGGCATCGGCCGTGCATTGGCACGCCGCGGCCACCGCGTGGTCTTTTGTTCGCATCCGCCGTTCGAGGAATTGGCATTAAAAGAAGGGTTCCGTTTTGTCCCGATCGGCACGCGCGCCGAGTACGAAAGCGCGATCAACAATCCTGCGTTGTGGCATCCGCGCACCTCGTTTCGTACGTTATGGAATGTGATCGCACCATCCATTCGTCCACATTACGATGCATTGTGCACACTCGTCGATGACGACACCGTATTGGTGGGAACGTTGTGGGCATTCGCCGCCCGCTTGATGCAAGAGCTCCATCAGGTACCGTACATCTCGGTACAGATCTCGCCATCGACGTTGTTGTCGGCGATCGCACCACCAACGCACAAGCGGATGAACTTGCCTACGTGGTTGCCTTTGCCTGTGAAGAAACAATGCTTGGCTTTCCTCGAAAAAAAGATGCTCGACAAGACATGCGGACCTGCATTGAATCAGGTTCGCGCGTCTCTTGGCTTACCCCCTGCGACGCGCATTCTGGGGCGGTGGATGCATTCGACCGACAGCGTTCTCTGCCTGTTTCCCGCTTGGTTTGCGACACCTCAGGCGGATTGGCCAACGAATCACTGGATGTCTGGTTTTCCGCTGATTGTGTTGAAAAAGTCTGTCGACGTGCGGATTGTTCGGTATTCTGGAGGACATCGATCGACGGGAGTGATTCGTCATGATGGGTCAACTGGGCAGCGAACAGGACAAACTTTTCTACTCGTTCAACCTCGACAATCACGTCCCTCGCGAACACCTGTTGAGAGGCATCGATCACTTCCTAGATTTGAGCGATCTTCGTCAGCATCTCGCGCCGTTCTACAGTCCGATGGGACGGCCATCGATTGATCCGGAGCTCATGATCCGCATGTTGATCGTCGGTTACTGTTTCGGCATTCGGTCAGAGCGCCGCCTGTGCGAAGAGGTGCATCTGAATCTTGCATATCGATGGTTCTGCCGCCTGGGTCTGGAGGACACCGTACCGGAACACTCGACATTCTCCAAGAACCGCCACGGTCGCTTCCGCGATAGCGATGTGCTACGCCATGTGTTCGAGTCGGTAGTGGGTCGATGCATGTCCGAAGGGCTTGTCAAGGGAGAAGGATTCGCGATTGACGCGAGCATCATTAGAGCCGATGCGAGCTCTGTACGCGCTGTTCCGGGTTCTGATCCCATCGACGGGGACTGCGTCAACGGCCAAAGCCGTGCAGTGCGGGAGTATCTGGAAGCATTGGAAAAAGCCAATTCGGCAAACACCGAAGTGGCAGAGAAGGAAGAGACATTGACGCCTCCAAAGAGGCTATCTCTGACGGATCCCGCCGCGAGCTGGACAGCCGCGAAGGGTGGCTTGCCGTTCTTCGCCTACTCGACCAATTATCTGATTGACCTGCAGGCGGGGATCATCGTGGACGTCGAGGCGACGCCCGCGAACCGGACGCACGAAGTGGAATCAACCAGAACGATGATTGACCGTGTTGAGCGGCGGCATGATCTCAAACCTCGACGTCTTGCAGGCGACACCGCGTATGGCTCAGCGGCGATGCTTGCCTGGATGATCCAAGAGAAGGAAATTGCACCACATGTTCCGGTCTGGGATAAAACCGCACGCAAGGACAACACATTGTCCAGCAGCGAGTTCAAATGGGATGAACTGGCCAATGAATATCGCTGCCCCACCGGGCACGCACTACGCAGTGATCGACGCAAGTTCAGAAACCCGCGCTCGCGAGTCACGAAGGCTGACACGATCATCTATAGGGCAAGCCAGTTTGACTGTGAGGGCTGTTCGATGAAGGATCGCTGCTGCCCGAATACACCATTTCGCAAGATCGCCCGCAGCATCCATGAAGCTGCGCGTGACGAAACGAGGCGTATTGCAAAGACCCCTGAATACAACCGATCTTGCCGTGAGCGAAAGAAGGTGGAAATGCTATTCGCCCATCTCAAACGCATCCTGAAACTGGACCGTCTGCGACTGCGAGGTCCGAGCGGTGCCCATGATGAGTTTCTGATGGCAGCAACTGCGCAAAATCTGCGAAGAATGGCCAAGCGGCTCATGCTAGGAAGCCAGCAGATGAACCAGGCAGTCGCATGACGGGCAACGGGCCTCGTTGCCCTGTCCAAGTTCGCCGCTTCGCCAATCCCCACAACTCGAAAACGTACTGCTGACTCCAGCGTTTCAAGACAAAACAAGACTTTTTCAACACAATCCCGCTATTTGACGACGTTGCGGCGCAGCGGCTCGACGGCGAGGTGACGGGATTTCTTGCCACCGGCAATGCGCCTGTTGTATTTACTCCGGGATCAACCGGTATCGACGCGCATACGTATTTCGGTGCTGTTGATAAAGCGATCCGAAACACCGGTATGCGCGCGATCGTACTCGCTCGTAACACGGGCGATCGGTGGCGTGATCGTCCGGACGTTCTGGTGCGGGAGTTCGTGCCCATGAGCGCGTTGTTGCCACGCTGTGCCGGGATTGTTCACCACGGCGGCATCGGAACCGCAGCATTGGCGTATGCGGCGGGCGTTCCACAAATCGTGACACCGTTCGCCCATGACCAATTCGACAATGCGCAACGTATCGTAAAAAGTGGCTGCGGCGTGCGTCTTGACAGCCCTATCGATGGCGCTGTATTGACGGAGGCGCTGAAGTCGGTGATACGCAATCCCGAGATGGCATCCCGTTGCGCGGAAGCCGCGCAACGTGTGCTGCAAGCGGGCGACTGCTGCGATGCCGCCGCCCAACATATCGAAGGGTTTGCAAGTCGCGCGGCCAGGGTGGAGAAAAAAGCGGCCTGAACAACATGAGATGCTCGCCGCCCCGAGGACAGGCTAGCGGCGATTCTCCGTCGTTTGGAATGCGCGGTAGCGTGCGAAACGCGAGGCCATGCATCGATCGATGCTACCCGATGCGCTACTGCTGGATCTATGCACTATGCGCAGGGATCCAGATGTCAGTGATAGCAGCACCGCGCGTATCGCAATCGCATCGATCACGAATGGCATTTCCGGCGTCAGATAGACGCCGGTAGGCTATCGATGAGGTCTGCCCGGGCGTTGGTTTCCTCAAGCTTAGTCGAGTGCTTTTTGCCCCGTTTCCTCAAGCATCGATACAGCGATCAAGGAAATTATTACACAAACAATCATGTACCAGGCCGGTGCCATGGTGTTTCCCGTCACTCGAATCAACCAGGCGACCATCAATTGCGCCGTCCCACCGAACACCGAAACGGCGACTGCGTAAGCACTGGCGAGGTATCCCGCGCGAACATGCTTAGGAAAATTCTCAGGCATCAAGGCGTAGGCCGGGGCAGAACCCATCGTATAAAAGAACATCAGCAATACGATCAGTGCCGTCACCACCCCAGCAGAAGGGAAGTGGTTCATCAACCAGAATGCAGGGTAGAGCAGGAGGATCAACACGATTCGACCTAGCATCGTCAGCGGCTTGCGCGCATTCATCCTGTCCGACAGCGCGCCCCAGAGCGGACACATCAGAAGCGATACCAGCGGTGCGGCCGTGGCCACAAGTGTGCTGATCTTCCTGGGCAAATGCAGGTATTGGATTGCGTACGTTGGGATGTAATACATCATCACGTAGGTTGCCACCGTCATGCCCATGATCGCGAAGACGGTCAGGACCCATTTTTTCACCAATGCCTGCTCACGCGCCAAACGCGCGCGCGATGCTGGGGCCACTGGCTCCTCGACGATATGGCGGCGCAGATAGATGCCAACCGGCATGATGAGTGTACCCAGCAGGAAAGGAACGCGCCAACCCCACGCCAGCAGCGCATCGTTGCTTAACTGATAAGTGAGGATCGCGGCAAGTCCGGAACCCATCAAGGCAGCAGCACCTTGACTTGCGAGTTGCCAACTGGCCCGAAACCCCCGGCTGCTGGCCGCGCCGGTCTCCAATAGCGTCGCCGTCGCGGCACCGAATTCACCGCCCTGCGCAAAACCTTGCAGCAATCTCGCGCAGACGATGGTGACCGGTGCCGCCAGACCAACACTCGCGTAAGTCGGCGTGAGGCCGATAATGGCGGAGCCTAGTCCCATCAATAAAATGGTCAGGGTGAGGGCGGCGCGACGGCCTCGTCGATCGGCGTAACTTCCGAGCACAAAGCCGCCAACCGGACGTGCCACGAATCCAATAGCAAAGGCTGACAGTGACAACAAGGTTGAAACCACCGCGTCCGTTGTTGGGAAAAACAATTTTCCGATCAACAGTGCGAAGTAACTGTAAACGGTGAAATCAAAGAACTCGAGCAGGTTTCCCGCGACGGCAGCCGCTACGATGCGACGCTGCGAAGTCGTGGTTGAGCGAGGCGCGTGATGAGCAGACGCGGCATCGGGGTGATGATTATCTGATAGGGTTTTCATGGGGAAATTCAATGCATGGCCGATCGGGGCGGGGTGGACTCAATTCGCCAAAAAGCGTTCCACGAGTCGCGTCCAATAGGCAGCGCCGATTGTCAGGTTTTCGTCGTTAAAATCGTAGGCGGCGTTGTGCAGCATGGGCGCGTTTGCGCCATTTCCCAGTCGCAAAAAACATCCGGGCTTCTTTTGCAGGTAGTACGCGAAATCTTCACTTCCCGCGATGGCGCCAAAATGGTCATTTACACGGTCCGCGCCTACAAGCTCGCATGCCACCTGTGCGGCAAGTTTGGTTTCCGCGGCGCTGTTGACCACCACCGGATAGCCCATGACGTACTCCATTTCCATCCGCGCGCCGTAGCCCTGTACATGATGCTCGGCGAGTGCCCGGATGCGTTGCTCCAGCAATTTCCGCACGTCGGGGTCGAACGAGCGGATACTCAGTTCAAGGGTAGCGCTCTCCGGAATCACATTGGCGGTATGGCCCGCTTGAAACACGCCGACGGTAACCACCGCTGTGTGCATGGGATCAACATTGCGTGCCACCACGGTTTGCAGGGCCATGACCAGACTGCTACCGATGACTACGGGATCGAGAGAGAGCTGGGGCCGTGCGGCGTGACCGCCTCGTCCATGAATCGTGATCTTCGCCTTGTCGCTCGCCGCCATGAAAGCGCCTTCGCGAAACATGAACGTTCCCGCGGGATATCCGGGGTGATTGTGAAGGCCAAAAATCGCCTCACAGGGAAAGCGCTCGAACAAGCCATCGGCGATCATCCTCTCCGCGCCACTGTCCGCACCGATCTCCTCGGCTGGCTGAAAGACCAGATGTACCGTGCCGTTAAAGCGGCGCGTGCGAGCAAGGTGTCGCGCGGCGCCCAGCACCATCGTCGTGTGACCGTCATGACCGCAGGCGTGCATCAAGCCCGCGTGCTTGCTGGCGTAGGGAAGGCCGGTTTCCTCCGCGATCGGCAACGCATCCATGTCAGCACGCACCATCACGGCCCTATGCCCCTCGCCGGCACGCAGCGAGGCAACCATGCCGGTGCCGCCGAGCCCGCGGCTTACCGTATAGCCCCATGTTTCGAGCAGTCCCGCGACCTTATCCGACGTGCGGAACTCGCCGTAGGCCAGTTCAGGATGTGCGTGTAGATCGCGCCGGATTTCGCACAACTCGCCATGTAGATCGATCGTCTCGGAAAGATCGCAAAATTGCCCTTCGGTAACCATGAACACGCTCCAAACACTCAAAATAACGGGTCGAGTATCCCATCGCAAAAAACAGCCAAAAATGACTTATCGAGGCCCATAATGTTGCCTTGATAGGCAACATTATGGGAGCGGAGTCATGTCCGATTGGCCAAGCGATACACGTGTCGAAAAACTCAGCACGCGCGGCATGCATTACCTGCACACGATCGAACGCCACGGTGGTATCCGTGCGGCCGCTGATGCGCTGGGAATCAATCCCTCCGCCATTAGCCGTAAAATTGCACAGATGGAAACCGCTTTTGATGTCGTCCTATTGCAACGGCGCGGCCGTGGCGTGGTCGTTAGCGACGTCGGTATGAGTGTGATCGAGTATTTTCGTGACCGCCAACGCCGCGAAAACGGTATTGTCATGCAACTTGAGGCCTACCGGGGGCTGCGACAAGGACGAGTCACGATCGCCGTTGGCGAGGGTTTCGTGGAAAATCTGTTGGCCGGCGCGCTGTCCCGCTTCAGTGGGGAGTATCCGGATATTGTCGTCGACTTGCGTGCTGGTGCAACCGCGCAAGTATTGGCGATGGTCCGCGATGACGTGGCGGATCTGGGTTTATGCGCGGGAGCAAGCCGCGAACCGGCAATTCGTGCTCGCGCGTTCAAGGGCGCACCGATCTGCGCCTTGGTGAGTCCTGACCATGACCTGGCCAAACAGGAAGTGCCGCTTCGCGTGGCTGATCTGGCTGCTCATCGCTTGATCTTCATGCCGGAACACTTTGCGATTCAGCAGTATGTTGATGCGATGGCCAGGGCAGAGGGAATGACCTTGTCCGCCGCCGTACGATGTGATCTCTTTTCCGCCGCGCAAGCCATTGCGGCAGCTGGCCTGGGCGTGGCCTTCATGTCACGACAAACGGCGCGCCTGTACGTTAATGCGGGGTTGCTGGTCGCATTAGACATTGATCACCCCATCGCACGAGATTTCTCGCGCCAACTCGTCCGGCGTGTAGGTCGGCGCGCCTCGCCTGCGGCGGCCTATCTCTGGCGACAACTGGGCGAGGCCTTACTGGGAGGAGCGGTAGGGATTTGAATGAAGTAGTCTGGTTGTTACCTTTGGATTTTTTATGCTTTAACCGACATCGCTTATCTCGCACCGGACCCTGTGCTTCTTAATGTCAGTGGCCGGATTAAACGTCAGTCAGTCGTGCTTCCACATCACCAACTCCGGCGCCAGCACCAGGCCAACATCGAACGTGTTGCGCAGGATTGCGAGACCGAGTTTGGTCAGATCGAACTAGCCCTTGCGAATGCGATACATCAATTCGATGCCCGAGATCGTTGCCGCGGCATCTCTGAACCGTTTGAAGCCGAGTATCACGTGCGTTCTGGGCTTGATGTTTCGTTGGTCCTGCTCAACCATATTGTTCAGACACGTCGAGCATCGCACCTTCGTGTCTTCGGGCAGCAGGCCATCGGCCTTCATCTCCCGCAACGCGCGGTGCGAGGCAGCGTAACCATCGAGCGTGTAGTCTCTGGTGGCTAGCCCTGGTGCATGATCGCCTTGCGAAAAAAGGCTTTGGCTGCAGCCACGGCGCTTTTGGCCCTGAGTAAGAAGTTCACTGTATGGCCATCTCGATCAACCGCCTGGTACAGGTAGACCCATCTGCCGCGAATCCTCATATCGGTCTCATCGACCCGCCACGAGCGACCCGAAGGGATCACGAATCGGTTCCAGCGTTTAACGAACTCCGGGGTAAAGCGCTTCACCCAGCGCATGATCGTGGTGTGAGCCAGCGATAAACCGCGCTCAGCCATCATTTCCACCAGATCGCGCAGGCTGAGCTTGTAGCGAAGGTACCAGCGCAAGCACAGCACGATGATTTTTCGATCAAAATGTCGACCATCAAATAGCCCCGGCTGGTCTTTGCGCTTGCTCATCAGCATTCACCCGATTGTTGGGCTCGATACTTTAACCGACTCGCACCGCCTATTTGCACCAGAGCCATTTATCGATAGATAGACATGACGGCGATTTTAGATATTATTTCGGTGCGATATCGCGGCGCACACGATGAATGTGCTGCTCCACGTAGAACGCTGCGGCATCCGCGTCGCCAACGACGATGGCCTCATAGATCAAGCGGTGTTCGGCGACATAAAGGCGAATGCGATTGGGGTCGTAAATGCCATCGTCCTTGATACGCTTCCATAAGGGTTGATCCATCGTCCGCGCAATTTCTTCGGCAATTTTCACGAGTAGCGCATCGCCGGTCATTGCAGAAAGTTGTCTATGAAATAGCCGATCACTGTTATTCCACAGCGCTCGCTGTGCCGGGTCGTTGATATCGGTGACCGTTTCCATCTGATCGAGGTAACGTTCCGCTTGATTGTCGCGTTGGGCTCCCGCCGCAGCACGGCGTGCGATGGCGGGCTCCAGAATCAAACGTACATCCAATGTTGCGCTTGGGCTGAAGTCGGAGGGTGCCTGTTCGACGTTACTCGCGGCATCGCTTAGGCTGCGGTTCGCGGCGTTTGCCAGCACTTCCGCCGCCATCGGCGCAACGTAAGTGCCTGAATTCGGCTTGGTGAGCACAAGACCTTCATTTTGCAAGGCACCGATGGCTTCTCGGACGGCCGGTCGCCCCACGCCGAAGCGCGCGGCTAATTCACGCTCCGATGGCAATCGCGTATCTGCGCTGAAGTGACCCGAGCGTATCCCTTCACGGATTTTCTCGGAGACTTGTTCATAGATCTGCAGCGGCCGAAACTCTCCCTCGAATGCCAGTCTCGTGGCTGTCATCGCTTAACCTCAACGGAAAATTGGTTTTTAATATACCACACAAGAAATCTAGCAACGCTTTGAAAGTGTCAGAAAAGCATAGGTAACGCGGTATTTTGGTACATTCTGAGTCCAGCTTCGCTGAGGACGAATTTATTCTGGTTTATTTTGCGCCAATATTGGTATAGATTCGCACAAAATAGGGCGACCTGAAAACGGCTAGCCATTTGCCGCAGCTCGACTTCCCCTTTTCCGTTATCGTCACGATTTTGCTTATATGACCACTCAGACCTTTGACGCGACCGGCACGGCGGCCTTACTCGATTACGTCGAACTGGTCGCTGCCTTACGCGTAGCGATCACGCAATATGCGGGCGCGGAGATCGTCAGCCCGGAGCGACTGGTCGTACCGTTACAGGCGGGTGGCGTGATGTTGTCTATGCCGTCGAGTGCAGCCGACATGGCGATTCACAAGCTAGTGAATGTGTGTCCCCAAAACGGCACGAAGGCACTACCGACCATCCATGGGCAAGTGATTGCTTGCGACGCAGTGACGGGGGAAATGCTGTTTGTGTTGGATGGCCCGACCGTGACAGGGCGGCGTACTGCCGCGGTCACGATGTTAGGGATTCAGACCTTCTATAAGTCGATCCCGAATAATGTGTTGATCGTCGGCACAGGCACGCAGGCGGTACACCATGTACACGCACTGGCAGCCGCATTCCCGCAGACACGGATTTACATCAAGGGCCGGTCACAGGATAGTGCGCGGCATTTTGTGCGCAAACACGTTGTGGACGTTCCGGAACTCCGCGCACTTGAGAGCGATGTTATTCCGGACGAAATGGACGTGGTAGTGACGGTTACAACCAGCAAGTCGCCGGTCTACACAAGCCCGGCACGCGTCGGCCGTCTTGTAATAGGCGTAGGGGCGTTCACGCCGGATGCCGCGGAGTTAGGGCAGTGTACGGTGGACTCCAGCTACGTAGTGGTAGACGATCCATTGGGCGCGCGTCACGAGGCGGGCGATTTGATTCAGGCCGGCATCGATTGGACGACGGTTGCCTCTATGGCGCAGGCGCTGGATGGAACACTCGACATCACTGCTCCGGTCTTGCTGAAGACAGTAGGGTGCGCCGCCTGGGATCTGGCTGCCTGCCGCGTCGCAAAGAAAACCATCACGGCGCGGATTGGTCAATAAGCGCTTGTCCAACGCAGTACATCAAACGGCGAAAGTTGTCCTCGGGGAGAATGCAATGCAAGTCGTAAGCGACGGGTTGAAAAAAACGGTCAAGCGCCTGTGCAAAAACGGTTACAAAGGAAACTCCAAACACGCGTTGAACGTGGCTGCATCGGCGCTCGTTCTGGGGTTTGCCTGCAATGCCAGCGTGGCACACGCCGATGAATTATCCGATGTCAAAGCCAGCGGCGTGATGCGTTGCGGCGTGTTGGGTGCTTTCGAGCCCTTCGGTTTCGTTGGCGCAGATCGCCAGTTGCAGGGGTATGACGTGGATATGTGTCAGGCCGTTGCGAAACGACTGGGTGTCAAAGCCGAGGTCAAGCCAGTGACGATCGAAGCACGCATTCCCGAACTGCAAGCCGGTCGCGCCGATATCATGGCGGCTGGACTGGGGTATTCACCGGCACGTGCGCAGCAAGTCGATTTCTCCGACGGCTATTACGTCAGCGAACATAAATTGACTGTGCGCGCCGATCGAGGCTACACCTCATTGGCTTCCCTGTCGGGCAAACGCATCAGTTTCACTAAAGGGGGCATCACGGAAGGCTTCGTGAAGCATGCCGTACCGGGTGCGGTGTTGGTGGGCTTTGAAGATACACCGACTGCCTTCGCTGCCATGGTGCAGGGCAAGGCCGATGCCTTCAGCGTTTCCGAGGTAGTGGCAAGTCGACTGGTTAGCAAGTTGGGTGCGCAAGCGGACAATTATAAGATAATCGATACCCCCGTCGGCGAAGAAACATGGGGCTTCGGCGTTCGCAAAAACGAGGGCACGATGCTCAAGGCGGTGAACGATGCATTGGTCGACATCGAGACATCCGGCGAAGCGCAAAAAATCTTCGACAAATGGATGGGACCGAGCACGATTTATAAAATGAAGCGCTCCTTCAAGATCGAGCCGATCAAGGGCTGATGGCAACCCACGTAGTCACCGCATAGCCGGGTCGAATAAAACACCATGGGTTCGCTCTCAAGCCATCTGTCGATTCTGACGCCCGATAATATCCGTTTGTTGGCGACGGGTCTGCTCGGGACGATCCTGCTGTCCCTCGGCAGTTGGCTGCTTGCTTTTCTGTTTGGCATTGCGCTTGCGACGATCCGGATGAGTAAGATCCGGATCGTCGCGTTCCTGGTCGTCTGCTTTATCGAATATCAGCGGAATGTGCCCCCTTTGGTGCATATCTTCCTTTGGTACTTCGGCGTATCCAATGTGATGCCCCAATCCATTCAAGATTGGGCAAATGCCAATCACAGCGAATATTTTTTCACCGCTATCGCAATTGGACTTTACTACAGCGCCTATCTTGCCGAAGACATCCGCAGTGGTCTCCGAGGTGTTTCGCTGGGGCAACGTCAGGCAGCAAAAGCGCTGGGACTTAGTTACCTTGGCACGATGCGCTACGTCATCCTGCCGCAGGCAATGAGGAAGGCATTGCCGCCTTTGATCAGCGGGAGTGTTTTACTGGTCAAAACGTCGAGTCTTGCCATGATTGTGGGCGCCATCGAATTGACGTACGCGACAAAAGAAATTGCCAGCAATACCTTTCAGACGCTGGATATTTATGGCGTTAGCACGGTCCTTTATGTCGTTCTTGCGCTGACTCTGATGGGCGTTGGGGCTTGGCTGTCGCGGCGTTTCAGTATTGTTTCGAGGTAGGCAGATGCTGGAGATCATTCGCGACAACTGGCTGTTGATGTTGATAGGCACCTATCCCAATGGTCCTTTGGGCGGCATTGCTGCCACGCTTATTCTTTCGATAGTCGGCATTGGCCTGGCCTTTCCCCTCAGTGTGCTTATCGCACTCGCGCAGTTGAGCGCGATAGGATGGATCCGTCGGCCGGCGACATTGCTGCGCTACCTTGTCCGAAGCATCCCGCTGGTGATGCTGATTTTCAGTATTTATTTCCTATTGCCAATCGTGATCGGGCGCCCGCTGAGTGGCTTTACCGCTATGGTCTGCACATTGGTGATATTCGAAGCCATGTATCTAGCGGAAGTGGTCCGGGCGGGCATCGAAGCCTTGCCGAATGGGCAGGTGCAGGCAGCCGCAGCCTTGGGCTTGAACTACGTCGACCGGATGCGTTACGTCATCCTGCCGCAGGCGCTATACAATATGCTGCCTAGCATGGTCGGGGTATTCGTCACCACTATCAAGGACACGTCTCTCGGTTATGTGATCGGCGTGCAAGAACTGACGTATGCTGCAAATCAAGTTAATAACAGTCTATTGACACAGCCGTTCCAGGTGTTCTTTTTGCTTTCGCTGGGTTATTTTGCGATATGTTTCTCGCTCACACGTTTCGCTAGTTATCTTGAAAAGCGCATTCATCGCAAACGCACCGCAGCACAATCGCATCTGTCGGTAAGCACCGTAGCGTGATGCACGGCACCCAAGCAGCGCGATGAAAATTGCCAAAGTCACGGTATTAGCGTTTTCTCGCCAGCTCGATGGCAGGGCGTGGAATCCTGTTTTTCGCTGGCATGAACGGCGTGCTCCATTATTGCTGATAGAAATGGCATCCGGTGAGGTGGGCGTGGGAGAGGGCTGGTCCCAATACACCAATTGCGAAGCCGTCTTGGCGCTTCTGGCAGAGCAGGTGGCACCGCGGTTGATCGGACGTTGCATCGAGTCACCAAGAGATGCAGCCGCTGCACTAATGCAGGAAATCTCATCGGATATGCCGTGGGCAGTCTCGGCTGCCGTCAGCGCTGTTGATATCGCGCTTTGGGACGCTGTTGCAAAAGGGCAACGCTTACCATTATGGCGCTATCTGGGCGGTGTTTCCGAGAGCGCCCCGGTCTATGCGAGCGGCGGTTTATATCGCGATACGTATTCCCTCGACGATCTGCGCACGGAGTTTCGCGCGTATCGAAATGCGGGATTTACCGCTTATAAAATGAAGATCGCAGGTCTGACGCTGCAGGAGGATCTCGCACGGGTAAGCGCGGTCCGGGAGACGATAGGCGACAGTGCGACGCTCTGGGTTGATGCGGTGAACCAGTTAAGCGATGGCTCTGTAGAGACGTGGACCAAGGCACTTGCCGCGTTCAAGCCTGCCGCCATTCAAGCACCGGTCGGGACCGACGATGTTCAAACCATGTCGCGTATCAATGAGACGATGTTGCCGGTGATCGGCAACGAGGGAGAGTTTCGTTTCAGCGCGTTTGAGGGTTTGGTTAACACAAAGGCTGTGGGTTACCTCCAGTATTGTCTGCCGTTATGTGGCGGTTTCAGCGGCGGCATCTCACTGGACGACCTCGCATTGCGTGCGCAGCTCAGATCTACGCCACAGTGTTTTTCCACTGCGATTGCACAAGCCGCGACCTTGCACTTTGCCGCGGCCCGGCAGAACGTGATTTCTGCAGAGTTTCACTGTTACCACGATCATTTGCAGTTTCTGTACCGAGATGGCTGTGCAGAGATCCGCATCGGCTATGCCAGTGCAGGTCACGGAGCCGGCCTGGGGGTGGCAATACCGCAATTGGGTGTGCAGCAGGACGGCAGCGTGATTACGCTTTATCGTGAAGTCGCCCGATAACATCGATCACGAAAGTGGAAACCGTCGCCTGAATCGACCGCGTCGCCCCAACTTTGTGTGATAGCTCGGAAATTC
This sequence comes from Robbsia andropogonis, assembly GCF_034047095.1. Taxonomy (NCBI): domain Bacteria; kingdom Pseudomonadati; phylum Pseudomonadota; class Betaproteobacteria; order Burkholderiales; family Burkholderiaceae; genus Robbsia; species Robbsia andropogonis. The sequence goes on along the minus strand of NZ_CP139164.1, from coordinate 1,038,480 downwards.
TCATATGTAGATATGTTATTTAACATAATATAAATTATCAACCAAACTGGTTGCTAGCGTTTAGTAGTAGTGTCGTACTTGCGATCATTAGAAACGTCGCTCCACGTTGATCTTCGGCGCAAACTAAGCTCCCGCCAATCTGCATTGGGAGCGCGCCATGAGCCATTCTGGATCGATCACCATGAGCATGCGTGAACTGGGACGGATCAAGGTCATTCAGGCAGTTATCGATGGCGTGCTGATGCCATGGCGAGCTGCTGAGCAATTGGAACTCAGCGTGCGCCAGGTCGAGCGTTTGTGCGTGCGATATCGCCTCGAAGGTCCGGCGGGTTTAGTCTCGCGCAAACGTGCTCGTCCGAGCAACCATCAATTGGCTCCTGGCGTGGCGCAGCGCGCTCTTGCGTTGATCGCCAAACGCTATCCTGACTTCGGTCCAACCTTTGCCTGCGAGAAGCTGGCTAAAAGTGCCCAACGCCCATAAATGGAAAATCCCCCTGTACCTCCTGCCAGACAAGGCTTTCGGGAGGACGTATCGGGTTTACGGGCGCTGAACCTGGGTGCGAAGGTTTTCGATCCGCAGCGCCATGGGCTCAAAGATGGCGCGCATCGTTTCCCGGGAGACTTCCGGGACATCGGCCTGCAGCAACAGGGCAGGCAATTGCGCAAGCAAGGTGGTCCACTGCTGCCAGGTGTGCTCCAGCAGTTCGGCCTTCACCCAGAGATCGCGCTGCGGACGGGCATCGAGAATCGTCTGGAACTCGCGCTCGAGCGTCGCGCCGTCCGAGAGAAGGCGCAGGACGGTGGGCTTGATGGAATCAGGCAGCTCCTGTCCGGACTTTGTCCTGCCGGCATCCTTGAGCCATGCCTGCTCGAAGAGCTCGCCATAGCGGTACAGGCCTGGGTACGTCTGGCACAGCGACACGAGCAGTTCGTTGGAGGTGGTGTTCCAGAGCCGTTGCAGCTCGGGCGTATAGGCAGCCATATGCGCAAGCAGGCTGCGCCGCGGATGCCGTTTGCTTCAAGTTGACGCACGCGCTGGTCGATCGCGGCGGCGATCCGGTGCTCGTCGGCAAATCTTCGCTCCTTGCCGGGCACCTGAATCTGCCCCGTTGCAATACCTGAGGCAACCGTTTCAACGATTTTCGCATAGCGATAGAAGCCGGCAAACTCACGCGCCAGAAGATTGATGGCGGCGTTTTCCAGCTCCGTCATCAGGCGATGGAAGTCAGGCATATGGTCGACCATTGCCGCCATGATCTCCGCTTCGTCCAGCCCTGCGGCCTGGAAACGTTGCATCTGCGCGTCGATGCGCTCAGCGAGCTCCCGCTGTTGCGGTGTAATCGATGCAGCAGCCTCGTTTGCCCGGCGTTTTGCCTCACCCATGCGATTCTCCGTGATCGGTCCGCCGGACTTCCCGTGGGGCGAATGCTGCGCATGGCAGCTATACGTCCGGCCGTGTCTGCCCCGGCCGGGCAATCCTGCTCCACCACGCTGGATCGGCATAGAACGCGGCCAGCGCATCGATGTCGACGTTGGCACCGCCCGGCGTGAACTCGAATGCCCCGAACAGGTTGATGTGCTGCCAGGCGACGGGCGACATGCTGGCGATCAGCGCCATTGCGGCATCGTCGCTCGCGGCGCGCTTCTGCTCGTACACCCGCGAAAGCAATGCCGTGTTGTAGTGAATGATCGCATTGGCAATCAACCGCGAGCATTCATTCCAGATCTGCTGTTCAGCCTCTGTCTGCACGCGAAACCTGCCAGCGTTGACGAAGGCAATCGCACGGCGCAGGCGGTGATAGGCTTCGCCGCGGTTCAGGGCTTTCTGCACACTCTGGCGCAACCCGACATCATCGATGAATTCCAGAATGTAGAGCGTGCGGCACAGATTGTCGAGTTCCCACAGCGCCTTCTTTGTCTGGTTCTGGCGGGCATAATTGCTGAGCTTGCGTACGATGGTTGCCTGCGTCACATTCTTCTGCGCGAGCGAGGCCATGATGCGCTGGATGTTGGGCCACTCGCGGATAATCAGTTCGTCGTCGGACCTGCGCGACGGCCGGATCAGCCAGTCTTCATTGTAATGACCCGGCGGGTGACGGGCGACCAGGCGATCGATCTTTTTGTGCAGATTGCGATAGCGCGGCGCGAACTGGTAGCCGAACGTGAACAGCGTGAAGAAATTGACCTGATTCGTGCCATGCGTGTCGGTCGAGTGGCGATCGGGCTGGATGTCGGACGTGTTGTTGTAGAGCAGGTCGAATACGTAATGGGATTCGTGCTCGTGTGTGCCGATGATGGTCGCATTGGCCGGTACATGATTGGCGACCAGCGTGCTGGCGCTCACGCCCTTGTCCAGACCGAAGTACTTTGGCGAGTATCGGGCGTTGAACGTGTCGATCTGCGTTTCGAAACGCTGTCCATCGCTGCTCGAATGAATCTCGTCGCGGATGTCGAACAGCCGGAACGCCGGCAGGCTGGCCGTGGCGTTGCTGATCGCATCGTTGGCCCCATGCAGGGTTTCCGGGCGCAGGTAGTTCCTGGCGGCGGTGAGCAGGCTCGCGTAGCTCAGGCCCGAGACTTCGGCCATCCGGCGCAGCCCCATGTTCGTGCCCATGGCGACCACGCAGGCGAGTATTTCACGTGGATCGGCATCCTGGCGTGCGTTACGTTCGAGCACATGAGTGAATGCCTTCAGGAAATCCGTACGGCCCGCGACGAACCACAACAGATTGGCGATGCTCACGCCTGGCAACTGGCCGTAAAACGATCCGTTGACCGTTTCGTCGATTTCAGGGTAGAGCAGCGTCCACCGGCGCACGCCCTTGCGCTGGCCGATGTTGATGTGCGTGTTCTCGCCGCTGTCGATACGCTCGTTGACGCGTTTGAAGCTGGCGTCGATTGCATCGTGGAACATCGTCAGGGTCTGTTCGATGGGCGCGAGCAGAACCGGCGCGCCGATGTCCCTGAGCAGCGCGTCCTTCTGTTCCCAACGGACATCGCTGATCAGATCGTCCTCGAACCGGCGATACTCCGTGCTGTCCTCGCCGTACACGTCACCCGCTTCAAGCGCATTGCGCAGGAGCCGATAGACGAGGAATTCATAACGGTCGACATCGAGCTGTTTCTTCCGGCCCGGCTCCGATGTATAAAGATAACGCTGCAGGTTCTTCGGGATCAGCGCCACGGGAAACGTGGCCGGTTTCACCTGCCGCAGCGAGCGGCCATTGCGCAGCAGATCATGCAGGAATGCGATGGCCTCTAGGAGCGGCGCATCCTCGATGCGACCGGAGAACTCAAGTTCACAGAACAGGTGCCGCAGGTTGCGCTTGATTTTCGCTGACAGCGTTGCGTAGTGCGCCCACTCGAAGCCGGCGCGATCAAAGGCGACGTTGCGCAGATAGCCCGACACCGGCTCGAACTGCTCGCGCTCGAGTAGCGCAAAGGCCTGCTTTCGAACTTTCGAGAACGGCGTGCTATCCGCAATCGTCTCGTCGACGAACAGGCCCAGCACCTTGCCCGCGGCCTGAAGGCGCGAACCCGCATCAGACTGCGCCTTGAGCATGGCCTCCTGGGCTGCAGCGCGAGCCCACTTCTCGTACTGGCGAACAAGATGGATGAATGCATCGATCAGGTTGTCGTTGATCTGCCGGAACCGGTGAAACGCAAAGCACAGCAGATAAAGTCTCGCGACCCGCGCCGGCATGCGTCCGAGCTTGTAGACGGTGTAGTACCGGACGAGCGACGCGTAATACCGGCCACTCTCGGTTGAGATGCCGGCGAGCTCGAGAAAGCTTCGGGCAAATTCGTGCAGGCAGGCGAAGGACTGTCGGCGGGCCACTTCCTCGCGCAGTTCACGCCAGCTGAAATCCCGCGGTTCGCGCTTCAGAAGCGTGATCCGGTAGGCGGATTCGTCGGCCTGCAGCAGCGCGTCAATCTGGTGTGCGATGTCTGGCGTGAGCGCCTCATCCAGCAGTGCAGTGATGCGCTGGCGCTCGCTGGTCACGACCCGACCGGTCATGTCCTGCAGGATGGCGTAGGCCGGGGCGACGATGTGTTGCTGGCTCAGGTACTGCAACATCTCGCGCAGGAGGTAGACAGGTTGCGTCGAGCGCATGGCGATACGCTGTGCGCGACGTTCAAGGTCCTCGCGCGCTACGCTGTCGCACAGGCGATATCCGGACAGATCGAGAATGGTGTCCCTCAGGGCTCGCCGTGTGGGACGGGACGGCAGACTGATAGTAGCCGGATCTACCTCGGGAAAGTGCCGCCGCACGACATAGTCCAGATCCTCCCGCACCGCCTCCAGGCTGTAATCGAAGAACTGCCGCTTCGCCCGGAAGTACCCAAGCTGCAGCGTCAGGTGAACGGCAACAGGTGTCGTGCGGGAGTGGACCGCACGCGACTCCGGTTCGTCGAGTTCAAAATACGTCTGACGCTCCTCGCCGGTAAAGCGCGGCACGCCATAGAGATCGTCGATCTCCTGCCGGGTGAGGATCGACAGACGGTGCGAGCGCTCCGGTGCATGCATGGGCGGTTTCTGGTTACCAGTTCGGGTCAGGCCATTCAACGCCTTCCCATCGCTTTAGTTCGCGAGGTGATATCGATTCCGGGGTGTGCCGTCCGTTCGCAGGCGTGGAATAACGGTCGTACATAAAGTCGAAGCTCAGCAGCAGCGAAGCCAGGCGACCCGCCCGCTCGGCCTTCGACCAGGAACAGAACATGGCGCCCCGGCTGTCGAGTTTTTCGAAGATGTCCGCAGTGGGATCGATTCGTAGCCAGTGATCGACCATCGCTTGCCCCTGCGCACCAAAGTCTTCCCGCAATGCCGCCTCGATGACCGCTTCCAGCGAGTAGGTGATGGCCTGATGCCGCCTGGAATGGTCAAGGTATCCGAGTGAGACCCGAAGCATCCGATGCTGCACGAGGAGAACGGGCCAGAGAATCTCCACACCGTAGCGCACGCCCATTTCCTCGTAGCCTTCGGGCGGTTGCAGGATTTCCCGCTGCTGCTCATAAACCTTGCGCACATCATACGCGAGGCCTAGAAATGGCCCTTCTTCCTGCGGGATCAAGGGAGAGCGTTCATTGACGTCATGGACGACCTCGTGCAGCTCGATGAGCGAATGGTAGTCGCCGACGAGCAAAATGCCGGCATGATTTTTCAGCAACTGATAGTCAAGCACAGGCGTCTCCTTCCACATCAAAACGGTGCAAATTCGAACTCTGGCCTGGCGCGTACGAGCTTGCAGCGTTTCAGGTTCCTGACATCTTCGAACGCTGCAAGGTCCTGCTCGAGAGTCCAGATGTTGTTCTGGAATTCCCCGATCTCGCTGGCAAGATCACGCAGGACCGTATCGGGTGATATCGGGCCGAACGGATCCATCCCATACGCATCCCGGAAGGCCGATTCGACGTGAAGGATTTCCTGATCGAGTTCGCGCACCTGACCCCGCAGGATCGTGTTGTAGTGCTTCAGCCGCTCCTCACTCAGGCCGTTGAGCGCGTGCTGGTCAATGTGCTCGAGTTCAAGCTGCAGTTCCAGTAACTGCAGCAGATTGTTTTTCTGGTAGACCTCGTTCACACGCTGCATCAGACAGGTCTTGCGCTCCCGCTCCTGAGGGTCGGTTTCACGATCAGGATGCAACGCGCTGGCCAGTTTGCGGTAAACCTCGCGCAGGGACAGGTTGACCTGCGCCTGCTGCTCCTGTGCCCGCGCCTCGGCGGCCTGCTGTCTGGATGATTTTTTCCGTTTCGCACGCCGGGTATCGCGTTGCACATTCTCGCTTTCCCATTGCGCCTGGGCCTGCTGGAGATGGACCTGCGCACGCTGCAGCAGATCTTCCGGGGAATTCAGGTCTTCATCGTCTCCCAGGTCAACGCCGAACATCGTCTCGATCATGCTCTTCATCCCGTCGACCTCAGCGGCCACCTGACTGTCGTAGCTCTCTGGACTGTATCTGTCGTGGATGATCTTCATCTGCCCTTCGTCGTCTTCGCCGCCTATCAGCTCGCCCGCCAGATCGACAATCACGAGCGCCACCTTGCGGCGTTCAGCCTGGGTCAACTGGTCATGGGCCTGGTCGAGACGGCGCGCCATCCGGTGCCTGCAACTGTGCCGACGTTTTATCGAGGGGCAGAATTTCATCGACATATTGCTTCTGGAAGACTGGCGTCACCGTTTCCCAGTCGCGCAGGCGCTTGCGTCGTTTGCCTATCTGCCCGATCAGTGAGTTGAATGTCTTCCGGGCTTTTGACAGTGCTGACGGAGTGTGGTCGTGCGCAATGCTGATGGACCGCGATGTGCTGGTCATGAGGAGATTTTCGCTGAAGACAATGGAAGGCAATCGCTGCGCACATTTTACCCGACGGCACAGCGTCTGAATCGGTCCGTCGGTCACATGGAGGTGAGCGCTCTCGAATGTCTATCGCTAAGGCTTATTAGCGATAGACTTCTGTTTTATACTAAAACTTCCGTTTTGCAAAACGCGTCTCACCTGGCTGGCACACCATCGCGCTGTCGTATCTATAATCGAAAGATGCCGAACATAGACCCATCCTTCACATTTCCCGATACCCCGTCGTTATCCGTGCTGCGCGCGTGGTACGCTGGCATGGGTTCGCGTGAGGCTGTCGAGCGCTATCAACCTGAAGCGCTCGGGGACGGTACGTCAGCACGCGGCGTAATCGGCCGCATTCGCCGGCAGATCGTCGAATTTGCCCTCAGTCGGCATCGCGAGGATGTGGCCAGACTCTTCCAGTGTCCCGCGGATGAACGTGAGTCTTATCGCAAGGCGGCCAGCCGGGCGCTTGATATACTGCCATCGCTGCAGATCCCACAACCTCAGGTCTCTGACCAGGTCGACGTCTGGCTACCGGCACGGGTTGTAGCAGTCCTGCATCGGCACGGTATCCATACGCTCGCCGATCTGACCGTACGCATCCCCCGCCGGCGGCGCTGGTGGCTTCCGGTGGCCGGACTCGGCGAGCGCAGCGCACGCTGTATCGAAGCATTCTTTGCGGCTCATCCCGCGCTCACCGAGCGGGCGCGCGCACTGGTTGCCGTTACATCCCCCGAGGGTGTGGTGCCGTGGGAAAACATCCTCGTACCACGCGAAGTCGATGGTTCGCGCGGCCTTTTTCGTGCGCCGAAATCCATGTGCGCGCTCGAGGCCGATAACGACTGGCAGGCCATCAACGCGTGGCTCGAACGGCACGAAGCCCGTGACACGCAGCGCGCCTACCGCCGCGAGGCAGAACGGCTGCTGTTGTGGGGCATTGTCGAACGCGGCAAGGCGTTATCGTCACTGACCAGCGAGGATGCGGCGGCCTGGCGTGCCTTCCTGCGCCACCCCGCGCCCCGCGCTCGCTGGGTTGCACCCGCGCGGCCACGATCGTCGCCCGAATGGCGGCCGTTTACGGGGGCACTGTCGTCGGATTCCATCGCCTATGCGCTGTCGGTGCTCGGCGCCATGTTCCGCTGGCTGATCGAGCAACGTTATGTGCTGGCCAATCCGTTCGCGGGTCTCAAGGTGCGTGGTGCGCGCCGCAAGGGCAAACTGGACAGATCCCGGGCCTTTACGACTGGCGAATGGGAGCTGGTACGCACGATCGCCGACGGGCTCGAGTGGTCGTATGGCTGGGCAGTGCCGGCTGCACAGCGCCTGCGATTTCTGCTCGACTTCGGTTACGCGACCGGCCTGCGGGCCGCCGAACTGGTTGGTGTGACACTCGGCGGCATCGAGCATGGCGCACGCGGTGAGCGCTGGCTTCACCTCACGGGTAAGGGAGCGAAACCCGGCAAGGTGGTCCTGCCGTCACTCGCAAGCTTCGCGCTGGACCAGTATCTGGCACAACGCGGTTTGCCCGTCACGCCGTCCCGATGGGCACCTGATACGCCGATACTGGGTCACCTCGGCGAGCCGTGCGGCATCACCACGCCGCGCCTGAGGCAGATGCTGCGCCGGTTCTTTAGCGACGCGGCCGATGCCATCGAAGCCGACCATCCACCTCTCGCAGACAAACTGCGACAGGCCACGCCGCACTGGATGAGACACTCGCACGCGACACACGCACTGGCCGGTGGGGCAACGCTCACGACCGTGCGCGATAACCTGCGGCACGCATCGATTTCCACGACCTCGGTCTATCTCGACGACGACGAGGTGCGGCGCACGCAACAGATCGAGCATGTCTTCACGCGACGCTCGCCCGCGTAACGACTCGCCCGCCCTCCCCAAAGCCTCATCTGACAAGGGTTACGGATGGATTTTCCATTTATGGGCGTTGGGCACTTTTAGCCTTATAGATACCTAGCGGCAGATCGGTCGCATCGGCCACTTCCAGGAAAAACGACTCACCGTCTGTTTCTGGGGCACAAATATAAGCCGGCGCGGCGAGGATCGCGCCATCTGCCCCGGCATCTTTCGCGAATTTGATATTGGCGATTGTCATATCGGTGTTGCCGCCCGTACACCCATAGAAGAAGGCCATTTTCCCGGTCTTCATCTTTGCCGTTTCGGCAATCAGTTGCTTACGCTCATCCGGCGTCAGCATGGATGCTTCGCCTGTCGAACCCATGAAAAGGATGGCTTTTGTACCGTTATCTTCTTGAAATTTTAGTAGCGTTCGAAACGCTTCGAAGTCAATCGATCCATCTCGATTGAAAGGGGTAATTAGTGCAACGAATGATCCTTCGATTTTCATCTTTGCCATTTTCCGTTCCTTTTTTTCGATTTACCAGGTGATGAGCCTCGCGCTCATCTTGATGTACTTGCCGAAAATGTCCACACGCGTTTCAAGAGAATCGCGAGAACCATTTACCTATATGTCGGTGATGAATCAAGTATTGACAGCGAAAATTATCCGAGCAAGCATGCTTTATTGAAACTCAATTACTTTTGGTAATCACATGAACCTCGCCGACCTTCGCTATTTCATCGCTGTCGCCGAAACGGGCTTGCTACACAGGGCGGCGTCGGAAGTGGGTATGAGTCAGCCGGCGCTTACCAAGGCGATACGCCGGCTTGAGGCACAGTTGCATGTTCCGCTGTTTGACCGTACTCCCAAAGGAATGCGTTTGACGCAATTCGGTACGGCTTTTCAAGAACACGCGCGCGGTCTGGTGGCGGGCTTTCAGCAGTCCCTGAATCAAATCGAAGAATTACACGCGGGACAACTTGCAAAAGTACGCGTGGGGGCGGCCCCTGCCGCCGAGCCGTTAGTGGGTCGGGCTTTTTTGGCACTCTTGAGAAAACGTGCTGCAATGCGCATGGAAATCAAGGTGCAATTGTCCGATGGATTGCTGCGCTCCTTGATCGATGGGGATATCGACATTGCCGTTTCTCCCCTTCCTAGTCAACTGCCAGACGAGATACGTGCTCGAATACTATTTGATGAACCAACATCCATTGTCTGCAGAAAAGGGCATCCTCTGTGTGCGGCAAGGGATGCGGTAACCCCGGTGGAAATAGCGGCTTGGACATGGATCCTGCCCTCGACGCACGTCTCGGCGCGTCAACGAATCGATGGCTATTTTAGGAAACACGCATTGGACGGACCCAATGTGCAAGTAGAAAGTACCTATGGATCACCGGTCGGCGTGTTCACGCTGATCGCGAATAGCGACATGATCGGGGTCTGCAGCGCCCAGCATCGGCCTATCGCGGAGCAATTGGGCCTCGCGGTCATACCGGCGCCTGATCTGCGATGGTCGCGCAAGATTGCTTGCCTCATTCGTAAAACAGGAAAACTATCACCGCTTACTCAGACTTTCATCGAGTACATTGAAGCGGAAGCCAAGGTCATGCGTAACAATATTGACGCGCGCGCCGGCGATAGCACCTGGTAGCGCCCGTCCCTTGGCGCCGGAACGTCATTCAACGCTTTTTCATCTATCAATGAACCGATCCAAAAGCCACTTGCGCTTTAGCAAAAGCGTGCCGGCAAGTCGTCCGGCTAGTGAGACGGGTCAGCCAGCAACGACGCGTAGCCGCAACATGCCGCCTGGTTCAGACTGAATCGCGAGGTTTGCATAATCCGGCACAGCCAGGTGGGGCGTATTGACCGGATGGTCGTGCGTTGCCGTGATGACCACGACGTTGCTACCAGCAGCCTCGCCGGAGCGGACGCCGGCAGGCGCATCTTCCCAGACCAGGCAGTTCGGCGCAGTGAAACCCAGGCGTCTTGCGCCATGTAAGTAGGGATCGGGGGCTGGCTTTCCGTGCTGAATCTGCTCGGCAGTCACCAGTACGGGTGGGACGGCGATCCCGGCTGCATCCAGGCGCGCCAGCGCCAGCGCCTCGCTTGCTGAGGTAACGATGGCCCACCTAGTAGGCGGCAGGCTATTAAGGAAGCGCAAGACGCCTGGCAACGCGGTGACGCCGTCGAGATCGGCGATTTCCGCCGCGTTCAGCCATGCCGCCTCTTTTTCGGGATCAGCACAGGTGGGGGCGAAACGCTTGACTGTGTCGATTGCCCGCACGCCATGAATATGCGGTATCACTGATTCAGCGTCCAAGCCCATTTTCTGGCACCAGGCCGTCCAGATCCGTAGCGTGGCGGGAATGCTGTTGATCAGCGTCCCGTCCATATCGAAAAGAAACGCGTCGTAGGCGCGGTCGAGCGTTGGATGCTGCGGAGCGATGTCAGGCATGCGATACCGTAAAAGTGGAAGGTCAACCGGAATTTTACCGTGTATTAACATCCGCTTCTCCGATCTGCGGCAGGTAGTGATGTCGGATACCGCTCAGGTTTGCTCGAACATGCCCGAACACACCCATCCTCGACCGTCCCGTATAGCGGATCTGGTCGGAAATCTGCCTGATGTCGCTTACGATTTGCTATGCTACCAGCTGACTATACTACTTCGGCCTCGTGCCTGTTCGCCATGCGCTTGCTGCTTGCCTTGATTCTCCCGTGGTTGCAGTTCTTCACGATCGGACGCCCTTTCGCAGGCCTGATTTGCCTCCTACTGCAAATTACCGTGATTGGTTGGATACCTGCCGCAATCTGGTCTGTTTATGCGTTGAGCCAATACAAAACAGACGAGAAAATTCGTGCTGCAACAAGCGGTCGTTGATTTCGGGCACACGATTCTGCAATTCAGGCGGCAACGTCAGGCAGAGAGCGCACGCTCGCCTCTTTCACCGCGGACTGCCTGATCGATTCGATACCGAACGGCGGCGTCACGGTAAATAGTCACCGCCGGCCCCCTTGTGACTCCGTCCGCCGATGCATCGTTGAGCGACAACATCGTTCGCAATATGGTGACGATTTCGGTCTTGCCGCTTTTACTAAAAATGCTCGCCACGTGGTGGCACCATCCTGGCACTACGGTTTCTTCAGTCGTTTGACATCGCATCCTCATGATAGCCAAAACCGCTGCAAAGAAAGCCACGCCTGCGCGAACGCGATGTGTTTGGGCCGGAACGGACCCGCAGATGCAGGCCTATCACGATACCGAATGGGGCAAGCCACTGCGTGACAGTCGCGCGCTCTGGGAGTTGCTGATGTTGGAGGGGTTTCAGGCGGGACTTGCATGGGTCACGGTATTGCACAAACGTGAGGCATTTCGCGCGGCATTCGCCGGTTTTGATCCGAAGAAAGTTGCGCGCTTCGGTGAAGCCGATATCGTGCGCATGCTCGGCAACGCCAGTATCATCCGCTCACGGGCAAAGATAGAGGCGACCATCCACGGCGCACGCATTTATTGCGAAATGCAGAAAAACGGTGAGGAGTTCGCCGATTTCATCTGGTCTTTTACCGACGGCAAGATTCTGCGCGGAAATGGCGTCACCCGATACGTTACCACCCCTCTTTCCGAGACCATTTCCAAGTCTCTGAAGAAGCGTGGCTTCAAATTTGTCGGTCCGACAATCGTTTACGCCTTCATGCAAGCCTGCGGTATCGTCGACGATCACGAAATAGATTGTTTTTGTCGATAACCAGGTTGCAACACGGCAGTCGCACTCACGCTGGCGCATACGTGTCGATCGACACGACCATCATGTCGTCAATTCGGTAACCACTGCGCGATACCCATCGACAAGGCCGTGGTTGCGACGCCTAGAATTGTCGACAGGGCCACGCTGGCGGTCACCTCGGTTTCTGCGGTACGGTAGCGAACCGCGAAGAGGTAGACATTCGCCCCTATGGGTAATGAAGCAACAACGGCCATGACCTTGAAGGGTAGACCGGTCAGTCCGAGCAGCAAGCCGGTGACAATGAATACGGCGGGATGCACGAGATTTTTCATCACGGCAAGCGTGAATGCGGCTTTCAGCCCGGATGTGACGGGACTGGACGCCAGGGTAACCCCTACCAAAACCAATGCCATTGGGGAAAATGCGTTACCGAGAATCTTAAGTGGCTCGTCGACCAGCGTGGGCACCGGTAATCCGGTAAGGCCATACGCAATTCCGCACAAAATGGGCAGCGGAATCGGGTGAAGGATCGAACCCTTCATCGCCTTGGCAACCGTACGCATCAAATGCCGCCAGCGCGCGACTCCAATAGGTACGGTAGCGCCTGCCGCGATCGCAAGCGCGGATCGTTCGTTGACGACGACGAACTCCAGCACGACCGTGACCATCGTCAGCATGATGAAAGCGTGTACCGAGATGAGGGCGAACAACGTAACCAGGCCTGCGTCGCCGAACGCGATATTGACCAACGGCACGCCGATCATCAAGGTATTCGAAAACGTACTTGCTAGCCCCATCACGGCGCCACGACGATTGCGGCCTTGCTGCAGAAACACGGCAAAGAAAACAACCCACATGGCAAAAAAATACATTGCCACCGGACGGAAATCCAGTTCCGCCACATGCACCTTGCTCATTGTCCGGAAAAGAAGCGCCGGCGCGAGGACGCAAAAGACGATATTCGAGAAATCCCCAAGCGAGGTGGACTTGACCCACCCTACCCGTCCGGCCAAATAGCCGACGGCAATCAACAAAACGATGGGAGACAGTGCGTGAAATACGGCAAGCATGGTGACAGGCGCGAGGCGCGAAAAGCTCCCGTGCCGAAGCGATGCGGGGAATCAGGACGTCAGGGACGCGATCAATGGCAAAGAGTATCTTAAAAACCTCGCGGTGACCAATCGCGGGCACGCTATCGCATGCAAAAGCGGCACGCGCGCGCAACACATCATTAAGCCGTTTTTTGTCGACGTACTCCCAACGCGCGCACCACAAACAGTCCTCCTATCATTACTGTCAGCGAAAGGACTGTGGTCATCGTTCCCAATGCATAAATGGCTGGTGTCGTGACGGACGTCGTCAGCCCTTGTAATTCGAGCGGTAAGGTGTTCAAGTCGCCGATGGCTTGTGACGTCCGCGCGATCTCATCCCAGGACAGTGTGAAGCCGAACATGCCGACGCCGATGACGGCGGGTCCGATGATCGGCAGCACCACATGGCGGAAGCTTTGCCACGGTGTGGCGCCGAGGTCGCGCGCTGCCTCTTCGAAGGCCGGGTTGAATCGATTGAAAACAGCGAACATGACCAACAACCCGAAAGGTAAGGTCCAGGTTAGATGCGCGCCCAGGGCCGAGGTGTATAGGCCCATGGCCGTGGTGTAGTTATCGGCGAAGTTTTGAAAGCCCAACGCGGTGGCCGTCGATTTCACACCAAGATCGATCAGGCGAAACATCAGGCCGATACCGAGTGAAACGATGATCGACGGCATGATGAGGCTTGATATCGACAGATAGAACACTGCCCCCGCGCCGCGGAAAACTTTGCGGAAGGCCAGCCCCGCACAGACCGAGCACAACACGGTCAGCGCGGTCACTACGAGTGCCAAGCGCATCGATCGGCCGAAGGCACCCCAGATATCCACGCCGCCGAGACCATTTGCCAAGGAACTGAACCAATGCAGTGACATCCCCCGCATCGGGAATGTCAGCCCCCCTTCCGGCCCCTGGAACGACAAGATGAAGATCGTGATGACCGGCCCATACAGGAACAGCACGAACAGCGCGAAAATGGCGGCGAGCCCATAGAAACTGGCGGGCCGGCGTTCACGGACCGGCGCGACGCGGGATTTCATCTCACAACTCCTTTCGGATATCGACGGCGCGGGTCAACCCCCATACCATCATCAGCACGACAATCAGCAACACGATGGCGTTCGCTGCCGCTAGTGGGAATTGCAAATCGCCGGTCTGTACCTGAATCATCTTGCCGACAGATGCCACTTGCTGCCCTCCCATCACGCCGACCGTCAGGAAGTCGCCCATCGCGATCGTGATCACGAAGATCGATCCGATGACGATGCCGGTACGTGACAAAGGCACCACCACATGCCGCACTACCTGCCAGGGGGATGCCCCTCCATCGCGTGCGGCTTCGAGCAAACCGCGATCGATACGCATCATCGCGTTGAAGATCGGCACGATCATGAAGAACGTGTAAAGGTGCACGAACGCAAGAACAACGGAAAACCGTGAGTACAACAGCCATTCCACTGGTTGATTGACGATGTGCAATCCGATCAGCGCGTCATTCACCAAGCCGTTCCGGCCTAGTAACGGAATCCAGGAGATCATCCGAATCACGTTCGACGTCCAGAATGGAATCGTGCAAAGCAGGAACAGGACCGTCTGCATGGCAACGGTGCGGACGTGAAACGCCAGAAAGTAGGCGATTGTAAAACCTAATACCAGCGTAATGAACCACGTAATGGCGGTCAGGCTTAAGGTGGACCAGTAGGTGCGGAGTGTGACGCACACATTTCCCGAAAAGCAGTTGTCGAAAACGGTTGCGTAATTCTTGAGGGTGAACGCCGGGATGATCTGGTATTCATTGTAGTCCCAGAAACTGACAACCAATGTGATCACCAGCGGCACCAGGAAAAACACGACGAATACCAGCGTGAGGGGTGTCACTTGCAACCAGGCTGCCGCTCTACGGCCCGTAACCCCGTACCTGTCGGCCATCTTTGCGGTGTGGACCGGGTCAGGCGCTCCGGCACCTGACCCCTGCGTCCCAGTGGATGCGGCTTCACTCATGCGGAGATGAACTCATTCCATTTCTGCACCAGATAAATGTTCTGGTCCATTACGGCATTCCAGCACGCTACTGCTCCCAGACGCTTGTCATAGCTGCCACCGTCGCGTACCGTACCGGCTTTTTCAAGCAATTGACCGTCGGGCGCATGAATGTCCTGCGTTGCCGGCTTGCCTTCCATCCAGTAATCCCATTCATAGGGCTGCATGAACTTGCGGGCGGTGTTCGTGACGCCGGGATAATAACCCTGCCGCATCAGGTAGGCGCCTGCCCAGCCATCCTGGAACCAATTGATGAACTCATAGGCAGCGTCGAGCTTGCGGCCTTGCAACGTCTTCGGCAGACCAAAACCCGACGCCCAGCCGCGATAGCCCTCCTTCAAGGGTTGGAAGACGCAGGCGACGCCCATTGTTCTGACCTTCGTCACCGCGGGCGACCACATCGACTGGATTACCACCTCGCCCGAGGCCATCAGGTTGACGCTTTCGTTGAAGTCCTTCCAGAACGCCCGGAATTGACCGGCACGCTTCGCCTCGACCAGAATCTTGATGGTTTGATCGATCTCGGCCTTCGTCATATTGCCTTTGTCGGCATACTTGAAATGACCCTGCGCCTCGATCGCCATTGCCGCATCCATGATGCCGATCGACGGGATATTCAGCAGTGCCGCCCGGCCTTTGAACTCGGGATTCAGCAATTCCGCCCAACTGTTAATCGGCCGCTTTATCAGGTCTGGCCGGATGCCAAGCGTATCGGCATTATAGGTGGTCGGAATCAATGTCATCCATTCGGTGGGCGACTTGGATAACGTGGTACTGCGTTGTCCTTCCAGGAACATCACTTTCTTGGGTGCCGTACCCTGCTCACCCACTGCCTTGCCGGCGACTTCACCACGCGTCAGCACCGTCGCGATTTGATCGGCGCTCTTGATTTTCTTGACATCCATTCCTTGCAGGACACCCGCCGGAATCAGCTTGGGCAGCGAAAAGTATTCGGTATCGCAAATGTCAAAGGAGTTCGGTTGCGTGATGATGCGTTTCGTCACGTCATCGGAAGTCAGCGAAATATATTGGATGGTGATACCCGTATCCTGCTGGAACTTCTTGGCGATGTCGGCGCTTTGATTGACGGCAGTGCCAACGTAGCGCAGCGTCACTTTTTCCTGTGCATGCACGTAGGGGAAGCCGATGATGCCTGCGCCGGCAGCGGCGCCCTTCAGGAACGTACGGCGCGACAGGCCGCCGGCACCGGCCTGCCCCGGATGCGCCGCACCTTGTTCACGTGCCGTCCCGGCAGCGGGACTGTCCGAGATCGCGCCCGATACGGCGGGCGATTCGAGGGACGGCGTATGGCGTTGCGTCATTACGTTCTCCAAACGAGGGGATCAGCGAAGAAATCAACAAAAATCAATACAATCCGAATGCATCATCACCGCGACATCGCATTGGCACGCCCTAAGCGCTTGCCGATTCCAACGGATGCGCATGTTGCGGATGCCACCACGCCGTGACCGGCGCACCGATCGTGAAAGCGCTGGCGTCGAACGCATCGTCCGGAAGCAGTGCGATCAGCTCTGAATCCGAGTCACGGTCCACCATCGGCGACGAGGCGTCTGCCAATGACGCCGTTGGGGAAAGCGTCATGCGCAGATGGGTGCCTTGGTATTCAATATCACGAATGGCGCAGTTCAGGCCGGGTGCGGATACACTTTCACCGGTACCGTCCGGAGCCGACGGCGTCACGCGTATATGGTCCGCACGCACCGTCCAGTGACGGCCCTCGCGTGCCACCACATTGTGGCCCCCCAAAAATCGCGCGACGAACGCGGTGCGCGGTCGATTGAAAACGGCCTGCGCGGTGCCGAATTGTTCAATCACGCCGTGATTCATCACAACCACGAGGTCGGCAAGCGCCAGTGCCTCTTCCTGGGAGTGCGTTACGTGTACGAACGTGATCCCCAATTCTTTCTGCCAACGCTTCAGTTCGGCTCGCATCTGCACGCGCAGGAATGGATCCAGCGCGGATAGCGGTTCGTCCAACAAAAGTACGCGTGGCTGGTTGAGCAGGGCCCGCGCCAGTGCGACCCGCTGCTGCTGGCCGCCCGATAACTGCGCCGGCAGCCGGTGCGCATACGGGCTCATCGAGACCAGATCCAGCAGCTCGGCCGCGCGCTTACGGCGTGCGGCTTTCTCCACACCGCGCATGCGAAGGCTGAACGCCACGTTGTCCAATGCATCAAGATGGGGAAACAGCGCGTAGCTCTGGAACACCATCGCGGTGCCGCGGGCGGTAGGCGGGGCGTCGGTGACGTTGCGATTACCGATCAGGATGTCGCCATCGCTGACTGCCTCGTGTCCGGCGATCATGCGTAACGTCGATGTTTTTCCGCAGCCCGAAGGCCCCAGCAGACAGCAGTACTGGCCGCCGGGGATACGCAGGTCGATGGCCTTGACGGCAACGGCGTCGCCATATTGCTTCGTGACGCTGACCAATTCGATATCGGCCGGTGCGGCGTGTTGCATCGATCGCTCCCCAAAAAGCGTCGGCATGGAGGTGCCGGTGCAGGCATCATGGAATGTCGGCCAGCAAACGCAAGACATATGCCACCGTTGCCGTTGCTCCCTCTTTTACCGCAAATACTTGCGGTAAAGCCTTGTATTCACGAGGATTGTGCGACTGCATTTTCAATCGTCGACGATCTCGCATGTAAATTGCTGACGATTGAAATGATGCGATGTATGCGGGCGTTTTATGAGATATCGGCACGATCGTGGTGCAGTGATGCGCATGGATGGGGCGTCGTGCACAGGCACCGGTCCGACCGTATCCTTCTTTTTCTGGATTTCCTTACATCATGACTTCCGTTTCGCCCTCCTTTGCCGACGGTGCGCCTGCAACCAGCGATGATGCATTGATCGCCGGATGGACCACACCACTGGCATCGCACAATCGATTTGCCTACCGTGGCATAGACGACGGCCCGCCCCTTCAATGGCCCGAGGGGCGTTCACTGGCGGTGTATCTCGGTTTCAATATCGAACACTTTGCGTTTGGCGGCGGCATGGGGGCCGCACTCGGCCCCGTTTCGCCGGAACCCGATGTATTGAATTACAGCTGGCGCGAATATGGCAACCGGGTCGGCGCGTGGCGTTGCCTGGATTTGTTTGATGATGTGTCTTTTCCAGCAGGCGTGTTGCTGAACACGGCGCTGTATGATCACTGCCCCGAATTGATTGCCGCTTTTGCCGCTCGTGGGGATGAATTGATCGGCCACGGGCATACGAATGCGACACGCCAAAGCGACTTGGATCGCGCCGGAGAACGCGCGTTGCTTGCACATTGTCGTGCGCGTATCACGGCCGAGAGCGGCACCACGCCAACGGGATGGCTGTCCCCATGGATATCGGAAACCCACGACACGCCTGATCTGCTTCGCGAAACGGGCTATACGTACACGTTGAATTGGTGCCACGACGATCGTCCCACGCAGATGCGTACGACGCATGGTCCGCTATGGTCGATTCCGTATCCGCAGGAATTGAACGATATTCCGATGATCGTTGGTCGCAAGATGGATGGCCGGGATTTCGCTGACATGATTATCGATCAGTTCAATGAAATGCGGGAGCAGTTGGCTCGCCCGCGACGACGCCAAGCGCATGGCGGCGCGACGATCGTCGACGAGTCGACCGCTCAGGCGAGCGCGGGTGCGGTGCAGCCGCAAGCCCTCGTGATGGGCATCGCGTTGCATCCCTATCTTGTTGGACAGCCTTATCGGTTGAGACATTTACGGCGGGCATTACGGCACATCGCCGCGGCACGGGACGACGGCGATGTCTGGCTTACGACGCCGGGCGCCATCGCACAGCATATGGACGGGAAATGAAGGAACGCGTAAGCGCGCAACGTCGCATCACGGCCGCCGCGGTTTCTCGGGCGGTGCCGACCAAAAAATCGGTCAAGCGGGGGCTCGATGACAACGACGCATCGAACGTCGACTCGAAAATCGCCGCCACCGGGACGGAATCAATCGATAATGTCGAGGCGGGTACCGATCGCGTCATCTATCAGGCGATCTACGATGGTGTCATGCATCATCGTCTACTCCCTGGAACGAAGCTGCCGGAGCCGGAACTCTGCGATCTGTTCGGCGTAGGGCGGGCGGTGGTGCGTCGGGTTCTCGAACGGCTTGCCCATGAAGGCATCGTAACGATCCGACCGAATAAGGGCGCCTCCATCAGCGAACCCACTCCGGCGGAAACACGGCAAATTTTTGAAGCACGTCGGGCGATCGAGGGCGTGCTGGTGGAACTCGCCGTCGCGCGCGCCACGCCGAAGGATGTAACGCTGCTGCGCCGTCAACTGGCCCGTGAGCATGAAGCCGTTCACCGATTCGATCAACCGGCCTGGGCACGGTTGGCCAGCGACTTCCACCTGCAGGTCGCAGCGTTGGCAGGCAACCCCATTCTGTTACGTTACCTGAAGGAACTCGTTTCCCGTTGCTCGTTGATCGTGGGTCTCTACGAAGCCCCCGGCAATGCACCTTGCGAACACGACGAGCACGCCGCAATCGTGGCGTGCCTGGCCGACAAGGATAGCGCAGGCGCAATCACCTTGATGGCAGCGCATTTGACGGACATCGAGCAACGTATTGACATGCGTCGTCGCCAGGGCGAAAAAACGCTGGCGCAGATGCTTGGCATCGTCTGACCTCATTCTTTTCTTGGATGCTTTCCTTCATGACAACGCTGATTCCGTTCGATGCATTGACCAGCCATCAACGCTATAAACTGATGGCAAGCCTGATCGTTCCAAGGCCAATCGCATTGGTCACCACACTTGGCGAACACGGCGTGATCAACGCGGCACCGTTCTCCATGTTCAATATGCTCGGTGAAGATCCGCCGATATTGATGATCAGCGTCAATGCCCATGACACGGGCGCGCTCAAGGACACCGCCGTCAATATCACACGGGAGAAAGAGTTTGTCGTGCATATCAGCGACGAGGCCATCGCGGAAAAGATGCATCGTTGCGAAGATCGACTTCCCGCGGAGCAAAGCGAACTGGAGCACGCCGGGTTGACGTCTGCGCCGTCCACGACCATTCGCACGCCACGCATTATCGAGGCACCGGTGGCATTCGAATGCAAACTATGGCAAACACTCGAAACCGCCAGCCGCCTTATTTTCATCGGCGAGGTGCAATGCCTGCATGCAAGGGAGGGGCTCGTCGACGAAGACCAATGGCGAGTCCGGCTGGAAGACTACCAGCCTGTTGGTCGTTTTGGCGCTTCGCTGTATGTGGTTCACATTGGGCTGACACGCGTGGGTTTTACAAGGATGCGCCACCGCACATGACGATTTGTTGTCCTGTAATCGCCGCAGCTGCATCACCCAGCAGGAACGCGGTGAGCGCGGCCACTTCGTCGGGATGCACAAAGCGGCCGAGTGGCGGCATCCTGGGTGGGGTCCCGGAGCGCCCTGCGCCATTCAGAAAGGGCGTATCGGTTGCACCAGGCGCAACCACGTTGACGGTGATACCACGCGTTATCGCCTCGCCAGCCCAGGACCGAGCCATTCCCACCAACGCTGCCTTGGTCGCCGCATATTGGCTGCGTCCGGCCGCGCCATTCGCGGTTCGGCTGCCGATCAATACCACGCGACCGCCGGGTATCATCCGTGGCAGCAGCGCATCGGCCAGATCCGCGGCAGCGGCGACATGCACTTCCCACATCGAGGCCAACGCGGCGGGATCGAGTTCGCCAGCCGGTGCGGTGCGCATCAGGCCGGCCGCATGCACTAAAGCGTCGGCAGGCGCCAGCGTTGCCGCCACTTCACGGCGCTGTAGTGGATTGCCCAGATCGACCGGCACGATGGAAAGACGGCCCGCTGCCTCATGGTCGGCTAATGCCGCGATGTGTTTGGAGCGGCACAGACCAGTGACACGCCAACCGTCGTTCAGCAACCGCTGCGCGATTGCCAGGCCGATTCCGGACGATACGCCACTCACCACCGCATGCTGCCTATCGGAGGTTCCGCGGTCTTCCGGTGCGTGTGCATCACCCGCGTCCGGAGCGCCAGTAACCTGGGACAATGCACCCGGTACCGCGCTGGCGACGGTCGTTGCCGCATGTCGAATATTGGAAGTCACGGGGTGCGTTCCAAAAGAAAAGGGGAAAGCATGCTGATCACTGCACGATCTGGGGCGGTGTTGCGATACGACTCTCCCGGGCGGCCACCTCGATGGCCACGCCGGGTACGCGGTTAAACATCGACAGCGCCGTTGTCGTTGCTCCGGCATCAGTCAGCAGTGTCCATTGACGCTCCATCGGCGTCCAGTGTTGCTGGCTGGCCCGGCCGAGCTTGTCGGCGGTCACGAGCACAAAAACGTGTGCCGCCTGCCGAGTGACACACTCCTTTAAATAGGCCTGTTCCGCACTGGCTTCGCAAAGACCGCGTTGCGCAACCACGCCATCGGCACCCAGGAACGCCTTGTCGACAGTGATCCTGCTGAGCGCCAGTTGCGCCAACGGCCCGAGGGTACTCATGCTCGATGGACGAATATCGCCGCCAATCAGCGTCAACCTGCAATCCGTCGCCGCAAGCGCCGATACCACCAGCAAATTGTTGGTGACAACGTGCAAGTCGGCATGCCCGGCGAGATGTCGCGCGAGCGCTGCCGTTGTCGTGCCGCCATCGAGAAAAACCGTGTCCCCGGCGCTGACATGTCGTGCGGCGGCGCGACCGATCCAATCCTTCTGGTCGCGCCCGCTGTCCACGCGCTCGGCCAGCGTCGCTTCCGGCTCGTGTGTTTCCACGACTGCAGCGCCGCCATAGGTGCGCAGTATCAGCCGATCATCGGCCAACGCGCGAAGATCGCGGCGTACCGTGGCCTCCGACATCCCGAAATGAGCACATAAGGTGCCGACATCGGTCATCCCGCCAAGGACCGCTTCCAACATCGCCTCACGGCGCTTTGCCACTTTCATCTGCCTGTCTACGCCTCCCCTCTCATACCATCGGCAAGCTTCCCCGCTGTCTCTGCATGCTTATTGCACACGTCCGCGCCCTCCAGCGCCATGGTACCGCGACATCACCGTCAGCCACCGATCCACGCCTCTGAAACATTGACGTACTTGATCCGTTGGCGGAAGAACGTATAAGCGATATCGAGGGAACCATCCGGCGCCTCGATGATGGAGGGGTATGAGTATTCGCGGTTGCGCTGGCCTTTCGAGTCGTTGGTCAAGCAGAATCCGTCACCGAGTTCGAGATGGCGGGTCCGCCACGTCTTGCCATTATCCGTCGAAATCGCGAGCGACATCGGCGCGCGGGGTGCGCCCCAAAATGCCGTGCCGCGGGTGGAAGCGGATTGATCGCGCAATGGCGCGTTCGGGTCCTCTTCGGTGTCCTCGATGTCGTCATACAGTGACTTTCGCCGGCCGGTCGCATTTGATGCGTCACTGTGATTGTAGACAAGCGCCAGATGACCGTTGCGTAACACGACGAACTGCACGGACGCGTTGTTGTTGGGCAAAGTCGTCGGTTCCGGGGCGCTCCAGTCGCGACCATTCGTCGAGCGGCTTGCGTAGATCGTGTCCGCCCAGCGGCTGCGATACAGGGCCAGTAGCGTACCGTCGGCTAATTGTTGCACGTTCATATGTACGCAACCGGTACTATCTGGTACCTCATGGGTGCTCCAACTCACACCGCCATCACGCGACACCATGACCGCGCTGATATCGTCATTGCCGCTCCAACGCTCACCCGGTGCGCTGCGGCAGAAGAAAACGGGGCAAAGCCAACTGCCATCGGCCAACACCAACAGCGGCTGCCGCACGAAGGTGCCTGCCCGCTCGAACAGGGTCTCGATCGGGCCCCACGTCGTGCCATGATCACGGGAGATACGTCGCCGAACAATCGAGGTGTTCTGGTTACCGGACTTCTGCGCGGTGTACAACAGCCATAACGCACCGCCCGGGGCCGTGAACAGCACCGGGTTCTGCTCTGATCGGGTCGGATCGTCCGATAGCTTGACGGCCTCGCTCCATCGTGTCGTACCTGCCGCCAGTCGCGATGCGTAGATCGACACGTCGGGAATACCCTCCTGGGTTCCGCCAAACCACACACAGAGCAGATCACCATTCGCCAGCCGGTGGAGATTTGCGGCGTGATTCTGGACGCAGGCGCTAGGTAGGAATGCTTCGATACGACCCGAGTCTGCGAAATGCGTCGCCAGTTCGGTGCCGTCCCAACGCGGCGCACCAGTCAGTGGTCGGACATCGGCATCCGTGGCGTCGATCGCGCGTGCGTCGGTATTGGACAATGCAACTCCCATTTGCGGCTCCTTCAGTTGTTCAGTGCGCGTCATGGCGTGCCAACCGCGAGGCTCCCGCGGTATTGTCGGACATGTTCGCGTTGGCGGACTTGCTGCTCGACGGGAACAGCAAGCGTTCGACGACGATCACGACTGCCGGGACGGCCAGGGCGATATACATGTTATCGATGCCGAATGGATTGCCCAGCAGGTACCAGACCGTGGTGGCGATGGTCGCCGTGATCATGCCGAGGCAGGCACCGCGCGCGCTGTTATAAAACGGCAAATAAATACCGATCAATGCCACGACCGAAACCGTCAAGCGCAATGCGCGCGTGAAGAATGACAGTGCCAGGATTTGCGGGACGAACAGCACGAACACCAGCGGGATAATGCCGACGACCACCGAGATCCAGCGCGACATCTGAAATTCCCGTTCCGGCGTTGGGTTGTAGCGCGGTACGTAGAAATCCTTGACGACCAACGACGAGATCGACAGCGCGACAGTGCTGACACTCACGAAGTTCGATGCCACCAGCGACGTGGTGACGACGGCCGCCATGATCGGCGACATATGCTCGAGGAAAGTCGGCAGTGCGTACAGGCTCTTGATCCCTGGGAACAAGAACTTTGCAGCAACGCCGAGAAAACCGAGCGACAGCGCGATCGGAATACACAGCAACGCGCACCACAATGCCGACGCCCGTGCGGCGGAGGCAGTGCGTGTCGCAGAAATTGCTTGGAGGATGAACTGTGTCGAGAAAATGGCACCGGCGGTACCAATGACCCAGGCACCGATCGTACCGACCTTCAGTGAACCTTGCCAGGTGAAGTAGTGCTCGGGCATGGCCGCGCGCATCGGTGCGATGCCGCCGGTCATCCTCCATGCCACGACCACGAGGATCGAAATACCCAGCAGCTTGAACGCGCTATGAACAACGGTCATGTAAGCGACGCTTTTTAGGCCGCCCCATGCGAAGTAAATCGTACTCACGATGGCCGTGATGATTGCGGCGGTGGCCAGATTTGTCTTCAGTACGGTGGATATCGCCGCCGCGCCGCTGACATAGTTTCCGACGTTCACAAGGAATAGCGCATAGATCATGATTGCCGAGACGATCGTCTTGGCCGTGCGGCCGTATTTATTGGCGATGAACCCGGAGATCGTGAATTCGCCGGAGTTGTAGAACCGGCGGGCCATGAACAGCCCGAAGAGCAGGAATCCGATGGATGCGGCAATCGTCGACCACGATGCGGCAATGCCCACGTTAAACGCTTCCTGCGAGGTACCCACCGTTGATTTGGCGCCGATAAACTCGGACATCATCAGGAAGGCCACCAGCAGCACCGGCATCGAGCGGCCCGCCACCATGAATTGTGACGCATTGCGGCTACGCAATCGCACGCTGACGATACTCGTGATAACGATATAAACGGCCACCATGCCGATGATCAGCGTGGTGGTACCCAGGTTCGACGTGTCCATTCCTGTCTCCTTGTGCGATACCGTGGCACGCCTCGTGGTGGTGGCTCACGGATTCAGATCGCCCGGCGGGCCGAGATCGGCGTTACCGGATCACGTTTATTTTTTTATTGCCGGCTTATGAGGACAACGCGTTCAACCGCGGCTGTCCCTGCTCCGTCATTTTCTCCGCCGAGCGTCGCGTGGCGAGTTCCTGCGCCTGCCTTAACGCCTCCAGCATGCTGCCTTCGTCAGCCACGCCGGAACCGGCGATGTCGAAAGCCGTACCATGGTCCACCGACGTTCTAATCACCGGCAAGCCGACGGTCACATTGACGCCTGCTTCGAGACCCATCACCTTGACCGGGCCATGGCCTTGATCGTGATACATGGCGACAACCAGGTCGAAGTCCCCGCGACCGGCGCGAAAAAACAGGGTGTCAGCGGGCAACGGACCTTCCACGTGCCATCCACGCGAGCGCACCACCTGAACTGCCGGGATGATCTTCTCTTCTTCCTCGCCATAGCCGAACAATCCGTTCTCACCCGCATGGGGATTGATGCCGCAGACACCAATGCGCGGGTTGGCGATCCCGGCACGGACCAGCGTCTGATGTCCGCGTTCGATGGTGCGTTGCACGAGGCCCGGTTCGATCTTGCGAATCGCGTCGAGCAGGCCGATATGCGTGGTTACGTGAATGACGCGGAGCTTTGGTGCAACCAGCATCATCGACACTTCGTCGATACCGGTCAGATGCGCGAGCATTTCCGTGTGGCCTGGGAAAATGTGGCCGCCCGCATGCAGTGCTTCCTTGTTCAAGGGCGCGGTACAGATCGCATCGAGTTCACCGGCCGAGGTGAGCTCGACGGTTTTCGCGATGAATTGATAAGCCGCGTCGCCCGCGACGGACGACAACGTGCCGTATGGCAGGTCCGCCGGAATCAGGCCGAGGTCGATGCAATCGACCACCCCTTGCGTGAACCGCGCCTCGGCTGGACGTGAAATGGTGCGCACGTCCAGCGTGACGCCAGTAAGGCGGGCGGCGTCACGCAGACGTCCCGCATCGCCGATCACTAACGGGCGGCATTGTTCGTAGACGCTCGCGTGCGCGAGGCTTTTCATGATGATCTCGGGGCCGACGCCTGCCGCATCCCCCATCGTGATACCAATCACCGGACGGTAGGTCATGACGGTCACTCCTCTATGCGCGTTTATTGCTTGTTGTTCACCGCAGGGCACGATGCCGTGCGGGATGAAAATGCCAGTCGATGGTCATTCCCGACGCGATGCGTTTTTTGCTTCAAGAATCCTGCCTGTTCTTTTTCAGATGACGCCAGACCCGCACCAGCGTTCCTTGATCACCAAAGGCGCCGGCCTTCGTGACAATGGGCAAACGCCGCGACGTGCACGGATCACGGGTCGTGGTGGTGGTCCAGGAAACCGGCACGCCAGGCGCAATTTCCTGCTCCAATGTAAATGCGGTGATGCCTGCCGCCCACAGCAACGCGCGAGCAGTTTCCCCCCCGGTCGCGAATATCGCGGACGCGTCGGTCACGATTGGCGCCAGCCATGCGCCAAACGCCTGCGCCAGCCGATATCCGTCGCCAACGCGTGACCGGTCTTGCTGTGCGAGCGACACCACCACGTCGTGGCCGGCGCATAGCGTATCCGACACGCGCGCCAGGACGGAACGACGCAATGACGCCGCATCGTCCGTTTGCGCGGTATCCAACAACGCGGACACCTCGATTGCGACATGAACCAATCCGGCACCGGCCGTTTCCTGCAAGGCGGCGATTTGTCCATGTGACACGCTAGACATGCTGCCGACGACGAACAATGCGCCCTGCCTCGTACGTGCCGTCGCGCGGGCGGTATCAGCGCTGATCGATGCATCCGCGTCTGCTGCCTTTCCGACTACCCTGCTGAACACCCCTGCCCCGCCAAAAGCCCGCGTCAGGGATCGCGCCAGACCTGCGGAGCCCACCCAGAAGACATCGCGCATCGAAGCCGTGGCGTCTGCGATGGCATCGAGATCATCCAAAGAGACCGCGTCGCACACCAGGGCGTGCATGCCGTCGACACGTGCTGCGTGAACCGCATGCCGCCATGCATCGCGCGCATTCGCTCGAGACGAGGAAACCGGCTGATGCCGCACGCGCAAGCCCGTGGCGCTCAGCATCACAACCAGATCGCCGGTACCCGACAAACGCTCGTTACGCCATACCTCGGTGTCCTCGACCGGGATGCCGTGCAGCAGTTGACGGCCGCCTTCCGTGGTGCGACCGGCTTCCGGCAGCGCCGGCGCGACAATTGCCAGACCGAGTAGCGGCGCGAGTGCGGCAACCTCGGCGGCGAGATGTCCTCGCAATGTCGAGTCAACTTTCTTGAAAATTCCCGGTGCACCTGCATTGTCGGATGCGCACGCGCCGACGCCGCTATTGCCTCGCATGACTGCGTCGCGATGTATCCGTGCGGCCTCGGATGGGGTCATCCGACGCGAATCCAGATCGATCGCCAGCACGTGGGGCACGGTACGCGGCGCTGCCCCGGTATCGCCAGATGGCCGTGACAATGCCGGTGGCGCGGCAGGCGACGCCAATACCACCTGCGCGTGAGCGCCATATCGCACCGCCGTGGCGGCACAGTCAGCAGCGCCGGAGAGGTCGTCGGCGAGGATCAGTAACGATGTGGATTGCACCAATCCGATTTCTTTCGGCATGCGATGCGCACGGTCTGGATCGGCGGGTTGCACCGCATCGAACAAGGCAATCATGGCAGCAGGCGGCGATAGATCGCCCGCATATCATCGAGCGTCAATGTCTTCGGATTGTTACCAAGCAGCCGCGTCACTTTCGAAGCGGCCACCGCCAGCGCGTCAACATGCTCGTCGCGTACGCCATAGGCGGTAAGGTCCTGGGGAATCTGTAACGCGGCGGTCCACGACACGATCTGCTCCATCAACTTTCGTGCCGCGTCTGTATCGCTGTCCGATGTCGCGGACAACGTCAGCGCACGTGCGACCTCCGCGAGACGCGGTTCGATCGCATCCAGGTTGAACGCCATCACATGCGGCAGCAGCATCGCGTTCGCCACGCCATGCGTCACGTCGAACATGCCACCCAGCGGATAGGCCAATGCGTGTACCGCTGCTGTACCGGCAGCCGTCAGTGCCATGCCACCGTACGTCGAGCCAAGCAGCATTGCTTCGCGCGCGGCGAGGTTGCAGCCGTCCTCGTAGGCTTGTACCAGGTTCGCGCCAATCAATCGCATTGACGCCATCGCGTACATATCGCTGACCGGGTTCGCCTTTGTCGAGATAAACGATTCCAGTGCATGCACGAACGCATCCATGCCGGTAGCGGCCGTGATCGCTTTCGGGACGCTGACGGTCAGCGTTGCGTCCAGCAGGACCAGGTACGGCATCAGGTGCCGGCTAACGATGCCGACTTTCAGTGCTTCATCGGGCAACGTCACGATCGCATTCGGCGTGACTTCGGAGCCAGTGCCCGCGGTCGTCGGTACCGCAATCAGCGGCACGCCCGGAACGGCAATCTTGTCGATACCCAGCCAGTCCCGCAATGGCGTGGTCTCGCCAACCTGCCCATTCGTCAGGCGCACGGCAAATAGCTTGGCCGCGTCGAGCACGCTGCCGCCGCCCACGGCCAGAATCGCGTCCGGTCGCGCCGGTGCGATGTCCTCCTGGAACACGGCTTCGATATTGTCGATCGTCGGCTCCGGCATCACGCCGCGAACGACAGTCGTCTGGATATCGGCGCCTTGCAGCATCGATACGACACGCTCCGTCACACCTAGGCGATCCATCGAGGGCTGCGTAATCACCGTGATGCAACGGATTGGGCGATTCAGCAACGGCAGATAATCGAGCAACTTGTCAAGACTGCCGCAACCATGCACCAGATGCGGTGCGGTGACGACGTGACGGATGACGGCGTTTGCGGCTTGCGATGGCATGGTCTGGCTCATGCGACGCCTCCCTTGTGCAATGGCGCAGTTGCCTCGACCCTCCAGTCGCGGTAGACCTCCAGGGCAATGGCGAGCTTTTCACGCGTCTGTGGATCGAGCGGCAATGCGGGAGCACGGGCAGGACCGGATGGCATGCCGAGCAGACCCGCGGCGGTCTTCAACACGACCGGCATCGTTGCCCAGCCAAACGCGTCGCGCAGCGGCCGTAGCGCTTCTTGCGCGCGCCGCGCCGCCGGAATATTGCCGGCCTGGAATTGCTGCCAGATCGCCATGACCACATCCGGCACGGCGTTCGTCGTCGCGGCCACTGCCCCATCGCCACCGGCGATCAACGTCCATAGAATCATCGAATCGGTGCCGGTCAGCACGGCGAAGTCGTCGCGGCGCAAACCGATTAATTGCAGCAAGCGATCGAAATCGCCGCCACTATCCTTGATCCCGCGGATCGTCGGCAACTCCGACAGGCGGCGCACAGAATCGATCGATAACTGCACGCCCGTCTTGGCCGGGATCGTATAAAGCATCAACGGCAACGAAGTGGATCGCGCGATCTTCGTATAATGAGCAACCAATTCTGACTGGGATGCGCCGTTGAAATACGGCGTTATGACCGACGCCGCATCCACGCCGACGTCCTGCATCTGCTGCGTCAACGCAATGACCTCGCGGGTGGCGTAGGCACCGGTGCCCGCGATCACCGGAACACGCCCACGCGCTTGCTCTACGGCAATTGTGGCAATGCGCAACTTCTCGCGCTCGTTCAGCGATATGAATTCCCCATTGGTGCCCAGCACGAAGATGGCGTGCACCCCTTTCTCGATCAAGCGCTCCACGAGCAGCCGCAGGGCCTCTTCATCGACGTCTTCCGTCGCCGTCATCGGTGTAATCAGCGCGGGCACGATACCGCGAGGCATGAAGGGCTGCTTGGCCGAGATAGCCGCGCCGCCGCCACCAAGGTCGGATGCTGCGGTATGAAGCGGCGATGCGGGGGAAAAGCGCTGCATATTGTTCTCCTGTCAGCACCGGGTGGCCTGCCTGCGTGGCCGTGGCGAGGTGGCAGTCACTGTGTGGATCGATCAAAATAGAGCATCAATTTGCTCGGTTCAATCATTCTAAACAGTTAGCAAGAACGAAAGGATCAGTAAAAACCCTGGATACGCATAAATCAATCAAATTTAGTCCCAACCAACATGCCGACCGACCTCATTTTGATTGAATCAATCAAATATGATTTTTGACTCTTTACGGTCGGGGGCAGTGCGTGATTCGCGTAGTGACCGATCCATCGCGGCTCAGCGGCAATCCAGTCGTCCACAGATCGATCCGCTATCTTTGGACGGCCATCGCCGTGCGACAGCATGACCGGCCTCGAAATCGGGTGCGCCTTATTAAGGCGCACTATGATGTCGTCCTGACCACCCTCCACCGGTACCGGCCCACGCCAATCACACTGCTTGTTCACGTTGTGGCACCTACGCCAACTGCCTGGCCGACCTTACCCATCCCGCATGAATATTCGTTTCCTGGAAACCTTCGTCTGGCTCGCAAAGCTGCAGAATTTCCGCGCGACCGCGGAGAAGTTGCACACCACCCAGGCCGCGATATCAAGCCGTATTGCCGCACTCGAAGAGAATTTCGATGTGCGCCTGTTCGATCGAAACTCCCGGGCGGCGAACCTGACGCCCGCAGGCCGGCGCATGCTGGCGTATGCGGAGCGGATCGTCCGACTCCACGATGAGATGCGTCGCGAAGCGGACAACGCAGACGAAGGCGCGGGGCTACTGCGCATCGGCGTGATCGAATCGATCGTCCACAGTTTTTTCCCGGCGCTGATGTCCGCGATTCGGAGCCGCTATCCACGCCTTGAAATAGAAGTCACTAGCGACACGACCATCCATCTCGCACGCTTGCTGCATGCCGATGCGGTCGACCTGATCCTCCAGACCGATCGCCTGCCGCCGCCGGAATTCACCAGCTTGCCCTTACTGGAATTTCCGGTTCGATGGGTTGCCAGCCCGGCGCTTGCCTTTCCCTCCCGGACATTGACGCTGGCCGACCTCGCCGCCTATCCTATCGTCAGTTTCTCGCGTCATTCCGGGCCGCACGCCGCCATCGAGCAGTTATTCGCAAGCGCGGTCGAACGTCCGGCGCGAATCAATTGCATTACCTCCGTTGCGGCGATGATCCGGCTCGTGGCCGATGGTTTCGGCGTCGCCGCGCTGCCGCCAGCGATCATCCAGCGTGAGTTGCGTGACGGCATGTTGGTGGTGCTCGACGTCGATGCCCCGTTTCCACCGCTACCGTTACTTGCGGCCTATCGCACCCGAAGCCATCCAATTGCCGAGCGCATCGCCGAGCTGAGTCGTGAAATCGCCAGCCACTATGCGCATTGACCGACGCCGCCCGTGTTGGTAAGGAATCGCGCTTCCATGGTTTGGCAATAAGCAAATCTTTTTGTTCCGAATTTTTTTTCTAGTTGGACCGTATCCGGGTCCGCCGTAACACTGGCGTTTGCACCCATTTGCATCCTGCGGAAACTGGAGAACCCGATGAATACAGCCCTGCCGCCCGATACTACTGCCGCGGCCCGCCCGGCGCACGCCGCGCCGCGCGTTGGGCGTGGCCGCCTTGCAGGCGCCAGCATGATCGGCACCTCGCTTGAATGGTACGACTTCACCATTTACAACACCTTGTCGGCATTGGTGTTCAACAAGCTCTTTTTCCCGTCCGTCGATCCGCTCGCCGGCACGATTCTGGCGTTTTCAACCTACGCCGTGGGCTATGTCTCGCGTCCGCTGGGCGGTTTTTTCTTCGGTAATCTGGGTGACAAGATTGGCCGACGCGCGGTGCTGATGCTGACATTGATCTTGATGGGCGTGTGCACGGCATTGATGGGCGCGCTGCCGACGTATGCGTCCATCGGCATTGCCAGCCCGATCCTGCTTGTCGCATTGCGGTTCGTTCAAGGCATTGCCCTCGGTGGAGAGTGGGCAGGCGCGGTACTCCTTGCGGTAGAGCATGGGGACCAAAAGAAACGTGGCTTGAACGCATCGTGGACACAGATGGGCCCGTCGTTCGGGACGCTGCTCGGCACCGGACTGATCGCGCTGTTGAATCTGTCCGTATCATCGGATGATTTCCTCGCCTGGGGCTGGCGTGTGCCCTTTCTGACCAGCCTGCTGCTGGTTGGATTCGGCTTCTGGATTCGTCGCGGGGTGTCCGAGACACCTGCATTCGAAAAGCTGACACAGGCCCATGAAGTCGTGAAGGTCCCGGTCGCCGAGGTGCTCTCCCATTACTGGCGACGCCTGCTGGTGGCCGGTGCGGCGCGCGTCGGTTCGGATGTCCTGTACGCGTTGATGGTTGTCTTCACCCTGACATATGTCACCACGGTTCTGAAGCTGCCCCGTAGCGTTGCCTTGACGGCTGTTTTACTCGGTACCGCCGTCAACGCCGCCGTCGTCCCCTTCTTTGGTGCGTTGTCGGATCGATTCGGCCGCAAGCCGGTGTATCTGTGCGGGGCGATTGGTGCGGTGATCTGGGCGTATGGCTTCTTCGTGCTACTGGATAGCGCGCACCCGGCGCTGATCGCACTCGCTGTCGTCGGCGGGCTGACACTGCATGCGGTGATGTATGGTCCGCAGGCATCGTTCGTGACCGAGCAGTTTCCCACCCGCGTCCGGTACGCCGGCTCATCCTTGACCTATACCTTGTCCGGTATCGTCGGGGGCGGATTTGCGCCGCTGATCATCATCAGTCTGTACAAGCATTACCAGTCGACCGTGGCGGTGTCCCTCTATGTCACCGCGGCCTTGGCCATCACGATCATCGCACTCCTCTGTGCCCGTGAGACCGCCCGTAAGCCCCTGGAACAGTAAGGAATTGCAATGAGCACGTTAACGTTCGAAGTGCATGCCGCCGGCACGGCGAGCACGGGGGGCACGCCGATACCGGTTCAAGTCGATCATCTCGTGATCGCCGGATGGGCTGGTCGAGACCCCGTCGCGATCCAGGCGCATATCGATGAACTCACCGCCATCGGCGTGGCGCCGCCGTCGTCCACGCCCTGCTTCTATCGCGTTGCCGACACGCTGCTGACGCAGTCGCCTGTTGTACAGATGTTGGGGGCGCGTTCCGGCGGGGAGATCGAATGTGTCTTGATGGATTCCCCGGCCGGCATCCTGGTCGCCATTGGCTCCGACCATACCGATCGCGAGATCGAGGCGTATGGCGTGGCGGTATCCAAGCAGGTATGCGCCAAGCCGATATCGCGCACCGCATGGCGCTACGCGGACGTTGCCGCACATTGGGATCAACTGCAGATGCAGTCGTGGCTGATCAAGGCCGACGGCACGCGGCGGCATTATCAATCCGGCACTGTCGCGGGCCTCTTGCCGCCACCGTCGTTGTGGTCGATGTATGGTCAGGCGGCAGGCGCACGCATGGCAACGCCCCCTCCCGCGTTGCCGGCGCATACGGCGATGTATAGCGGCACGCTTGCCGTGCATGGTGAATTGGCGGCGATGACCGATGGAGACAGTTTCGTGCTGGAACTGACCGATCCGGTACTGGACCGCCGTCTGACGCATCGATATACCCTGGCGATGTTGCCCATCGTTTCCTGAGACGGTGCGGCGCACGCAGTAACGATCGCGGCTCCAGGAACGGGTCTGTCGTCGATTCATCTCAGCGTGTGGCAGGCATTTTGTCGCGCCGTGCGCCTTTCCTAGCAGACTGCTTCAACCGTTGCCGGCCACATCCGGATAACGAAAGCGAGTGCCGCGCCCAAGGTAGACAGCGCCACGACTGCCGGCCAGCCCCCCACTGCCAGCAGACTACTGCCAAGCACGGCTCCCAGCGCCATGCCCAGGAACATCGTCACGAACAACACCGCGTTTAGCCGGCTCCGCGCGGCCGGTTCGAGACCGTAGACGATACTTTGGTGCGATACCAGCGTGGCCTGCACGCCTAGATCGAAACCAATCGCACTGAGCGCAAGCAGGATCAACTGTCCGTGCACGGATAACAACGGCATACAGAACATCGCGGCAAATGACACCGTCGCGATCAACGTTCCCAGGCGGGTACCAAAATGTGCGCCTCGGCTATCCGCGATCCGGCCCGCGATGGGCGCGGCCAATGCGCCGGCAGCCCCCGCCAGTCCGAATGCCCCCGCGCCGGCACTGCCGATATCAAACGGCGCGGCATGCAACATGATCGCCATCGTCGACCAGAATGCGCTGAATGCGACCTGCAATGCCCCCTGCGCCAACGCTGCTCGACGCAGCGCCGGATGACGGTGCCAGAGGCTGACCAACGATGCGAGCAGTTTCAGGTACCCCAACTGCGTCGTTGGTGCGAGGCGCGGCAGTTGCCGCCAGGCGATGACGGTGAATAACGCGATGCTGACCGCCGCCACCACGAACATCGCGCGCCAGCCGACATTCGCGGCCATGATGCCGCTGACGACGCGCGACAACAGGATACCCAGCAACAAGCCGGTCATCACCGTGCCGACGACCCGCCCTCGCCGTGCCTCCGGCGCTAGTGCCGCGGACGCCGGCACGATGTCCTGCGCCAGCGTGGCGGACAAGCCTACGACGAGACTGGCGAATAACAAGGCATGGACGCCTGGGGCGATCGCAGCCCCAGCCAGCGCCAGCGCCAATACCACCGCCTTCGAGAGAATGATCGTGCGACGATCATAGCGATCTCCCAACGGCGCCAACAGCAGAAGGCCCAGCGCATAACCCAACTGCGTCAGCATCGGCACGAGTCCCACCGTGCGGGAGTCGGCGTGCAGATCGGCGCCGAGGATGCCGAGCATCGGCTGGTTGTAATACAGCGCGGCGACCGCAAGACCGGCGCCTGTCGCGAGAAAAAGGATCAACATCGACGAAGGTGTCGGATGGGAACGAGCAGAAATGGGGGACATGATTAAAAAAAACCGAAAAGTCGATTGCGACGAAGTGGAAGCAGTGTCGCAATCTTCTCGTGATTTGCGTAGTGGCCTCGCAAGCAGAATTGTTATACGCTAGACGTATGACCAAACGCGACATTCATACCTCACGGCCGATACTCGCAACCGACCGAATCGAGATCATGCAGACCTTCGTCAGGATCGTCGAGGCGGGTAGTCTGTCGGCTGCCGCGGCGCAGTTGGGTACGACACAACCGACGGTGAGCCGACGCCTGCAGTGGCTGGAAAAAACGTTTGGCGTGCGACTTTTGCAGCGTACGACCCATGCGATGAAGCTGACCGATGACGGCGAACGCTGCTATGACCGCGCAAAGCAATTGCTGGCGGACTGGGCCACCTTCGAAGCCGATGTACGTGGTGCGGATGCGGAACCTGCCGGGTTGCTGCGTGTCATCGCGCCGCACGCATTCGGACAGCAGCGCTTCATTCCAGGACTCGCGCGTTTCATGCAGCGCTATCCCCACGTGCAGATCGAATGGCTACTGCACGACCGCGCCGCGGATTTCATCGCGGAAGGCGTGGATTGCGCGATCCATATCGGCGAGTTGCATGACCCGTCTCTGGTGGCGATTCTGGTGGCGCATGTGCCACGCATCATCGTGGCCGCGCCAGCTGTGCTGGCGGGTCACCCGATTCCGCAGGATCCGGAGGCGTTGACTGCCCTGCCCTGGCTGTCGTTGCTACAATTCTATCGCAAAGACCTGACGTTGACGCATGCACTGACGGGTGCGACAAGGCACATTACGTTTCGCCCGCGAATGACAACCGATAGTCTTTATGCGGTGCGCTCGGCGGCACTGGAAGGTCTGGGTGTCTGTGTCGCGTCGTCATGGGTCGTGGGGGAAGACATTGCCGTGGGCGCGCTGGTGCAATTGGCGCCGCAATGGCAGGCGGCCCCGCTGCCGGTCTACCTGGTTTATCCTTATGCGCGTTTTTACCCCGCGAAACTCCGGCGATTTACCGAGATGATGCGGGAATCCATCACGCACCAGATCGACGATCCGGATCGCACCGGCCTGTATTCGCCGCTCACGCCGCCGACACGGGTCATTCGTAAGCCGGATAGGACATGAAATGCATGGCATGCCTGATCATGCTGCGCAACCGATTCTGGATGACTCCGCAGTGGATCAATGCCCACGGATTCCGATCACGCAGCGCAAGTTCAACCGGCATGCGGCTAGCGCGCGGAACCGTTTTTCGGTGCTAGATCATCGCCAACAACACGTACCGGCTCTTCGTCGCCGCGCAAAATCTTGCCGATCGCGATGGCCTCGAATGTCTTTCGGTATTTGCTCAGTATATGATCGCGACCACCTAGCACGCTCAGTGCGTCCGCATGACGATTCAGAAAATCGTCCGTCACTAATACACGGTAATGCCGTCCCTGAAACAGAAACGAAAACTGAAAAGCCGGGATGGCCTGTTGGCCTATGGGGAACAACCCTGCCGCCTCATCGTTGATAGCGCTTACCACGTGGCCGTCTATCGTGGCGTGTGAGGATTGCCGTTGCAACAAGGACGCGACGGTATCGATCAGCAACGGCAAGCGATAGGGCTTGTCGAACACCGCGTCAAACAGATCCTGCCTTTTGCGCGCCTGATCGCTCTGCACCGCGCTGGCGAGGATCACGGGAATCGTAGCGAACAAGGGATCGGATTTCAGCGCTTCCGCAAGCTCCTGACCCGACATCACCGGCATCATGAAATCGGTAATCACCAGCGCAGGCAACACGGCCTTGATCAGGTCGAGCGCGGCCCTGCCGTTCGATGCGGCGTACACCTCATAACCTTCGTCCTCCAGTACGAACGCCAGGGACTCGACAATCAACGATTCATCGTCGACGATGACGAGCTTGGCCTTGGGCGGACGGTACGCGAGAGAGTCGGCCATCACGTTCCAGCGTTGTCAAGGCCGCCGGATGGCGTCTCGTGGTTCCGCTCCCCCTCGAGGAAAGGCAAATCGAGCAGGCCATCAACGAACAGGCCACGATCATTGAAGAAAAGCTTACGGGCAGATGAGTCAAATACGCTATCGCGCACTTTTACAGGAATCATGGCGCGCGCGATACCTTGCGGCGTTTCACGTTGTCGAATCAGTAACAGATTGTCCATCACCGACGACAAGGCCGGTGCGGCCGCACCATAGCCCGCCCCGGATACCACGCGTGATTCAAGTGTGGCCACCGTTGTCACACGCAGAGCGCGCAATTCGTTGCTGAGCGCTGACAGGAACTCCGGCAGACGCCCCCCATTTCCGGCGGCCCGCTCAAACCCACCAAAACCATCGATTGCCACACGATGAACCCGAAACTGCCGCACCGCCTCAAGCAATTGATGGCCAAGCGCATCGAGAAGGTTTTCAGTCAGCGGATTCCACATGATATAAACCGCACCCGATGCGATCAGTGCCTCCAGATCAATTCCGAACGCCGCGGCTTTGAGCGTCAGACGCGCACGCGTCTCATAGAAGCCGAAATACAGCGCTGGATGTTCGGGCGTTGCCGCTGTCA
This sequence comes from Robbsia andropogonis, assembly GCF_034047095.1. Lineage (NCBI taxonomy): Bacteria > Pseudomonadati > Pseudomonadota > Betaproteobacteria > Burkholderiales > Burkholderiaceae > Robbsia > Robbsia andropogonis. Next base: position 1,001,207 of record NZ_CP139164.1, on the reverse strand, counting down.
GGAAATTGAGGCAGCATGTCGTCTTGCCACTTCCCGACGGCCCCAGCAACAATGTGACCGAGGAAGCTGGCAGACCGCCACCAATCAACGGGTCCAGACCGGTAATACCGCTTGGAACACGCAAGGACTCGGGAGACTCCAGATTGCTCGGTCGCGCCAGCACCGCCTCGAGCCTGGGATAGACGGATATCCCATTCGAGGCAATGTTGTATTGGTGCATGCCGTTGATCGCATCGCTGCCGCGCGATTTCGTCACCTTCAATTGACGAATCGTACGCGACCCTACTTCCTCGCTCTGCAATTGGATCACACCATCAACCATTGTGTGTTCCGGGCTGGCGTCATCGATTCGTGCGCTAGTCAAAAACAGCACCGTGCAATGCGTAAATGCCGCGTGGCCTTGCAGTTCGGCTACGAAAGATTTGACATCCAAATCGGTGTCGCCCCGATCGCGTGCGTTCAGCAGCCCATCCATGACCAACATCGAGCATTGCTGGCGAGACAGTTCCTTGCGCAGCACGGCCACCAACGCTGACAATCCTTCATCGCGCAGTGTCTGGAACAAGCTGATGTAGACGAGTTCCGTGCCGATGACCGAAGCATCGAAGAAATCGAGCGTCGACAAGGACTGGAACAACCGGTCGTGCGACTCCGCCAGCAGCGTAACGTAGAGGATCTTACTTCCTGCACGCGCCTGACCGAACGCCACTTGATTGGCCAGGATCGTCTTACCTGCCCCGGGCATGCCCTGAATAATGTATGACGATCCGGCGATCACCCCCCCGCACAGGATGGTATCCAGGCCGGGCACGCCGCTCTGCACGCGCTGCAGTTGTTTTCCCATTTCAATCTTTATATGAGCCGCCTGATGAACTTGCATTGGCCGATAGCGCGGGCGCGCACGGCCCGCGCATGACCGTCGACATTATGATACATGATGGACCTGCGAGTTCGCATCGGGGAGCAATCCTTTCTCCCTCGGTGCCCGGCGTGGCTAAAGATTGGCACGGCACACCCTGGACAGGATGCGTCGCACTGGCTGTTGCATGAAAGTTTTTTGTAAGACGAATTAACCTTTCCGACATCGATCATGAACGGCGCCGAAAGTCGCCGTTCTGGTTTTGCTGATCAATGTTTCGCCACCGGAGAAACCCGTTTTTGCGCCGCTTCCGTTGGCGTCGCCGGCAGGGTCTGGCGGACCTTCGCGACCATGTCCGGTGTGACAGCAGGCGCATCGTTGCCCCAACCGGAACGAACAAAGGTCAGCAGCTCGGCGATATCGCGGTCGTCAAGACGCGACGCAAATGCCGGCATGGCGTAATGCGTCGGAGCGGACGTTGTCCACGGCATTTCAGCGCCGGCGAGCACGATGTGGATCAATGACGTCGGGTCCTGGGTGTTGACCGTCGTGCTAAGCGCCAAGGCCGGGAACGTTTCTTTCCAACCCAGCCCATTCGTTCGATGGCATGCCGCGCAGTTGTTCAAGAACTGGATGGCGCCGTTGCTGCTCGCCTGGCCGTTATGGAACATTTGCTCGGTGGCGTTGTTATAGACCAGGGGAACCTGATCTGGATGCACGGCCTTCAGCGTCTTCAGATACGTTGCGATAGCACCAAGATCATCGTCGGTCATGAACTGTGTGCTGTTCTCGACCACTTCAGCCATGCCGCCGAATGCCGCGGAATGGGCGTTACGCCCCCCCTTGAGGAATGACACGATATCGGCCTCGGTCCACTTCCCCAGGCCATCATTGACATCACCACGCAGGTTCTTCGCGAGGTAGCCGTCGATCACCGCACCTGACAGGAACATCGATCCGTCATCAGTCAAGGCGGATTCCTGCATGGTTACCTTGCGTGGCGTATGGCACGCCGAGCAGTGTGCCAACCCTTCGACCAGGTAACGGCCACGTGCCACCGGGTCGGCGTCTTGGATCGGCGTGTCCTCGGTCACGACATCGGGCGCGTACAGTTTGCGCCAGGCGGCCAAAGGCCAGCGCATTGACATGGGCCAGGGAATATCCGGTGCCTTGTTGGCTTGCGCCACCGGTGCGACACCATTCATGAAGTAGGCATACAGCGCCTTGATATCGGCCGGCTTGACCTTCGCGTACGACGGATAAGGCATCGCCGGGTACAACGTATTACCATTTTTCGCCACGCCATGTCGCACGGCGCGATCGAAATCCTCGAGCGTATAGGTGCCGATGCCGTTGATCTTGTCCGGCGTTATGTTCGACGAGTAGATCGTACCGATGGGTGTCGCCATCGGCAGGCCTCCCGCAAACGACTTACCGCCCTTGGCCGTATGGCATGCAATACAATCACCGACCCTCGCCAGATACGCCCCCTGCTTGATCTGTTGCGCCTGATCACCGTCCGGGGATGATTGCGCCGTTTGGGCATGGACTGTGGCAGGGGCACCGGTCAATCCCATCATCGCCGTGAGCACCAATGACGACAGAACGACCGATGCGCGCATCCTACGGACCGGTGCCGCGGCGCGTTTGGTATTTTTTTTCATCATCGACCCCTTATGCTTGCACCAGCGGACCCGGGCTCTTCAGGTACTGTTCTCGGATAGCCTTCGCCGACCAATACGCCAGCGCCGTGACCAGACCGGTAGGGTTATAGCCCATGTTTTGCGGGAACAGGCACGCACCCGTGACGAACACGTTCGAGACGTCCCAGCTCTGACAGTAGCGATTGACAGCGCTTTCCATCGGGTTCGTGCCCATGATGGCACCACCGGTCAAGTGTGTGCTCTGGTAGACCCGGGTATCCCAATGCGCGCCCTTCTTGCGAATCGCACGATAGACGCCATCGTTCGGAATGGCCCTTGCAACCTTTTCCATCTCGTCGCCCATATGGCCAAGCATCGCGAACTCGTTGTCATGCCAGTCGAACGTCATACGCAATAGCGGAAGTCCGTACTTGTCCTTGTAGGTAGGGTCGAGATCCAAATAGCGGTCCTTATAAGCCATCACGGAGCCGGAGATACCGATGGTCATATAGCGCTGGTAGGCATCTTGGACACCCTTTTTCCAATCGCTTCCCCACGACGGCGTGCCCGGGACTGTTGGTGCCTGACCGATTGGTCGGCCACCGGTGCTCAAGGTACGGATGCTGGCACCACCAACGAAACCCAACGGCCCATGGTCGAATTGGTCGCCATTCAAGTCGTCCATGCCGACGGCACCCGCGCCCGTCCCGGCGAAGCGGTTCAGCGCTGTACCCTTCGGCAGCATGACATTGATACCGCCGTTCATCTGATAGGCGAAATTGCGGCCGACCGTGCCGTCTCCTGTCAACGGGTCGTATTGCTTGCCGATACCGGACAACAACATCAGTCGCACGTTATGCGTCTGGAATGCGGTAAGGATCACCAGATCGGCAGGCTGCTCGACTTCGCGCCCTTGCGAATCGATATACGTCACGCCAGTGGCTTTCTTGCCCGTATTATCGAGATTCACTTTCAGGACGTGGGATTCGGTGCGTAATTCGAAATTCTTGCGCTTCAGCAGCACCGGCATGATCGTTGTTTGGGGAGATGCCTTCGAGTACATATAGCACCCGTAGTTCTCACAAAAACCGCAGTAGTTACACGGTCCGATCCGTACCCCATATGGGTTTGTATAAGGCTCTGATGCATTGGCCGCAGGTGCCATGTAAGGGTGGAAGCCTGTTTCCCGAGCGGCTTTTTCGAACAGCATGCCGCTATATTGCTTCTGCAGCGGTGCGGTCGGGAATTCGTCGGTGCGCGGGGCTTCCAGCGGATTGCCCCCATCAGCCCCCGTCTTCTTGCCGTCGATGTTGCCGGCCTTGCCAGACACCGCCATCAGTTTTTCAGAGAAGTCGTAATACGGCTCCAGGTCGGCATAAGTAACGCCGTGATCCTGTAACAACATGTCATCTGGGACAAACTTCTTGCCATAACGCTCGGTGTAACGCGTCTTCATCTCCAGTTCTTCGGGCAGATTGCGATACATCATGCCGTTCCAGTGGAAACCCGCGCCCCCCACGCCGTTACCCAGCAGGAAAGAACCATGTTGCCGGTAAGGCACTGCGGTCAACTGCATGTTGTGACGAATCGTACAGGTTTCGCCGGACAGTTGTTGGAACAGCTTGCCACGAGTGGAATACGCCAGTTCGTCGATGACCTTCGGGTAAGCGGCGTCGGTGGGCGTATCGCGAAATTCGCCGCGCTCCAGCGCCAGAACATTCATGCCGGTATCCGTCAATTCCATACCCATGATCGCGCCGGTCCACCCGAAGCCGATCAGCACAACATCTACTTTGTCTTTTTTAATCGCCATCTCAACCCTTCCTTCCTGAAATTGACACCGGCCCATACGGATACCTCACGTTCGGCTTGTCGATCCAGTCCAGAAAGTCGGCGCGTGCTCCAGGGAATCCCACCATCTTCCAGCCGCCCATATCTTTATTGCCACCATAAATGGGATCGGCGAAATAGCCCTCTTTCGTGGTTTTCAATAGGAACCCAAAGAATGTCTTGGCAGGTACCTTGTCGAATTGGGGCTTGCCTGCCTCGATATCTTTCAATACCCGCAGTTGCTGGTCCTTTGTCAGATGCGCGAATGCATGACCTTCGACGCTGTTCGCGTATGCATCCGCTTCCGCGATGCCTAAACGAAAAATCTGACGGGGTGTCAAATTCAATTGATAGCCCATCTCCGGCGGCTGATCCGGATGAAACGGGCCTTGCATATACCAAAGCTGACCATGACCGTAAGGCGTTTCCATTTGCTTGTCGATAAACACCGGGACATCCGCTTCGATCGCACCTGCCCCGTATTCATCGGAGGGAATCAGATGATCCACCGCGGCTTTGAGAAAGGCGTATTCACCCGCGGTGAAATAGGCCGGCTTGTACGACGTGTTCGCCAGCGGGTGCTGCTCCTTGCCACTATCGACGGACTTGGTGTCGTTAGGCATTGAACACCCGGTTTGCGAGATGGCCGCACCGGTAGCCAGACTTGATGCGGGGACGATCGCCAAGACCTGGCGCAAGAACCGTCTGCGCGGCTCCTTTTGTTCAGACATGCTGCCTCTCCGGGTTTCGCGAAGGTCGTAAGGGAACCTTTCAACGAGCGGAATTATAGAGACAGATAGCGACTAATTGTCGCAGCAATTTATTTATTGACGCTTTTGAGACGGAATTGTTGCTTTAATATTCCACAAATATCTTTTTCGTAATCCATGAACACGTGCGAAACGGGACGGTCGATCGTTGATCACATTCGCGCATATGCTGCTCCCAATATCACTGATCTAGATAACATTTTGAGATAACGAAGATTTATTCAATACGCATTGCTAGGACACCACATGCTTGGCCAGTTATAACCGCAATGGATTCTTCGCTCATCACGACAGATGTCATGACGTCCGGGGAATTCCCCCGGGTTGACTTTCGATCGACTTGTTAGCCCGTGTAGTTACAGGGATGGCAAATCCTGGTGGTATGCCATACCCATACGGCATAGCGAACAATCGATACACAAGCAGGCTTCCATGATCGGCAATTAGTTGCCTAGCCAATCATATATCGTATAATTGTGGCAGTTGCTAACGCTGGCGCTGACATGCGCATCCGTCGTACGCCGTAAGCGCTTGCGCGATTCCCTGATGTGCATGCCAGCGGACATGCACATCACTCGGGCGTCGTCCCGCTTGCTCGGGATCGGCGTGTGTGATTTGCGAAAGACGATGAAGCTCACGTGAGAATAAATTAGATGAACGTGTCGGATGGGAAGCCCGGAACACGCTCGACAGACATTGCAGCCCCCCTTCGATCGACCGTACCGAAAGCGCCATTGTGGCTGCTGGTGATGATCACCATCAGCGGCACGCTGGCGATGCATATCTTTGTACCTGCCTTGCCGGACGCCGCGCATGCGTTTGGTGTCGGGCCGGCGGCGATGCAAGCGACGATAAGCGTCTACATCATTGGTCTGGCATTTGGACAACTCGTTTATGGCCCGCTCTCGGACGGGTTGGGACGCCGGCCGATGCTGCTATTTGGGCTGGCGCTTTATGGCGTCGCAAGTGCGATCGCGATGTGCGCGACCAGCGTTCACGTCTTGATCGTCGCGCGTCTATTTCAGGCGCTGGGCGGCTGCGCGGGTCTGGCGCTAGGCCGCGCTATTGTGCGTGATACATCAGCCAGCGACGAAGCCGTACCCGCGCTGGCGCTCATGAACCTCATGATGATGGTCGGACCCGGCTTCGCCCCGCTCGCCGGATGGGGTCTGGTGAGCATCGGCGGTTGGCGCCTGGTCTTTGTTGTCTTGACGGTACTCGGCACGGCAACCCTGTTCCTGACATGGCGGATGATCCCCGAGACCGGATCACCGAGCGGGAACGTCAGCGCCGCGAAACTGCTGCGCGATTACGGCACCTTGCTGCGCGTGCCGGCTTTTCTGGGATACGCCATCGGCGGAGGATGCGCGACAACGTCGATCTATGGCTATATCGCGGCAGCGCCGTTCATCGTGACGCAGGTACTGCATCGCCCGTTGGGGGAGGTCGGAATCTATCTTGGTCTGCTGATCGTGGGCATGTCGATCGGCAACGCGACCACGCGGCGCTTGATTCGAGGTGTCTCTCTGACACGTTTGTTGATTGCCGGGAATATCGTCAGCCTCGCTTCGGCTGTCGCGCTCTTGTTGATCGTGCTTGCCGACACGCTCACCGTAAGCTCGGCGGTGGGATGTACGTTCCTGTTCGCTTTGGGCGCGGGCTTGTCGAGTCCCGCGGCATTAAGCAAGGCATTGGCCGTCGACAATCGCCTGACTGGTTCGGCCGCCGGACTCTATGGTTTCACGCAGATGGCGGTGGGATCGCTCTGCACGACGCTCACCAGCCTGGGCGGACATCCGGCGCTCGCGGCGGCCGTTGTATTGACGGGCGCGGCGCTGATTGCGCAGGGCGGTTTTATCTGCGCGCTGCGGTACGAACGACGCAATGCTGCGTGAAGAGGCTACCCGTCGATTTTCAGCGCTTCCGTCGCTTGGCGCAAACCGGCAATTTGGTTGCCCTGCTTTTCCGCCGCCGTCACGATGGCATCCATGGACGTGGCCATCTCTTTGACCGCCGAGACCACATCCACGATCGTCTTTCCAGCATCTTCAACGAGTTCGACGCCGTGGTCGACCTGTCGCGATGAACGATCGATCAGCGCGCGGATCTCGCGTGCCGAATCCGCGCTGCGTTGCGCGAGATTGCGCACTTCTCCCGCCACGACCGCAAACCCTTTCCCGGATTCGCCTGCGCGTGCCGCTTCGACGGCTGCATTCAACGCCAACAGGTTGGTTTGAAACGCCAGACCGTCGATCACCTTGATGATATCGCCCATTGCTTTCGCGCCATCGTGAATGGCGCGCATCGTCTCGACCATCTCATTTACGGCGCTTCCTCCATGCTGCGCCATCGTGGCGGTACGCTGCGCGAGGTCATTGGCCGTACGCGCAAACGAAGCGTTGTCTTGCAACGCGGTCGACAAGCCGCCCACGGCATTGCGCAATGTTTGCGTCGCGTCCATTCGAGAGGTGATATCAGTTGCGTACTTGACGACCTTGACCAGGTCGCCGTTCATATCGCGGATCGGGTTGTAGCTTGCCTGAATCCAGATGGCACGCCCCTGCTTGCCGAAGCGTTGGTATATACCGCTGTTGTAATTACCTTCGCCCAGTTTTTTCCAGAACATCGCGTACTCGGCCGATTTGCGATAGGTCGGGTCCACAAACATGCTGTGGTGACGTCCCAGGACCTCATTCGCGCGAAAACCGAATGCCGTGAGGAAGTTCTGGTTGGCCGCAAGTACTGTCCCGTCCAGCGTGAATTCGATGACCGCCTGCGCGCGGCCGATCGCATCCACCTGCCCGCGATGGTCGGCGTGGCGCAATTCATCCACGGTGACATCGGTCGCGTACTTGATGACCCGCCGAACTTTGCCGTCGGTATCGACAATCGGGTTATACGTCGCCTGGATCCATACCTCACGGCCGTCCTTGCGCAACCGCTTGAAAACGCCCCGGTGAAACTCGCCGGAAGACAAATTGTTCCAGAATAGGGTGTATTCGCTGGAACCACATGTCGCTGCGTCGACGAACATACAATGATGCTGCCCGACGACTTCGTCGAGACCATATCCCATCAGGGACAGGAAATTCGCATTCGCGGAGAGAATTGTCCCATCCGCCTTGAATTCGATGACTGCGTTAGTACGATCCAACGCCTCCAATCGCCCGTTCACGGACGAATGATGTCCGCCGAAGTGGTTCAGCCGACTCAAGCGGTTCATCAGCTTCTTCATTTCTTCACCTAATAATACGGCGTGACATCTCGACAGCGCCTGACCTACAAAATGGACCATCGGCCCGCTAATCCGGTCGGATGCGTGCCTATTTTCCGCTGGGGGGCGCTGCTTAATTTTCGCCAAACGCATTCAAACGAATGTATCAATTTGATGCTGATTCTAAGACAAATTGCAGCGAGTGTGCTATTGCGGAAACCAATTACGCGCAAAATTAACCGGTTGTTAAATTTTCGCGACCCAGAAAGCAACAGAGGGGGCCTGTCGCGCGACAGCCCCCCTCCTTTGGCTGGACGGCGGCATCAAGGCAGGGGTTTTCAATCAACGCCGATGCACGTCTGCCGTGCGCTACTCACGTGCCCTCGGCGATGTGTTTGGTGGTCAAGTAGGCCTCCATCGCTTCCTGCCCGCCTTCGGAACCATATCCGGAATCCTTTATGCCTCCAAAAGGCACTTCTGGCATACCCAGGCTATGCTGGTTAATCGAGATCATGCCGCTCTCCACGTCATTCCCGACCCGGGCGACGGTGGCTGCCGATGTCGAATAGGCGTAAGCCGCCAATCCATATGGCAGACGGTTCGCCTCCATGATGGCGTCCTGGTACGAATCGAACGCAATGATCGGTGCCAATGGACCGAATGGCTCTTCATGCATCAATGCGGCATTGGCCGGGACATCGGTCAGCACCGTCGGCGCATAGAAGTAGCCCTTGTCACCGATGCGTTCGCCGCCTGTCACGACCCGCGCGCCCTTCGCGCGCGCATCGGCCACCAGCCGTTCCATCGCGCCGAGACGACGATCGTTTGCCAACGCGCCCATCCTCGTTGACTCGTCCAGACCGTTCCCGACCTTGATCGCGCGAGCGGCGCTGACCATTGCCTCCGTAAATGCGTCGACAACGCCACGCTCGACAAGGAAGCGTGTGGGCGCAATACATACCTGACCGGCGTTACGGTATTTCGCCCCCGCCAGCAGGCTCACCGCGCGATCGATATCCGCATCCGCGAATACCAATACCGGGGCATGCCCGCCGAGTTCCATTGTCACTCGCTTCATATGCTGCCCGGCAAGCGCGGCCAATTGCTTGCCGACCGGTGTCGAGCCGGTAAACGAAATCTTGCGAATCACCGGATGGGCGATCAGATAGGACGACACCTCCGACGGTGTGCCGAACACCAGGTTCACTACGCCTGGCGGAACGCCCGCATCCGCGTATGCCCGCACCAATTCGGCGCAACTGGCTGGCGTTTCTTCAGGGCCTTTCAAGACGATCGAGCAACCCGCGGCCAGCGCCGCCGACACTTTGCGTACCGCTTGATTGATCGGGAAGTTCCACGGCGTGAAGGCCGCCACCGGGCCAACCGGCTCGCGCAGCACGACGTTTCGCACCTGCGGGCTGCGCGACGGAATGATACGGCCGTAGGTCCGCCGTGCTTCCTCTGCAAACCATTCGATCGTGTCCGCCGCGCCCAGCGCCTCTGTTTTGGCTTCGCCGATCGGTTTACCTTGCTCCATCGTCATGATGGCCGCGATCGTATCCGCCCGCTCTCTCAATATCGCCGCGGCCCGGCGCATGATCTTGCTTCGCTCGAGCGCCGGCACGGTGCGCCATAGCTTGAATCCTTGATCCGCGGCATCCACGGCGGCCGCCAGCTCCTTTTCCGATACCAGCGAAATCCGGCCAATCTCCGCTTCCGTTGCCGGATTGATCACGGTGGCATCGCGCGCGCCCTCCTGCCATTCACCATTGATGAACAGCTTCACTTCGGGATAAGCCGGATATTGAATGTCGCTCATTGTCGTTTCTCCATACGTGCCATGGGTCCAGATTCGGCTGCCGCCGGCCTCCTAGCATGCACACAGTTCATCGCCATTGGCCGCAGGTACGTGGATCCACACGATGCTCCGCTATGCGGCGTGCGGTTCCCACGCCACTGTCGGCTTCGGATAATCAATCACGCATCGCTGTCTGAATTTTCCAACACGTCGCGTCATGCGAGAGAACAATGCTACGGGAAAAGCAGTGCACAGGTAAAAGCTGCGGATAAATCGTCAAAAATAGTCTGAAGCATCGAGATAAATCAAACGTGCGTTTAAAATCGTCGTACGCCATGCAAAATGCTGTCATTTTGCAACATGTTGACCAAGGAATGTGTACGCCCGTATAGTTGGCGCACTATGCCGAAACCATCCCACCGCACCAAACTTTTGAACGAAGGGCTGCGCGTGATGCATGAGCGCGGCTTCAACGGCGCGAGCGTACGCGACATCGTACAAGCCGCCGGTGTACCTCAGGGGTCGTTCACGAATCACTTTCCATCGAAGGAAGCGTTTGCGATGGAAGTCGTCGATTTGCACTTCGAACAAGCTCGCGCGCTGATCGAACGCACGCTCGACAATGCGCAATTGGATGCGATCGGTCGCTTGCACGCCTATTTCGATGCGGTGTTGACAGACCTGACCGAACACGGTGTCGAGCACGGTAGTCTGCTCGGCAATCTCGCCTTGGAAACCGCGGAGCACAGCGAAGCGCTGCGCATGCAGATCGCCCACATCCTCGACCATGTGGAACAAAGGCTGTCCGCATGCATCGCCGCCGCAATCGACGCGGGTGCCATCCATCCTCCCACGACGGAACCGCTGCAGCGTTCGTCTTCGTCATTTGCGGTGCCTGCCGCCTTGGCGCGATACGTCCAGGCCACCTTGCAAGGCGCCGTGCTGATCGCCAAGACCATGCGCGATCCAGAACCGGTCGCCCTCGCGCGCGACTTGTTGTTCGCGACTGCGCTGCGGTAGATGTTTTCCTAAAAAAACGCACTGCCAGTCGTTTTGCAGACAAAATTCCGGGATAATGGCGCTCCGTGTCCCTTCATGCCGCGACTCGCTCGTTGGCGCCATCGTCGTTCGCAAAGCCGCACCACTTGCGCGGCCTTCGGTCGTAAGTCCCGTGGCGCCGCCCGCAGCCGCGCCGCTTCGATGCTCATGCGTGCCATACCCCGGGAATTTCTCGCTCCACTGATTGTCGCTTGCGCGATGTTCATGGAATCCATGGATGCCAATGTCATCGCCACGTCGTTGCCGGCGATGGCACGCGACTTCCACCGCGATCCGGTCGTCCTGCAAATCGGGGTCATTGCCTATGTGGTCGGCCTTGGCATCTTCATTCCGATATGCGGATGGGTGGCTGACCGCTTCGGCGCGCTGCGCGTCTTCCAGGCCGCCATTGGGGTCTTTGTCGCGGGATCGCTGCTCTGCGCGGCATCGATGTCACTGCCTTATTTCGTCGTCGCGCGCTTTGTCCAGGGCATCGGCGGCGCCATGATGGTTCCGGTGGGGCGTATCATCATTTTTCGGGCGGTGCCTCGCGCTGACTTCGTTCGGGCAATGAACTACCTCAGCATTCCTGCTTTGCTGGGACCCGCGGCCGGCCCCGTGTTGGGAGGATTCATCACCACCTACTTGCATTGGCGCCTGATTTTCGGGATCAACGTCCCCGTCGGCATTGCCGGCATCTGGCTGGCACAGCGCTTCATAAAGAACTCCCGGGAACCGCATCCGGGTCCATTGGACTGGATCGGTTTTGCTTTATCCGCCGGGGGTGGCGCAACCTTCCTGCTTGGCATCTCGGTGCTGGGTGGCGGGCTGGTCTCTTTCGGCACCGCCTGGCTGCTGATCGCCATCGGCGCGGCGCTGGCGGGTTTGTATGTTTTGTATGCCTTCAATGTCGAAAAACCGCTACTACACTTGCGCTTTCTGTCGATTCCGACTTTCCAGGCGAGCGTTGCCGGAGGCTCCTTGTTTCGCATGGGCTTGGGCGCCCTTCCCATCCTTTTGCCGCTGTCATTGCAAACGGGGCTCGGGATGTCCGCATTTGCGTCAGGCTCGATCACCTGCGCCTCCGCGTTCGGCTCCTTTGTGGTGAAATGGCTGGCACCAGCCACGTTACGCCGTTGGGGTTTTCGCACGGTATTGATGTACAACGCCGCGTTCTCCGCTGGCGCGATTGCGATCTGCGGCGCATTCATTCCTGGCATACCCGTATGGGCAATCTGGCTGATCGTGTTATTTTGCGGCTTTTTTCCGTCGCTTCAGTTCACCAGCCTGAATTCATTGGCCTATTCGGATATCCCTACCCGTGATATCGGACGTGCAACAAGCCTCGCCAGCTTCGTGCAACAGATGTCATTGGGTCTCGGCGTGGCGCTCGCCGCAGTGGTATTACATCTCACGCGCTACGTGCAAGGTCACGAAACCCTGACATGGACGGACTTCTGGCCTGCCTTCGTCACAATCGGATGTTTGTCGCTCGGGTCGATTCCCATCACTCGACGCATGCCGCCCGAAGCCGGCGCGGAGATCGCCGGCCGTGGCACATCGCATTAAGCGATGCCCCTCCATCGGGTGATCGGGAACGATCGCACCCGGTTTTACCACGTCGACGGCATATGACCGTGGCAAGACGCCGCCTCTCCCTCAGTGCGTCGGAAAGGCGTTCCGCGAAAGCCGCGGGTCCGCACCGGGCCACGCTCTACGTGTGCCACGTACCCCAAGGCCGAGCATCTCACTGATAACTGGAAGTGCAACAGGCTCACTGAACAAAAAGCCCTGCAACTCGGTACAGCCCTCGATCGCAAGTAGACGACGCTGCGCATCGGTCTCAACGCCTTCGCCGACCGCCAGGATTCCCAGTTCCGAACAAAGTCGTGTCACGGCCCGGACGATGGCGTTTGATTTCACATCCTGACCTAACTTTTGAACAAATAGCTGATCGATCTTGATCCGCGAGAACGGCAGGGATTGCAGCAGGCTCAACGCTGAATAGCCCGTGCCGAAGTCGTCCATTACCACACCCACTCCCAAAGCACGCAATGCGTTCAGAATGGCGCTTGCATGCCCGGTATGCGCAATCAGTGCGGTTTCCGTCAACTCGATCTCCAGACGCTCAGGCCGCAATCCGGTACGCTTCAGCACGTCAGAGACAAAGTCAGCGAAATGGCTATCTTGTAATTGCACGGCGGAGACATTGACGCAGACGCGAATGTCGGCGGGCCATTGCATCGCGTCGCTACACGCTCGTTCGAGGACCCAACTGCCGAGTGCATGCATCAAGCCGATCTCTTCGGCTACGGGAATGAACTCGGACGGAGTAATGGCGCCATACGGATAGGCATCCCATCTCAAAAGTGCTTCACACGCGTTCACTTGACCGGACACCGCATCCACCAACGGCTGATAGAACAGTTTGAAATGCCCTTCGCTGACAGCATGATGCAGATGCCGTTCCAGTTGCCGACGAATTTCCAACGGGTCCTGCATCCCTGCCTGGTATACCCGGAAGCCGTTCCGGCCGTTACGTTTCGCTTGATAAAGGGCTATGTCGGCGCATCGTAGCAAGGCATCAGGATCGTCGAGCGGCAAATTCGCGTTACCGTCCACGGAAAAACGGGTCGTATCGTGTTCGACGTGCAGATGCTCACTGATCACAATGCCGATACTGACACCCACTTGCAATCTATCGCCCGCAATCTGAAAAGGCTGCGTCAGTGCATCCAGGCAGCGTTGCGCGAGCGCGATCGTATGCGCTTCGTTTGCCGCACGGCTTGCGCCAAATCGCGGTGCCTGGATGATGGCGAATTCATCACCGCCGAGGCGCGTCAGGACGTCGTTTTCGTCAAGCAGTGCACGTAGGCGTTCGGCGACCGCTTTCAGCAAGCAATCGCCAACATGATGTCCATAGGAATCGTTGACCGGTTTGAAATTGTCAAGATCGAGGTACAACAAGGAGAATCGGGGAACGGCGGCATCGAGATCGGCCGCAAGCGTAAGTGCGGATGGGCTGGCCAAGTCCTGAATATGCGCATAAAAACGGGTCCGGTTCGGTAGCCCGGTCAACGCGTCATGGTGCGCGAGGAAAGCGATGTGCCGTTGCGCGGCGCGCTGCGCCGTGACATCTTCGATCGTACAGAGCCAGCCTCCCTGTTGCGATGCGCCGTCGGAGGTACCCGGCATGGTTCGCAGGGAAATCAACAACTGCCGCTCCCGATACCGCCATTCGAATGGATTCATCGGCGCCACCGCACGCAACGCCCTGTCCCATGCGGCCGTCCCCGTGCTCTGCGACTCTCCCGTGACATCGTCAAACCCGGCTCGTGCCACGGACAGCAGTTGTTGGGCAATCAAGCGCAGCCTGCGGCGCAATGGCAAGGCAGCGCCGTTGTCGACGGTAAGCGAGCGCAAATATCTCGAAAATTCGCCGACATCGCTGTCCGATGACAACGGCATGACGCCGTCCCTGACCTCGCAAAGTTGGCGTAATACCCTTAATGCACGCACGCCTGGTCGGATATCTTGTTCAGAAAGCATAAGCAGCGCCGGAAACCGCGCGTTGCAGAGCACTACCCGCCCAGATGGGCCAATCAGGCAAACCCCTTGCGGAATATGCGACAGGGCGAGATCGAGATTCCGGCGAGCAAGTTCGATGGATTGCGCGGCCGCGCGTTGCTCGGTGCGATCGCGCGTCACCTTTGCAAACCCACACAGCGTGCCATCGTCATCACGGATTGCGTCAATGACCACATGCGCCCAGAATCGACTGCCATCCTTGCGCAGCCGCCATCCTTCCGACTCGAACTTCCCGGTATCGCGAGCTATTTCCAGTTCATGCTCCGGCAATCCCGCGACACGATCTTCGTCAATATAAAAGCACGAGAAATGACGGCCAACCGCTTCCTGCTCAAGGTATCCCTTCGTACGTTGCGCCCCCGTATTCCAATTACTGACAACACCATTAATGTCGACCATGTAGATCGCGCAGTCGGATACGCTACGTACTAACAGGCGAAAATGATGTTCCTGGCCACGCAGCACCTCGTGCACGGCCTTGTCATGCAACGGGTTTTGCTCTTGCGGATTATTTTGCATCGTCGCCCGGCTCCGGCAAAAAC
Source organism: Robbsia andropogonis (assembly GCF_034047095.1). Classification (NCBI taxonomy): domain Bacteria; kingdom Pseudomonadati; phylum Pseudomonadota; class Betaproteobacteria; order Burkholderiales; family Burkholderiaceae; genus Robbsia; species Robbsia andropogonis. Next base: position 985,925 of record NZ_CP139164.1, on the reverse strand, counting down.
GCGCGTAACGCCGTGATGCGGGCACTGGCCGAAACCTTGCTCGTCGATGTCGATCCGACATCGGTGCCTGTACCTGATCTGACCTGCGGTAGCGGCGCGCGGGCGAGTTGGAGACTACGCGCCATTCGTTGTGCCGCATCGACGAAACGGTCAGCCGACGCGGGCGGACACACCTCGCGCGCGGTGCACTCGAACAACGCCAACCAGCGGTGGAAATGCTCGGGACCAATGGGTAGCGGCGCGTGACGTTGCATCGGACTGCCCGAATACGCACCCGTCGAGAGCATCACGGATGCCCAGAACTGACCAATACGCACCAAGTGAGCAGGCCAGTCTTCAACATGTCTATTGAACACGGGGCCGAGCACGGCATCTTCGCGAGCACGCGCGTAGAAGACACCGACGAGTCGATCAATCATTGCCGCGTCAATTTGCGTGACCTGTTCGTCTTCTGCCGCCATGGGAGCAGCGTGCTCGGTCATTGAGGACTGAGGCGAATCATCTGTCGGATTCGAATCAGGCCGCATTGCGGTGTCTCGTGTCATCGTAGATAGGCTGCCGACGATACACGCGGCAACGTTGTCAGGACGGGCTAGTCTCAAGGCCTACGTCAAACAGGGGGATGCCTTCTCTCACCCTGATTGGTGTGAATTGTGCCCCAACGCGACGCTATCTTGCCAGAGATTCCACCGTTGCGTCATCGAGTACGTTCGAAATTGTAGAAAATTCAAGCAAAAAAAAACCCGCTCACGAAGAGCGGGCTGAATCCATATCGGTTGAGACATGGAGGAGACAATTTAAGTATAAACCCGTAAGGGTTCAAACTGCAAATCCTTCCGACGTCTTTTAGATATTTGTGGCAAGAAAAAAACTTCCCGACCTGCCTCAACCATGCGGGGGACCAGGGGGACCACGATGGTCATCACCATCACCATCACCATGTGGCCGCTCAGGCGGATGGCCGCCTTGGGGAGGTCCGCCGCGTGGATCCGAGCGGGGGCCTTGCCCAGGCCCGCCATGGAACCCATCCCGTTGCGGTTGCGGCGGACCGCCGTGCCATTCAGGGCGCGGCGCAGGGCCGCCATGCCATTCAGGACGGGGGCCGGGCGGAGGACCACCGTGCCATCCAGGCGGTGGGGGCGGAGGACCGATGTGCTCCCATCGGCCCCGCTCGCCATACCAAGGTTGCGCGCGATAGTGCTCGCCCCAGTACGTTCCGAACGAGAAGCCGATGATCGGCAAGCCGATGCGAGGCCCATACGTCAGCAGTGGTACCGGAGTACCTTGGTAGGCATAGTTGATATTCCCGCCATACACCCATCCACGCAATCCCGGCAAGGAAACATCGCACCAGGAATACCCTGCCACGCAACCCAGCACGGTCATCGGTGTACCGCCTTGCAATTGCGCGACAGCAGGATATTCCTGCGATGGCCCCGCGCGGACGATCGCCGGCGCATTCGTATAAGCCGGCGCGGACTGCGCATGCGCGAAAGGGGTCACGCAAGCGAGCAATGCGATACCGCCAAACCTGGCCAATACACGACGCGGCGCTTGCTTCGCGTCGAGCGAGGGGGGGACGCTGATGTCCGTTCTTTTAGTCATGATCTCTCCTGCTGTCGCCAGCACTTTCCTGCCAGGACCTTCCTGGCATCCGGATCACACACGCTGAAGGTGGAATCCTTGGATATCATTACATCCGAAGCGACCGTTTGCATCTGTGCGGATTTGTGTCGGCACGTTACATCCGCAATATAAGTGCCTCGCGTTACCTGCAACGGGATATAGGGGGGCAAACAGTTGCGCGAGCGCCCGGAGAGAACGCATCGGCACGCAAATGAGAATACGCGGGCAGCGTCATGCGGGTCATTTCGATGGTGGACTTTTTTCGACGATCTATTTTTCCACGATCACGCGCCACGGATCTTGCGCAATCACTTTCATCGGCAGATGCGCGGCCTTGAAGGAGGCATAGACATCGGGTGGCATCAAAGCCAGTGCGTGCGCGTCGTGATACCACCGGGCGGTGAACGCAGCGTCGGTAGGCACCCACTTCGATGGTTCCTGCGCCACGCCGAAGGCCAGCTCATCAGCGTCCCGGACCATGATCATCGTGTGACCGATGTAGAACGGGAACGTGTGATCCAGCTTATGGACCGAATAAAAGGGCGTATCAGCCGGCAACGAAGCCAACGCGGCCTTGACGGCAGGGGCCAGCAAAACACCGGACCGCAGGCGCCCGAATACCTCATGCCCGGTACCGGCCACCGTGACCAACACACACCACCCGGCAACAAACGACAACACCGATGCCGTCATTGAACGTCGAGACAGCAGCCACGCGCCTATCGTCCCGACAAGCCCACAACCGATTGCTACCCAGACCCAATTCGTATAGGCCACATACAAGGCATTCGGCGTGTCGTCGGACCCCATCGTTCGGAGGTACACGCCAGCGGCAACCAGCCCGATGACCAGGACCACCACATAGAAGATCATATGCCGACGCCAACCACGTGGTGACAGCGTTGGCAAAACCCGCCCTAACAACAAAGCCAGAGCCGGCGCCACTGGAAGCACGTAAGACGGCAGCTTCGAATGCGATGCACTGAAGAAAGCGAAAATGAATACCGCCCACACCAGCAACATCAACGTGGGCGAAAACCGATTTGCCTCACGCGGCGCACGGAATACATCCCGGACTGACGCCGGCAACAACGTCAACCACGGCAGCATCCCGACCATCAGCACAGGCACGAAGTAGTAAAGCGGGCCAGGCCGGTTTTGTTCCGGCGTCAGATAGCGCTGGAATTGCTGGACAACGAAGAAAAAATGAAAGAACTCGGGATTGTCGCGTTGTACAAGATAGAACCACGGTGCGCAGATGATCACGAAGACCAGCAAGCCTGACGGCAGGTGTATCCGCAGGAAAATCCGCCAATCGCGCGCCACTACCATGTATACGATCAGGACCGCGCCTGGGATCATGATGCCGATCAGGCCTTTCGATAACATCGCCATGGCCATTCCGCCCCACGACAACCACATCCAGCCGCGTCGCCCCGCCCTCGTCAGGGTGTCCCGCTGGGCCAACAGTAACGCACACAAGGTGACCGTCATCCAGAAAGACAGCCCCATGTCCAGCGCGTTGAAATGACCCATCAAATACCAATATGGCGTGGCCACCATCACTACGGCGGCACTCCAGCCTGCAAGCGCACCGAACAACCGTGCCCCGGTGTACCCGACGACCACGATGCCGGCGAAACCGGTCAGCGCGGTGTAGAACCGCGCCTGCCATTCACCGATACCGAACAACGCGAACGTCAATGCGTTTGCCCACGTCTGCAGCGGTGGCTTCTCAAAATACTTGTAGCCGTTGTAACGCGGCGTGATCCAGTCGCCCGTAACAAACATCTCTCTCGCCATCTCGGCGTACCGGCCTTCGTCCGTTGGAATCAAATGGCGCATCCCTAATGGGACGAACCAGATCAGTACGAGTGCGATCAGCAGCATCAGCACGGCACCGCGAGAGAGTGGCGGACGGAGAGACAAATTCGCTTGCATATCACCAGGAGAGTAACGGATCGCGTGAATGGGTGGCGTGTGTCTGCGGATCGAGGGCCGTACCAGGCGTGGGACGCTACGGACTTACGCAATACAATCGATCGCGGCGAAAGCAGGCGCAACCTCGTGTTGCCCTGGTTTGCACACCATCACTACGATATCAGACGCGCCCCCCTGATCGCGGCAATGCACCACGTCCAGCGCACGACCGATACACTGTCGGAACGCGCCGTCATACCTCGCCTGCGTCGATGCCCCCGGCGCGCATCATACCCCATCCCCATTCAGTACCGACGCATCTACCCTTTCCTCATGAATGTCACGATCGTCTCACATGCGACGCTTGCACATGGTCTATGCGGACTTGGGCAAGAAACATCCATGGCAACGCAAAACGGTAGTGTTCCTTTGCTTGCCCCGGAAACCGGGCGTTGCACGCTTTTTGATATCCATTTCGATATTTATCCAGAAAACGCCATGCATTTGCTAACTATTCAGATACTGAATAAGAATAGCCTTATCTGTAAACGGACGATCGTCCCACATGTCGAAATGGAAAGATCGGGTTTATTACGTTCAATCCTATATAGGTTTCGTCATACGTAAGCGATTATTACGAAGTACATCGCTCGGTAACATCGACCGAAAAAAGATAGCGCGATGGATTTATTTTGGTGCGACGACAAATATGGCCTGGTCCATTCAGAAAATGTGGCGAGAACCCCGCACATCGTATGCGAAATAACAGTCGTTGATGATTCACAAATCACATTTGAATCGTATAATGGAACCAAACAGACAGTTGGGTTCTGAGATCATGGATAAGCGCCAACAAATACTCGATACCGCCACAATGCTTTTTGGCCGCCACGGCTTCCACGCGGTGGGCGTCGATTGGATCATCGCCAAATCGAACGTATCGAAAATGACAATGTACCGATATTTCCCGTCCAAGGGCGATCTCGTCGTGGAAGTACTTCGCTTTCAGCAAAGAGTATTGGCTGACCAGCTGAATGCCGATATCAGTGATGCGGGCAGCCCGATGGAAGCGTTGGAACGGGTATTTGACTGGCACACCCGATGGTTCGGCAGCGAATGCTTTTCTGGTAGCCTGTTTGCGCATGCGGCGTCCGAATTTGCCGACAAGGGCACGCAGATTCATACGGTTACGGTAGCGCAAAAGCATGAACTGACAGCCACCATAGAGAAGATCCTTACCGACATCACCGGCGAATCACGGGCAAGCGCCCTCGCACCGATTATTGTGATGATGCTCGACGGCGCAACGCTGCAAGCGCAATTGACAGGCCGACTGAATGCGGCCAGTGATGCATGGAAAGCGACAAAATCGCTCGTAAGCGCGGACGCAATGGCTATGGCGGCCTGATTATTCTCCCCGCGTCACACCGGATAGGAAAAAGAAACGGCACTTGCCCAATTGGGCGAGTGCCGTTTCTTTTTTCCGGTTGCTTAATTACTGAATGCCTGTCGCCACACAGAACCGTCTCAAGACAATACCAAAAATCGATCTCGTCTATTGCCAAACGATCTTTTTATCAGATTAAGCACAGTGCATTGACTGAAATTTGTCGCGACGAAATTGACCTGATTGACACGAATGATGCGGATGCAAACTGTATCTTTTTCAAGAATACGGGTTTTCCGCAATTTCCGATTTCAGCATGCCGCGAATGCCGCGGATCGCCTGACGAATACGTGACTCATTTTCAATAAGAGCGAATCGGACATAGTCATCGCCATAATCACCGAAACCAACACCAGGCGACACGCAAACCTTCGCCTTTTCAAGCAATAATGTCGCGAATGCCAGCGAACCCATCGCGCGATAAGTCTCGGGAATCGGTGCCCAGACATACATGGACGCTTTCGGCTTTTCGACAGGCCATCCCGCTTCGATCAATCCCTTCACCAGCACATCACGCCGTCGTTGATATTGCGCCGCAATCTCTTTGACGCACTGCTGGTCGCCCTCCAATGCCGCGATGGCGGCAACCTGCAATGGCGTGAAGGTACCGTAGTCGTGATAGCTCTTGATCCGCGCCAGCGCCGCAACCAACTCGGGATTCCCCACCATGAAACCTATCCGCCAGCCCGCCATGTTGTAGCTCTTCGATAATGTGAAGAACTCGACCGCGATATCCTTCGCGCCAGGCACCTGCATGATCGATGGCGCCTTCCAACCATCAAACACGATGTCGGCGTAAGCCAGATCATGCACGACAAAAATGTCATGCTTACGGGCCAGCGCCACCACACGCTCAAAAAAATCCCTTTCAACACACTGCGCGGTCGGATTGGACGGGAAGCCCAGGATCATCATCTTCGGCTTCGGGTAACTGCCACGAATCGCCTTTTCCAATTCCTCGAAAAAATCGATCCCCGGTGCCATCGGGACCGATCGGATGTCCGCGCCCGCGATCACGGCACCGTAGATATGAATCGGATAACTCGGATCAGGCACCAATACCGTGTCACCGCGATCCAACGTCGCCAGCATCAGGTGAGCAAGCCCTTCTTTAGAGCCAATGGTGACAATAGCTTCACTATCCGGATCGATGTCGACATCGTATCGATCCCGATACCAATGCGCGATCGCCCTGCGCAGTCGCGGAATACCCTTCGATGAAGAATAACCATGCGTGTCCGGTCGACGCGCCACCTCCGCCAGTTTTTCGACGATATGCGGCGGCGTGGGGCCGTCCGGATTGCCCATGCTTAAATCGATGATGTCTTCCCCACGCCGTCGGGCCGCGAGTTTTAGCTCCGCCGTGATGTTGAATACGTACGGGGGAAGGCGATCGATGCGTGCAAAGCGACGCTTGCCGACTGTCGACATTGTTTGGTTCCTTTACGTAAGCGCCCGGAACCGTCCGAGCGACGCGGCGAGCCACGATGCCACGCATGCACGGTACCCCGCGACACGCCAGGGTAAATAGTACTGAATAGTCGATCAGATAAGCAAGAAATTCTTTAGCCTGCCTAGGAAAAAAGCAAGATTACACATAAATAAAAAATAGTAAGTTATTGAAAGTACTTTTTATTATCAGTCACGATCGCGAGTCAGCGCTATAGAGCGTTGAATCGGTAAAATCTACTGAATCGAGTACTTTTCCTACCACGATGAGTGCGGTGCGCTGCATTGCCTCAGTGGGTGTCTGCGCGACAATGTCGATCAAAGTTCCTCGCACGATCTGTTGATCTGGCCAACTGGCACGGTAGACGATCGCAATCGGACAGCCCGCACCGTAATGGGGCATCAGGATTTCGACGATTTCCGCGAGATGTCGGACCCCCAGGTGAATGGCAAGGGTGGCGCGGTGCCGCGCCAAAGCATCGAGCGTCTCGCCTTCCGGCATCGCCGTCTTGCGCGCGTAACGGGTCAGGATCACGGTTTGAGAGATGCCCGGCAGGGTCAACTCGGTACCGAGCGCGGCAGCACTCGCCGCTGTCGCGGTCACGCCGGGAATAATCTCCCAATCGATGCCCAATCGATCCAGGCGCCGGATTTGTTCACCAATCGCACCGTACAGAGATGGATCGCCGGAATGCACGCGGGCGACGTTTTCTCCGCGGGCGTGTGCGGATTGCAGCACCGCGATGATCTCGTCTAGCGACAGCGGCGCACTGTCAACGACCGTATGGGCCTGGTGCCCATCTAGCACCGCGGCCGGCACGAGAGAGCCTGCATAGAGGATAACGGGGCACATGCGAATCAGGCGCTGCCCCTTGACCGTCACCAGTTCGGGGTCGCCAGGACCGGCTCCAATAAAATAAATCGTCATGAATGGCAGCTTATGTTAACGTGGACAGTGCTTGCAGCACCGCTTCAGCATCATGGAACAAACGTATCGGACATGATGCAAGCGATACCGTGTGATACACCTCGCGATGTTGCGCCGATGAATACGCTATATCCAGGATCCCCTCGTGGGCTTCGCTGCTCTCGCATGCACGCGCTGCCCAAGCGGGTGCCGGACGGCGTCGCATGATAACGGGCAAGCCGAATTCCCGCGCCACCTGTAATTTTGCGTCAGTCGCATCGCCACCGCTGTTTTTACTGACGATGACATCCACGCCCAGCGTGTGGATCAGGGTCCGCTCCGATGCCAATGTAAAAGGGCCTCTTGCGGCCAACAGCGACATCGCTGCGCCCGGAGGAAATGGCGGCACCGCGTCGGCATGACGCGCCGCGGTCTGCGGGAGACATCGCACGTACCAATGCTGGCCAGGGGCGGCGCTCCTGATATGTGCCAAGGGTTCGCGGCCGACCGTCCATAAAGGGCGGCGAAAAGGGCGCAGTGCGGTCAGCGTCTGTGCCCAATCCGCCACGTCGATCCATCGATCGCCCTCCGTCGGTGCCCACGGAGGACGTTCGAGCCGCCAATAGGGTATACGGCATGTGCCAGAAGCAGCCACGGCATTCGTACTGATTCGCGCGGCATAGGGATGGGTCGCATCCACCACGAGACCAAATTCGCCATCGCCCAGTGTTCGCGCCAATCCTTCAGCCCCTCCGAAGCCCCCTTCCCGCACTAGGCAAGGCAAGTCAGGAGGCGACGCACCCAGGCCGGCGACGCTATATACATCCGCTTCACGCAAGTGTCGTGCTATGGCCAGTGCGTCGCCCGTGCCGCCGAGCAGCAGGATTCGAGGCAGGTGAGAGAAAGCCGAGGCCCGCGGCGGCGGCATGGCGTCAACGGTCGGCATGCATATCCTCGCTGGCTTGGCCAATCACCTCGCCCCGTCGATCGATGGCAATCACGTCGAGCGCGACGCGCTGTGCGCCAATCACCTCGCGCACGTACGCCAGCGCCTTGCGGCAGACAATGTCGCCAAGCGCGATACCGGCGGCGTGCGCGATTGCATGGGCTTCCAAGCTGGTGTTGGCGTTGAGAATGGCAGCCTGTACCGCGGCGACGCGGGACGGCGCTGCAATCGACGCGTCCTCTCCCTCGCACATACCAAGTGCGGCCCCGCTCCATTGCGCGAGACGCCCTAAATCAACCGAGGATTGCTTGCTATGTAAATCCAGATGCCCGGCGGCGAGTTTGCTGAACTTGCCGAAACCGCCAACCAGGCTCAAACGATGCAACGGCGCGGCACCGATTGACTGGATTCCTGGCCTGTCAGGCAGCGGCAGGACCACCGCATCGGCTTGCCCTGTACGCCGGATATGCTTCAGGACCGCCCCAGCAAAGTCGCCCATTTCTATCAACGCCATATCGGGCAAACCGTAACGTTCGCGGGCAACCCACTCGCTGGTGTTGCCGGTGCACGCCGCCAGGTGGATTTGCCCGTTCGCCCGTGCGACATCGATTCCCTGATGAATTGAGGCGATGTACGCTGCGCACGAAAACGGCCGAACAATGCCCGTCGTGCCGAGAATCGACAAGCCACCCAGGATGCCAAGCCGCGGATTCATCGTCTTCAGGGCAATGTCGGCTCCCCCCTCCACACCCACCTGGACCACGAAACCACCCGGATAGCCATGCTGCGCGGCAACGCGATCAAGATGCGTGCGAATCATCATGCGAGGTACGGGATTGATAGCCGGTTCCCCGATCGGCAAAGCCAGTCCCGCCCGCGTTACCGTACCGACGCCAGGGCCCGCCTCGAAGCGTACGCCTTCAGTGGCGCACAGGCTGAGCGATACGAACACCACCGCGCCGTGCGTGACGTCCGGGTCGTCGCCGGCGTCCTTGACGACGCCCGCGATGGCTGTTCTCCGTACCGTTGTCGTGGCATCGTCCACGAATCGGCAATATGCAATAGGTATCGTGACGGTCTGCCCTTTTGGCAACGTGATCTCCACGCCGTCGGGGCCGTCATGCATGTCCTTGCCGGAAAATAACGCGCATGCGGCCGCGCAGGCCGCGGCCGTCGCGCAACTACCAGTGGTCAGGCCTGTACGTAACGGCTGCTTGCCACCGTCAGCCGATTCCTCGTCGGGTTCAAGACGCATGATTCGCGGCCTCCCCCGGACAGTCGTTCAGCGTATCGCCCCCCTTGCACGATTCGATCCTGTCGCACGGAGACGTGGTCGACGATACCTCGTTGTCTGCGATGCCATCGGATGCGGTGGACGTATCGATGCCTGCATCGGCGTGCCCTTTCGTATAGGCCCAGATCGTCAACGGCAAGGCACCACGCCAAACGTCGAAGCCCCCTAGCGGTGCCGCATGCGATACCGTCAATCGGATCAATTCACCGCCATGGCGCGCATGCCAATCCACTAGAAGGGATTCGCTTTGCAATGTCACCGCGTTCGCCACGAGACGGCCGCCAGGGCGTAACGCCCGCCAGCACCGTGGCAATACGCCGGGGGCCGTCACGCCACCGCCTATAAAGATTGCATCCGGTTGCGGCAGCCCTTCGAGCGCCTCGGGAGCACTTCCTGGAATGACGCGCAGCCCGGGCACGCCGAAGCGATCGCGGTTGCGGACGATCAAGGCCTGGCGCGAAGCGTTCGCTTCGATCGCGATCGCCTGGCAGCGCCGATGCGCGCGCATCCATTCGATGCCGATTGAACCGCTCCCGGCTCCCACGTCCCACAGCACTTCGCCTGGGCGCGGAGCCAGATGCGCCAACGTCACCGCGCGCTGCTCGCGCTTTGTCAACTGGCCATCATGCGTGAACAGGTCGTCAGGCAGGCCAGGGGTCAGCCCCCAGGTGATCGGTACAGAGGACATCGATGCGTCGATGTCCCCGGGCATACTGCTGATACCGATGCAGTGTATGCCGATGACGTTCAACGCATCGACCCGCGCGCTGTCCGATGCCCCCCATGTATCAGCCCGCACTGAAAACAGGTATTCACCCGGGCCACCAAGGCGATTGCAGACCGTCATGACGCTCGCGCCGAAGCCCCGTGCGGTCAGTAATCCTGCCACCGCCTGCGGCGTGGTGGCGTCGGCACTGAGCACGATCAGACGTTCACCGGCATACAGCGCCGCGTTCAGGGACGCCAGCGGCCGACCGACCAACGACAACGTCGCCACCACATCAAGGGGCCAGCGCAACCGTGCCGCGGCCAGTGCGATCGACGAAACGCCAGGCCAGATCGTATAACTCTCGGCAGGGAATTCGCGGGAAATGGCGGCACCCACACCAAACCACATCGGGTCGCCCGATGCCAGCGCAACAACCGGCTGCCCTTGTAAAGCGTGAAGCGGTGTCAGCGAAAAAGGGCTTGGCCACGCGACGCCGCGGGCTTGCAGGCGCGCTGGCAGCAGCGCCAGGTGGCGCCCCGCGCCAACGATATGCCGGGCCGCCCATAGCGCGCGTCGTGGTGCCCGGTCCAGCCCGGCATAGCCGCTCTCCCCGATTCCCACTACTGTCAACCACATTGCCGTCACGGGCGCCCCTTCTGCTGGCTTGTCATCACGCATCTTCATCGATGACATTGTAATGCGCGTTGTCCCCCGCGCGGCGGTGCGGGCATGCGGACTGACAGGATGTCGCGGCTGTGCGCAACGCACTGCGTATAATAGAAGCTGTTGCAGCCTCGCCGGACAAGCGGCCTGCCTGCCCGTTTTTTCCTGCGATGCCACCCGTCTTGCGCCCTATCCCAGCCCCTTCGCCGCCTGTACCCTCATCGCTCGCGCCGCTGCCGCCGCGGGCGGATGCGTGCCCGGGCCTCATGCGCATCGCGCCCGCGCGCGATGGAGGTATTTGCCGGGTCCGTTTGCCCGGCGGTGTGCTGTCCGCCGCGCAAGCGCGCGTGCTCGCGGCCGCCAGCCGCATTTTCGGCAACGGCATCATCGAATTGACGAATCGGGCGAACGTACAATTGCGCGGCATCGGTGGCACCCCCGGCTTGCCCGACTTGCAGGACGCGCCAGCGGCATTAGTGACGATGCTGACGGATAGTGGCCTAGGCCCAAGGCCAAGCGTCACCCCATCCGGCACGCCGGAAGATCTCACATTGGCCGCGACTCGCATAGCGGACCTGGATGCGGTCAGGAACATCCTGATCAGTCCCACGGCCGGAACCGACCCGCAGAGCGTGATTGATACGCGACCACTGCTCAAGGCGTCGCTAGACCACTTGGCGCGCGCGATCGCCTCGGCGCACCACCACGCCGGTCAGGACAGAGATGATCCCCGGAAACCTTTGGTAGCGGCGTGCGATGAAACGCCGCACCCGATCACGGATGACGTCGCACGCGCACCGCTATCAGCGAAATTCGCGATTCAGATCGATGGGGGTGAGGCGTTGTCGGTGCTCGGCCATCACCACGATATCTGGCTCTGCGCGCTGGACCCCCGTTACGCGTTGCAGCGATCAATGGAATGGCCCGGCGATACGGACACCGAGACTGCACGGACCGGTCATTGGTTCGCTTTCGGCCTCGCCTCGGCGATTCCTTGCGTATTCGATGACAGTAACACTATAAATGCCGCCGTCGGTACGGACGTCTCGACCGCGCCCGTCACGCCACCATCCGGGCATGACACCGCGACGCCATTGACACCCGTGACGACAGACGCTGGCGACTGTCCGCTTGGGTTGGTCGCGGCGCATGATGTGCCTGCGTTGATTGAAGCGTTGGTCGTATACTTCCTCCGGCAGCGGGCGTCGGGAAAAGCCCGGGACGCCGAGGGCCGCATGGCCGGTCGCCTGAGGGACCTGCTGCCGCGACACGAGATCGGCGCGAGACGTGTTTTCGTCGATGCGGCATTGTCTACCACCACGCTCAAGACCGTGCGCCCGGTCTGGCTGTCGCAATGGCGCCGCCCTCGACCGGCGCCCGATGCGGCGCGCCGCATCGGGCTGCTTCCGCAACGCACCGACATACCAATCGATCACGCGGTAACTTCCATGCTTGGCTTACCGGCGCTCGGTGTCCACGCCGCACTCGGTCGCTTGACGCCACACCAACTGGACACCCTGGCCGCGCTGAGCGACCACATCGGTGACGGAACGTTGCGCGTGACTCCCTGGCAAGGGATCTTGCTACCCAACGTGCGCGCTAGCGAACACGAGCTTGCGTCGACCCTGGAAACCTTGCACGACGTAGAGGTGATCGTCGATCACGCCGCATCGATCACACGGCTGCACGCGTGTGCCGGCAGCACCGGCTGCGCGAAAGGTCATGCCGATACAAAGCGCGACGCAGTGCAACTGGCAATGCGGCTATCCGGACGCGTGCCACAGGTGAGCATCCATGTCAGCGGCTGCGAGCGGCGATGCGCCTCTGCGGTCACACGGCGATTTACATTGGTTGCGACGGCCCCGGGCCGCTATGCGTTGCATGCAAGCAGTGGCAGGGAGCGCGGCGAAGTATTACAGTGCGCGGACGTCGACATCGACGGTGCCGCCGACCGTATTTTGAAAGAGACTGCCTGACCATGACCGATTACCAGCGCAACGGGGACGAGATTTATCGTCAATCGTTCGCGACGATACGCGCCGAGACCGACCTGAGCGCGATTCCCGCTGATCTGCAAAAACTCGCGGTGCGCGTGATTCATGCATGCGGCATGATTGACATCGCAGCGGATCTGCTATTTTCCGCGGGAGCGGGCAACGCGGGACGACAGGCATTGGCAAACGGCGCACCCATCCTCTGCGACGCCCAGATGGTGGCGCATGGGGTCACGCGCTCCCGCCTGCCGGCGGACAACGCCGTCATCTGTACGCTGAACGATCCGCGCGTGCCCGAATTGGCCCGCGAAATGTGCAATACCCGTTCGGCCGCCGCGCTGGAATTGTGGCGTGACCATCTCGCCGGCAGCGTCGTGGCCATCGGCAACGCGCCCACGGCGTTGTTTCACCTTCTGGACATGCTGGACGCAGGCGCGCCTCGTCCAGCACTGATTCTGGGATTTCCGGTAGGTTTCATCGGCGCGGCGGAGTCGAAGGCGATGTTGGCCGCCGACAGCCGGGGCATCCCGTTCGTCGCGCTGCAAGGCCGGCGCGGCGGCAGTGCTATGGTGGCCGCCGCGGTCAATGCATTGGCGACGGAGCACGAGTGAATGACCATCCCCGCTATCTCGTCCGCCACTGGCCGTCGCGGCACGCTGATTGGTCTCGGCGTCGGACCGGGCGATCCGGAGTTGATCACCGTCAAGGCGTTACGCTTGCTGCGCGCAGCGCCAGTAGTGGCGTATTTTATTGCAAAGGGTAAAACCGGAAATGCCTTCGGCATCATCGCATCGCACCTGGAGGCAGGACAGATCCGGTTGCCGCTCGTCTATCCGGTGACAACGGAAGCGCTGCCACCGCCACTACGTTATGAAGACGTCATCACCGCGTTCTATGACGAATCGGCCATGCTGCTGAGAACCTATCTGGATGCCGGGCAGGATGTTGCCGTCATTTGCGAGGGGGACCCTTTTTTCTACGGCTCCTATATGTATTTGCATGACCGTCTCTGTGGAGACTACGCGACCGATGTGGTGCCCGGTGTCTGTTCCATGCTCGGGGGCGCGGCCATGCTCGGCCTCCCGCTGGTCTATCGCAACCAGACGCTGACCGTCCTGTCCGGTGTGTTGCCGGCCGAGGAACTGTCCGCACGCCTGACCACCGCCGACGCCGCCGTAATCATGAAACTGGGCCGCAACTTCGACAAGGTGCGGGGCGTGCTCAGAACGCTCGGTCTGGACAAGCGCGCACACTACATCGAGCGCGCGACGATGGCGCAGCAGCGCATCGTACCGATCGACGACGTCGACCCGATGGCATCTCCCTATTTCTCGTTACTCGTGGTTCCGGGCAAGAAATGGCAGGCATGAATCCCTCCTCATCCGCCCCCGAAAACGTAACGCCGGCGATTATCGTACTCGGCACCAGCGCCTTGCCCGCCGCGCGCCGCATTCTGGATACCTTGCCGGGCGCCACATTACATGTGCTGCGCAAGCGTTTTGATCTGCAAGACATCGGGGAAATCGGTGCCCGGGCGATTCCCATCGATAATCTCGGCGCGCATTTGAGGCACTGCTACACCAACGGCACGCCCCTGATTGCATTGTGCGCGGCCGGCATTGTCATCCGCTGCCTGGCGCCGGTCATCGGCACCAGCGCTAAAACGGACGAGCCGGCCGTGTTGGCGGTAGCGGAAGACGGCGGCGCTGTCGTCCCGTTATTGGGTGGGCTAAGCGGCGCAAACGACTTGGCCAGGCGCGTCGCCGCGACCTTTGCCTGCACGCCGGCGATCACGACGAGCGGCGAACTGCGTTTCGGCCGCTGCCTGCTCAGCCCGCCCCCAGGCTATGCGCTCGCGGATATCGACGCCGGCAAGCGCTTTGTATCGGATCTGCTCGCTGGCGCCCCCGCGTGTATCGACGGCATCGCGCCTTGGCTCGACGACCTGGGCTTACCGCATGTCACCGCGTCAGAAGCGTTATCGACGCATGTCACATCGCCGCTTCTTGCATCACGCACCGAAGGCGTAGCGCAAGAAGACGGCGCCGGTCACGTCAGGACGATCCGCATCGGCATCGAGCGTAGTGCGCCCGCAGGCAGGTTGCTGATTCACCCGCGAGGTGTTGTCGTCAATGTGTGCGTGGTCGATGACGCACTGGCCGATCGCATCGAGGTCATCTTGCAACAGGCCGATATTGCTCGCGCCGCGGTGGGAGCCTTGCGGTGTCCACGCGCATTGATGGGCGACGATCGAATCGACGACACTGCCGACGCGATGGGGGTACCGGTGCGCTACACCGACGCATCCCTCGACACAGGCTCCGACGGCATCGGACTCGATATTCGCACGGTACCGGTGACGCCTGACACCCTGGGCATCGCGCGGGGCATCTTGTCTGTCATCGGTCTTGGCCCCGGAGATAAGGCAATGCTGGCGCCAATGGCATCCGAGGCACTAAGACACGCCGACGATATCCTCGGCTACACGACATACGTCGATATGGCGGGCCCCTTCGCCCCGTGGCAACGTCCCCAGGGTACCGACAACCGCGAGGAGATGGCACGTGCGCGACATGCATTACAACTCGCCGCGTCGGGAAACCGCGTGGCAATCGTGTCATCGGGTGATCCGGGCGTCTTCGCAATGGCAGCGGCGGTCATGGAAGCCCTCGACACCGCCGCCGAAGACAGCGCGCTGCGCCGCGTGCGTGTGCAAATCGTGCCGGGCATCACGGCCGCCTTCGCGACCGCCGCGGCGGCCGGCGCGCCACTCGGACACGATTGCTGCCTGATGTCCCTTTCAGATAACTTGAAGCCTTGGGAAATCATCGAAACCCGGCTTCGCATGGCCGCGGAGGCCGATATGGCCATCGCCCTTTACAATCCGATCTCCCGCGCGCGGCCATGGCAACTCGATCGCGCGCTGGCATTGCTGCGTACGATCCGCGCTCCGGAAACACCCGTGGTGCTCGGCCGCGACATCGGGCGGCCCGGGGGGCGCATTCGGCATCACACGCTGGAAAGCCTGCGAGCCGACGATGTGGACATGCGTACGATGGTGATCATCGGCGCGTCCACCACGCGATACATTACGAACGGATCACCCGGCACCCGGCAATGGGTATATACCCCCCGCTGGTACCCCGCCGCGGGACAGGATGCAACTCCCAGGAGAGAAAGGTGAATCGACGCCGTTTCCTGATCGACAGCACGTCCGCCACCGGCATCGCGGCCGGCGCGGGCGCCTTACCGCTGCTGTTCATACCGCCCTTCTCAACCGCGCATGCCGCGGATATCGATAGCGTCACGCGCGCGCAAAGCGTCCGGGTGCTTGGTGAAGGCGCGCCCAATAGTCTCGATCCGCACGGTGATGGCGTCAATCACGAAGCCATCGGCGCGTTCTCGAACCTCTACGACACGTTGGTGCAATTCGACCGTAAGGCGGTCAGCGGCACACCTGGGTTCTATCGTTACGACTACACGCATTTCGCGGGCGCCGCAGCGCAGTCGTTCACCCCCCTGGAGGGCAGCAAGTCCTGGCGTTTCCGTCTACGCGATGGCGCGACGTTCCATAGCGGCCGTCCGGTAGATGCGCACGCGGTCAAGTGGTCATTGGATCGCGCGCTGGCGTTGCCAGGATCGAAGCAGCAACTTTCCACCGGTTCGATGACGGACCCGGCGCAGTGTGTTGTCGAAGATGCGATGACCTTGCGCATCGATTTGCCACGGGCAGACCGTTATCTGCTGCCGAACCTGGCGCTGACCTATGGCGCCATCCTGGATGCGGGCACGATCCAGACGCACGCGACACAGGACGACCCCTGGGGCCGTGACTGGCTACGCGCGCAAGGGGCAGGTGGTGGCGCATTCAAGGTATCCTCCTGGACGCCCGGCCAGCGCATTGCCTACACGCGCTTCGACGCATGGCGCAACGGGCCGCTGCCCTTCATGCGCCAGGCGCTCGTGCAAGCCGTTCCGGATGCATCCAATCGTGTGGCGGCGCTGTCCCGGGGCGACGCCGACATCGTGCTGCAATTACGTCCGACCGACTTCGATGCAGCAGCGACCTTGCCCGGCGTACGCCCGCTGTCGATCCCGGTGACCAACGCGTTTCGTTTCCTGTCGTTCAATACCCGCACGAAACCGTTCGACGACGTTCGTGTGCGTCAGGCAATCGCCTATGCACTGCCTTATCAGGCAATGTTCGATGGCGTTGCACGAGGTCACGGTGCGCGCCTGTATGGCGCCAAGCCATTCGATATCGGTAGCGATAATTCGGAAGCGCCGCTCGCGACCTTTCCACAGCCCTATCCGTACGATACCCGGATCGCACGTGCGCGAATGCTGCTGCGTGATGCCGGACTGCCCAGCGGCTTCGATACCACCCTGTGTTACAGCAGCGCCGACGTCAGCGTCGCCGAGCCTGCGGCCCTGCTGATCCAGCAATCGTTGCGCGCCGTCGGCATCCAGGTGCAATTGGAGAAGGTCCCCGGTACGCAGTGGGCCGAGCGCGAGACACGCAAGACACTGCCCTTGTTCCTTGACTGGTCTTCGGCGTGGTTCAACGAGCCTGATTACTTTTATCGCATCTTTTTCGAAGGCGATTGGCGTTGGAATTTCTCGTCGTATGATGATGCCGGCTTGAAACAGCTGACCGATGCCGCACGTTGGCTTTCGTCGCCCGCCGAACAGTCGCGATACGAGCAATTGATGCGCAAGGCGGCGGCGCGGGTGATGCGTAACGTGCCATTGATCCCGCTCTGGACGCCATCATTCGATGTGGCGTTACGGCGTGACCTGACCGGTTTCACGTATTACGTCCATGCCCAAGTCGACCTCCGAGCGCTTTCGCGCGCGACAGCCGGTGTCGTTCCGTAATGGGGTGGGGCCTGAAGCGCCTGGTGTCCGCCGGCATCGTCATCGTGGTGGCGGCTATTGGCACGTTCCTGCTGGCCCGACTGTTACCCGGCGACCCGGTCGCACATCTGGCGAGCGGCATCGCCGCCAACGCGGAGGGGCTCGCGGCGTTGCGTCATCGGTTAGGCCTGGATGTGCCGGTGTCAAGGCAATTGGGCCGCTATCTGCTGGGGCTATGCCGGGGCGACTGGGGGCGATCATATGCTACCGGCGAGCCGGTATTGCAAGAACTGCGTGACCGCTTGCCGGCGTCGCTCGAATTGACCCTTGTGGGTCTCCTGTTGAGCACTATCATCGGCATTCCGCTCGGCATCGCCGCCGCGTCCCGTCGTTCCGGCCCGGTAGCCGTTTTCTACCGTTGGCTCACCAGTGCCGGCATCGGCTTGCCGAGTTTCGTGATCGGTCTTCTACTGATCCATATCTTCTACTTTCGCCTGGGATGGGCGCCCGAGCCATCCGGGCGTATCGACGCGTTTGCAATCGCCCCACCTTACCATACGGGCTTTTTCCTTATCGACGCCTGGATAGCGCACGATGGCGTGCTATGGCGAGATGCATTCCGCCATCTTTTGCTGCCGGCCGCGACCATGGCGCTGTTCGGCATGGCGCCGCTGGCACGCATGACCTGTTCGGCCATGCAACAAGCGCTGGACAGTGCTCCGGTGAGAACGGCACGCAGCCTTGATTTGCCCCCGTGGCGGGTGTTGCGAGACTACACACTGGCACAGGCGGCGGCACCCATTGTGACCGCGTTCGGCATGGTTGCCTCCTATTTGCTTGCCGCAAACATCGCGGTGGAACGGGTTTTCACCTGGCCGGGTATCGGCACCTATGCACTGGATGCACTTGCCGCATCCGATTATCCGGCATTGCAAGGTTTCATATTGATGGTCGCGATCCTCTTCGCCGTGTGGAATATGCTGATCGATTGCCTCACGGCAGTGCTCGATCCGCGCGTCGCGGAGATCGAGCGATGAGTCTGGCCAATAGACCAACGCGCACCACCACCGCCTTGGGCAGCATGCGGCTGGCCCTCGGGCAACATTTTTTTGTCGCATGCAGGCCATTTGCCGGGCTGATATGCATTGCCATGATTGGCTGCCTGGGACCCTCCGTCTTGGGCTTTGCCGGTCTGCACGCGGATCAAGCGGATGTCATGGCGTCGCTGCAGCCGCCGTCCCGGCACCACTGGTTCGGCACGGACGAGATCGGGCGCGACTTGCTTATCCGCGTCGTTGCGGCAACACGACTCGACCTGATGATGGCATTGAGCGCAGTGCTATTGTCGGCGCTGTGCGGCGGCATGCTAGGCGCGGCGTCGGCGTGGTGCGGCGGCAAGGTCGACCGGCTGTTCCAACGGGTGGTGGATGTCGCCATGGCATTTCCGTTGTTTGTGGTGGCGTTGACGTTGGCCGCAGTCCTTGGCAATGGTGCCAGCAGCGTCGTCCTGGCAACTGCGCTCATCAACATACCGTTCTTCGCACGTCTCACCCGTACCGAGATCGCGCAGCGCCGCGCGTTACCGTATGTGGATGCGGCGCGCCTGGATGGCTGGTCGTCCGTGCGCATCCTCTTTTGCATTCTGCTGCCGAACAGCCTGCCATCCCTTATTGCCCATGCGACCACCAATATTGGCTGGGCCATGCTGAACGGCGCCAGCTTGTCGTTCGTCGGCATGGGCGTGCGTCCACCGGCGGCAGAATGGGGCACGTTGATCGCGGATGGAGCCAGTGCGTTCATTGGTGGGCAGTGGTGGCTCGTGACCTTTCCCGCGCTCGCGCTGTTCCTGACCGTCCTGATCGTCAATCAGGCAGGCCATGCGTTGCGCGCGCGTTTCGTGCCGGGGGCGCAGCCTTGAGTGCGCACGCGGACGATCACCCGAGCCAGGACACCTTGCTTCGCCTTGACCGGTTGACGCTGGAAACCGCGCTGGCCCCATCGGGAAGATCGGATCGTCCGACACGCATCGTCGACGCGTTGTCGCTTTCCATTCGACGCGGTGAACGCGTCGCGTTGGTAGGGGCCAGCGGCTCCGGAAAAACGATGACTGCACTTGCCATCGCGGGCTTGCTGCCACGCGGCGTGGTTCAGCGCGGCGGCAGTATCATGACAGCCGCGCCGCGCAGCCGATTGCGTACGGCAATGATTTTTCAAGATACGCGTGGCGCCTTGCAGCCCATTCGTCGGATAGGGAAGCAATTAGACGACGTACTGCGCTACGCTCCGTGTACGTCGGAGGGTGTTTCCGCCAAATGTTGGTCGACCCCGTCGCAACGTCGAGCAACCGCTGTTGCCTTATTGAACGAGGTCGGGCTGCATGACGCCGATCGGGTACTGCGAGCCTATCCCGCGCAACTGTCGGGCGGCATGTGCCAGCGTGTATTGATCGCCTTGGCGCTTGCGCGGCAGCCCCATCTGCTACTTGCCGATGAACCGACCACCGGCCTTGACGCCGCCAATCAACAACGCGTGATGTCCTTGATCAATGACGTCGCGCGCGCACGTCATGCCGCCGTCTTGCTGATCACGCATGACCTGTCGTTGGCCGTCGACCAGTGCGACCGCATTGTGGTCATGCGCGCGGGACGCGGCGTCGACATCCTCCGTGCCGCCGACATCGGTACGCCGACGCGTCACCGCTACACGCGAGCTTTATGGGCCGCGCATCGATTGGCGGCATTTACGCGGCGACCAGTGAACGTCGACGACGAGACATGCAACGGCGACGTCGTGCCAGCCTCGCTACATGGCAAGACGGATCAGAGCACGCCATCGCTTCAACTGCGAGCAATCAGGAAAGGCTATGCCGGAAGATGGTTTCAACCACGCGCGCAAGTACTCGACGCCGTCGATCTGACGATGCATCGGGGCGAAATTGTCGGCCTCACCGGACCATCCGGCAGCGGCAAGACAACGTTGGGACGTATCGTGGCTCGCCTGTTGACGCAAGACAGCGGCCATGTGCTCTGGAACGACATTGATCTGTGCGCCGGCCGACCCTCGGGCGCTGCCAGGGCGCCGTGGCGGCATGCGGTGCAATACGTCCATCAGGACGCATGCGCCAGCCTCGATCCATTGCGCAGCGTCGGAGATATCCTTTCTACAGCGGCGCACCTATCGTCCGGCATACGGCATATCGCCCCTGCCTTCGACATCGACACAGCGCTACGCGAGGTCGGCCTGTCGCCGACCCTCCGTCACCGACGTCCTCACCAGCTATCAGGAGGAGAAGCTGCCCGCGTGGCGTTGGCGCGGACATTGGCTCGTCGGCCTGAACTTCTGGTACTCGACGAACCCACAGCCGCGCTGGATGCTCTCACGCGCGCGCGCATCCTGAAACTGATGCATCGGCTCGTGCGGTCGTACGGCCTGACGGTGTTGTGCATTTCGCACGATGTCGCGGCGCTGCGTGCGTTATGCGATCGCATCATGGTCTTGCAACAAGGTCGCCTCGTAATGGCCGCCTCATTTTGAGAAAAATTGAAATGTACTGTCAATCATTCTAGATTTACGGCGATAGACTGGCACGTCGGACCTGCAAAAGTCCAAACGACGGAACCAGAGCATGACCATCCTGACCATTTACAATCATGGCACCGGGGGTGCCTCGTCCAAAGACGCTCAAGCGGGCGAAATCGTCAACATCTTCGGCAACGCCGCGCGCAGTATGGGCAGCGAATTCGTCGACTGGGTTGTCACCGAGGGGGTCGGCGCGGTCGGTAGTCCCGACAGGCAGTTGTGGACATCGCAGATCACGGTCGACAACGCCACGGGCGAATCACGTTTGAACCTCATGCAGCACAAGGTCGCCGCGGGGAAGGCACGCGTCGATGACTATCTAAAATCGGCGGGTACGCCCTGGCTCGCCAGAAAGCTGATGCCCCGCAACCAATCATTGCAGATCAGCGGCATTGGGGCCGACGAGAATGTGGCATCCATCCTGAGCCTCCTGAAGGTCATGTCGGCCCGCAATACCCTTCCGGAAGCAATCAATCTCATGGGTTGGAGTCGCGGTGGTGTAACGTGCATCCGCATTGCCTATTTCATGAACCTCGATCCAAGGCTAAAACACATACCCATCAATATCTTTGCTGTCGATCCGGTTGCAGGAGAGGGGCATGACAGGGAACCGGAAGCCAGACATATCGGGGCGAATGTTAAGAACTACGTTGCGACCTTGTCCGTTCACGAGAATCGCAAAGGCTTTACGCCGATGACATTGACCAGAAATACGGAGACGTCATTGATTATCAGCGAGGATACACGCTATGCCATTCTCCCCTTGCCGGGATTGCATTCAGACACGGCAAAATTCCAAACGGCCAGCGGCAAACTTACTTTTCACTTGTGCTACCAGTTTCTCACCCAGCACGGTACAAAGATCAGTGAAACAATCCGTGCACTAACGAAGTTGAATGTGCATGCGCAACTGTGGGAATACGACAAGCTCATGCAAGGCGCGAAAGTGGGGGGCATTAAAACCGGCCATACCAACATGACGGCGCGCTTTATCACGGGGCGAGCACGCCGGGAAGTGCATGAGGACATCGCGTCGAATCATCAGCGCTTCTTCATCAATGCGCATCATCGCGTCCTGTTCGAGAAGAAATACCCGAAGATCTACCAGCGATACTTTACGGGCGTTCAGATCGGCATGCAGCGCATGATCGGAAAGACACTCGCCGATGAGTCAATGGCACAGGAATTTTCCGAGATGGGTCCCGGACACTACGCCGCGATCCTGCAACAGACGGCGGCTTTCACCCCCACGGGTTCCGATCTGGACTATACGTCCATGCAGTGCGTGAAAACAAACCATCTGGCGGAGTAACCGGGTCTTCACACCAAGCGTCCGTTGCCATTACGCCCCCGCTCGCCGGCGCGGAGCGGCGCGATATCAGGCACGTCATTCAACCAATCGTCACGCGCTTTCGCACACGGGCGATGGTTTTGCGGCGGGGGCTACGGCGAAGCGATGTCACGCTTACCGCCGTTTCATATACAGTGTTCTAATTTCTCGAACACGAATTAAATTCGTTGCGGGGTCCGGCATTTTTTGACCATCCGACACTGCGATGTCGCGCATTGCGTGGTGCCTCGTTTTCCGATGCGTCACACGGTATCCGCGCCTGCCGACCTTAGCACGCCTGTTCTGCATGCCTTGGCAGAAAACAACCCATAGCCAATGTCAGCCCGCACGTGGAGACCATGAGTACAAAAGCCTTTTCCAGTTTTCCCGATCGTGTCGATCTAGGAGGCTATGCGAAGCTGTATTTGTTCGCACTCGCCATTGTTGTCGTGGCATGTCTGATCGGAGCCGTCACCTTTAACGTCGGACCTGGCCAAGTAGTATTGCTGCCAATGGTCTGGGCCATCCTGATGGGTGCCGCCCTGGGTCTCGCGGCACGGCATTTGCCACCTGTCTTTCGTCTCGAGCGCGCGATGCAATTCAAGGCATCGGCCATTCTCCAGGCGGGGCTGCTGATCTTCATCGCCAAGCTCGGCCTGCTGGTGGGCGGGTCCTTGCCAGCCATCGCCAAAGCAGGCTGGTCGCTGGCGTTTCAGGAATTCGGGCACTTCGTGGGTACCATCCTGCTCGGCATGCCGCTTGCGCTTCTGCTAGGCATCAAGCGGGAAGCCATTGGCGCAACGTTTTCAGTCGGGCGTGAGCCCAGCCTGGCGATTATCGGCGAACGCTACGGCATGGATTCCCCCGAAGGACGAGGTGTCCTGGCGGAATACCTTACCGGCACAATCTTCGGCGCCGTCTTTATCGCGATCTTCGCCGGTTTCATTGCCAGCCTGCATATTTTCAATCCAATCGCCCTGGCAATGGGCGCGGGTGTCGGCTCGGGGAGCTTGATGGCAGCAGCAGCCGGCGCGATTGCCGCATTGCAGACACCGGAGGTCGCCAAGCAAGTGGCGACGTTCGCGGCGGCCAGCAACCTGATCACCACGACGATCGGGACCTACTTCACGCTGTTTATTTCACTGCCTCTCGCCGTATGGGCCTATCGTGTCTTTGAACCTGTATTAGGCCGGCGTACACGTGCCGGCGCAGCCGCGGCGGCGCGCGCTGATGCGCAGGAAACCCATGTTGACACGGAGACCCAAGCGAACGACGAGAGCGGAACACTCAGCGCATCCTCGCGATGGGTGTCGTGGCTTGCGATATCCATGCTGACACTGATCGGTAACCAGATCCTGTACAAGACGCCAATCGTCGATGCCTTGCCTGGCGCCTTGATTATTTTGCTTAGCGTGGCAGTCGGGCATTACCTCACGGTCGCCACGCGCCATAAGATTCCGGCCGTCTGCGTGGTGTCGATCATCGCCATGTATCTCACGTCCCCGTGGTGTCCATACTCCGCGACGGTGGCGGCACTCACCGGCAAGATCAACTTCCTGGCCGCGGTACCGGCGATGTTGACCTTCGCAGGATTGTCAGTGGCAAAAGACGTACCGGCTTTCCGTCGCCTGGGGTGGCGCATCGTGCTGGTGTCACTGGTTGCGAACGGCGGCACTTTCCTTGGTGCGACAGCCATTGCGCAGTTCTTCCATCACGGGTAATGCGCTTGCATGCCGCCACCTGCGCGGCACCGCATGAGCCGAGCCGGCGGTGGGTGCGATGGCTTTTATCGTCTCAAACCGCCACCGCCTTACGATCATTTCAGATAACGCTCCACCAACGTCACGAAGTAGCTCGCCCCTACCGGCAATAGTGCGTCATTGAAGTCATAACTGGCGTTATGCAGCAGGCAGGGACCGCCGCCGTGACCCGCATCGCGATGGTCGCCCGAGCCGTTGCCGAGGAAAGCGTAGCAGCCGGGCTTTGCCCGCAGCATGAACGAAAAATCCTCGGCCGCCATCGTCGGAGCGATGTCCGCGTTCACCGCATCCGCCCCTACCACCGCCCGCATCGCCTCCACGGCGAAAGCCGTCTGCGCCGCATCGTTGATCGTAGGCGGATACTCGCGGTCGAAGCGGATATCGACCTCGCATTCGAATGCTGCCGCCACGTTTTGCGCGATCAAGCGCACGCGGCGTTCGATCATATCCAGCATGGCATCGGAAAAGGTACGCACGGTGCCGCCTACCCAGGCATCGGTCGGAACGACGTTATTGACCTCCCCAGTGTGCATTTGCGTCACCGACAGTGCCGCCGACTCAATCGGGTTCTTGTTTCGCGACACGACACCTTGCAACGCGCTGACCAATTGCGCCGTCGCGAAGACCGGGTCGCGTCCCATATGCGGCATGGCCGCATGGCATCCTGCTCCTTTCAATGCGATATGAAAAGAACTGGTGGACGCCATGATCGGTCCCGGACGCACGCCAAAATGCCCGGCGGGAATACCGGGCCAGTTATGCACGCCAAACACGGCTTCCACGGGAAACCGGGCGAACAGGCCGTCATCGATCATCGCCTGGGCACCCGCCCCGGCCTCTTCCGCTGGCTGGAAAAAGAAATGCACGGTCCCGTCGAAATCACCATGCGCAGCCAGATATTGCGCGGCACCAAGCAACATCGTCGTATGACCATCGTGGCCGCAGGCATGCATGGCATTGGCCTGCGTTGATCGATGCGCAAACGTGTTGACTTCCTGCATCGGCAACGCATCCATATCGGCACGCAATCCGATCGACTTGGTCCCGGTCCCGCGTTTCAATGTACCCACCACCCCGGTACGACCAACGCCCCGGGTGACGTCAATACCATACGACTGCAATTGCGCGGCAACCAGATCGGCGGTGCGATGCACCTCATAGCCCACTTCCGGATGCGCGTGAATGTCATGGCGAATACGCTGCAAAGCGTCCGCCTGGGCAAGAATTTCAGCCAAAAGCTTCATTACGTTCGCTCTATCTGATGCAAATGGATGGTGCGGCAGCGCAACGCGCTCCCTTTACCGCACCATTCTATCCGACGCTAGCCACGGCGAGGCTTCGCGTCATAATAAACGGCAACGCCCGGCCGTCGGGACAATCCGAAGGGCCGAGCGTCGTAGGGGAAGCGGTATCTGGATTTACAAATAACCAAAACCAGTCGCCGGTGCCGCGGCGGTCTCAACCCAGACGCTCTTTGTCTGGGTGTACTCGTACAACGCCTCCACGCCACTGGACCGACCGTAACCACTCAAACCATAGCCGCCAAACGGTGAGGCCACGTTGATCGTCTTATAACCGTTGATCCAAAATGTGCCAGCATTGACTTGTGCAGCGACGCGATGACCACGTCCGATATCATTGGTCCACACCGCGCCAGCCAGTCCGAATGCGGTATCGTTTGCCATCGTGATCGCCTCTTCCTCGGTATCGAATGGAATGGCTGCCACGACCGGCCCGAACACTTCCGTGCGGGCAATCGCCATATCATTCGTGACATTCGCCAGGACCGTTGGCAAGACAAAATAGCCGCCGTCACGCCGTTCGGCGGAGCCGGTGACCAACGTTGCGCCGTCGGCTACCCCCGACGCAATCATATTCATGACGTGGTCGTATTGTTTCCGGTTGTTGATCGGGCCGACTTCCGTGGCATCGTCCAAAGGTGCCCCCACTTTGATCTTCCGCGCCCCACCCGCCACCAGATCGACAAACTGATCGTAGACATTGCGTTGCACCAATAGCCGCGAGCCCGCGACGCAACTCTGTCCGGCGCCCGCGAAGATCGCGGCCTGCGCGGTCAAAGCGGCGCGTTTCAAATCGGCATCGGCGAAAATGATGTTCGCGGATTTGCCGCCCAATTCCAGCACGCACGGCAAAACGCGTTCAGCCGCGGCTTTTGCGATCTGGATACCCGTGGTCGGAGACCCGACAAAAACGACCTTCTTGACCGTCTTGTGCGCAATAGCCGCTTGCGCCACGGTGTGACCAAAACCGGCAAGCACGTTGATCAAGCCTTTTGGCGCGCCCGCCTTTTCCGCGAGCATGGCAAGCACCAGTGACGTGAACGGCGTGAGCTCCGACGGCTTCAACAAGACCGCATTGCCCATTGCAATAGCGGGTGCGACCTGCCAGCCGCAGGTAAAGACCGGCGCATTCCATGGCGTGATCTGCAGCACGACACCGGCCGGCTCTCGGCGTGTGTAGTTAAGATGCGATGTGGGAACGGGAATCACTTCGCCATAGAACTTGTCTGTCCAGCCGCCGTAGTATTCGAACATTTCGGCGACCTTGGCCACCTCGCCCCGACAATCGCGAATCGGCTTGCCCGAGCCCAGTGATTCCAGACGCGCCATCGCCTCGACATGTAGGCGTAGCTCACGGGCAATGTCGAACATCACGCGTCCGCGCGCGGCGTGCGTCAATGACCACCACTGCGTCTGCGCACGCGCCGCGGCGTCGGCTGCCTGCGCGACGATGGCCGCCCCACCGTCGCGGTAACCGAGACTCTGTGCGCCGGTAGCGGCGTCATGAAGTTGCACTACGTCGCCCGCGCCTTCAATCAACGCACCATCGACATAGGAACCAATGGTCCTGGCGTTCGGGAAAAACTGCGTGAAGGCGGCAAGCAATTGCGTTGCGGCGGTGTCTGCCATGATGGTTTCCTGCTGTTCAGATAAAGAAAATCGGTCCAGTAAAACGCGAGGCGGGGAAAGTGCATCGACGTGCAAGGTTGCGCGTCACTCACCCGCCCCCTTCCGAAATCAGACATGAGGCCGGAAGCGGCCCGTCTAGAAAATGCATCGCGACGTTGATTACGACTGCGGATCGATGTATTGAACGATGCGATTGAAATCCTCGCCATCGCCGATCGACGCTTCGCTGGCCTCCCAAAGACGCCCCGCCTCACGCGCTATCGGCGCGGTTGCGTCGATACTCTGGAGCAGCGCCATCGCCAGCCGCATGTCCTTGCGCATCAGCTTCATCGTAAAGCCGGAATCGAACGTTTCAGGAAAAATCCATGTCGGATAATTCGTCAGCGTCGCACTGTTCCTGCCCGATCCACCATTCAGCGCATCGATGAGCTTCGTCGGGTCGATATCGAGCGCCGCGGCGGCACGTACCGCTTCGCTTGCAACCAGCAGATGCGCGCCGGTCAACAGATTGTTCAACAGTTTGGTCACGTGTCCCGCGCCCACCGGCCCCACATGGGTTCGCTTCGCACTGATCGTCGCAAGGACCGGCTCCACCGCCGCTACGTGCTCAGGGCTCCCGCCGAGTACCATGATCATGGTCGCCATTGCCGCGCCTTTCGGGCCGCCACTGACCGGAGCGTCGACAAACCCGATACCGGCCGCCGCCAACACGGCAGCCACCCGTTTCGTGCTGTTCGGATCGGCCGTGGTCGTATCGACGACGATTGCGCCGCGTTTGCCGGACGCGGCCACGCCGTCCTCTCCCAGCACCACCTTTTCGACGATGTCCGATGTCGGCAACGACAGGATAAGCACATCGGCTTGGCCCGCGATCTCGGCGATCGTCGCGCATTCCTGCACGCCCTGCTCGCGCAGACCGGGCGAGACACCGGCAACATCGAAGCCCAGGACGATATAACCGCCCTTCACCAGTGACAGCGCCATGCCGCGCCCCATGTTCCCCAGGCCGATGACCCCGATTTTCTCCACGTCCTTTCTCCTTTTAAGCGATGTGCACCCTCGGTCAATGAAGCGGCAAGCATGTCGGCGGTACGCAGCCGCTTTCCCCGCGACGCCCCAAGGACGGGTTGATAGCGCCATCCTCGCGGTTCCCGGCCGTATAATCCATCGACGCCAATAATGAATTTGTTCGAATAATTCGCACACTCGACGCCATGCCTGAACAATTGACCGAAAGCCGGATCATCTATTTATTCGAAGCGGTCCGGTGTGGCACGATCCGGGCTGCGGCGGACTGGCTCAATGTCGCGCCATCGGCCATTAGCCGCCAAATCAGTCTGTTGGAAGCGGAACTGGGTACGTCGTTGATCGAGCGACATGCCCGCGGCGTCAAGCCGACCGAGGCCGGCGAATTGGTGGTGGGATACTTTCGCGAGCAACTGGCGCATCGCGACGACCTGCTGTCACAACTGCAAGCCCTCAGCGGCCTGCGTACGGGTCATGTCAACGTCGTGCTGGGGGAAGGCTTTGTTTCAGACGTGCTTTTCGGACCCATGCCGGTGTTCTGCAAGCAATTCCCGAATATCGCCGTGAATCTCGATATGGCGGGCACGAACGAAGTCGTGCGGAGGATTTCAGAGGACGAGGGCGAAATTGGTCTTGTCTACAACCCGCCGACCGATCCCAAAATTGTGTCGCGGGCGGTATGCACGCAACCGATGATGGCCATCGTCGGTCCTGCATTTCGCTGGCCGGACCCGGCAAAGCCGATGACGATCCAGACACTGGCGACCTATCCATTGGCCGTCACGCATCCGTCGTATGGCACGCGGCAAATGCTGCAAGCGGTGGAATATGCGGAAAAAATCACCTTCCGTCTCGGCGTGACGACGAACTCGATCGATATCCTGAAGCAGTTCGTCAAATCCGGTCTCGGCCTGACCGTGTTGCCACCCTTTGCGGTCAGCAGTGAAATGGACGCAGGTGAATTGCGCGCCATCCCGCTCGATCATCCGTTGCTGATGAACGGGCAGGCGCATTTGATCACGCGAGTCGGACGCAAGCTGTCCGTTGCATCGAACCGCATGCTACAGACCATGAACACCCATCTACGTGCGTTTCGCGACGCGCGTTGACTCTCAGGCGCCATTGTTATTGTTCATCGAATGCCCCACACGCCAAGATCGCCGCATATCCCTTGCGCCCCGCTACAAGACATAGCGTGACAGGTGTCACACCGATCGCATCAACCCGCCATCTACACGAATGTTCTGCGCAGTGATATACCCAGCGCCAGGCGAGGCCAGGAACGCTACCGTGGCGGCAATTTCCTCGGCTGTGCCGTATCGGCGCATCGGCACCATGGCGCGACGTTCATCGCGTTCGGGCAGACTGTCGATCCAACCAGGCAGCACGTTGTTCATGCGCACGTTGTCGGCCGCGTACTTGTCCGCGAACAACTTCGTGAATGCCGCCAGGCCCGCCCTGAACACCGCGGACGTCGGAAACATCTCACTGGGTTCAAACGCCCATGCCGTCGAGATATTAATGATCACGCCGCCTTTTTGTTGCTGCATGACCGGCGCGACCAGTCGGGTAGGACGGACGACATTCAGCAGGTAGGTGTCCATGCCCTTGTGCCACTCGTCGTCCGTGATATCGAGAATGGGTGCCCGTGGGCCATGGCCCGCGCTGTTCACCAATACATCGATCCGCCCCCACCGTACCACGGCCAGATCCACGAATCGCTTCAGGTCGTCGTTTGACTGGTTCGACCCGGTCAGGCCCAGACCGCCCAAACGTTCAGCCAATGCCTCCCCTTTACCTGAGGAAGACAGGATACCAACCTTGAAGCCGTCCGCTGCCAGCCGTTGCGCGGCGGCCGCTCCCATCCCGCTTCCGCCGCCGACGACAAGCGCGACCTGGGTCGTGCCGCCGGCGGCCTTGTCGTTTTCTCTCGTGCTTTCGGGTGTTGCCGACATTGCGTTACGCTCCTCGTTGCACTGCTATCCCATTTGCCTCAACGCACAACGCAAACGCCGCCCCAGATCCGTGCAAGCCGCGCCGCCTGGCGCTCCCCTACGTGTCGCCGCATCGCGTCGTGCGCTGGCCCGTTCGCGCCACCCGACGGCAATACGATATCGATGGTATCGAATCCTTCAGGTCGCGCCGGCAATGCATTGGTGAGCCCGTCCGTCAGAAGGACCAGCGCAACGCGACCGTTCAGTGGCCCCCCGTTCTTGCCGCGACGGCCGAACGTGCACGCGGCGTCAACGCCGCGCTGCAATGGCGTGCCACCGCCCCCCGGGAGAGGCGCCAGCCATCGCGCATGCCATCCGCGCGGAACACCAGGCCCAAAATGCACGGCCGCGCCCCTCCCATCAAAACCGATTACGACAGCGTGGGCATCGCGTTTTCGCACACGTCTCAACCACGACATCAAAAGTCCTTTCGCATGTGCGAGCGCACCCGACGCGACCATCGATGCCGAGCAGTCCAGCAGAAATACGGTACGTGTGGGGCGTGCCGTGCCGCGTTGCACAGCGCGCAAGTGACCCACGGCCAAAGGTTGACCCCGTGCCGCCAATAGCGTGTCCGGCCACGCCACGGTAGCGTGATGCCGCACAACATCCTGCCCTTCGATGTGTCGCCGCCGCATCCGTCCATCGATGGGGGACCGTGATAACGCATTCGCCTCAGCCCATTGTCGCGACATCCCGGGATCTTTTGCACCATCGGGACCGGCGTTGTCACGACGGGTCAGACTTTTTTTGGGTCGTAGGCACGAACGGGTTTCACCTGTGCCACGGGTACCGGCTCGGGCGCCAGATATCCCCAATCTCTGTCTGGATCACCATCTGGCGACGTGCCCGTGTCTCTTCCGGGGCGTGTCTCGTCGCGCCGGTGAGCCTGCTGCATCGATGACGGCCCGGAATCTTGAGATGCATGCAACGCGTTGCCAGGTGATCCGGATAGCCTACCGGATGGGGCTGCCTCGCGCGCGCCGTCCTCGACACCGGAAGCACGGTCGGCATCGCGCGACGGTGTACCGGAATGGGACGGGGCAGCCGACGCGGGCGTATCAACGGGCGGCAACGCGGACGCCGACGCATGCGATGTGGCTGGACGCCCTTCGGCTTGACGGCGATGCAGCAGGACCAGCGGCGCAACCCGATCGACATGCCCAACCGATATCGCGGCATCCCCATCGAGCGCCGCTTGGGCACGCGCGGCTTTCAGCATCACTAGATCGGCACGGACACCGTCCACGGCTGCGGCGAGGCACCAGTCGGATACGCGTCGATGCACCGCATCGCTGAACGCCAACCCGCCTATGCGCTGCCGCGCCGCATGTAGCCGCTGGCCCAACGCGGTGCTTGCCGCGGCATGTGCCGCCACGAACGCGGCAGGATCAAGGTCGAACGCGAGCCGGGATCGAACGATGGACTCTCGCACCGATACGTCCGCATAATTCTCGAGCAGGACGGATAAACCGAACCGGTCGCTCAATTGCGGACGCAGTTCGCCCTCCTCCTCGTTCATCGTACCGATCAGTACAAATCGCGCCGCGTGCCGATGCGACACGCCATCCCGTTCGACAACATTGACGCCACTCGCCGCCGCATCGAGCAGCGCATCGGCCAACGCATCCGGCAGTAGATTGACCTCATCCACATACAACACGCCGCCATCGGCCTTGGCCAGCAAGCCTGGGGCAAATCGCGCGGCGCCCTCTCGCAGCACGGCATCCAGATCCAATGAGCCGATCAGTTGCGCTTCACTGGCACCCAGCGGCAATGTGACAAACGGAGCCGGTGCGAGCAACGCCGCCAACGCGCGGGCGCTTGTGGATTTCGCGGTACCACGGGGCCCGGTGATCAAGACGCCGCCGATACCCGCGTCAACCGCGACCAACAGCAGCGCTTGTTGCAACAGCGCTTGCCCCACCAATGCCACGAATGGAAACGAAGGTGACATCGCGGAGGAAGAGGGACAATCGGAGACGATGGGTGCGGAAAGCGAAGTCATTTTCTATCTTACATGAGGTGCCGCGAACACATCGGCCGATTGCAATGGCGCGATGTCCGACGACGGAACCCCGCCTTCGGTCATCGCATCGGCTTCCAGCAGATATTGCTCGATGCGGTCCTGGTGATCACCGGGTTCCTGCCAAAGCCCTCGCCCGATCGCCTCCAGCATCCGCGCACATATCGCCTGCAGGGCCTGCGGATTATGCTCCGACAGAAAAGCGCGCGTGCCGGGATCGTGCAGATAGGCATCGGTGATCATCGCATACTGCCGATCCGACACGACCCGCGCGGTGGCGTCATAGCCGTAGACGCAGTCCACGGTATCCGCCAGTTCCGCAGCTCCTTTGTAGCCATGGCGTTTCACACCATCGATCCATTTCGGATTGACGACCCGCGAACGAATGACAAACGCGATTTCGTCCTGCAGGGTCTTGATGCGCGGTACATCGATCTGACTATGATCGCCGACATAAACCGCCGGCTGGTGTCCCGAGAGATGTCGCACGGTAGCCGTCATGCCCCCCTGAAAAAGGTGGTAATCGCTGGAATCGAGCACGTCGTGTTCGCGGTTGTCCCGATTTTGCACGACCACATCCACCGCTTTCAGACGCGTGGCGAGCATGGCCTCGGCGGGTACGCCCGCATCACCCTTGCCATACGCATGCCCCCCCCAACGCAGATAGGCGTTGCTGAGATCGCTGTCCGTTTGCCAATCACCGCTGTCGAGTGCCTGCTGAATGCCTGCGCCGTAGGCCCCTGGCCGCGCACCAAAAACGCGCCACCCTGCGCGCCGACGGGCCTCATCATCCGACGCGCCCTGCGCGACGAGCTGATCTCGCTCGAGGCGGATACGCGCCCGGATCGGGTTTGTCTCCGCATCCTCGTCGAGTTCCGCCACGGCCTGTACCGCCGCATCGAACAGATCGATCAGATTGGCGAAAGCATCGCGGAAAAACCCGGAGACGCGCAACGTGACGTCGATACGGGGTCGATTGAAAATGCTGATCGGCAGTATTTCGAAATCGGTGACGCGGTGTGATCCGGCGGCCCACTTCGGACGGACCCCGAGTAACGCAAATGCCTGCGCCATGTCGTCCCCCCCGGTACGCATCGTCGCCGTTCCCCACACCGACAAACCAACGGCGCGTGGAAAATCACCATGATCTTGCAGGTGGCGCTCGATCAGTTGGTTGGCGGCTTTCAATCCAAGCGCCCAGGCAGACTGCGTGGGTAGCGCACGCGTGTCAACCGAGTAGAAATTGCGCCCGGTAGGCAACACGTCAGGCCGCCCACGCGATGGCGCGCCACTCGGGCCGGGCGGCACGAAACGCCCCGCCAATCCGCGGAGCAACTGCCGCATTTCCTGCGTGCCACAGGCATCGAGCCGCGGCGCGATCTGCTTGTGGATACGCGACATCACGGCACGCACCGTCGGCCATTCGCGTAGCGGATAGCGCGACATTGCGCCATCGTCGCCAGCCGAGGGGGGAGCCGCATCGCGATGTTCGAGCAAAGCCAAGGCGAGCCGCTCAAGCCGCTCCCGCGTATCGCCGTGATGGCGCCATGCATCGTCACCCTGCTGTGCCAGCCAGACCGGCCGGGGTCCCGTCCAGGGCGCGGCGGGGTCCGCACGCAATGGATCGTAATCCTGCGCGACAACCCCTCCTTCCCCATCGGGCATCGGGCGCATGCCCATTGCCCGCGACTGAGGCGTCGCATCGCCACCGGCATGCGGGGTAGCGTGTGCCGAAAGGCTTACGGCGGCGTCGCCGTTTGCGTCATGCCGGCCGCACAAGCCGAGGTCACGGGCTAACGCCTGGATCAACCCCGCTCGCGCCCCCTGGCCGTCCCCTGTCGGAAAACGCGCCAGGGCCAGCAGGGTATCCCGTCGCTGGCGGCCCGTCGGAGAAAGACCGAATGTGTGCAAACCATCGCGGATTTGCGCTTCCTTCAACTCACACAGGTAAGCGTCCGCGCGGGTCAGCAAGGCGTCCTCATTTTCGCGGTCCGCACCATTCAATGCGCCGCCATCGTCCGAAGGCAGCGGCACGCCCAACTCTTCGTGCAGACCGTTCTGGACAATCGTCCGCAAAATCGATCGACGCAGCAGTACCGCGCGCCGCGGATCGACCATGAGCGCCTCATAGTATTCGTCTACCTGCCGTTCGAGATCCTGCAAAGGCCCGTAGTTCTCCGCACGCGTCAGGGGCGGCATCAAGTGATCGATGATGACGGCCTGCGCGCGGCGCTTGGCCTGGCTGCCCTCGCCCGGATCATTGACGATGAACGGGTACAGGTGGGGCAACGGACCCAAAATTACATCCGGCCAACAGTGCGCGGACAAGGCAACACTCTTGCCCGGCAGCCACTCCAGGTTACCGTGCTTTCCCACATGGACGACTGCATCGATCACATAGCTTTCACGCAGCCACCAGTAAAACGCGAGATACCCATGTGGCGGGGCGATCGTGCCATCGTGGTAACTGGCATAGACGTCGATGTCGCCGTTGGCATCCGCGATACGCTTACTGCCGCCCACGTGCCGCCCGCTAACGATACGCGGCGGTTGAATACCGACGAACACGTTGCCATATCGCTTGCCGGCGATCATGAAACAACCTTGTCGGACCGTCGGGTCGTCTTCCGGCTCCCCCCATTGCGCGCGCACCGCCGTCCGCAATGCCTCAGGCAAGGCATCGAACATCCGTCGATACTCGCGCATCGGCAGGCTTTGCCAGGCGGCGCGCAATGGACGGCTAGATGGGTCGTTCGTCACACCCTCGCGCAGCGCGGCCATCAGCATGGCGCCGTCGGATGGCAGGGGCGCGCTGCATGAATAACCCTGTTCCGCCAGGGCCGTCAGTATCCTCGTCACCGACGCAGGCGTGTCGAGCCCCACGCCATTGCCGATCCGGCCTTCCGATTGCGGATAATTCGCCAGTATCAAGGCAACGCGCTTTTGCGCCGCGGGCAGTGTCCGCAGACGGCACCAGCGCTGCGCCAACGCCGCGACGAACGCCACGCGCTCCAGGTCCGGTTGGTACCGAACCACATCCACCTGGGTCAGCGGGCAATGGTAATCGAGCCCCTTGAAACTGATCGCGCGCGTGATAATACGGCCGTCGACCTCCGGCAACGCAACATGCATCGCCACATCCCGGGCACGCAGTCCCTGCTCGTCGCCCAGCCAGTCGTCGCGGTTCGCGCCGCTGAGAATCAATTGCAGCACGGGCACATCACCGAAGACCTCGACCGAAGCCGGTGTCGCCGACATGTCGGTAAAAGCAGTGCCGGCGTCGGCGTCATCGATGTCGTCGCGATCTATCGACGCGGCCGCGAACGCCGTGGTGTTCAACACGACGCCGACGTTTGCCTGCTTGCAAACCTGGCGCACGCCGTCCACGCTCAGTGTGTCTTTCAGTGACGTGATGGCGATCGGCAGGGGATTCACCCCGCGCGCCAGCAAGGCGTCGGCCAACGCATCGAATACAGCGGTATTGCCCGCCTGCAAGTGCGCTTTATAAAAAACGATTGCCGCCACCGGCGCAAAGCCGCCATTACCGTCGCATCGATGCCAACGCGCCTGCCAATCGGCAAGGGTCGCGACGGTGACATCGGGATGATAGAGCGCCACAGCGGGTAACGGCGCCGGCGGCGGCGGCAAGGCGAGGCGATCCATCAGATACGCCAGGTAGCGCAGGAACGATGCCGCGTTGACCGCCCCCCCTTCGCGCAAATAGCGCCAGAGTTGCCGGCATGTCTGCGGTGATTCCGTGCTGCGCGCGGTAAGGCTGGCATCCTCGGTCAAGTCACCGGAGAACATCACCAAGGTGCTGCCCTGCTCTCGCGCGATCGCGGTGACCCGTTCGATACCGTACGGCCAATAACTATCGCCGCCCAAATGGTCGACAACCATCACCTTGGCGTGGCGCAGCACATCCGCTTCATAGAAGTCGATGGCCGCCGGTTGCCGCAGGAAGGCAAGATTGGCCAGACGCAATGTCGGCAAACCCTCGGGCTGCAGACGCTGATAGGTCTGCGCTAGCAAAGCCAGCGTCGTATCGGCCGAACTCAGTACGACGATGTCGGCCGGTGTCTGCTCGATACGGATCACGCCGGCGCTGTCGTCGACGAATCCCCCTGGCGTGGTGCGGAGTAAGTGCATGCGTCAGCACAAGGCGTCGCGGACTCGGCGCGCTCAGGCGAGCGCGCCGGCAGCCGGTGCCGTTGCCTCCCCAGAACCGCTGAACGTTCGCAGAGCCGCATCAAAAGTCCGCTGCAACGCAGGCCCGTCCAGATCTTCACCGATCAACACGAAGCGACTCCGCATGGCGCCGTCCGCCATCATCAATGACTCGCGCTCGGCGGCCGTCCACCGCCGGTCAAAATATCCGTCGAAACGGCGTCCGACGCCCTGCACGACCAGACGCATCGCCGCCCCAGGCAGCGCGGCAAAACCCTTAACGCGGTAGATCGTATGCGCGGACACCATTGCATCGAGTGCCTGCATCAGTTCCGCGCGGCCGGCCACTGACGCCTCGACGACAACGGAATCGAATGCGTCATGATCGTGATCGTGGTGATCCGGGTCGTCCGCGCCATGGTGGTCATGCCGCAGATGGATACTTTCCTCCGATGCCGCTTCGAGCCCCAGGAGCGCGTGCAGATCCAGTTTACCCATCGACGCGGGGACGATCTTGACATGCGGCGGAATCTCGCCCCGAATCAGCGCTTCCACCTTGTCACGATCGGCGGGATCGAGGATATCGATCTTGTTCAGGATGACGAGGTCAGCTGCCGAGAGCTGGTCTTCGAACAGTTCATGCAGCGGCGATTCATGATCCAGATTCGGGTCCGCGCGACGCTGCGCATCCACTGCCGCCGGATTGGCCGCGAACTGGCCGCTCGCGGCCGCGGGGCCGTCGACAACCGTAATGACCGCGTCAACGGTGAAACTATTTTTGATCGATGGCCAATTGAACGCCTGCACCAGCGGCTTCGGCAAAGCCAGGCCGCTCGTTTCAATCAGCACATGGTCGATCTGGTCGCGGCGCTCCACCAATGCCTCCATGACCGGGAAAAAGGCCTCCTGGACCGTGCAGCACAGGCAGCCATTGGCGAGTTCATAGAGTTCTCCGGCACGCTCCGCCCCCACGTTACCATCGGCATCGATGTCGCAACCGATACCGCAGCCCTTCAGGATGTCGCCATCAATGCCCATTTCGCCAAATTCATTGACGATCACCGCAATCCGCTTGCCTTGGGCATGCTGCAAGATATGACGCAGCAACGTGGTCTTGCCGCTGCCGAGGAAACCGGTAACGACGGTAACGGGAATCTTGCGCAACTGCATGCTGGCGCTCCTGGGCGGCGGACCGCGAAATGCGCACCGGCTGCCGGCACGCCAAAAAGAAAACGCCGGCGCCGAGTATCCTCGCGCCGGCCACGCGTGCAGTCTAGGCCCGACCCATTGCCCCGTCAAGACCGCACGCCCGGTGCCTGGGCCCGGTCGTCCTCGCGGGACTATTGCAACTGATCCAGGGTCGCGCGCAAAGCGGGCTCGGACAACTCACCAAAATGCACCGCCGCAAAACGGCCATTTGCGTGAAAGAACAGTGTGGTGGGCACGACACTACTACGATAATGCTCCCCGAGACGGGCATCATGGTCCATCAGGACGTTGTCCAGGACCAGATGGGTGGACGCCAGATACGCGCGCACCCGTTCCACCGTCTCGCCCTGATTGGCGAAAACGATGTGGATGCCGGGATACGCGGCCTGCACACGGGCCAGCGCCGGCATTTCGCGACGACATGGCCCGCACCACGTGGCCCATAAATTGACCACCGTTGGTTGTCGTGGCGCGCCATGGAGCGGCACGGCCATCAATGCTGCGTCCTGCGCGTCCGCGAAGGTCCAATTCGGCAATGCTGGCCGGCTGGCGGCACCGGCGTGCAGCGCCGCGCCGGCACCACACCAGGCAATGATCGCCGCACACACCGTCGCGGCCAATGGTGCCCGCAAGCTCGCCCGACGCCATCCGGCCGCAACCAGAACGAGCGAGCCGCAAAGCAATCCCGTGACCACGGACATGCCGCCGTCACGCACATCGAGCATCGCCCCGATCGCGTGCCATACGTCGGCCGCCGCGAACGAACGCGCGACGTCTCCCACGTCGCCGCTACCGTCAGGAATATACGCCGCCCAGTGCCGAGCAACATAGACTACCCGTGCGGCAACGCCCCCCAGAATCAGCGCCCACCATAAGGGCGGCTCGACATGTGTATGCTTGCGCCGCGCGAACAGGGTTGCAAGGACCATGCAGAGGCAAGCCGCCGCGATCCATTGCAGAAGGGTCGCCGTCACGGGAATGCCAAGAACGACAAAGGACGCTTCAGGGGCAAAGATCGATGAGACCTGCCGGATTAACATTGAGACAAATTCGGACACGATGCCTTCGGCATGCAACGATCCAGCGCCTGAAGCGGCGCCTGAGAGTATGGGGTCAGACATGGCACGACATGGTTTCCCAGACTGACAACATAAAGGTAAATCGGCGGACCTGACAAAGCGGTTGCCGCATGCGCCGGTCGGCGTTACGATATTTTGCACGGCTGCCGATTATAGCGCTGCGGCGAGCAAGCAGGCGGCACGGGCAAACACCATCACATGCAGGCGCAATCGTCCACTTGCGACCGGTCCCAATGCGCGTTTAATGCAAAGTCGATAGGATCAGGCACATGAAAATCCTTATCATCGATGCGGATCGAACGACGGCATGGGGCCTGCGTGATGCACTGACGCAGGCAGGTCATACAGTCGATACATGTGTTGATGGCAGGACAGGCCGGCATGACGCCGTCGAAACGCAACATGATCTTCTGGTGATCGCCACCGCGCTGCCGGATATTAGCGGTCTCGCGCTGATGCGCGAGATACAGCAGCGCCGGCCCACGCCGACGCTGATGCTGAGCGATCGCGACAACCTTTCCGAGCGACTGGATGCCTTGCACGAAGGCGCGGACGATATCATTCACAAGCCGTTTGCGCTTGCCGAAGCCGTAGCGCGGGTGAATGCCATCCTGCGTCGTGGTCCGATACGAGCACCCACGCGGTTGCAGGTTGCGGACCTGCAGTTGGATTTGACGCAACGCAAGGCGCAGCGGCGTGCGCACCAGATATTGCTGACAGCGAAAGAGTTTTCGTTGCTGTGGTTGCTGATGCGCCGCGCCTCCCAGGTGCTTACGCGCACGACGATTCTCGCACACGTATGGGACACCGAGTTCGATAGCGATGCCAATGTCGTCGATGCGGCAATTCGCCGCTTACGCGCCAAGATCGATCTCCCTGGCATTCCATGCCTGATTCATACGGTGCGGGGCATGGGCTACGTCCTGGAACCGCGGTAACGCCCCGGCGTCGCACACGCTTACGGACAGCCGTTCTCGTAACCCGGTACCGGCGCGCCGTAGTTACCGGGGATGGGGCGTCCCGCACGCCGACTGCGGGTGGATTGGATACTTTCTCGCGTTGGCGGGTAGTTTGCATCGCCAGCGTCATTCTGCAGCGTGCCGTTGCACCAATCCCGGATCAGATTGCTGCGCCGATCATCGAGCGTCATCGCGCTTTTCTGATGCTGGCCCGTGTGTGCGCTGATGTGTTTCGCCGAGCGTATCGCGGTGGCCGTTTCGTGCGTTGCCGCGCGCGCTGCCGGTAGACTGCCAAGGCTGCTCAATGCCAAGCCGACAAACACAACCATCGATAATTGCTTCGCTGTCATATCATTCTCCCGAACGCGGTTGCAAGCCGTGAGATGCGGGAAGAGCGGCCTGCCCTCAAGCGGCAGGTCAACGCGCGAGTCGAAATCGATCGGCAGTCGGTATGGGCATTCGCCCGGTTGCTCTCCCTGATCCTACGGTGTTATCGCCTGCCCATGGGCCAGGCTTGCTTGCAGTTTGCCTACAACACGGCGCGTAAACGTGACCGGGAGATGACGAACAGGTCATCGAATATGAGACCATCAGGCATTCGGGCAGTTGCACGTGTAACGCCCGGTCGACGAAACGCCCTATCCATATAGCCTCCCGGTGTTGCTGATTGATTAAGGGCCATGACTGCCCCTCTCCAGAAGATGGTTTTACCGAATCCGCATTCAGACCAATCGCCGCTTTCCATGTCGTCGCCCGAACAAAGTCGACGCGGCGTGGACGCAAGTGAGGGTGGTGGGCGATGGGTCGTGGGCATCGGCTGTCGTCGTGGTGTTTCGGCCGATGCCATTGAAGGTGCCGTGCGGGAAGCCATGGCACGCCTCCAGCCATCGCTGGCGCAGACGGATTTGACCGTGCGCTGTCTCGCATCAATCGACGCAAAGTGCAATGAAGCCGGCTTGCTTGCATTCGCCGCAAGGCATGCACTGCCACTGCGGTTCTTTTCAGTGGCATCTCTGCTTGCACGCGACAGCGCCTTGTCTGTCAGGGACGAGGGGCTGCCTCCGCCGATTCCGACCTCCGTCGCGCACCGGCATGTCGGCCTCGACAACATCTGTGAGCGCGCGGCCCGCGCAGCCTGCCCCGAGGGGATTCTGGCACTACGAAAGTCGGTGTTCGGCAGCGTCACGGTCGCGGTCGTTGACTGCGGCGTCACTGGTGCATCGCACCCTCGCTGACGTGCCATGCGAGAAACACCAATTT
Organism: Robbsia andropogonis; assembly: GCF_034047095.1. Lineage (NCBI taxonomy): Bacteria > Pseudomonadati > Pseudomonadota > Betaproteobacteria > Burkholderiales > Burkholderiaceae > Robbsia > Robbsia andropogonis. The sequence continues at coordinate 944,794 of NZ_CP139164.1, read as the reverse complement.
GCGCCGGCAGCAATCTGGATGGTCTGTGGTATCGTCGGAGCCCAGTCGCCGCGCCACGGCGCGGCGGCCGTCGCGGTACCGCGATATCGCACACACCTTTATCCTGGATCCGACGCGCCCACTTGTCGCCTGTCTTTCGACCATACCTAACGATGTCCGAGCCCACCCTCCCCCAACCGTCCCCGTCATCCGAATCGAATGACGTCGTGCCTGTAGAAGGCGCGGCGGGCCTGTCAACCGCCCCGACGGTCAATGGAACCGAAAACGAGGACGCGCATCTGCGCATGGCACAACGCCGCAAGGCCGGTTTCGACAAGAAACAGGCCGCCGCCACGCGCGAGAAAGGACTTTTGATCGTCAACACCGGCAACGGCAAAGGTAAAAGCACGGCCGCATTTGGCATGGGATTGCGGATCATCGGTCATGGCATGCGCCTGGGCGTCGTTCAGTTTATTAAAGGCGCATTGCATACCGCGGAGCGGGATCTTTTGCAGGCCTATGCGGAATGTGAATTTGTTACCGTAGGGCACGGCTATACGTGGGATACGCAGAATCGCGACGAAGACATTGCCACCGCGCGCGCAGGCTGGGACGTCGCGCGTCGGATGATCGAGAGTGGCGCGTTCCAGATGGTGATTCTCGATGAGCTGAATACGGTTTTGAAGTACGACTACTTGCCATTGAACGACGTCCTGTCCGTCCTGCAGTCCCGGCCGGAGATGCTGCACGTCGTCGTCACGGGGCGGCATGCCGCCGACGCCTTGATCGAGGCTGCCGATCTGGTCACCGAGATGCGGATTGTCAAACATCCTTACCGCGAACAAGGTGTGAAGGCGCAACGCGGCGTGGAATTCTGATGGGAACGTCCTCACCACGCCAGCCTGGTGCGGCTTCGTGCCCGGCATTGTTCATCGGCGCCCCGGCGTCAAACCAGGGTAAGACCACCGTTACCGCGGCGCTTGCCCGCTGGCATACGCGCCAAGGCAGGCGCGTACGCGTGTTCAAGACCGGTCCGGATTTTCTTGACCCGATGATTCTGGCACGGGCCTCGGGCGCGCCGGTCTGGTCGCTTCATCTATGGATGGTCGGCGAAGAGGCTTGCCGCACAATCCTTGCCGATGCGGCGCGGGAAGCCGACCTCATTCTGATCGAAGGGGTCATGGGACTGTTCGATGGACAGCCAAGCGGCGCGGACCTCGCAGAGCGCTTCGGCGTGCCGGTGCTCGCGGTAATCGACGCGCAAGCCATGGCGCACACGTTCGGGGCGCTGGCGTTTGGCCTTGCACGCTACAGGCCGACGCTCCCGTTTCATGGGGTACTGGCGAACCGCGTGGCCACCCTTACTCACGCCGCCAGCCTGAAAGCGAGTCTCTCAGACGATATTCACTGGTGTGGGCATCTACCGCCCGATGCCGCGATAACGTTGCCGGATCGGCACCTTGGGCTCACCCAGGCTCAGGAGATCGCGGATCTCGATAGTCGCCTCGATGCCGCGGCCGACGGATTGGCCCAGGCCTTGACGCAACTGGGTGTGGCACACGCAGGCCAGCAGGCCGATGGCGGTGCGAATACGCCGCCCGTCGTGAATAGCGCTACTCCCGGAGACGACCACGCCGCCCGGGATCGGGCGATGTGCGCGATTTTGCCGACAGCGGCCATCTTCCGCGATCCCGTGACCGATTCCGGCGGCACGGTGGCCTCACGCGCGGCCAGCGATCATGTCGGGCGGACGCTGCACAATGATGCTTCACACCATCCCCTTGCGGGCAAGTGCATCGCCATTGCCCGTGATCCCGCGTTTTCCTTCCTCTACCCGGCCAATCTCGCACTGCTGCTGGCGTTGGGCGCACGCATCGCGACGTTTTCGCCCATCGCTGACGAGCCCGTGCCGGCCGATGCGGATGCCTTGGTGCTTCCGGGCGGTTATCCTGAATTGCATGCTGCGGCGCTTGCCCGTGCACGACGCACGGCGGCGTCCATTCGAGCCCATGTTGCCGCCCGCCTTCCGACCCTCGCGGAGTGTGGTGGCATGCTCTACCTGATGGACGGCTTGACCGATATCGAAGGACAGCGTTGGCCGATGCTCGGCGCCTTGCCCGGCGAGTCGATAATGCAGCCCAAACTGGCGGCACTCGGCATGCATCTACTCGAAACCCCGCAGGGGGAAGTACGGGGGCACACCTTCCATTACTCCCGTTCGACCACCTCGCTCGCACCAAGCAGCGTCACCCGCCACGCCACACGGCACACGCCGGGCGAGGCGGTTTATCGCCACCAAGCCATTACCGCCACTTACTTTCATGCTTACTGGCCATCGAACCCCAAATGGCTGGTGGCAACGCTTACCGATCCGACGTTATGACTTTAGAAAATACCAGCGATCTATGCTCGGAAAATCATCCATATCTTTTGAAAAAAATTCAGATGGCCTTATCAACCACGCCAGCAGGTTCACCATGTATCAATATTTGCAAACTTGATGAAGTCACACGTACGTATTGCACGGGATGTCGCCGTTCACGGGCAGAAATAAAAGCATGGAAAACCCTCGATGACAGCGAAAAATATCAAATACTGCGTCGCATCGCACGGGAAATGCCAATTTGAGCATGCATTTTTCGATATTTTCATTATATCGACGAAGGCTCACGGAACATTAAGATATGACGAATACCTGATGATGCATGCTTTCTAGCGCAACAATCGTCTTTCATCGGTATTTTCCATATCTTTCGCCTGACATCCCAGCAAAATACCCAATCAATTATTTCGGATTACTACGGACGTATGTATTTTAAAATGCGTACGTTTGTATATTATAAAAATCATAGTTATCAGACATAAAAACAACGTCAAACTGTTGTTTTAATCGAGAGATTAGCCTGAATTGACTATACCGTTCAAACGATCGTGTAAGATTTCAATCCATGCACGGATGAAAAACAAACGGTAGTAACTAACCGAGAGGCATCTGGTGCGGGTGGGGAATTCACGGAAATTCGTCGCATTAATACGTAAGATGTATGCAAAAGCGGGCGGATTTTTAAATTAATCGGAACAGCTTGGTTCCACGCTTGTTTTTAAAGAAAAATGCCTCGTCAATATAGTAATTCTTACCAACGCCCGCCACTCGCCGGATGTCGCGCAACGAAAGCGGAGTTCATTGTGCAGGGTGATGCAACGCGCGGTCCGTCCGCGGTTCTCTCCTCGCTGGCCGCATTGATGGTTGCCATGCTTCTGATGTGGTCTGCAATGCCGGCACATGCAACATTGGGCGGCAACGCTTCATCGGTTACGCTGGACCACATCGCTTTAGGTGGGAACATGACGGCGGCGCAGCCTCGTGCCGCCGCTGTTGTCCACGCCGTCAGCACGGGCAGCGGTACGACCGTGTCGACTACGCAGACGCAATACACGGTGACGACGATCACGACGGAACTGGGCACGACCATCAACGAATATCAATCGACGAACGGTGTCGTGTTTGCCGTTACATGGTCCGGACCTGCCGTGCCGAACCTCGGTCAGTTGCTGGGCACGCATGCGGCCAATATGCGTAACGGCGCTGCCGCCAACGCAGCAGCGGGCAACACCCACGGTCCAATGGCCATGGATAACGGCGACCTGGTCGTATTTTCTGGCGGAATGATGCAGGCATATCGTGGCCTGGCCTACCTGAAGAGCGCGTTGCCGCCGGGCTTCACTACCGCAAATCTGCGCTGACCGGCGATATCCGCTCGACGCAATCTCGGAACAGATCATGACGTTTTTTTCTCGGACCCGCTGGGCCCTGGCCGCTGCTTTGTCCGCGTGTTTGCTCAGCGCCTGCGGTGGCGGTGGCGGTGGTAGTACCACAGGCAGCAGCGCAAATACGGTCGGCGCAAATAACGCGACAACGTCCACGACAGCGCTGGCCGCAAACGCGGTAGCAGTGACGGTCGGCCCTTCGCTCGCCGGTAATACATTCCGCAATATTCCCACGATCAGCGTGACGGTGTGCGCAACCGGCACCGCGAATTGTCAGACCATCGACAACATTCTGGTCGATACCGGTTCGGTCGGGCTGCGTCTGATCTCGTCCGCTGTCAGTGTTACATTGCCGACCACCGCGGCGCCCTCTGGTGCGACGCTGGCCGAGTGCGTGAATTTTGCCTCGGGCTATGGCTGGGGCACCGTGCGCACTGCCGATGTGACGATTGGTGGCAAAAGCGCATCGGCAATGCGCCTCCACTTGATGCACGACAGCAGCATTCCGTCCGCGCCGAGCAGTTGCGTCAATGCGCTGACGGGCTATGAAGTGGACACGGTCGCCCGTTTCGGCGCGAACGGTGTACTCGGCATCGGCCAATTGCCGCAAGATTGTGGGACAGGTTGCGCCTCGAGCACGTCGAATCACGTCTATTACGGTTGTGCGTTAGGTGTGTGTTCCGACATCACCTTGCCCGTTGCGCAACAACTACCGCATCCGGTGACCCAGTTTGCGGCCGATAACAATGGCACCGTGCTGCAACTACCCGCCATTGCGAGCGGAGGCCAAAGCAGCGCGACGGGCCTGTTGATCTTCGGCATCGGCACCGCAAGCAATAACACCTTGGGATCAGCCACGATCCTGAAAACAAACGGGCTGACATTCAACGGCCAATATAACGGCAGCGCGATCACGTCGTTTCTAGACAGCGGTTCGAACGGTATCTATTTCCCGAGTAACATTACGCAATGCTCGCAGAGCGGCTTCAGCACGTTCTACTGCCCGAGCGCATCGATGACCCAGTCCGCCACGCTGACCGGATCGGATAATGCGACGTCCGCAGCCATTTCCTTTGTCGTCGACAACACCGTGACAACCTTTCAGGCCAACAACGGCGGCAACAATGCCCTGCCCGGTCTGGCCGGTTATCCTAGCGGCATGAGCGATCTCGACCTGGGCCTGCCGTTTTTTTATGGCCGCAGCGTGTTCACGGCAATCTCGGGCGTGTCTACACCAGGGGGCGCCGGCCCGTTCGTGGCGTTCTGATCACCTGCGGCACCGAACGCGCTACCGTGTGTCGCCATTCCCGGATATTGACGCGCACTGCCTTGGGGAATCGATGTGTGCGTTCAAATCGATATCGCGATGCGCCGCATATCCCTGACTCAGCCAATGACCGAGGCGTATTACGCTGAAAAAATCGGTACTGTCGCGACGTCTCAAATGCACTTGAGAATCATTGCTAATTAAAGAAATTGCTAGTACATTACGCGCACCTGACATCCCTGATTTTCATCAGATGCAAACCGTCACCGCCGCACCGCCGGCACGCACCGTCTCGAAGGGATTCGCCCGCAACCGCTTCTTGAAATGGTTGCGGCGTATTCATGGTTGGATTGGCCTCTGGGGCGCGATTGCGGGGCTACTGTTCGGCATGACTGGCATCTTGCAAAATCATCGGGCGGTGATGCGTATCCCAATGCCGCCCCCCACGCGCTCCAGCGTTCAACTCCCGGTGCCGTCCGAGGCGCGGGGTACGCCGCAGGCGCTGGCGGCGTGGCTGCGTCAGTCGCTGCAACTCAACCATGCGCCCGTGCGGACTGTAAAGGAAAAGGCCCAGGCCGTGGCATGGGGCGACCGGACCGTACAGCAACCCGAACATTGGCAGATCCGTTTCGCCGGTCCTGATCACCTGATCGACGCAGACTATTGGGCCGGTTCATCCGAGGTCAAGGTCACGCGGGTGGAACACAACATCATTGGTGTCATCGAGAATCTGCATCGAAGCAACGGCATGTCGCCTGCATGGATACTGCTCGCCGATACGTTCGGTGGTGCAATGATCATGCTCTCGATTACCGGTGTAATCCTCTGGTCCGAATTGAACAAGCGCCGCCTGATCGGTTTTACGATCTTCTCTGCTTCCACGATTGCCATCCTTTCCGCGGCAGCGTCCTCGTTCTAGGCAAACGATCCTTTCCATGGAAGCTGCTCGTCCCACTCGGGCGCGTGGCGCTGCCTTACTTCACGGGCGCCCCTCGCTCCGGCTCCCTCGCATCGACCCGGTTTTCCGCTAGAATCGCTCCTTTGATTGCAAGCCCCAAGACTTGCAACGCGCTTTCGGTCCGACAATCCGTGTCGGATGCGCCAAGGAGACGGCATGACGACCTCGGTCATCGCGGATACGCAAAATCCATCCCAGTCAGGTTTGATTGGTGCTTACGCGCCGGCAACACCGGAAAGTCGCCCGATTACATTCGACCGCCCCGATGCCCGCAATGTCAGTTGCAGCATCGGCCAAGCCTGGGCCAAGGTATTGCCCGAGTCGTCGCCGGAAGAAAAGATCGCGCTGAAAGCCCGGATCAAGGCATTGCTGGCGCGGGAGAATGCGGTGCTCGTGTCGCACTATTATGTCGACCCCGAGTTGCAGGCCCTCGCCGAGGAAACCGGTGGTTGCGTCGCCGATTCACTTGAAATGGCGCGCTTCGGGCGTGATCACCCGGCGCAGACACTGGTGGTCGCCGGCGTTCGTTTCATGGGTGAAACCAGCAAGATTCTGAGTCCAGGCAAACGTATCCTGATGCCTGACCTCGATGCCACGTGTTCCCTGGATCTTGGCTGCCCCAGCGATGCATTCACGGCCTTCTGCGATGCGCATCCGGATCGGACCGTCGTCGTGTATGCCAATACCAGTGCTGCCGTGAAAGCCCGTGCCGACTGGATGGTGACGTCATCGATCGGGCTCGATATCGTCCGTGAATTACATGCCCGTGGGGAAAAGATCCTTTGGGCGCCGGATCGACACCTCGGAGGGTATATTCAGCAGCAAACCGGCGCCGATATGTTGTTGTGGCAGGGCGCTTGTTTGGTGCATGACGAATTCAAGGGCGCGGAACTGATCGACCTGCGCGCACGGCATCCGGAAGCAAAGGTGCTCGTCCATCCAGAATCGCCTGCAAGCGTCGTCGCGCAGGCCGACGTGGTGGGATCGACCTCGCAGCTGATCGACGCGGCCGTGAAGCTGGATGCATCGACATTCATCGTGGCGACCGACCTCGGCATCCTGCACAAGATGCGGCAGGCAGCACCCAACAAGACCTTTATCGATGCCCCTACCGCGGGGAACAGCGCCACTTGCAAGAGCTGCGCGCATTGTCCCTGGATGGCGATGAACGGTCTGTCAAACCTTGCGGACGCCTTGGAACACGGCCATGGCGAGGTGCATGTGGACAGCCTGATCGCCGAGAAGGCGCAACGGCCCATCAATCGGATGCTCGATTTCGCGGCAGCCCGCAAGCAGCGCGTACAGGCCAGCGGCGATCTTGAGAAAGATCAACCGCTGTTCGACAAAATCGGTGCTGCCTGATCAATTCAGGCACATGGGCTCGTCAAGACCGTCGGTAAACCCTTCGGCCAGGTGTGCGGGGCGTCGAAACGATAATGCGCACCGCGGCTTTCGGCGCGTTGCAACGCGCCGTCGACGATCAATCCCGCAATGTGCAGCAAGTTACGGAGGTCGATCCAGGCCGCCGTAAGCGCCAAGGGTACACGTTCCGCGCATTCGCCCCTCGCTCGTACCTGCCGCCGCTGGATATCCGTTACCGTGCCCGCATTACCAATGGCCGCTCGCCATGCCGCGATTTGCCTTTGCGCGGCCATCAAGCTGTCTCCATCGCGCTGAATGCCGGCAGCTTGCCACATGAGCGCACGCAAGGCGGTGCGCACGACAGCCGGGTCACACGCGGCCGATGGGGCACCCACGACGGCACCGGCAAACCTACCACTAGCCTGGATCGCCGGGTGCGTCGCGATGGCATCCGGCAAACTTTCAATATCACCTGGGTCGGGCGATGGCGCCGGAAACGACGATGACATGGTCGCGGCCGCATCCGTTCCTCGGACGGTCTTCTCCATTAACCCATCGGCTTGCAACGCCGCCGCCGCGTTACGACCAATTACAACGCATTCCAGCAGCGAGTTACTTGCAAGCCGGTTTGCACCATGCAAACCGGTGCAACCGGCTTCGCCAACAACAAACAACCCGGCGAGATCCGTTCGTCCGGCGATGTCCGTCACCACGCCGCCACACGTATAGTGCGCTGCCGGGACAACCGGAATCGGCGCTCGTCGAATATCGATGCCACGTGTCAGGCAATGCGCGAGAATCGTCGGAAAGTGCGCTTCCAGAAAATCGGCAGGCCGGTGGCTGATATCCAGATGCACGTAATCCAGGCCATGCTGCAGCATTTCTCTGGTGATCGCTCGCGCCACGATATCGCGCGGTGCCAGTTCGGCGCGTGCATCCAGCGCCGGCATGAAGCGATAACCATCGTGTGGCCGTGTGAGAATGCCCCCTTCTCCGCGCACCGCTTCCGAAATAAGGAACGTCCATTCGCGCTGCGCTGCGACCTTGTGGAGACCGCCTTCAGTGCTTGTCGAGCCTTTCTCCCCAGGCGGCTCGTAGAGGCACGTAGGATGGAACTGAACGAATTCGAGATTGGCGATTCGACAGCCGGCACGCGCGGCCATCGCGATACCGTCGCCGGTCGCGGTCACGGGATTCGACGTGTGCGGATAGACCTGCCCAGCCCCACCGGTTGCAATCACCACCGCTTGCGCCTGCAGCATATGACAATGGCCACTGCGTAGATCGAGCACCGCGACGCCGGTACATCGGCGCGTTGCCGTCGCGCTGACGATCAGGTCGATGGCCTGATGCTCCTCTAGAAAATCGATGCGGGCATGCGCGCGTGCCCGAGCGTGAACCGCACTGAGCACGGCATGACCAGTAGCATCCGCCGCATGGATAATGCGCCGGTGCGAGTGCCCTCCCTCACGCGTCAGGTGATAACCCAGCTGCGCATCCTGATCCGGCGTGAATGCGACGTCTTGCGCGATCAGCCAGTCGATCGCCCCCCGGCCCGCGGCGACGATGGCGCGAACCGCCGGTTCATCGCAGACGCCCGCACCGGCGACCAAGGTATCGCGAACGTGATCGTCAATACTGTCCGTTGTATCGAGGACCGCGGCGATTCCGCCCTGGGCGCGATCGCTCGCACATTCCATGGCATGTCGCTTCGCCAGTATCGTGACCCGGCAATGTGGATCTTGCTCAACCACGCTCAACGCGACGGTCAACCCGGCCAGCCCCGCGCCCACAATCACTATCGGCGCGCCTTCCCTGGCCGATCGCCCGCTCCCGCCTGCCTGCAACGCGACTTGCGCCGCCCCCTTCCCGCTGTTTTTCATCCGTCATCCTCCCGCGGCCACACGCGACCTGCTTGCCCCGATTCAGCGTCGCATTATGCCGCCATTCATTGCCCTTCGTGTCGAACGCAACGGGCAGACCACGCGACAAGGCAACTTTCGCGGGAAACCCTGACGTCGGACAGGTGACGTGGCAAAATAGATGTCTGACAAATTTGTACGTTTGCCGTAGGTTCATGTCCGACGACCGCATATCAGGCGCATCGGCTGCTCACGCTTCGTCGGGCACGCCTTCGCAGGCCAACGGTATTTCCTCCTGCCCTGTCGCGCCCGACGTAGCGGGGCCCGCCACGGTACGGGCCGCCACGGGCGCTCCTAAGCCCAAGGCGGGCTGGAAAAGCGAAAACATACCACCTGACGCCGACGTTGCCAGACAGCAGTCCACCTTGACACCCGAAAAACGGAAGGCCATGGGTGCCTTGATGACCGGACTGGGGTTGGCTTGCCTGGACACGGCCATCGCCAATACCGCATTGCCATCGATGGCACGCGACCTGCACGTGATGCCGGCGGAATCGGTCTGGATCATCAATGCCTATCAATTGGCAATGGTCTCGACGATGCTGCCACTTGCGGCCCTTGCGGACAAACTTGGACTGAAGCGCGTTTTTCTGTCTGGATTGGTGATCTTCACGGTTGCCTCGCTGTGCTGCGCGATTTCCCCATCGCTCGGCGCACTTACTCTATCGCGCATCGTTCAAGGACTAGGCGGTGGCGCGATGATGACGGTGAACATCGCATTGATCCGCTTCATTTACCCACCGCATCGTCTCGGACGCGGGGTTGGACTGAACGCGCTGGTCGCCGGCTCGTCGATGGCGATCGGACCGACGGTCGCCTCGCTGGTCCTGTCGGTCAGCAACTGGCCTTGGTTATTTGCACTGAATGTACCGATTGGCCTGGCCGCCGTCGCGCTTGCCGTGCCGTATTTGCCGAAACCCCCGCCTCGCAGCGTTCATTTCGATCCTGTCGCGGCGGTCATGAACGGAGTCGGTTTCGGCGCGATCGTTTTCGCTTTTATCGAATTTTCTCAGCAAGCATCGTTGCTGGTCGTGCTGGCATCCGCGGCGATTGGTATTACGTCAATGATGTTACTGATCAAGCGTGAAGCAGACCATCCAGCACCGATGTTCCCGACCGACCTTTTCCGCCGCCCGGTCTTCTCCCTGTCGGCCGCCACGGCGCTATGCGCTTTCTCCGTACAAGGACTCGCGTTCGTTTCCTTGCCGTTCTATTTTGAGACGACCCTGGGCCGCGATCAAATCCAGACGGGCTTTCTCATGACGCCTTGGTCCGTCTGCGTAGCCGCCATCGCCCCTTTCGCCGGCCGGCTATCCGATCGTTTGCCACCCGCCATTCTTGGCGGCATCGGCTTGATCGTGATGAGTGTGTCGATGATGTCGCTGGTATGGATGCCAACGGATGTCTCGTCGATCGGCATCGGCATCCGGATGGCCTGCTGTGGTATCGGCTTCGGTTTTTTTCAGTCGCCAAACCTGAAGGCATTCATGTCGAGCGCGCCGCCGGAACGGGCCAGCAGCGCAAGCGGCGTGGTGGGCACATCGCGCTTGCTCGGGCAATCCTCGGGCTCCGCCCTTGTAGCGCTAAGCTTCGGTCTGTCCGGACACCATGGCCCGCTGTTGTCCATCGTCTGGGGCGCCGTGTTCGCGTTGGTGGGGGGTATTGCCAGTGGCTTGCGCATGGTATCAAAACCGGATCGACGTTAAGCGTCCGTACCGAGCGCCTGAAACACGTGCATGACGCTGATAGCATGGTCTCGGCGTGCAGCGAGTAAGTCGATGGCGACACGAGCCTGCTGCTCGCGTTTGGACAACCACTCCGCGGCTGCGATCTCGCCTGCCCGATATCGTTGCTCGGCAAGCTGTTCGGCGCGGACCATGTCCGCCAGACGATCCCGCTGCAAGTCCACTTGTGCAAGGGCCCGTTGTCGTCCCACCAACGCATCGGCAACGTCGCCAAGCGCGGTCTGCCATTGCTTCAGGTAACGCGTTTCCGCCACCGCGTACTGTGCCTCGGCTTCCGCCGTCCGGTGCCGCTGCCCGGGGTTCAAGAACGGCAAGCGGATCGCAGCAGCCAGCATCGCCATCGGTGCGTTAACCAAGGACAGCAAGCTCGGGCTTGCCGCATTCAGTCCCGCGGTCAATTCGAGACGCGGATACCAATCTTTCCGAACCGCGGCGGCTTCGGCGGCAAAGGCGGACAGCACCGAGGCTTCGGCGCGAATATCGGCACGACATTGCAATTGGGCCGCATCCAGCTTGCCCGGAACGTCCGGCAGCCGGTGAGGCAGTCCGGCAACGAAAGATCCTGCGGTGGCGGGGAGATGTGTGTCGTGCGCAAATCGATAATCCGTCGGCAATCCCCTAGGACGTTGCGTGATCGGATCGACCGCAGCGTCGGAACCTGGTGCCTCTCCGGTCAGACGCGCCAATTCCAGCGCCGTCGCGGCCAAGTGAGCGTCGATGGCCACGCTTTCGAGACGCACGGCGTCCCGTTCCGCACTGGCCTCGCGATAGTCATCGAGACGGGCATCGCCGTAACGATAGCGCGCACGCATGATGTCCACGCGGGTATCGACACTATTCTGCACCACTTGGAACGCCAAGCGCTTTTCCGTAAGATACGCGACGGTCCAATATGCCGTCGTGACCGATGCAATGACACGTCGGCGCGCGTCTGCGACGTGAAATTGCGCTGCCGCTTGCTGTAATTCGGCCGCGCGTTGCCTATCGCGTAATCGCCCCCATACATCGAGGTCCTGAGAAAAAGACAACCGACCGTAAAAACCCGAAGCGCGCCGTTCACCCAATCGCTCGTCGGCGCCCGTCATCCTCCGATGGTCCGCCTCGACCGCGGCGTGGCCTTGTGGCCCGCGCATCGTACCGGCAACGCGGCTCCGCGCTTGCGCCTCCTGCAACAACGCCGTTTTTTCCCTTATTTCGAGGTTACCTTGCAATGCCCTGTCGATTGCCGCATCCAGTCCCGGGTCGCCAATGATGTCGCGCCACGCGAGCTGGGCAGGAAGCGTTCCGCACGCAACGGCGTCGGGTGAAGCCAATTCATCGGGCACGGCAAGCGTCAGGGTCGGCACGGCGGAAGGCACCGAAGCGAAAATCGCATCAACGGAAACCGCTGCGGCGACGGACGGCAGGTCGGCGACCGCTACGGCGCCCCCCCTTCGATCCGACGCTGCCGTCGCACTACCGCCGCTGATCAACAGAAGCGACATCCCTCCTTGCAGCAAGGCGCCTCGCCAATGACCTCGATACGTCTGGCCACTGCCCGGCCTCTGCAAATGCTTCATCTTATTTCCTTCGCACGCATCGGCGAGATCTCAGCCGTGTGTCAGTGCTGCAATAGGGTCCATCCTCGCGGCTTGGCGCGCGGGCAGCAAACCAAAGGTAATGCCGATGACGATCGATCCCAAACAAGCACCGATCAAAGACGTCGCAGTAGGCTGCAGTGGCAAACTGGGTGCTGCCCATGGCATGATCGATGCGACCGCCAGCGACAACCCGACGCCGGCCACTCCGCCGATCAGGCAAATCAGCAGCGCTTCCAATAAGAATTGACGGGCAATGTCCGCGCGCGCGGCGCCGACAGCAAGTCGAATGCCGATTTCCGCCACCCGTTCACGTACGGCAACCAGCATCATGTTCATCACGCCGATGCCACCAATGCTCAAGGCGATGGCGGCCGATACCAGCATCACGATGCCCATCGTGCGCGCCGTGCGCTTTTGGATTTCGATGTATTTGGTGAATGACATCAGATGGAAGTCCTTGCGCCGATGGCGGGCAAGCAACGTCGCCGAAATCGCCGCTTCCGCCGCATCCACAGACACGCCGGGCCGTAGACTGAGCCGCAGGAAATCCGCATGCCAGCGCCCGTTCAAGCGCCCTTGCACTGCCGTTATCGGCATGTAAAGTTCCAGGCCATTGCCGGGGATGCCATTGTCCTCGTCCTCGAGTATGCCGATGATTGTGACGGGTACTTTTGCCACGAGGATACGCTGGCCGATGGCCGGCCCCCCCTGCGGAAACAAGGTCTGGTAACCCTGCGCGTCGATGACGGCGACGGCGGATTGCTTCGAGATGGCACCACTGCCAAACATTCGCCCGTCGCGGAAGCGCCGTACACTGGCATCGAAATAATCCGCGTCGACCCCATACACGGTTGCGTCAATCTTGGTCGCTCCGCGTACGACCTCCCCCGAAAATGTGGACATCGCCGACACGCCAACCACGTCCGGCAGCAGGCGAAGTGCGTCCGCATCGTTTTTCGTCAGCGTTTCGATGGCGGTCCTACGGCTATCCGAGGCGCTGGCACCTGGCATCACGTAGGTCGCATCGACACCGTAGCTGCGAATTTCCTCCAATTGCTTGTTGCGGGCGCCGGCACCCACGGCCAACATCAGCACGACGGCGGCGATCCCCATCATCACGCTGATGATCATCAGCAATGTGCGCATACGATGACGCCACAAAATCCGCCATGCGGCGGCGAGATGTTCTCCCGCCCGATCGAGACGACGCGTTCGATGCCGTGGTGCGTGACGGGCTTTCGACCGCCAGGGGCAGGCGACGCCGCGCTCCGGCAGGGCCGTCTCCGGACGTTCGATCACGGCATGATAGTGCGGATTCACGCAATCCGAGACAATCCGGCCGTCGCGCATCGTGATAATCCGCTGTGCTGCCTCGGCGACTTCCTGGGAGTGGGTAACGACGATCACCGTACGCCCCTGTGCATGGAGGCGGCGCAAGAGGGCCAATACGTCACGGCCGCTCGCGCTGTCCAAGGCACCTGTTGGTTCATCGGCCAGGATGACATCAGCGCCGTTCATCAAGGCACGCGCCAGACTGACCCGCTGTTGCTGGCCACCGGACAATGCGGCCGGGAGGTGTGCCGCGTGTTCCCCCAATCCGACCGCCGTTAGCAACGTTGCCGCCTGCTTGCGGCGCGCGGTGCGGTGGGCGCGTCCGTCGCCCTGATAACTTGCGGGCAAGGCCACATTGTCCGCAGCGTCAAGGTAGTCGAGCAGATGATAACGCTGAAAAATGAAGCCGAACGTGTCGCGCCGCAATCCGCCCATTTGCCGAGGCGTCATTTCGGCGACGTCGTATGTGCGATCGTCGCGCGAGGGCGTGCCGTTCGTGAATGGCGCATCCGTATCGATATCGCGGAACCGCTTGCGCTTCAGACAGTCCGCTCCTTGCTCCGGCGTACGAGATGGAGACGGGTCACGTGCCGCCGATCGCCCCTCGACGAGACGGGCATCGACGCGATACACGCCGCCGGTCGGCCGGTCCAGGCACCCGAGCAAATGCATCAACGTAGACTTGCCTGAGCCCGACGGCCCGACGATCGCAAGCCACTCACCCGCATGCACCGTCAATGTGATGTCCCGCAGCACTGTCGCCGCGGGCGCACTGTCGCTTTTAGGATAGTGCTTGGAGACGTCGGACATCCTAAGCAACGGACGACCGGGCAGCATCAACGCGTTACTCCATTTGCAGATTGTGTGGAAAGCGCCGCGCTACCGTTTCCGACTGCTTGCCGATCCTGCGCGCCGATGATGACTTCAGCCGTCATCATCGGCCGCAGTCGGCCATCAGCGTTATCAACGTCGAACAAAGCGCGGTAATAAATTGCTTTTGCCGTGTCCGCTTTCTGTATTGCGTCCGGATCAATGCGCCGCAGCGTGCTATGCCATTGTTGATCGGCATCCGCCAGAATGGAAAATGACACTTTTTGCCCTGCATGGATATGCGGTACATCCGCCTCCGCCACCCGCGCCTCAACCGTCATGGTTCGAAGATTCGCGACTTCGAGCACAACCTGTGCCGTTTGCGCGCCAACCACCATTTGGCCTTCCTTGATCAGTATTCTGACGACAGTGCCGTCGATCGGGGCCCGCAAGCGCGTCTGTTCGAGATTTTTCAGCGCAACCCGGTGCGCCATCTGCGCAACCCGGACGGCTGCCCGGCCACCATCCACGCGCGCAAGGGCTCGGGCCAGATCGGCTTCCGCCCTTTCATACTCTCGGCGCGCCATCGCATCATTCAGTATCAGCATCTTGGCGCGTGACTTTTGTCGTTGTGCCAGCGTCAGGTCCGCCTGCGCCGCGTGCAGTTCAGCTTGCACCTGCTCGACCGCGGCAGCCTTGCCTTCGACATCGTTTTGGGTGAGATCCGGATCGATTTCGGCGAGAAGCTGCCCTTTCGTTACCGCGTCACCAGGTTCGACGAACAGCGAACGCAACTGCCCGGTCTGCTGCGTGCCGACTTCCACCGACTTGCTGGGCAGGATGATCCCGGTGGCGCGAATCGGCCCCACGTCGACGCTGCCCGCCGCGTGCTCGGCCTGTGCGGTGGATAACGTTCCAATGCCGCCTCCCGGTCCGGTCGATGAGTTACCACCGTATTCCAATGCCTTTCCGGACGACCACAACCATCCGATTATCAATGCTCCCATCAGCGCGAATGCCGGTATCAGCCAGGCGGCGATTCGGATTGCCCTCCGTCGGTTGGCGAAAGGCACCACGGTGACGTCATCGTTTGCACCGCGGCTATCGCCGTCCCCGGACTGACCATCACCTGTCTCTGCCGCACCGGATTTCGCCGGACCCTTTTCGCCGTCTGGTCGCACATATTCTCCAAGGTCGCGGTCAGGTTCCACCGATCGTCTCGACTGCCGCCGCGATCGACCGTGTACCACGGATCGTGGCACGGGCTCACGGCTCGCTGAGCGGTACTATAGGAACGCGTGCGCGAGAACGCCATCAGACGCATCCGAATCTGACTGGTCACCATGAACCCAATCCGGTTTCAGAGCACCGCTCGGCTGGAAGTGCGTATCTGAAGTAAACTACTGTTAAGACTTGGCGAATCATTTCCGCTGCTTGTGTGTGTTCGTCGTCGATTCACGCCACCGGCGGTCTTGGCGCGACATACGCCGCTGGTGGGGCGCATGCAACGGCGCTCGGCACACTATCGGGAATGCAGTGCACGCCGCATCACATTCGGCGTTTTTAGATTTTAGAGATACTTGGTGCTGTAATAGGCGACCCGGTATAACCCATTTTTGGCAATATCGCTCCCTGGGAGAGGAAGATGAGCAAACAATCCATCGGTGTAGTCGGTCTAGCGGTAATGGGCCGCAATCTGGCGCTGAACATCGAAAGCCGTGGACACGCGGTCTCGGTGTACAACCGCAGCCGGGAAAAGACCGATGAACTGATCAAGGAATATCCGGATCGCAAGCTGGTACCTGCCTACTCCCTGGAAGAATTCGTCGAGTCCCTGGAAAAGCCGCGCCGTATCTTGCTGATGGTCAAAGCCGGCGCGGGTACCGATGCCACGATCGACTCGCTTCGCCCCTTGCTGGAACCAGGCGATATCCTTATCGACGGCGGTAACACCCACTTCACCGACACCATTCGTCGCAACGAAACGTTGGCGAAATCGGGGCTGCACTTCATCGGCACCGGCGTATCGGGTGGCGAAGAAGGCGCTTTGAAAGGTCCGTCGATCATGCCGGGGGGACAACGCGAGGCATATGATCTGGTTGCCCCGATTTTGACCGAAATCTCCGCAAAGGCGCCAAATGGCGACCCGTGCGTTGCCTATATGGGTCCGAACGGTGCCGGCCATTTCGTCAAAATGGTCCATAACGGCATCGAATATGGCGACATGCAGTTGATCGCCGAAAGCTACTGGGTACTCAAACAAGTGGTCGGCCTGTCGAACGAGGAATTGGGCAAGGTGTATGTCGAGTGGAATCAGGGCGAGTTGGACAGCTACCTGATCGACATCACAACAAAGATCTTCCAGAAGAAAGACGACGAAACCGGCAACTATCTTGTGGACATGATTCTGGACCGTGCCGCGCAAAAAGGCACCGGAAAATGGACAAGCCAAAATGCGCTTGACCTGGGCGCACCGCTCCCGCTTATCACCGAAGCGGTCTTCGCGCGCGTGTTGTCGTCTCTGAAGACCGAGCGCGTCGCGGCGGCAAAGACATTGACTGGCCCTGCCAAGAAACCGCTATCGAGCGACAAGACGGCTTTTATCGAATCCGTGCGCCGCGCGCTGTACCTGAGCAAGATCGTCTCCTATGCGCAAGGTTTCGCGCAATTGCGTGCTGCCTCCGATGAATACAAGTGGGATCTGGATTACGGCACCATCGCCAAGATCTTCCGCGCGGGTTGCATTATTCGCGCACGCTTCCTACAAAAAATCACGGACGCCTATACGCACGATGGCAAGCTGGCGAATTTGCTATTGGACCCGTATTTCAAAGACATCGCCGACCAGTATCAGCAAGCGCTGCGAGACGTCGTGTCCACCGCCGTGCAGGCAGGCGTGCCGGTTCCAGCCTTCGCATCGGCCATTGCTTACTACGACGGTTATCGCTCTGAGACCGTCCCGGCGAACCTCGTGCAGGCGCAGCGGGATTTCTTCGGGGCGCATACGTTTGAACGAACCGATAAGCCAGGCAGCTTCCACGCCGAGTGGGCATAAGTATCTGCTTAAGGATATGCTGTTGGCTTGAAAGCAGTGTCGGCGGCCGGCTTGTCCCGGCCGTTTCGTTCACATACCCTTCTCAATGACAATTTGAACACCCATCGTCATCCACGCCATATCTCAGTTCAAGTAACCATCGCGGCCAGGTAGCCACGCGCAAGACACCCAACCGAAGTAATACGTCAAAAATGGGTTATGCGCTCGCCATGAGCGCCACGATCATACCCAGCCCCCCGTTGCGATAAGGACCAGCCGTTTATGACACTTTATGTCCTCGTCCAGATCGTCGATTCGCGTACCTAACCGGGTCTCGACACCATCCATTCGAGCGCCTAATTTCGTCTCGACCGTATCAATGCGCTTGCCTACCTTTGATTCGACCGTATCAATGTGTTCGCTTAACCTTGACTCGACCGAATCAATTCGTCCGCTTAACCTTGACTCGACCGTATTGATCTGATTTTCCAGTCGTATATTGCTTTCATCCAGTTTTTTGGATAAATGCTCCTGGCCTGCAACAAGGCATTCAATATCCCTCTGCATCCCTGATAGTCGTGTACCGATGGAAAAACTGAAATCGCGGATGACTTGCATTAATTGGACTGAAGAGGGATTGCCGGACCCGAGCGCTTCTGCATTCCCATCGCTCTTATCGGCTATTCTGTGCTGCTTCAGGATGTTCCTTGCTTGATTCCGCACGTCCTCCCCCTTCGCAATGTCAGCCGTCGTCGTTCATTACGTATCACCGTCAGCGTAACATTGCCCTCGTATTGCATGGCGCGTTTCAGGGCGAATTACCGTTTTTTGCCGTCGAATTAGCCGTTCTGCCGAAAGATTTCGCGTTTCCCGTTTGAATTTGGCAAACGCTTAAATCGTTTTGAGGACATCCCTCTCGTTCCTTCGCCATCTCGTACCCAGCCGACGAATGCTTGCTATCGATTAACCTATATTCGACAACAATATTGTGTTGAAAATATCATTAGTTTGCTAACGAACGATTGCTATACTCCCGGCATGCCCAAAAAAACCACCCTGCCGCTTACCCCGCAGCAACAGGTTCACCTTGCCTTGAGCAGTGAACTGGTGCTGTCGGCGCGCGCCTGGCGCAAGACCGCGGACAGCGCATTGACAGGGTTTGGTCTGTCGAGTGCGGCGGCACTACCGTTATTACTGATCGGGCGGCGCGGCAATGATGGCGTGCGGCAGGTGACACTGGCGCATGAACTCGGTATCGAAGGCCCCTCCCTGGTACGTTTGTTGGATCAGCTCTGCATGCAGCAGTTGGCGCGACGTGACGACGACCCGGCCGA
This sequence comes from Robbsia andropogonis, assembly GCF_034047095.1. NCBI lineage: Bacteria > Pseudomonadati > Pseudomonadota > Betaproteobacteria > Burkholderiales > Burkholderiaceae > Robbsia > Robbsia andropogonis. The sequence continues at coordinate 925,703 of NZ_CP139164.1, read as the reverse complement.
TGGACGTGCGAAAATCGTGTCGCTGACGGAAAATGGGGTGCGGCTCGCCGGCAAGCTCGAGGCACACCTTGCGCAGTTGCGTGCCTCCCTGCTCGAAGCATTCTCCGACGACGAACTACAGATCGCCTTGCGCGTCATACGCAGTTTCTCCAGCGCCGTTGGTGCCTCCTCTGTTTCTTGACCCACATCATGGCGCCGACCTGGAAAGACTGGTTGTTTTCTATCAAGACATTTGCCGCAGCAATGCTCGCGCTGTACTTGGCGTTGGTTTTTGAATTACCCCGGCCATATTGGGCGATGGCATCGGTCTATATCGTGTCGAATCCATTTGTCGGTGCGACCCGATCCAAAGGGCTGTACCGCGGCCTAGGCACCTTGCTGGGCGCAGCGGGTGCAGTCCTGCTGGTGCCCCCGTTGGTGGAGATGCCGATTGTCTTGAGCGTGGCCGTTGCCTGTTGGACTGGGTTGTTCCTCTTTTTGGCGCTGCAAGACCGCACCGCGCGCAACTATGTCTTCATGTTGGCCGGCTACACGCTGCCGTTGATCGCGTTCCCTACCGTCGAGAATCCCAATACGGTGTTCGACGTTGCCGTTGCGCGTTTCGAGGAGATTCTGCTCGGTATCGTATGCGCCACCGTCATCAATACGACTATTTTCCCTAGCCGGCTTGGCCCGAGCCTCGGCGAGCGAACCGGTGCCTGGTTTAACGACGCCATACACTACATGCGGGAAACGCTCAAAGGTCGTGTCTCAGGCAAAGACCTCTCCGCACTGCGCCAGCGTCTGGCCGGGTCCGTCAACGGCCTAGAATTGCTGTTGAGCCAGTTAAGCTACGACAACACCGATCCCGGCCTGATGACGCGTGCGAAATCGCTGCGCGGGCGCATGTCGCTTCTGCTGCCAATCGCATCCGCCCTCGGCGATCCATTGGCGGCGCTGCGGGCGCACGGCGCGGCGCCGCCTGAACTGGAAGCGTTGCTCATCGATCTCGTCAATTGGCTCGATAGCAATGACAGCGCTGCCCGCGAGGCACAAGCCGATGCGCTTCGCGCGCGACTGACGGCGTTGGAACCGGAATATATTGCCGTGCCGGGCATGGCGGACAGCCAGGTCGACGGAAGCATGAGGAGCGTATCCGAGGGCCTCGCCAGGGATGCGGCAAGCCCCGAGCCAATGGCCAAAGCCGCGGAAAACGCCGAGCGAATCAACGAGGATCCCCATCACAGTCCCCATTGGGACCGTGCATTGATGTCGTCGCTATTGTGGCGCCTTCGGTTGCTGATCGATCTTTGGCAGGATTGTCGTACCTTGCGCGAGTTGATCGAAACCGAACCCCACTGCGGATGGGTGCCGAAGCTTCGACACTGGCGTCTTGGTGGGTCTGAACGCCACGTCGACCTGCCGATGGCCTTCCTGTCAATTTTTCCCGCGGTAGGCGCGACGATTGCCGCCTGCATGATCTGGATTTTCATGGGTTGGGCCGATGGCGCGGGCGCGGTAACGCTGGCCGCGGTGTCATGCAGCTTTTTCGCGGCGATGGATTCTCCGGCGCCGCAGGTCATGGGATTCTTTATCTGGACTTGCGTCGCCACGGTACTTGCCGGCGTCTATCTATTCCTCGTTCTGCCCAACGTCCATGATTTCCCCATGCTGGTGATCATGTTTGCCGGGCCGTTCATTTGCGTCGGTACGTTGATTCCGCAGCCCCGTTTCATGCTGGCGACCATGCTGACTGCCGTGAACACCGCCACGTTCATGAGTATCCAGAGCGCCTACGATGCTAATTTCCTGACCTTCATCAACAGCAACAGCGCCGGATGTGCCGGTTTGTTATTTGCTTTCCTCTTCATTCGCATCACGCGTCCATTCGGCGCCGAGTTGGCGGCCGCACGACTTACGCGCTCCGGATGGGCGGACGTGGTCATTGCCGCCTCTCCCCATGCGATCGTGGCGCAGAACAACATGGCATCCCGGATGCTGGATCGTTTGATGCAATTGCTGCCGCGGTTGAGCGCGACCGACGATGATCACCATCCGTCGATCGAGAGTTTCCGTGACCTGCGTGTGGGTTTGAATACGCTGGACCTGCAACAGATTCGCCGGACTTTGCGCGACGAATGGCGGCAGCCGATCGATGGCGTGCTGTCCGGTGTTCGTCAGTATTTTCAGGAATGTATCCAACAGCGTCGGCGTCTCCCGCCGCCTCCCGAACTGGCCGCGCGGATCGACGCGGCATTGGCGGCCAACCCGAACGTGTCGACACGCGCGAACGCCTTGGACACTGCCCATTTGAGCGATGCGGAGCAAACGCTCGGTGCATTGCACGCGCTGGTGGGGCTGCGCTTGTCACTGTTTCCGGCCGCCCTGGCACCGCGGGCGGCGAATACCATCGAGAAATCCGCATGATCGGCGAATTCGATATCTACGGGGTGTTCATCCCGGAATTGCTGGTGTGGATGCTGCTCGCCTATGGCCTGTTGCGCCTTGTCACGATGGGATTCGCGCGATGGCGCTTCTATCGCCATGTATGGCATCGCTCGATGTTCGATTTGGGAATCTACGTGATTCTGCTCGGGCTCGTCGTCTTTGTTTCGTATCTGTTTCGAACCGGTTGATCAATTGAAACTCAAACTCGCTACCGTCGGTCGGGGGGTCCTGACCATCATGGTTGTCGTCATCGCCGCCTTGGTGATCTGGCGTCTGGTCCGCTATTACATGTTCGCGCCGTGGACGCGGGACGGCCACGTGCAAGCCGACATCGTTCAAGTCGCACCGGACGTCACGGGCCTGATCGACAAGGTCACGGTGACCGACAACCAGACGGTTCGTAAGGGTCAAGTCTTGTTCGTCATCGACCAGGCCCGCTTCAAGCTGGCATTGGCGCAAGCAGAATCGGCCGTCGCGCAGCAACGCGCCGCGGTGGCTGAGCGGAACGCGACATTGACGCAGCTTCGCAGGGAGTCGAGTCGAAACCGCGCGCTGGGTGATTTGGTGTCCCGGGAAGTGTACGAAGAAAGCCAATCGAAGGTCCAGGCCGCGGATGCCGCGTTGCAAGCGGCGCAAGCGGCCCTCTCCGCGGCAGAAGTCGCCGTTCGAACGGCGCGATTGAACCTGGAACGCACCGTCATCGTCAGTCCGGTCGACGGTTTTATGAATGATCGCGCACCACGTGCCGGCGAATTTGTCACGGCCGGGCATGCGGTTCTATCTCTCGTCGATGCCCATTCGTATCATGTAGACGGATATTTCGAAGAAACCAAGATGCCGAGCATTGCCATCGGCCAGCCGGTGACCATTCACCTGATGGGCCAGAGCACACGCCTGCACGGTCACGTGACCAGTATCGCCGCCGCCATAGCGGACCGGGACCGCTCGGTAGGGGCGAATCTGCTGCCGAACGTCAACCCGTCGTTCAGTTGGGTTCGACTGGCGCAGCGGATTCCGGTCCGGATACAGATCGATGACGTGCCGGCGAACGTCCGGCTGATTGCAGGACGCACCGCCACGGTTTCAATTGATGCAGCCGATATCGGCCATAATTCACCGCAGCCCCCGTCGGCGGCTTCATCCGTTGGGGCATCGCCTTCCGGCCAGTGGACTGTCGCCCCCGAAACCGGCGTGGCCCGCGCGCAAACAACGGCAGCCGCCTCCGATGATGTGGTTCTGCCGCCAGGGTCGCTGCGTTCCGACATGTCGGTGCTGCCCACGCCGACGCGCGCCGGCACGGATGCCAACGCGCTTGCCGGCAATGAGGAAACGGGGGCGGGCAGCACAGGCAATGCGGCACGGACAGGTGCCCGATGAGATCGCAAGCGCACCATACGCACCAGGTGGGACGCACCAATGCGAGTGCTTCGGAGCGGGAGGTAGGACGTTGGGCGCGGCGCATGGGGTCCGCAGCCTTGACCATGGCGGTACTCGGGGCCTGTACGGTCGGCCCGAATTACCGCGTGCCCGACACGGCGTTGATCAAGCAGCCGGTGGCGAATCGGACCCTGGTGGAAACGGAGCACGATATCCATGCGTCGGGCAGCGTCGCGCGCGCGGCCAATGCGGACCCGGTCCCAGACCAGTGGTGGAAACTGTACGACGATCCCGTATTGAACGGATTGATCGAAGAAGCATTGCGGCGTAATGTCGATTTGCGCGTGGCTACCGCCAATCTGGCAAGAGCCGGCGCGGTGCTCGACGTGGCGCAAGCGCAGGGCGGTTTTGGCGGCAATCTCGAACTCTCAGCGAAACGCGCACAGGAATCCGCCCAACAGTTCTTGTTGACGGACAAACTTCCCGTCACGAACGAAAGCAATTTCGGGCTTTCGGTCTCCTATCAGTTCGACTTGTTCGGTGTATTGAAACGCGGCGTGGAAGCGGCGAGCGCAAACTTTGATGCGGTACGCGCCGCTGGCGATACCGCGCGGATCACCGTGGTCTCGCAAGTCGTGCAAGCCTATCTGGCATCATGCGATGCGGCCGAACAAGAAGACATCGCGCTGAAATCGCTGGATCTCCAGGATCAGTCTACCCAGCTCGCCCGTCGGCTACGCGATGCGGGACGCGGTGCACAACCCAATGTGACGCAGTCGGTCACGCAACAGGAAACACTGCGGGCACAGTTGCCGCAATTAGCGGCGCAACGGCGGATTGCGCACTATACCTTGGCCGCCCTCCTGGGGGAGTCCCCCGACGCTTTGCCGAAGGCGATCGATGCGTGTCATGAAACGCCCCGTATCCTGACGCCGTTACCGGTGGGCGACGGTGCCGCGCTGCTGCGCCGTCGCCCCGATGTGCGTCGTGCCGAACGTGAACTGGCTGCCGCAACCGCAAAGATAGGGGTGGCGATCGGCGGTCTGTATCCAAACATTTCCTTTGGTGCGAGCGCAGGTGTTACAGGCATCCTCGAGGACTCGTTCCGCTCACCGACGCAGCGGTGGGGCTTCGGACCATTGATAAGTTGGGAATTACCAGCGAATGGCGCGCGCGCACGTATCCGGGAAGCCCGTGCCGGTGCGGATGTCGCCTTGGCCGAATTCGATAAAGTCGTGCTGAACGCATTGCGCGAAACGCAAACCAGACTTGCAACCTATGCGGGCGACCTCGGCCGTCTGCAAGCGCTGGAGGACGCACTGGCATCGGCACGCCAGTCGCGAGACCAGACGCACCGCTTCTATCTCGCCGGCCGGGGATCGTTCCTGTCTGACCTGGACGCCACGCGGACGCTGACATCCGTCGAATCGCAAGTAGCGGCCGCGCGAGGCAAGGTCGCACAAGACCAGGTGGCGGTATTCCTGGCACTCGGTGGAGGCTGGCAAGCAAATCAAGGCATGCCGTTGGCAGGCCAAGAGGTTCAAACGCCACCGACGTCGCAGACAGCGCCAACGAAGGGGGCCGCTACCGCGGGCGTGACAGCCACGCCGGTCTCCGCGATATCGTCGGCCATCGCGACCGCGCCGTGACATCGTGTGCAGCTGACGAGCGTCACACCCCGTTTTCAAGCTTGAACCGACACTTCGAAGCCGAAATCTTTCACGCCGGATTCCGGGATGTTTTCGGCAACCCAGAGCCTGTTTTTGATGCGTCTAAATAGCGCATGCGGTTTAGCGGAAGAAAGCGCCCTAGTGAGGGGGCTCGGATGATCGAACGCATCGAAATTCAACTCAGGCGAGTCGATGGCTGTTTTCGCTTTCAGCATATCGACGCCTCCTTCCGCCACGCTGGAAATGATACTGCCGGGTATCCTTATGGAAACCGGAATGGGTACCAGCGTTGGTGCGGGCACGACGACGCTGGATGGATCGACTGGTCTCGAAGGCGCCAGTATGCCCGAAGCGGAAACATTCATGACGTTCGTAATCCACAGTGCAATCGCGCCATATCCCTGCTTTGTCATGGCGTTGTAAAAGCTAGGGGGAAAGGCGTGATACCCAAGAGTCAGCGTTTCCCAACTGGGTTGCTCCGCGTGTTGCTCTGAAAAAGCATATTCGGCCCCCCACAAATACCGCGAGATTGCCTTCGCCGCCGGGGTTGTCAACAACGCCGCGCCGGAATCGACGATTGAATCCACTATAGTTTCGATCATGCCTTTTAGATAATCGGGCTTTGACTGAATCCACGATAGTAATACACCTTTTTTTAGAAAATGCTTCAGCTCGGCTTTACTGAATGATTCGCTCGACGAAATGGAAAAATCGGTGAGCAATGTCGTCCAATCCGACTCCTTCACGGAGAACTTCGTCGTCAACGCGGGAAACGTTGCCTCGAAAGTGCTTTTCACTAGTGCATAGATCCGTTTCGGAAGCCCTGGTGCCGGGTCAAACCCCGCCACCACGCCGACAGCCAAAGCACCGATGATGATAAACGCTTTCGCTTTGTATCCTAGCGAATCATCGGCCTTGAGACCACCAAGTCTGCGACAGGCGTCGTGCAGTGCCCAGCCCGCTTCCAGGGCGGCTAGGACGCCATCGGCCGTCCTAGCCGCCGGATGGTTCCACAACGATCTGTACGCCGTATTCACGGAGCCCACGGCCGTACCGAAGAGTGTGGTTACGGAATGATAAATCGCATTCTGCTTCATAAATGCGCTATATTTTTCCCACTCGCCCATCTTTTCCCAGTCAGTACGGTTGTCCAGTGCAATCACCGTCGCATCTCCATACGCCGGCTTCGCCGGTGTGCTCGGTGATGCCATAGCGGCGATAGGGGGATCTTCGTACATGGCCTCCATTGCCTCGAAAGCGTTGCCGTTATCCACCGCCGGGTGCAGCTTATTACCTGGGCCCCTGCGCTCCCCCCTCCGGTACCACGCCGTTCGATCAAAGTAACTGGCCGTCGGCTGCAGACCAGAAGACGTTACTCTCAATGCCTCCAAGGCAGCATAAACATGATTCGTATCACTTATGTTTTCATTACCCTCTTCATTCAGGGTATTTACGTCAGCACCGGAATACGACGCAGCGACCGAATGATCTACGGCATCGCGCGTCATAACCACGATGGCACTACTATGTTGATGCGTCTGCATTGAATGCTCCAAAACGAGATAGTCGCCAGTGCCAATGGTCATCCTTATCCTCAGGCATGCATAAAATCACGCCGACATCAGGAAATGAGCGAATAGACCATCAAGCACCGTCTTAGCATTGCATCGCTTAGTGACCGGCGACATACGACAAATCGACAACCAAACGCCTAAAAAGTGGAAACAACACGTCTTGGCCGATTGGTAGAAGTTCACTCGTCCCTTTACAACGGCATAATGCATGCGGTGCATTATCGCCATCGTTAATGGGATGCAATGTCGAAGACTTTATGGAGCAATACGATGACTTGCAATTGGACGCATCTTGCAGGAACATTTCGCCACCGCCGTCGACGATGGCGCGACATGGCACCTCGGGCCACGCCTTCATGCATGGCCGCTTAGCTTATTGAGCGTATCGGCATCGTGGCAGCGGGGTCCGTTACGGTATGATGACCCGTCTCGACGTGCCCGGCCACGCGGCGCAGGAAACTGGATTCGTCGCGATCAGTAACGCTCAGGTCGTACCAGTGGTGACTGTCCGACAGATCCCATGGGACGGCCGTCATCGCGCCAGGCGGCAACTCGAGGCTACGCGACCGTGCGCCGTAGGCGTTGTCCGTGACAAAGAGTCGTGCCACGCCTCCCCCTGTATTGCACAGCCGCAGAATCACGCTGCCGTCACGATTGTCATATTCTACCTGTAGTGCGATGTGGCCGAGCCCCCAACCATGACCTCGGGCGGCCGATGTCGCCGACCCCAATGCCAGCCCGTTGAATTGCCGTACGAAGCCATTGGGACCATACACCATGAAGTCATAGGCGCCGCCAGTCACGCTCAAGTCAAATGTCTCGCTAAGCGATTTCCCTGCTTCCACCGTGTAACGCCACGGACCGTCGCTACGATTCGGCGCATAGACATAGAAATGCGCGCCCACTTTGCCAGTGTTGACGAACTGTAATGTCAGGTGATTGTCCCGTGCCGACACGTCGCCATGCACGTGTAGTTCGTACGGCAGCGCACGGGCGTAACGCACGCCCGGTTCTTGCGGGTCGATCGCGCCCGCCGTCGTCGGTACCGTCGGCGCCGGTTGCGAAGCGCACTGCTGATCGGCCATCGTCATGTATTGGCTGGTATCGGGCAATGACGGGATTGACGCATCCGGTGTACGGAAGTCGAACGCCGACGTCAGGTCGCCGCAGACCGCACGACGCCACGGCGTGATATTCGGTTCGCGTACGCCAAAGCGTTGTTCAATAAAACGGATTACGGAGGTGTGATCGAACACCTCGGAACAGACGAAACCGCCCTTGGTCCAAGGTGAAACGATCGTCATCGGCACGCGCGGCCCCAGCCCGTAAGGCAGACCATCGGCGGTGAAACCACTGCCGCGTCCTGGATTGACGACCGTATGCAATTCTCCGTCAGTGCTCACCGTCGACAACCCTTGCGCGCGCGACGTCGGTGGCTGTGGCGGCACGATATGATCGAAGAAACCGTCGTTCTCGTCATACATGATGAACAGAACCGTCTTGCTCCAGACGTCTGGATTCGACGTGAGCGCATCCAGCACCTTCGATGTATATTCGGCGCCGTATGCTGGCGTGTATTTCGGGTGCTCGGAGTAGGCGGCCGGCGGCAGCAGCCAGGACACTTGTGGCAGCTTGCCTGCCTGCACGTCGGCTTTCAGATCGTCCAAGGTCCGCACGCTGTTCGCACGCTGCTGTAATGACGAGCCTTGCGGCGCATTGATGACGTTGGCGAAGTTTTGCAGAATGTTGGTGCCGTAATTACCGTTTAACGGATCGTTACCGGTCAGCCCTTGCTGGTAGATTTGCCAGTTGATTCCCGCTGCCTCAAGTCGCTCCGGATACGTCGTCCACGACAGCAATTGATACTGCGGTGGAACGTCGCCATCGACGTAGTCGTTGTTGTTCAACAGCGGGCCGCCGTACTTCCCTGTCGGATCGACGGTCCCACTCATCAGATAGGCACGATTGGGATGGGTCGGCCCGGGCAGCGAGCAAAAATACGCATCGCAGACAGTAAAGGCATCGGCAAGGGCGTAATGGAACGGTATGTCCGAACGCAAGTGATAGCCCATGGTCATGTCGGTCTTGTTGGCCGGCCACTGGTCATACTTTCCGCCATCGATCGCATAATGGGTCTTGTACCAGCTGTGATCGAGATCGCCAACGCACTGCGCGCTGGTGGTATGCGTATTCAGGTGAAACGGCAATACCGGCTGCGTCGAATCCGATTGCGACGGCTGGTACCAGACCGGCTTGCCATTCGGCAAGGGAATGGGAAAGCGATCGTTGTAACCCCGGACGCCGCGCAGATGGCCGAAGTAATGGTCAAACGATCTGTTCTCCTGCATGAAGACGACGATATGTTCGACGTCTTTGATCGTCCCGGTATGCGAGGCCGCAGGAATCGCCAATGCATTACGGATTGATTCGGGAAATACGGAAAGGGCCGCAGCGGCGCTCGCGGAACCCGCAAGCGATTGTAGAAAGCGGCGACGGCTGTTACCTGACATCGGGGAGGTCGTCATCGTAATGTCTGCCATTTTTTTGAAGGAGGCCAGAAAGGGGATGAAAGATCTGGCGCGGCTGAGTGTGCCGCTGTAAAAAGGCATTTCGATGAAAGGCATGCTACTTGTCTCGACGGCTTCACATTTGCCGCGTTTTGTCTTTCGTTTTCATTACGATATAATGCGTTTTCGCCGTGAAAACGGTCCAAATCGGTAGTGAAGACGCGGTCATGAATTGGTTGATCCTACTTTGCGCGGGCGTGCTCGAGATGGCCTGGGCCATCGGACTGAAATACACGGAAGGCTTCAGTCGCTTATGGCCAAGCGTCGGTACGGGCATCGCTGCGATCGGAAGTTTCTATCTACTGAGCGTGGCACCGAAAACGCTACCGGTTGGGACGGCCTATGCGATATGGGTGGGCATTGGCGCGGTGGGAACGGCCGTGCTTGGTATCCTGCTATTCAATGAGGCAGTGACAGCAGGCCGGATTCTCAGCCTTGCCCTGCTTGTCGCTGGCATCATTGGGCTCAAGCTCGCATCGTAAAAGTCGGTCCTGCGATTGCCCCCAATAAGGTGTACCCGCGGCGTCGATAGGCAGCGGAAGACCGCACACCGAAAAGGTCACCACAAAAATACCGTCATTAACAACGGCGCCGCTAGGCTGAGGACAAACCCGCTGACCAGCGCCGTTGGCCAATGCGCCGGAGCGCAGTTTTGTTTAATGATCGGCAATGTCGAGTCCAACGCAGTGGCTGCGCTCGCGCCAATGCACGCGCGCGCGAAACGGCGACCGAACAGATAAAGCAACACGACGGACATCAATTCGCGAAACAGGTCGGTCAACAAAGCGATCGCGCCCCACTGCGCCCCCAGATGTCGACCGATCGTCACGCCGGACAACGTAAACCAGCCAAAGCCGCTAGATAGTGCCCACGCGATCGGCAGCGGCATCCGGGCAAGTGCACCGGCAATCGTTCCGCCGATCAATGAACCGATGATGACCAATAAAGGTATGGCCAAAACGCGCCTCGACCACCATCGTGCATCTATCGCTAGGCCCGCCAACTCCATGCCGACAATGCTTACAAGTACAAGCAGCAACGCACCGGTCAAGCCAGTGGGTATCGGAATGCCATATCGGCTACACAGTCCATTCCCCAGCGTACCCAAGACCACCATCACCAATGCGATCAAGCATTCCTTCGCTGGCCCCCACCACCCTGAGCCGCCAGACGTCGCGGCAAGATGTGCGGACGATGTCGTTGGTGCAAGAAACGGTTGGGGAAAGGATGTGAATGAAGAAGGTGTCGGGCGCAAGAGCGGCTCGGGCGCAAGCGGTGGAATGGCGGGACGTATGCGCCGGGCGATCATGATCGAGAGCGTGATGAGCGCCCATGATGCCATGGTGGTCCATATCGCAAGCCATATCGCGGTACCCAACACCGCACGTGCGTGACTGCCGGAGCGCAGCACGGCCCCGAAGGTCAGTCCGATGGAAAAAAGCAGCGCCAAGACCAACGGCCCGAGCAATGCGCCTACTCGTCGCCGCCAGGCGGAGGGCATCAAGCGCCCTGCGCCGTAGCCTAAGATCAGGACCAGCAGAATGGGCGCGATCGCCACGACACCGCTCATGTGGCGCTGCCACAATCGCCTTCGCGGGGCGGCTGCGCATCATTAACTACTATGCCTGACGGGTCGGGTGACAGCGAAACGGACACCGGCCGATAAACTCTCGCAAATCGCGCCTGTTGCACCACGCCATAGTCGGACGGTGCGTATTGGAGAAGCCAATCTCCGGCGCCGCCTTGCAGACAATCGCCGCCGGCACTGCGTGCAATGGTAAAAGGCGCGTCCATGCGTCTGGCCAACACCGGCGTGGGCAGGTTGCGATACGCACCATCGGCGCCATGTATGAGCACTGGATCTGCTGGCACGTATTTGGGATCGAAACGCGCGCGCGAGACGACCCAACGCTCACCGGTGGCCGCCTCTATCAAGGCATCGTTGACCTGGTAGGCATTCGGACCTTCCAAGCTGAGCAATGCGCCGGAATGAGTGGCGAAAACGACGCTGACTACCTCGTCCTTCACATACACGGCGGCTTGCGGATCGATGCGCAGATCGACATCCGTCAGGTGAACGTGTGACACATGACTCGACGATACTGCCGCGTTGTCGCGGCGAGCATCCGCAGGCGTCGGGGATACAACGTCGATTTTGGAACGAGGCAAGTCAGCAGAGGCCATTGCGATCAGCGGAAAATTGGAGAGCAGTTCGCATTCTAACTGCCTGCGCGATCACGCGTTGCCATGACGTCGCGCAGCATGCCGTGCGTGGACCACGAACATGACGAAGATGGCCTGCCCTTGGCGAAGCAACACGCGGCCTTGATGATGCCGACTGGCGCATCCAGTCGCAAGAATTGATCCTATTATCACGCGCCAGAGGCTTTTTTTCAGTCTTTGTATGGGCATGGCATCGAGCGGTTCAATTGAATAAACTCGCGGCGATATTGACGGAAAGTCCAAGAATCGCAAGGTTAAAAAAGAACGCTAAAACCGACTGAATCAGCGTAAAGCGCCGTGTGGCGGAGTCCGCGACCGCGACGTCGGAAGTTTGTGCCGCTACAGCGATCGTGAAAGCAAAGTAGGCAAAATCAACATAATCGGGATGCAGTTTGTCATCTGGAAAACGCAGCGGCAGTGACGATTTCGCAAGCGAAGCGACACGATCGTCTGATCTTGGCATTGGTGCATCAGTCCAACTATGATGCATGTAGAACAAGCGGGCGTAGTACACGGTGAAAACCGTTGGCAGCAGAGTCCATGCGCCGATCAATGCAAAACCCGAGAGGAGCAGATGCAATGCCTTCTGACTACTGCTTCCCGCGGCATGTGCGGTACCCAGTTCAAAAACAATGGCGGCGATACTGGCCAATGCAGCCACACAGGTGGTGATCAGAATGGTAGAGGCGCTTTCGTCTTCACTGTCGAGCGCGACGCGCCAACGGGCGGACTCCGCACGATACATCATCGTCCATAACAGGATCAGATAAAGCCATAGACCGACATTCCAGCCGAATAAAAACCTCTCGAATACGTGCCATTTCGAAGGTGCCAGCGCAGCGGCAATGACACCTATGACAAGCGCCCCGTAAAGGCGGTGATGAAAGCGTATCAGGCTACGAATGTAGGTCTGCATGAAAAATATGCCTAGTAGGAAGCGGCAAGGCGTTAGGGTTCCCGGCCAATAAGGGAGGGTCTCGCTTTTTGATGACCTGACGTTTCATACCCTATCACAGGCTGGTGCAACGCATGTGTGGCCGCATAAGGAAACTCGGCGTAAGCGATTGTTCCTTGGGTCGATTGCGGGACCGGTGGTACTCGCGATGTAAAGCAACAGGGTTGGTCCCGCAACGGCAAGCATCCGCACAGGTATTGAGACCAGTCACGTTTCGGCATCTTCGCAAAATGGGCACCATGCCGTAATTGAGACATTCCCCAAAGCCCGTGTTGCATGACGAAAATCGGGATGATCTATTTTGCCGACGGTGCCTTTCACTTGTTGCCCTGTCGCCGTTGTGATCATCAACGACGCAGGTCCTGTTTTTACGCGGGTTTTCCGCGCTCTTCGAGCGCCTTTTCCATGATGGAGCAGTCATGACTTGTCGAGTGATAGTAGCTGACGACCACCCGTTTTTCCTTAGTGGCGTGGAGCACGTCTGCGCCACGATGCCGAACATCGATATCATAGGGACAGCCACCAGCTGCGATGAATTGATGGCCTGCCTGAAAACGCAGGAAGAGAATAGCCAATCGCCGTGCGACGTTCTGGTTACGGACTTCTCGATGCCGGGAAGTCGGCAACAGGATGGCCTGCGACTCCTCTCGACATTACGACGGCAGCATCCGAGCATGCGGATCATCGTGCTGACGATGTAGTATAAAATGGCATTTTATTTTTATTTATCAGATACTTACACCATTATTTTAGGGGATGCTACAAACATCAAAAGCACCTCAATGCAACCATATAAAACAATGACTTACAGATGCGTTTTGGATAACGCTGGGGCCGACGCCAGCCCCTGCGCGCGCCACTTCGACTTCCGTTAAGGCTTCTGCGCGCCGCACTCTTGAACCCACGCGCGATCATGGGCCAAAATCCGCGCCTTCAGCGTTGACGAGATGACCGCGAGGTCTTCGGGCGGCACTTTGATGATGTCGAACCGGGTGCAGGACGAATCGATTACCTGCGTCTTGTATTCGATCGCTGCGGGCTTCGTCGGCGCATCGGCACACGCCGTCAATGCGATGAGCGGTAGCATGGTAAGAATCGCTTTCATCCGACGAACCCCTCATCTTTGAGCGCCTTGTCCAGCCCTCCGGCCGCCGCCGTGTCGGCCACGCTCTTTTCGATCGCTTGCCGGTCCGTCGCAGCAGATTGCACTTTGGTCAGCGCGGCCTGCGCCGCATCCGCGTCGGCGCGCGCCGCCTGAGCTTGTGTTGTCGCCGCATCAGCCTTGGCCGCTTGCGTTTCGGCTTGCGCCGTCGCTGTCTTCGCTTCTTGCCGCTTGAACAGCCCGAACACAACGCCCGCGACGGCAGTGAGCACGCCGAGAATCACCGGCCACGCGCCCGAGAACATCGACAAAATTGCGCTCATACGATTACCCCCATTGCGTTCTTTGCCACTTCCCAGCGCAAAGTCCGATCCGCGAGCCCGTTTGTGCCGCCGTTGATGGCTTTCGTCAGACCAGTGAAGTCATTCCGATCGACATACCCGTTGCCGTTGATTGAGCGCCAGTAATACGCGGCACCGCGCGCGGCATGCTCCGGCAGCATCAGAAGATCGGGATTGACGATCAAATCAACATCGATGCCAGTCCCGACTTTTTCGTAGTTCTCGCGGAACGTGTTTTGGATCAGGCCGCGGCCCCGAAACGTCCAGCCGTCGCCGGGCAGGCGGTTGCCACCGCGCCCGCCGTACACGATGTTCGCGATCTGCTGCTGCCGCTCGATCGGTACTGCTTTCTCGCTCGGCGCGCGACCTAGCTGCTCGCACTGCTCAAGCGTCAAACGCTTTGATCCGGTCGGGCCGAACGTCGCAGTTAGCGAGGCGACCGAATAATTGAAGCTCTCGACAAGCGTTGTGAAGCCGATCGACTCGTGTCCAATTTGCGCGAGGAACGCCGCTTGGTACGCTGGCGTGTTGATGCCGAACTCGAACATCGCGACCGACACTACGTCGCACCAGCGCGCGGCCAGGACAGAATTGACGCCGGTTGCGCGCTGGAATGCGGCCGGCGTCATTGTGGAGGCCCCCGCCGCTCGATCGACGTGATCCGGGCCAGGATCGTCAACACTGCTCCGATCGCCGGCCACAGGCTCTGGTCTTGTTTCGGGAACAGGTGCGCTATGAACGGCGCTAGATCCGGCCAATGATCCGCTAACATCTGCATCAACTGCGGGGACAGAAGCATCAGCGCGGCGAAAGCGGCCGAGAATCGCACTGACGACCACTTCCAAAAATGCTGCCAGTCCTCCACGAGGACTATTTTGATTTTGCTCATTGCTCACTTGGCCCCCTTGGGCGTTGTTGGTTATTTGCCCCACGGATGGGCCGGCACGACAGCGGCGGGCAACGTCGCTGTATCAAGCTTCTTTTCTGTGGCTTTCGCGGCGTTGACTGCCTCGGTCGTCTTTGCGACGATCACTTGTTGCTGCGCACTCAGTTGCTTGCCAAGTGAGGCGGCTTTTTGCGACGCTTCCTCTGCGGCGGCGATAGCGGCAGCGCTTGCTCTGTCTCGCCGGATCGCTTCGCGGTCAAACTTCGTCCGCAATTCAGCTACGTCTTGCTGGGTCTGCTTGATCCCAGCAGCCAGCACATTGAAGTGCGCGCTGTAGTCATTGGCTTGCTGTAGGCTTCGCGCGGTCTCTGTGCCAAGTCGCTGCTCGTAATCCAGCTTCTCTTTCTGCCATCGAGATTCGGAGATGCTTGCCCCGATATAGACGCCCACCAAGCTCACACACACCAAGCCAGTCAGCGCAAAAACCGCCAGAAAGGCATAGAGAACCTTCAAATTACGCATCGCCCTGGCGACGCTTTCCGATAGTCGATTCGAGGCGTGCAATTCGTCTCTCCAATTCTTCAACTTTGCTTTCGGCCCTGCGCGCGCGCTCATCTGCATCACGCTCCCTGACTTCGGCACGGTCAGCGCGCTCGACGGCAGCCAACTCCCGTAGCTCCGCACGCTCCGCTCGCTTTTCCGCAAGCTCGGCAAGCTTCTCGTAGCGAGCAATCGTGTCCACCTCGGCTGCCAACGATGCTCTGACGACCTCCGTGTCGCCCTCCGACTTCGCTTGCCGCACACGATCGATCTGCCGCCAAACCCGCGCGGCGGCACCCCACGAGACGCCGCCAAACAACACGCCGCCGACCATCTTCCCTACATCGGACCAATCCATCGGCCGGCGCTCCAAATTGCGTTTTCTGCGGGCGTAAAAAAACCGCCCTGAGGCGGTTGGTGCTGGGTCGGCGAAGCGTCACGTCTTGGTCGCGTCCGTCGCATCGCTTGTGACAGACGCGGGCTCAGTGCCGACGTCTGCCGCGGCGGTCGGGGCTTCGGCGCTAGACGTCGCGGTTCCGTTCGTTGCCGCGCCCGCAGCCGCATCCTCTGCCGCTTTCGCCGCCTCTTCATCCGCCGCTTTCTGCGCTGCCTGCTGTTCTGCAAGCGCAGCGGCTGCTTCGGCCGCAGCACTGTTCACTGCCGTGAGTGCCGCCGCCTGCGCGGCTTGCGCTGCCGTGTCTTCCTCGGCGGTCAGTTTCGGTGGCAACGCAGATTGCATCATCGCGGGAAGCGAATCGTAAAACGTCTCATAACGAGCGTCCGACGCCGTCACTTCGCCTTGACTCGGAAAAAGCGTCGAGTCTGCCGGCGCGGAGACAATCCCCGTAATCACCGTTTTCGTGCTGTCGCTGAATATCACGTACATGTTTTAGGCCCACTCATAGCCAGTGCAGGT
The DNA here is from genome assembly GCF_034047095.1 of Robbsia andropogonis. Lineage (NCBI taxonomy): Bacteria > Pseudomonadati > Pseudomonadota > Betaproteobacteria > Burkholderiales > Burkholderiaceae > Robbsia > Robbsia andropogonis. The sequence goes on along the minus strand of NZ_CP139164.1, from coordinate 909,125 downwards.
AACTTGCGATTGCGGAGTACCAACGCTGGCGCTGTTAGAGTAAAAGAACGTGTTTGCGGTCTGCATGAGAAGTTCATACGGCTCTTGAATCGTCGTCGTGCCGTTCGCCGCGATATTGGCGTCAAGACCGGTCCCGTCTGATGCCAACTGCAGAACATTCGAAGACGAACTTGTTGACGTGCTCGTCGCGAACATGTTTCCTTTCATCTTGATCGCACTCGCTGGGATTGCGATACCCGTCGATTGCGACGTCAGAGATGCGACAGAAGCCGACACGTTCACCATTGTCACCGCTGTGCGCCGGACGTACTTGCCGCGTGCGTTGAAGTGATCAAACTGCCCCGCGTTTGATTGATGCGCCGGAACAGTCCCGATCAACGAGGTTTCCGTGAAACCGGCAAGATACGATGCGACCAGAGTTGCAATCGACGGTATCGCTGCCGTTGCGGCGTACGGGAATCCAACAACGCCATATGCACCGGTCAAAGGGTTGAATACCGCATACACCCCGACGAATTGCCCCGCCGTCGGTGCGCTGCCGATCATGCCATTTATGACATTCAGCTTGGTCAAGTCCAGCGTAGCCGAGAAATTCGCAATCTTGTGCCCCGGCAAACCGAGTGATGACGTCACATTCACAAAATCATCGGTGAATGTCGCTGTCGTTGCGCCGAGAGCTGCGCTCGCTGACATCCGCGGCGTGCCGCCAATCATTTCCGGGATTTGCGCCGATTGGGCCGCATGGGATGGGGCAGTCGCTGGCGAAACCTGCATCGCGCCACCCGACTGCGCAACAAGCTGATACGCGCCGGCTGTCGAGTTATAGATGGCCTCGTACTCGCCGCCCGAAACGATCTCGCCGCCCACAAGCGCCACATTGCTCTGCCCGTATAGGTTCTTCGCGCCAAGTCCTGAATCGTTCAGCGTAACCGCACCCGTGTTCGTCGCAACTGCCTTGAAGCGGACCTTCATCTGGTCCGTCAGCGCCGTGACAGGCACCGTGCGCGTCAGCACGATCGCATTCGCGGTGCCGCTTGCTACTGCGGCTTCTATGGCGCCAGACTGCGCTTGCGCCAGCGTGGGAACTTCCGTACTCGTTACGGCCGTTCCGGCGTTGAGGGGATTGCCGGTGCTGCCCCCAACAGGAAGAACAGTTCCCGCAGTCGGGGCGCAGAATGCGTAATCTCCGATGCTCCACGTTTGCGCGCCCGTGCCCTCCTGCGCTCGCGTGACAGTCAACGTGACGCCGCTTATGGCTGTCACATAAACGGTTTCGTATATAGCCCCTGTGGCCGCATCTTTCAGCGTCAACGGCATTATCTGCCCCGACGACAGCGTCGGGAAATTTGAGCTAGATGCGAGCGTCAGCGAGGTCTGTGTTGATGTCGCGGCGGCTGCAAGCTGAGTGCTTACGTTGTTGGCAAATACGAAAGTGCTCATGAATGGATGATCACGTTAAATGTTACTTGGAACGGAAGCGCGAGATAGCCCTCTGCCACCAACGTCTTGAATGCTGTCGCCGCCGCGCTCGCCGGAACACTGATCGTCAGCGAGCGCGCAGCAAGCGTTGTTTGCGATGCCAATTGATTGAACGGAACCGTGTTGAATGCGGCCGTATTAAATGCACCGGCATAACCTGTTGCCGCACGTGAAATGCTTACCTGCCTGAAATAATCCGCGGCTATGTCCGTCCCGTTCGTCCCGAATAGAAATCTTGCGACCCGGCGACGCAGCCATGACACGGATGCTTGTCGACCATCTCCTAGATACGTGTGCCAAGTGAGTACACGCTTGTAGATGTCGTCCGTTACTTGCGCAGCAGTCCCCGAAGTGATTCTCGCCTGGGAGTTAAACGATCGTGTATTGAAGGCTACGTTATTGATCTCGCCCCACTTCATAGTGCTGCTTGAAGTCAGGACGGGTCGCTCTATCCCATAAATCCCCTGGGCGATCCAATCCAGCAGTAAGCCTGCTATTTGGTCCGACGTGTACACCGAAAGCGGCGAATTCCTAAACCAATCAAGGTATGACTGAGACAAGGAGTTGAAGCTTGAAACGAACGCCTGAAGATCATCGTCATCGGAATACTGTAGATACAAATAGCTCTTGATGACATCTGCTAATGGCGTCGTGGAGAACGATTCAATCTGCATACGTCATCCTTGGCTCACAGTCGCCCCCGAGGACGAACAGTAAAAGTAGCTTTCGGTGTCCGACGTGATCATTGATGTGCCGGTTGCCGGACTCACTACGGACCCGTTGACATACACCGTGAACGTCAAGGTCGTCAGATTGTTGGTCGGCAAAACGCTAGACACAGCGGACTGAAACGCGTTTTGCATCTCCAGTAGGTTGATCGGCTGCCCAACCGTTATCCCGTTGATATATGACACGATCGATGGCGCCCCCAGCTGATTCACTTGAGCGCCCGCCGAAAAATTACTCAGGTTCGTGTTCCAGGTGGTCGTCACCGTTACAGTTTGCTGCGGCGGATTCACATACGGGATCGTGTACTGATTGGGTGAGTCGGTCAGCGTGACGCTGATATTCCTGGATACCGTATTCGAGCCTACGATCGTCGAAAGATCCAATGTGCCTGCGTAAATAGCCGCGGCAACGTCGTACGAATCACCGCCTCCGCAAATCACCTCCCAGCCGGTCGCAGCTTGCAGAATGGCTACCAGGCGCGGCGTGACGCCCGAAACCTTTTTAAGGAGTGTGTACAGGTATGCAGGCGTACCTTGACCCGCAATCGTGGCAGCCTCCAATATCCGCGACCGATAGTCTTGGACTGATTCGCCGTCCGTGTCGCCTGCCGTGCCAGCTTGTGGGTTCGTTACGGTGAGCGTGTATCCCGACTGAACCGAGGTGATGATGGTATTAACCGCGCCCTGCGCAACAGCCCACGAACCACTCGTGGTCGCGACAGCATAAAGCTGATTGGTCGAACCTGATGTCAGAATGACGCCGCCATCCTGAATCTGATATTGGTAGGACCCATCGGAGACGATAAAACCTGCTGGGATGATGTACCCGGCAGGGCCGGAGATCACCACATAAACGCTTGTATTTGATGCGCCACCCTGAGGTATGCCGAGCATCGTGCCTTGTTGGGCTAGGACGAATGCATTGGCGCCATATGGCGTAACGCTATTCACGGCATCAACTCGGGCCTGATCAATCATCGACAAAGCACCCACCTGGGTCGATGCGATGTCTTCTATCAGCGACCCCGGTAGATTCGCCGTGTAGTCTGAATTGGACGCCGACACAGCGGCCAGCAGATTCGATCGCAACGTGGCCGGCGTGGTCGTCTGCGGGCCGCTCGTACTCATCACTAATGGAATCGTCATGTTGCAATCGTCTTATTCAGAATAGCGCCGCTGTGCGAAATCGCTGAAATCTTGTAGGTCGGGCTTGAATCGGTAGCGACCCGAGTAATCGTCAATGAAGCGAAGTACTGTGCAAACTGCTGCTGCGTCTGCATGACGTAAAAATCCGGGAAAACCTGTGTCACCAAGGTTTGGTGCGCCGGTATGCCGTAGTTCGCATAAAATGGCGATTCCCCGGTGTTCAGCTTTAAAACTTGGGCCAGCGCGGTCAGATAAACGTTGTCGTTGTACCCGTTGGCGTCAGTTTCCACCTTCACCCAGTTGCCACTGCTGTCTCGCCCCCATGTCCGCATGGGCCTCTCCTGCTTCGGGCAATAAAAAACCCGCCGAAGCGGGTTTGATTCATCACTCTGCGACAATAATTAAATGAACATTCGACAGGCTGCCTCTCTGCTTGCGGGCCTTCTCGCCGCATTCTCGGTCAATGCATCAGAACAGGAGTATTCAACCGAACAGATAAAAGACACGATCTCGTTTGCGAGAGAGTCGTGCGGCGGGATCGGCGGCCTAGCCAAATCAATCGCGAACGATAGAGATGACAAAGTCAGCTTGGACGAAGAGCTATCTCGATACGGCGACTCTGGATTCTCAAAGTACTGGATCTCCGCTGTGTACAGCAAAGAATTACGACGTGCTAGCCCTGCACAAATACACGACCTGGCAATTCGGTCGTGTCTTGATAGCTATGGATTGAAGTGATGGACCTACCCTGACATAACTGCCGTCTCACTGCTGCCGGACTCAACGCCGCCATGTACGTGAGCATTGACGCTGCCGTTTGGCAGCACCACGTCAGGCGCTGTCACTGGTGCAGTGAAAGTCACGGTGCCCTCTGTGCCGCCAGCGCCCTGCTGGCCGACGTTGCCGTTGAACGTCACATTTCCGTTAAACACAATTCCGCTCGCAGTCAGGACGATCGACACGGAACCAAACGTGATCGTCGTGCCGCTGGTGTCCGTGACAATGCTTGATGTCGTCCCCGATGTGGTGCGGATGATCGCGCCATTCGGGCCGCACACCTGCGCCGCGTTTTCGTCATCGGGCGCGGAATTCGCGCTACTCACTGGGACGAACACAAGCGTCGAAAGGTTGCCGCGGCGGCCATACTTGCCAGTACCGCCACCAAGCCCGGATATCCCGCCCAAATACGATCCGGTTGGCATCGCGACGCCAGTGTCGCCCACTTGCGTTGGCATTCGCATCCATGGGCTTTCCGCCTTCGGAATCGTGATGGGTTGCAATGTCCAAGGCGACGTATCGAGGTCAAACGATACGGTTATTACTGCGCCAGAAACCGCCGTCACCGTACATGGAAGCGCGCGCCCCTCTGCTTCGATCTGCTGCCTTGCGCGCTTGATCGCTGCAAGATTCGCGTTTCCCTGTACGGAAAGCTTTTCGTAGAAGTCAGTCATTTACTGTGGGCCGGCATGTTACGACAGTAATCCACGAGGCTCCGTTTGCGCCCCTGAAATCACCAATATGTCGCACTGAATCAACCAAAAATGTACCGGTGAAGGCGAGGCTATATTTGACCTGACCAGGCTGCGAGCTTGCCGTGGTCACGACCTGACCGGCGCTACTTTGCATGCCTTGAGGCATCTTTATGTAGGAGCCAACCTTTATATCTGCACGCATCACCAGCTTCATCATCATGTGACTGGTGTCAAACCATGCGGGCTGACCCACCAAATCGGTGTATTCGATCTGCGTGTAGGTTTCCTGCGTGGTTTGATCGTACAGTTGGATTTCCCCTCCCTGGATTGCTATTTTCACTCCGGGGTAAGAAGACCCAACGAAATTCCCTTTCGTCATTTCATATACGACATCAGCTATCCCATCAAGCGTGGAGGCGTAATGCTGCTCGTGGTGCGAAAGCACAACCTTCGCGCTGGTGTTGTCGGTAACCGTCATCGAGGGAAGCGCAACCTGAAACATGTTCTTCAGCGCGGTGCCTAGAGTCGTGCCAGCCGGCCAATCCATCACAAAGTTTCCGGGGCTGTCAAACGTGTAACCCGTTGGGCTGACGACGAACGTTATCGAAAGCTCGGTTCCCTCCCAATTACCGAAACTCTGGATGATGTACCCCTTGAGCAGAACACCGGCCTGAGACGGCTTTGCCAGAGGCAATCCTTTTTGCATCCCGCCTTTCAGCGTCAGATTCATTCCGGCGAACGTCTGCGAAGCACGAAGCTCATCCATTGATATGCCATGTATCGTAACCATGGACATTTCAGAAGAAGAACCATAGGGATTCACCAATAGATCGAACTCAACCTGTAGCGCAGCCGGATTCACCGCGCCGTTGGTCTGCGATGACCAGTTGTAGGTTCTGCCGTCCGTACCATCCTGAATGGTGATGTCGTAATACCGCATTACGAAGTGCTCGTCGTAGTGGTCGTAACTTCGAAATTGCCGGAGTCTTCGCGGAACAAGATCGTCGATGACGAAAAAATACCGGGTGCGAGATCAATATCCGTGTCGAGCGAGGAACCCACGAGAGCGCCTGCCCACGCAACATTGCCGCTGGAGTCAGTGAGCGTGAGATACCATCGCTGCGCCGCGATGTTCCACGTTGCAGCGCCGGTATAAGCCGAACCGTCTAGCGTGAACGTCGTAGAGAATGGCGGGCTCGCCGTGGTAGACGGCGAGAACGCCGTGGTCACGGTCGTGACCGTCGTGGTCACTGTGTTGCCGGCCGCATCCGTCGATGTGCTTGTAGTCGTCGTGGTCGTCATATTGCCGATGAAAGGAACGTACTTACCATGCCGGATATACCGGATGTCGAAAGCGCCCCTTGCGCCGCCGTTCCCACTGATGTCAGCGAGCTAGACCAAGACGACGTCGTTTGCTGGCTGCCACTGGTTAGCGAACTCATGAGCGAATTCGTTGCCGAATCGGCATCCTCTAGCGTGATCAAGGGCTTTTCAAAGTCGATCTGCCACATGATTTGTTGCTGCTTTCCCTCGCCGCTCGTGACATCCGTCATGCCCTTCATCAGGCAGTTGGTGTATAGAAAAGATGGGGTAATGATGTGGTACGTGCCGCCAGAGGCATTGTGCGACGCAAGCGAAGTCCTCAGCGACGTGAACAGGGATAGCTTGGTCAAATACCCGCCTGCATCTTTGACTGGCGCCACCATCAATAGCGAAACCGGCAAAGGCTGCTGCACGATCGCGTTCGCTGCGACCTGAGTGTTTGCAAAAGGGTAGTTCGCGATGGCATTGTTAATGACCATCGACCCCGGCTGCGGGATGAATCTGGCATAAAAGTCGCTGTCGCTTGCCGCCCCCTGAGCGAGCGATGCAAGCTGCCCGACCAGCCCAATTATCGGCATCATGTTGCCCGGCACATTCGCCGCGATGCCGCCAACCAGGATAATCGGGGTGACCTGGAACGCCAGGTCGTACAGCGCCCGCGTTGCCGTCGCTACAGTGGTGGAAACGGTTGTCATTTAGCTGCCGCGTTCATTTGTTGAGATATCCGTGCCGCCGTTTGATTTTGGATCACCAGGGGGCTTGTGGTTTGCGGCTTCTGCAACTCCGCCAGGATCTTCGCCAGATACTTCGTAGTTTCATCGGGCAGCCCGCGCTCCCAATTGGCGCCATTCTTGGCAATGTCCCTATCGAGATTTCCTTCGCCCCAGTTATAAGCTGCCAGAGCTTTCCTTATATCCCCACCGTATTTCTTTTTCAGGCGAGCGTCCATCTTCGCCTGCAAGTCCGTGGATTCGTAAGGGTCATAAGGGTTTGCGCCTCCCATCCCCTGAAAAGTATCCCTCATGAACTGAGCAATACCTACAGCCCCGCGCTTTGACACGGCGAAGGGATTCCCGCCAGATTCAACCTGCTGCTGCGCGGCGAGCAATCCCAAGGGCAGGCCGTTTTGTTCCTCCGCCTTAAATCGAACTCGCGCCCCTTCCACCAAAAATGTTCTGGCTTTCACGCGATCCATGAGAGACGACGGTCCTTGCTTGACGATTTCATCCCAAGTCTTTTTGTGGACAGAATTATCAATCGTGGCTTTCGGATCAGTAAGCAGTCCCTTGATCGACTCGTGCGTTTGCCCAGGCTTAGGCCCGAGGGTATCAGTGATCCAACTTAAATGATCCGCCGCCCATTTGAGTGCATCAGCAAGCTTTCCGATGTTCGCTCCTATGGCCTCGATATCGCTCTTCGCTTGCCCCGAAGATAGGTATGACGTGAAGCTGTTGATCCCGTCGCTTACCTTTTTGACGTTATCCGGCGTGAGGGCCGAATTAAGCAGAATCTCAGCGTCTTCGGTGATGGTTTTTACCAGCCCGGACATTGATGGCGACAGGCTGACAAGCTTGTTCGTTAGCGATGTCTCAATCGTCGTTCCGGCGCGAGATATCTGATTTGCGAACTCAAGCCACGCATCGGTTGTGCGGTTGTTGACGTCGAATGACTTGGAATCGCGCTGGTAGTCGCCCCAATGCCCCTGTAGCTTCTCTCTCGACATGTCTCCAATGTTGCGCGCGTCGGCAAGGCTGTAACCGGCGGCCGAAAACCCCATCGCCCCGAAGTTCTCTTGCGTTCGCATCTGAGCCGGCGTGCTCGACCACCAGTCATGCAGCCGCATCATCGTAGCCTGCGCCAATTGATCTGGCGCCATGGTTGCGACTTGGTTGTAGCTCAGGCCGGACGCCCGCATCAGCGCTGGCCGGCTAGCAAAGCTATTCTGCGCGTCTGCCGTCTGCTGCAAAATGCTGGGGTCAATGATCCCCTGAAAATCGTTTTGAAATGCGCGCAATTGGCCCGTGGAAACGCCCATTCCGCGCGCTTCTTTCCGATCGCGCACGGCAGACATAGCAAGCTCGCGCAGGCTAAGCGTACCCAATATTCCAGAGATGCCAGATATGCCGACGCCAATCGCCCCAATCTTCATCAGGAACTTTCCAATCCCAAAAAGCTCGTGCCCAAGAGACTTGGCCTGACTGACCATCTTCCCCATGCTTGCGCCACTTGATTCCGTCGCTAAGCGAAACTCCTTTTGGGCATCGGTGGCCTTTTTCACCCCTTCTGCAACTTTCCCTGCGCCACCGGCCGAGCTATTCAAGGCGCGAACGGCTGCCGCATCCAAAGCACCAGCAGACGCAGCAGCCTTACGCATTTCTTCGTTCTGGCGCTTCCAGTCTTCTGGCATCGCCTCGACGGCCGCCTCATACTCCTGGAACAGTTGGTAAAACGCCTTGAACTGCTGATCGTCAATATTGACGCTGATGACTTTTTCGTTAGCCAAGTAATTCCCTTATCGCCCCGAGAATATGCCGTTCGCGGAATTCCCTGGCAGAGTGATAGCGCGACTCGTGACGCTCGAATGTCTGTGCGAACCCTTCATTCGCCGCGAACCTTAAGATGGAACAAACGATTCCTGCGCCGGCGAAACCTTCTCCGGAGTCGACTCTTGCAAGGAAGCGATCCACGCCGAACTGGATAAGGGCGTAATCGACGCTTTCAGGATGCCAGCCGTCGCCGCGGCCACCCGTTCCTTTTGCGCCTTTCTCGCCAGCGCAAAATGGCAAGTAAAAAAAACGATGGCCGATTCCGCCTCCGACCAGTCGCTGGCGTCGATAAAGCCGCCGCCGATCGCCATATCCACGGGCAATTCCTTCCACCCTTGCGGGGTCGGGCATAGGATTAGCGTCTGCCGCTTAATGTCCTCTAGAAGCGCCCGTGCCGCGCCGATATTCGGGTGCCCATCAGAGTCGACATCCCCTAGCAAAGCGGCCTCTTGCGCCGCCTCATCCTTGAGGGTAAGGGCTGCGACCACCGGCCCCGAGTCCATCTGGTAGTACGGCCCCTTACTGGCGATGGCGGACTTTGTTGCCGCCAGCACCTTAAAGTTTGCCTCGAACACTTCCCGGCTGATCGGCGTGTGGTAAGCGACGACTTCCCCGCCCGCCACCTCCTTGATAGGGAGCACGAGATTCATTGCCTCATTGAGCGACATCAATAGCTCCACATATCGTCATTCACATAAAACAGCCCACGCAACTCGACGCGCACCACCGGATCGGTTCCGTCATATGCGCCGGGATCAATCGATCGAATGACGCAATTTGACAGCGTTACCGCGTCGAAAGTCGATGCATCGCTGTACGCAGTCACATCTCCTATGGAAGTGCTGGATTGCGCCTGCGTCATCCAGCTTTGGGATAGCGCTTGCGTTCGAAGCAGATTCAGTGTCAACGTAGCGAACACATACGGCTCTGGCGATGTAACGGCGCTCGTGCCCGTGCCGATGAGTTGATTGAAGTCGCCTTCAAACGCAAGCCGTGCGAATGACCGGCCCATATACGACGAGGTGACGTTCAAGCTCGTGTAATCCGAACACACAACATGCGTGCGTACTCGATTCAAGGTGCCCTGTGTCACCATGGGATTGGTTGCCATCTAGGGCTCCTTATGCGATTTGCGTGGCGTCGATGTTGAACGTGATCGAGAGGAATCCGTTCTGCCCAACGACTGTTGCCGAGAATCCGCCGTAAATACCCGCCTTGTAATTCGATGGGTTTGCCGTGGTGTAGTCCGTGAACGACGTCGCAGACACAGTGATGCTCTCGGCGCAGCCGAAGGAAACGGCGCTATTTGCAATACCCTGAATCACCGAGAGCAGCGTGTTAATCCCTGCTTGGTTGTACAACAACGGCGGATTGCTGTTCGATCCGTTGATGACGGCTGCGGCCAGCGCTTGCTTAACCTGGATCTGGAACCAGTCAATACCATACCACCACGAAGCCTGACTGCCGTCCGCCAGCATGCCTTTAAACAGGCAGGATTTTGAAATGCCGCCTTCAGCGCCGGTCAAGATCACATTTCCATAATCCGAGAGAATCGTGGTGATCGTCGTCTTGTTTCCCGTCAACGTCCACGGCGTCACGCTGTACAGATAGCGAAACGCCATCGGTGCCAGCATGTTCGATGCGCTTGGACTATTCACCAGCCACTGATAGAACGCTGCGGCGGCCTGATACTCGGTTGAAGCAGCGGTGGGGCTATTCACCAAAGCGAAAATGGCCTTGTTGCCGCTGTAGAGAGACAGATTGGCCGTCGTGGCCGTCACGAAAAAGTATGTCTTGCCGTTCGGGCTCTCGTAGTTCGCGGCCATTACCTCAAGCGCCGACACCATGCTGGCTGTGCCGGTTGCCGTCGTGCCGCTTGATGGCGCCGAGAACGTGACTGTGGGGGCTGCCGTGTAGCCTGTACCAGGGCTGGTGATCGTGACGCCCGTGACGGCGCCATTCTGGATGATCGCCGTGCCCGTCGCCGCGGTGCCAGAAGACGGAGCGGAGAACGTCACAGTCGGCGCGGCGGTGTAACCAGATCCGCCGCTCGTGATCGTGACGCTGCCAACCTCGTCGGAGCCATAATCCCAATCAGCGGGGACGAGATACGCATAAAAGACGCCAGAATTCTCCGTGATCCACGTTTCGAGAGCCGAGATTTCCGCCTCAATGCTGGACTGCGCGCCAAGTTCCAGAACATACAAACCAACAGACGATCCTTGAGCGAAAAACGACGTCGCCATTTTGGTCACTTCGGCCTCGTTTCCGCCAGTGCCGATAATCTCTGTCAGCGTGTCCATATCTCCGCAATACTGATAGGTTCCCTCTGTCAGGGTGGTGCCGCCCAGCGAGATCAGCGCCCCGCTTTGCTGCAACTGCGAGGCGGTAGGCGCATCGGTGACGGTCGTGTTTACAGTTACGATCGTCGGGGTATAAGTCGTCGCCATTTGGGCGGCCTCCTGGAATTACGAGTACGAAACTGCGATGGTCTGGCCCGTCCCCGGAACGATCAGAATGCCGTTCGCGCATGGGAACTCCAATTCGATCGGACCCAATGTGTCGGGGAGCGTTGCAACCAAGTTCGCGGCAGTGTTGCCGGACGTTGCAGAGGCATCATAGACGCCGCCCGCGGCAGTTCCGGCGACTACGACATTTGCCCGGAAGATCGTGCCCGGCGAGCTTTTGACAACCGTGGCCGCCGTGATATTCAGCACAGACAGTCCGCCGCCTGCGCGCGGCACAATTGGGTTTTGAGGCATTTGTTACTCCTTCGTGGTTGTGACATACGCCGACAAGATTAGGCGGCGCGCAATCGCATCAGCCGTCGCCTGGTAATAGGACGCCTGAATCAAAATCGTTTTCTTCATAGCAATGGCCGATATTTCGACCTGGGCTCGCTTTTCATCCCGAATCGCAGGCGAGTTGCAAAACCCGAAATTATCGGTCTCGATGGAATAATCCATCAGCGAGGCGAGATACTGTATTGCCTGTTGGTTTGTGAATCCGTACAAAATCAGGCGAACATCGTCCCGCATGAGTTGCCAGCTAGGCAGATCGTGCAAGGGCGCAGCATCGGTTCCGCTTTCCGTCGTGCCAGGCCAAGTGATCGCCATGAAAGGCTGCAATGCGACGGTCTGCGAGGGCTCGATGTGTACCGCTACATAGGGGGGCTCTACATTATCCGGCACGAGATACGACGGATACACCGGCGCGATGCTGTTTTGCGCCAGCCATATCGGCAAGCTGTTCGATACGATCTGTCCCGAAGGAAGGTCGTCCGCGCTCGACACGAGTTGCGATGCCATCGCCGGGTACACGGCGAATCCGCGGTAATGCCATATCCCTGCGCTGCTGTAGTTAAGTCCGCTCTCCGCAAAAGCGAATTGGCGCGCAACACCATCCAGCGTCCATGTTCCTATCCACATGGTCCCAGGGGCGATGCTGTTGAACTCGCTTATCTCCTGCTCAGACGTGAACACAAACCGGTTTGCCGCTACCGTCTGGTCCTCGTCTTGCTTTCGATCAGATAAAACATGCAGAGAGCCAGGGAAACTTTGGGTCGCGCTCGACGCCACCCAAAAAACGTACCCATCCGCCTCAAGCGTTGATTTCGTATATTGCTGAAACGAAATTTGCTCGTTTCCCGAGATTTGCTCTAAGCCCGCCTGCAAAACGGCAGCCATCTGACTTGGGCTGCTGGAATATTCGTCGAATAGACTCATGGATCGACCCACGCCTTAAAGCTGGCCTGATATAGGCCCGTATCGACAAACGCCGGCCGTTGCGGCCCCTTTTTAGTCTTCCTGCGCAACGTCTCCCGATCGACTGCCGCCTGCGTGTTTTTCCCTGAAATCAGCTTCATTTCCTCGTTCGAAAGGAAATCCCGGAATCTGGCTTCCACTTTATCGAGGTTCAAGCTTGCACTCACGGCCTGCGGTGGCGCACCCATTGCCAGCGATTCGATCGCGCCTTCGTAGCCGTTCAAGATCGCGTCCGTGATCATGTCTTCGTTCTCTTCCAAGAAAACGCGCATGATGTGATATTCGGCCTCAAGGATCTGCGCTACTTCGCCGGTTGTGTTTGCCCCCTTTGTCTCGCCGTCCGTATAAGCGACATCAATAACGCCGAGATTCAAGGTTGGCATTTAGCTCACTCCGAAAGCCGTGGACCCTGCCTGCTGCGCATAGGCCAAGTAATATCTTCCCCACGGCGTTTTGAGCAGTTCCAGATCCTGTAGAGTCAAGTTCTTCAAGAACTCTGGTGCCAACAGCGTTGTCTGCGAACCGTTATCGCCTGTAGAAACGACAGGGCCGGCGGCGAATGAGCCAAACTTGAATTTCTCTCTCGCCGTCGTGAAGAAGGTCTGACCTTCCAAATCTTGACCCAGCCCGACGAGCGTATGCATGCCCAGGTTGTAGACCGCCATCACATACAAGATTGGCGGGAGACTGAAAGGCGCGACGAGTGTCCGAGCCTTGGCGATATCGAACGACCACACGAGATAGTCCGAGTCGGCAGGGAGGTCCGCCTGCGGCACGCCCTGCGAATAAACGAACGTCGTGAAATCCGCCAAGTTCGGCGTCGTGGGATCGGTGAAAGCCATGTTACCCCGGCAGTTTTACGTCGCTGCGCCCGTCCTCTGCTACGGACAGGCTAAAATTGACCTCTTGCCCGGTCGGGCGCTCGTTGCGCGGGATGTCCTGCAACACCTCCACTTCCGTGGTCTTTGCCGAGCGCTTTCCCGTTTTCTTGTCTCGCGTCGATCGATCAAACGCTAGTGCGGCGCGCGATGCCTCCGCGGCCGACCGCATCTCCTGAGATTCGACCAGATCATCATGAGCATCGACGATTTGCGCCTCCGTCACAGGTCGGCCGATGCGGTATATCCAACCCGAGAAACTTGATAGCGCGCCGCCAGCATCGGGGGCCGCCCTGAATCCAACGGATTCCATGTGATCAATAACCGCGCGCTTTTGGGCTTCGGTCCACCCCTTTCCGACCTCTTTTTGCTGCCCGGACGCAATTTCAACGTGCTGGTGCCGGCCAGTCTCGGGAAGGCGGTAGAAGTGGATGAGATTCTGCTTTGTGCAATTGGCTATGAAAATCGACATGGTTTCCTCTGTTGGTTAAAAAATGGGGCCGAAGCCCCTTCTACATCACGACTCGTAAGGCATATTCAGAATCGTTATCCCTTGCGGCCGAACACACCATCCCGATGAAACGCGCAACTCCTGAATTTCAGTGATTGCGCCGTCGGGCGTCGGCGTCGGGATCTTGATGGGCGCGGCCATGTCGGCATACATCAGATTCACAGCCTTCATGCTTTGCGAGACATCAGCAAAGACGTTCGTGTTGATCCCGGCGATATCAGGTTGCTCGACCTCGGGAATCGTCATGAGCACCGCATCCGCACCATTCGCGCCCTTACCAATGAGCGTATCGTCGTAGTACCACTCGATCTCATCGCCCATTTCCTCGACGACGTTTTGGATGACCTGGCCCGTGGTCGCCGTTCCAGCGCCGGGGCGCTGATATTGAACGACCTGCACGATGTTCGAGTACGTCATCGACATGAACACCCGCTGCGGGCTGATGATCACGACCTTATTCTTGATGTTGGCGCCGGACTGGAACATCCGCGTCTTCATCGCAACAACCTGCTGCAAAATGAACATGGCCATCTCGCCATTGTCATATGCGGTGACGGTCGTGTTGCCGTAGCTATCAGCCGGAAGCGTCACGCTTGTGGCGCCCACGGTGTTCAGCAAACCTTCGCCTTTAGACGGGCTGAATCCGTACAGCAGGCCGGTACGCATTTGCTGGTAAATGCCCGCGCGCTGCGCCAAGTCCTGGGCGGCTGGCAGGCCGATCGAGTACCGCGCAGCAGCAGCCATGTCGTGGCGATCCCAAATCGCACGAGTGCGGATTAAGTACGTCGCCGTTTGATGGTAATTGCCGATCAGCGTTGCGGACGGCAGGAATTGCGAAGATGCTTGCGACGCCTGCGCATCGGTGCGCATATCCAGCGCATTGATGTAGACGTACAGGTCATCGCTGCCGATCTTCACGCGGGGCTTTCCGCCCTGTAGGGCACTGAATGCGCCGGATGCCTGGGCATAGGTAACGATCAGCTCAGGCTCGGTGAAGCTCGGGGAGACCTTCGTCTGGGTCGGGAAAAAGTTTGGCATTGTGAAAGCCCCTTAGATCTGGATGATTGCAACAGCGCCAGTGGTCCACGAAAGCGCGCCAGTGGTCGAATCCACCTCCACAAGAGCGCTATTCGTATCGACCGCCAGCACCTTGCAAGCAAGCGCGCCTACCGTCGAGGAATAGGCGATAAGCTTGTTGTTCGTGAAATCCCACGACACCTGTTGGTTGGTTGCGCCGGAGTCCAGCGTGGCAATCAGCGACGTGTCGACCGGGACAACAATGCGAGCATTCGAGCCAAGGCGGAAGTAGCTGATCGTCATGCCGGCCGTCGCCATCTGCGCGCTATTGCCCGGCACGATCATCATGTTGTGCGCTTGATTGAACACGGTGAACGCGGTGATAGCCGAGTTCGATGCGGCCAGGGTCAACGTATTGCCAAAGGCATTCTCGCCGGGTGCGTTGATGCCTTCCGTGATCGGAAGGCCACCATACACCGCGCCCGTCACGCTCGATGCAATGCGCCCACTGAGTAGCCACATGCGCGAGGACGGATCGTCCAAAAACGCGCCGGCCACATAGCCCTGTTGCGACAGCAAAAACGAGTTTTGCGGAGCGCTCGTCTGCATCGGGTCAAAAGATACGGTTGCCATGCTTTACGCCCCTTTTTGCGCGCGGTTAAATTTCACGACTGCCCCGGATGCCTTGAAGCCTCCAAGCCACGCGTCCATGTCGCCCTTGAATTCGGTGATCGTCCGGCCGCCCTCTTGGCGGTTGATCGCGATCAGTCGGCCAGCAGGAAGCGCCTCGGGCTTCAGTGCTGCCGACTGTGCGTCGGCATAGATGCGATCCTCGATCAAATCGAAGGCCGCTCCGTCCACTGAATCAAGCTTCACGCCCTTCATGCTTTCGCTATGCTTCTGGAACTTAGCGGCAAGGCGCTTGCGGTATGAGACCGGGCTTTCTCCCGCCAGTGGTGCCGAGGCACTATCTCCGAACATCTGTGCAACGCCATCTGCACGCGCCTGCGCGGCAGACAGTGCATCGCGGTCGGAGGTCGAAAGCGGCGCGCTCAACACATTCATGCGGGCCTCCATCGCAGCAATCTGAGCTTTCAGCGCTGCGTTTTCCTTGGCCTGGGCGTCAGCACGAGCATCCGCCTTGGCCGCACCTTCCTTCTCGGCCGAATCGGCCTTGGCAGCTTCCTCGGCAGCCTTTTCCTTTTCGCCCTCTTTCACGGCTTCCTTTTCGGCGGCGTGCTCTTTCTCGCCGTCCTTTTCAGCTTCCTTGACCTCTTCCTTCTCGGAGTCGGCCTTAACTTCCTCGCCTATCTTGTCGCCGCCCTTGTTCTCGATCGAATCGAGGCGCGAGCAAGCCGCATCTACGCGCTTGATCAGCGAATCGGCCCATGCCGGAACTTCGTTTTCGTCCACGTTTGATTCTCCATTGTTGACACCATTTGGCTCGCCGCCCTTGTCCCACACGCCCACTTCGCAAATTGCAAGATGGTCGAGCAGCGACGGATCACCCTCCACCAAAACCGTTTTCCCATCGACCAAGATGGTTTCGGTCGAGCCGGCGTCACGGAAAACAACGGCCGGGCTTGTCGATGCGTGCGACGACTGCATCAAAGCAGCCGCGTCCGCGTCGTACACCTTTGCGATGCCCCACACCTCATCGCCTTTGATATAAGGCAAGATCAGGGTTCCTATGGCGCGATCGCGATATTCCTCGGTATTGAGAATGAGCGTCTTTTCGCCGGGATGCTCGAAAATGACGGGCAACCCGTTGCAGCGCTCCAAAAATTCATCGGTCAGGAAGCGTTCCGGGGGGCGCCAAACATATTCATCCAATCCTTCCCGGTAGCTCATCCCCGTTCCGGTCACACGAACATCAAACAGGGATAAGTTTTCGTACTGCTGTGGACTGGATAGCTCTCCCGAGCGTATTGCCTTCGCAACATCAAGTTCTGTCGTCATGTCATTTCCTGACCCGCGCCGCCTCAAGGGCGGCCTTGCCTTTTTCGGTCAGCATTTCGGGCGGAAGATCGCGCAGGTTGCGCATGTATTCATAGCTGCACCGGCAAAACGGCTCTTCGGCAGCCTGCGTTATCTGGTCGGTATAACCGGCAGCGCCAGTCTTAACCAAACCTTGCTGATGCGCCCAAGACCCCCTTATCAGGTAGATCTTGCCGTCCCGCTCCCTGTGATCTTCCCGATAGTCATACCCCGCTTGACGGAAGCGCGAATGCCATTTCCCGGCTATCGCGCCTGTCTGATCTGCAATGACCGAATTCACCGCCGATATCAGCTTGTGGCCCTGGTCGATAGAGAGGCGACGCGCCTCAAAAGACTGCTGTCGCAAAGGCTTGGATATGTGCGATTTGACCTCGCGCACATCGATAACACGCGAGCCGCCATCGGGAACAGAAGATGCCCAGCCGGCGAAGCGCTGAATCGTCTTTTCTATGCCCTGCTCTTTGTTCGCCTTTATCAGATCGGCGCTTGCCATGATCCGGCGATTAAGTTCAGCGCGGAAGCGAGGCTCAATGCGCTGCACTGTGTAGAGCGGGACGCCCGGATGAGAGCGCATTATTGCCGTCTTGGTCGTAGCCCGACGTAGCGCCGCTTCAAGCGCGGCGGCGATATCCGAATCCGCGCCCGCACTAGACGCATCCATAAGCGCCGCCAGACGAAGCCGCTTGATCCAAGATTGATATCGAGCAATATCCGAGAAGCCATTTTCCCGGATATCCCCAACCGCCTCGTCGAGGATTCCCTGAAAACGGCTTTTGCTCATTCTTCCCCCGATTCCGGTATTGGCTTATGCTCGTCGCTACCTTGCGGCTGAATGGGTGGCTCATAATTCATGAGCGCGTCTTCATCAAGCTCCAATGGGGCGGATACCAGCATCTTTCTAGCGTTCATTAGGTCCGCCAGCCACAGAGACGCGGTTGCTCGATTCTCAGGATCAAGGTTCGGGACCAAAACCTCGTACAGCGCTATGCCTGACTTAAGCACCTCCCCGTCGACCTTCACTTTCTCGCTATCCGGCTCCGTGAGAAGGTTAGGCCAAGTCGCCACAAATGAATTCTTCCACTCGTAAAATGCAGTCTTGTACGGCACGCCCTTGAACAGGTCCGGGAATTGCGCCTGCATCGTTTTATAGAATTCTTCGCTCCACGCGCGAGCCATCACGATGGAGTCGAAGTACTCGTATGCCGGGTCCATATCGGCCCGGATGCGATCAATGGCTTCCGCGACCATCTTTGCATCCTCCGACCCTTCACCAAAACCCTCGGCAAGCGTCTCCTGATTAATCAGGATCGCCGGGATATCTGCCGATGTTGCGATGTTCTTCATGCAATTGTTGCGCGCGAACTCCGCGGCATCCCGGACGTTCTTCAGGTCCAGCGACTCAATTGCCTCGTCGATACCGATGCTGATTACATTCCCGGTTTTCGCGCCTTGAAGAGACTTGCGCTTGAACCCAAACCACGACCGCGACTGCTGATCGATGACCGACCCAGGCGCTTTGATTTTCATCACCAAGAGCATTGCCTTTTCGGCAATAGCGTCGTCGGTGATCATCGTCTGGATATAGGTCTTGAGTGGGTACAGCGCGCGCTGATAGACAGAACGCCCAACGAACCCAAAGGCCGAGTTTGTGAACTCAATGTAGATCGGCTGTTCGTTGAGAATGGTTACCCCGCGCGACGGGTGATACGCCTTACCGCTCGACTCTACGTGCGTAGGCTTCTGGAAATCCGGAGAATTCGGATTCTGGTTAAGCACCATGCTCCCCGCGGTGTTGAGGGGGTCCAGAACGTTAAAGTACAGATCAGGCGATAGCTTTTGTTCGTCCGTCAGCGGCGCGCGCGTTTCCGCATCCGGCACGCCATTGACTATCGATGCGATGCCATATGCCCGAGCAAGCGTCATCAGATTGAGGATCGCTTTATCCGCGCCGATGCGCTTCCACTCATCATTGAACGCCTTCTGTAGCAATTCCTCCGGGCCGGCGCTGACCGTAATGACTCGCGGCTTGGACATCGCCATCTTCACCGGTCCGGCCGCCATCTTCAAGCCAAGCGGGTGATAGCTTAGGATCGTCTTGCACAATTCGTAGGAAGGTGCCGTGCCGGGCTCGATATCGTCGGCTGTCAAAAGGCTCATGAGCGCCGTCGATACGTTGCTTCCCACTCCGATGGTTGCCGCGCCGCCGTCGTTAATGCTAAATCCGCTCATTTGCCTTTCCTAATACCCGGTTGAGTCTCCCAGGCTGATCGCCACGCCATACGTAAATGTGTCGAGCAGATCCATGTTGTGAGGTGTCTTTTGCCCCATTCGGAATCCGCACACTTGGAACAGCATGTGATTTCTAACTTGGCCCTGATAGTTCGTCGTCTTGTCGTAAGCGTGTTGGCTGATCTTCACGTCCCCGCGATGCACATATCCGCTTACAGACAGCGCGCGGCCCTCCTTGCCCATGGAAGTAAGAGCCCCGTCAATTGCGTAGGCGGGCAAGCCCTTTCGCTGCGCCTGCTGCAATAGAACGATTCCCGATGCCTTGTCTTCAATCCACATGCCAACGTTGCCTTGGCGGGCGTTGGTCTGTGCCGCGAGGTCGTTGACACGCATATTGACGCTCGGCAGCCAGTCATCGAGCAGCGCGCCCTGAATCTGAATCACGTCCCAATCGAGCAGAATCAACTTATGCCCGTGGTACTTGTTCCGAGCGAAATACATAACCGCCGTGCCGTCATGCTCAAGGCCATCTTTTAGGGCCGTGTCGATGACAGCGAATACTTGATCGCACCGCGCCGGGAGGTCAACCGGCTTGCCGTCAACCAGCATCGACGATTCAGCGAAGAACGCCGAGCCGTTCCAGTCAACGAACTCAGCCAGATACTCCTGCTGAAACACGAGCGGCGCATTCGCAAGCCGGATTCGCTCGAACTCGTCAACAGGGAGAAAGGGATTTGTATTGGACGGCGCGTGATACTCCTTCCAACCCAATTCCTTGTTGTTGCAGATCTGCCAAAACCAGTTGCCAGGATCGACGCCGTTTGGCGTCGACATCGCCCAGGCCCAGCCACGAAAGTCAAAGAGCGTGGGCGCTATCGCCTTCGCCCATATATCGGGCATGTCGTCGCCGGCGAAGGCAGCTTCGTCCACCAGAACGCCGTGATACTTCCGTGACCGGCCCGCTTTCGGGTTGTTCAACGTCCAAAAGTCGATGCGGCCGCCGCCCATGAGGCGGATCAGCCCGTCTGTCTTATTGGAGTGCGCAGTGATCGGCGCAAGAGCATCCTCAAGCTCTCGGTACGTCTCCGACATGATTTTGTAGTCGGGAGCGAAGAAGCCCATGTACTGCCCGCGAGCAGCGCAACTCCCGGCAATGGATATCGCCATCTGCGTCTTGCCATACCGGCGCCCGCAGCGCAGCACGTTGAAGCGATCGCGCCCATCCCACGCGACCTGCTGTCCTGCGTGCAAGGTCGGGAGGGTTATTTCAATCCTTGGCATCGGGTACGCCGCCGTTCAAAACGATGATGGTTCGGTCATCCTTTAGCTCATCAGGCTGTTTCTCGCGCCATTTGTCGCGCTGTCGATTCTTCAGCCAGATAAAGGCAGCAGCGGTATCGGGCGGGTAATGCTCGACATATTCCCGCTCAATTACAGTCCCCTGAAACATAAAAAACTTGGACGCTGGATGGTTATATCCAATTGCCCTCTGATACAGGCGGTCAGCGACCTCTGCATCAGCCAAAATCTTCCCCTTTTTTATGGACTCAAAAAATTCGGGGAAATCGTTCTTCCAGTTATTGACGGTCTGCTCGGTCACCCCGAAGAAATCCGCCATTTCCTTATCGGTCGCCCCGAGCTTGCATAGCTTCTCGGCTTGAGCGGCGAACTCTGGCTTGTATTGGCTAGGCCGCCCCACCTGGCCGGACGCCTTCTCCCGGTCTTTGGCGGGTCTGCCCATATCTGAATCTCAGTTGTCCGCGCCTGCCGGTATCTCTCGCCAGAGGTAGGCCGGACCGCCACATCGCGGACTGCCGGTGTTATGGCGCACTTGCCGGCTTGCGCTGCCATTGCGGCGGGGAAGCTACTCGACCAGCCTCATCAAACGCTCGATTTCCCGTATCTCATCGCGCAACCAAGCGGGAAGAATCCGGCCACGCAATTTCCGCATGTGGCCCTTCGCCTTCTCGTGATCCAAGAGCGCGATGCATACCGGCACCTCTGGCGTCGCCTTTACCGCGACGCTTACTGTCGCGGCATAGGAACTCATTCCGCAACTACCGAAACGCCAACCGAAGCCGTGGCGGCGTAGGTTACCGTGGTCGTCGCGCTGACGAGTGCAGACGGCGTAAATGCATCAGCAGCTACTGCCGAGCCCAGCGCGGCGCCGGTAGAATCCAGATCCTGAACGCTCGGGATCAGCGATGCGTCAGCAACGCCGGTGAACGTGTGCGACAGGCCGGCAGACGCGTCGTCGTATGTGGCGACAACCGAACTGTCGGTTGCACTTAGCAACTGGAACCGGACGCCGCCAGCGGTCGTCCCCGAAGCGAGGTCTTTAGTTGCGGTCGTACGGGTTAGGGTTACGGCATAAGTCATGTCAGATTCCTTTGATTGAGAGGGTTGTGGGTCAGACGAGCTTCTTGGCAACAGCGACCAGATCGTCAAATACGATCTCGACATCGTGGCCAGACGCAACCAGCAGCGCCTTGACCTTCGCCAGCACAGCATCGCTCGATGCCGTCGCCGCGGCCGTTGCGGCCTTCGTGGCAGCAGCCGTCGCTGCCGATACGGCCGCCGCCTGATTCGCTGCCGCTGTCGCTGCGTCTACCGTCGTCGCTGCCGTGGCCGTGGCCGGGCTCGCCGTGGCAGCAGGCGCAGCCGCGCTCACAGCCGAATCGGACGCCGCTGCGCCCGTCGTTGCGTCACTCATCGTCTTTTTCCTGAAAATGGATTCGAGCCAACTGAAGAATTTCATGGCCTTTCCTGGCCGCTCAGCGGCCCCAAAAATTAGAGCCCGCGCGGCTTTCACCGGGCGGGCGGGGGATTTCCAGTTGTGGATGCGCGTCTCACGACGTGGCGCTACGGTGCAACGCGTAGAAAAAGAAACGCCCCACGGACAGAAGTCACGCAGGGCGTTTAACAGGGGTTATCTTAAAACAAGGGATCGACCTACCCCATCGTGCGTCGAATGCGCGCATCGGAAACTTCGCCAGCAATCATCACATCTACCGGCGATCCATCCGCGCGTTCGTGCCTGTGAATGCGGTATGTCGTATATTCCGGCGAATCGCCAAATTCGTTGTTCGTCTCGATGCGGAAAACGATCACACCTTCTGGCACTCGAATTTCTTTCCCGTCTGCCGGGCCTCCGAAGAAGCGCATAACTCGAAGCCCAACCCCGTTAACGCAAAAAGCCCGCGGAATGCGGGCTCCTGTCTATCCAAAAGCACTTATCTCTGGGCGCGACCCCGCCGCCATTTGGCAGCGGAGAAGCACGCAACAGGGCGGCAATCAGTCATCTATAGCGACTATAGAGCAAGTTCTTCTGGTTTACAAGACGATTCCGAAAAATTTCTATTAGAAACAACGGGCAGCAATCGGATTAGCTCTGTGCTTATGTCGCGATGTGCGTTTTGCAATACAAATCCAATCAAATCGCGCCGGACGCGCGCTCCGTGCTTGCGCCACATGGTCGTTTGCAGGGCGCCTGGGTCCATATTCTCGACGTACCAGGCTTTAAGCGCCGTCTTGTTCGGCTCGTTCGTCATTTTGCTCCACGCCCGTTCGACATCCCACGCGTCCCGCTCGTCGCGCGTGATGTGTGCCGGCGGCTCGCTGTTGCCATGATCGCGGATCGCGACGTACCACTGCGCCCAAAGTGCGCATGTGCCCGCTTTGAATCGCGGATCGCGCACGACGCGGCCCCAATTTTCCAGTCGCTCTTCCAACGTCATAGCTTTTCTCTCCGAATATTGCTTGCACCGGCGTCCCGGCCGCTTTCCCGCGTCACATGCGGGCAACCCGAAAATCGTTGATGCGTGTCGGCACCCTTTGCACCCTGCCGACTCGCGCCTTTCGTAAATCAGCGCGGGATCTGCATAGTCGCGGCGCCGCATCAAGCGACCTCCAGCAGCATTCGCCGCACTTGATCAAGTAATTCCGCCTCGGTGCCGAAATTGGCTTCCCAGGTTTCCTGCCCCGCGTGAATGGCAATGCCGTGGCCGCCGATACGATGATGCGGCGGGCAAAGCGGTATCGTGTCCACGTGCGCGGCACGCTGCCCGGCGCCAGCCGAGAAGCGGACATGATGAACTTCTGCTTCACAGAACCCGTAACCCAGGTTCCAGCAGACGATGCACCCAATCCTGGCGACTGCCCCCATGTGGCGCTTTTCGGCCGCTGTCGCGCGCTTCTTGGCGGCCTTCTTCTTAAAAGGTGCCCGGTTGAGTGGTGCCGATCGTCGTAGCATTAGGAAAACTCCACGCCGAGTTCAGCCGCCGCATACGCTTGTATCTGGTTGAGGTAGTCGCTAAATTCTCCAACTGTCATCAGTGTCGTGCTCTTTCGGCGTGTGATGATCTCGCCGTCGGGCAGCGTCATTTCCTCGCAGACGCCGTATTGGCGCGCGAAGTATTCGTGCCAGGTGTCCTTGTCGAATTGACGGCCATTAACCCATGCTTGCCCGCTGATCTGCGTGAGGACTGCGCCCCAGTAAAAACGGTTCTGCTGGGCGTTGCGCTGCTTTTCCTCCGCAGTAACGATCACCCGCAGCGGCTCGCCACGGTCCGCGAAGATCTTGGCATTGGCCCGGACGAAAGCAACGACGTTTGACCACATGCTGCCGTTGCGAAGTGTGAATTCGCGATAGAGGGCGGTGGTCATGCCGTCACCCCCATCCAAACGAAGTGCAGCGCAAACGGGTTGCCTCGAAAGCGCACCAAGTGCGCCACAAGGCCGCTTAGAATTACCTTCTGTTCATCGAGCATTTCGGCGCGTTGAGCGGCGTCTATCCATCGGCACTCGCCGCTCTTTTCACTTGTGACGACCTTATCCGGCGCATCAGATATCTCGTAGACTGGCGTGCCATATCCGCGATAGCTTCCGTTCACGCGATTCGGCAGCACGTCTACCAGACGAATGCGGGGCATTCCCAATATTTCCTGCTCAAGACGGTACATCTGCAACTCACGAACTATTGCGCCACGACTGCATCCGGCTTGCTTTGCAAGGTCTTCTGTAGACATAGGGCGTGTCGAAGATTCGAGGATCGTCAAAACCCTTTCCCGTACCGTCGCCGCTGATGAGCGCTGGACCCTCTTCTTCGGCGCGGCTGCTTCCTTACCAGTTGCCATGCTCATGCTGTTTCGACCTCCGCGAAAACAGTCAACATCGTCTTGATCGCAGTGCCGTCGCGCACCTGATCGCCCGTGAAACGAAAAACTCTGTAGCCGAGCAGAGCGGCCAGATTTTGCTTTTCGCAATCCCTAGTGAATCCCACTCCACGCGTATGCCTGCCGCCGGACCACACGCCGCCCTCGATTTCGACCAGCACCATCCGCTTAGGCCAAGCGAAGTCCGCGCGGAAGCGCCGCGGCGCAGCGAAAACAAACTCACGCTCAAAAGTCGGCAACGAAGATGCCCGGCAATGCAGCGCGAATACTTCCTCAAGATGGCTGACGGGGAAATGCGCCCGCGCGTGCGCGCGCGTTTTATTAGGGGCGGTCATAGGGCCTCTTGGTCAAATCCGCCGGATAACCTTTCAATCACGTTTGCTGCAACTGAAAGCCTCGTAAAACCGATTTGAGCGTCCTTGTTTCCGTTCATGAGAACCTGACGGCACTTGCTCGCATCCCCAATCAACACAGGCTCCTGCGTGCGATATCCACTCCTCTGGTTCTGCGCGTCGCTGATGCCGACAAGCACTGGCAGATATGCGGGGGTCTCGCTCCGGACCTTGCAGCCTCGGTACCGGGTTACAAACTCGTTCCGCACGAACGGCCATTCGTCCTCCGTTTTCGCTCCTAGCGGCACCCAACCACCCATGTCCGTCAATACGTGGTGAATCAGCGGATCATCGAACACCACGCTGGCGTACGTACCAACCTGGCGCAGCGCCTTATCAACCTTCGCCCACGCGACCAGCGCTGCATCCTGACTCGTTCCGCCAAGCATCTTCACGATGTCGGCGGGCTTCGGCATAAACTGCCCTGTGTCCGGGTTCACCGTGTGCCGCCCGAACGCATCTGCAATAGCCGACAAGTCGTACGTGCGCATCGCCTGAGCCCACACACTCGCCGCGAAGTCCGAGAAATCCTGGCGATAAAACGCGTGAACATCGGCCAGCAATTTCGTGAACGCTTGCATGTCAGTGGCGAGCATGATCAAACTCCAAGGTCAGCCGTTCGGCGGCGCGTTCCGCAACTTCGCGATTCTTGGCCTCCAGGGCCTCTTGTCGGTTGGGATACTGCGGCGAGGCGCGCGCGCCGTTGGCGGTACTGCGCAGCCAGGCAGCCTCGAACCCCATCCAACCACGCGAGCATTCGGTCCTCAACGCGTCGCCAAGCGATATTCCGGCCTTTGCGGCCTCGGATGCCCGCTCGTTGATCACGGTCTCGGTGATCGACGCCCGCTTGGATTTCCGATGAGTAATCCAATCGTCGATGACTTGTTGGTCGACGCCAGAGGAAGACAGGCGCGCTTGCGCGTCGAAGCGCGGAGCGCGTTTTGTTTTTGTCTTTTCTTTTGGTTCTTGGTTCTTGGTTCTTGGTTAGCATTGCCTTCGCTATGCGTTCGCATTTCATTCGCATCGGCATTACCCTTCTCCTTGTCCCAGCGAGCTTTTGCCGATGCGCGCGCACTCTCGCCTTTGGCGCGGTACTTGGCAATTACCACCTCACATCGCTTGTGCACATACCCATCTTCCGTGCGCTCAAAGAAGTCCTGCAATACGTTTTCGAACGACTGCACTTCGTCAGCAGTGCGAACGCTATGCGACCGCATTAATTTCGCATGATCTAAAGCAAGGGGCCTCTCATCAAGGTAGTAGGTGTCGAGAAGCGACCGGTATATGCCGTGCTCAAGCAACGTTAGATGCCCGGTGTCTTTGCGGTAGTCACCGATGTTGTGGTCGTAGTAGTGCATGCCACCTCACTCGTCCCAGCGAAGCTGATCAACGGAACTCATTCCGCGCAGTGAGCGCTGGGCCAGCGTAAAGATTGCTTCAATGTCCTGTCGCGGATAGCACTCGTAGGCAATCGGGACGCACTTAACGCCTGCCGCCGCCATGATCTTGCAGGCGCGCTCCAACGCATCCTCTTCCGAGCAATACCGCGACAGCGTCGTCGGCGAAACGCCGATTTCCTGTGCGATGCGGTTCTGGCCGACCTGCGCAATCGCGTTGCGAAAGATCGACTCGTTCTTTCGTGCCCTTGCGTCGGTAGAAGGCGAAGATGTGCTCATGACGTTGCCTGTTCTTGTTCTTTGCACTCAGCGAGAAACAGGAGTTGGATTGCAGCCGCTGTACTGGCCTTGCAATCAATCTGCCCATGCAAGATGCGGTTGACCGTGGGCTGAGAAATGTTCAGCCGCTTGCCTAGTTCGACCTCACCCCAGCCCGTGATGGCTTTGATGTGGCGAAGCTGTTGGGTGTGGAGTGGTGTGTTCATGCATTGAAATATACACAGATGCATATATCGGAGCAATACCTAAATGCATAATTTTTTGCAAACCATATATACGGGGACGTATATTTCGCTAATGATGATCCAAGACCGCCTTCAGGCCCGCATGGATGCAATGCGCATTCGTGGCGCAAGTGACTTGGCACGCCGAGCAGACGTGCCCCAACCCACCGTCCACCGCATCTTGTCCGGGAAAACAAAAAACCCTGACTCCGATACGGTGGCAAAGCTCGCCGCCGCCCTTGGGACAAACGCGGATTGGCTGCTGACGGGCAATGGCGTGCCGCCGGCCGAGCCTCAGATCGTGTTATGGGATAGTCCGGAGGATTTGCCTCAAGACGACAGTCGTGTGTGGATCAGCCGCTACGACTACTCATTTTCGGCTGGAGAGGGCCGCTTGCAGTGGGAGGTGCGCGAGAAAGGCGCCCTTCCATTCACTACCTCGTTTTTTAAGGCTATTGATAGCAACCCAAGGAATTGCAAGCTCATGTCTGTTCGTGGCAACAGCATGGAGCCGTTTTTGTTCGACAAAGACCTATTTATGGTGGACGAAAGCAAGAGTGCTGTCCGCGATGGCCGTATTTATGCGCTCCATTTCGCAGATGATTGCTATATCAAACAGATATTCAAGCTCCCCAGCGGCGGTTTGACGCTCCACTCCTACAATCCCGCCTACCCGGATCGAGCCGTCCCGCCTGAGGACATGGATAACGTCAAGGTCATTGGAGAGGTCGTGTACCGCTCTGGCGGGGGGTTCCGCGCCTAATTCGAGCGGGTTGTCAGCATATCTTGATCTGGCTGCTCCCTTCTATCCCGTTGGCGATCAAAGTACTGCATTGATGCGCGGCACAGGAATGAAGCGCGATTTCTATCAGCAAATTTGACTGGTCAATTAATGGGCGTATGCTGAAATTGTTTCAGTATCCAAGGGGAGTATTTGACTGCCCGGGCGGGTGCGGTAAAATAGTTGCACTCATCCCATTCAATGGGTTCGTTCGCACTTTACTTTTGAGGGCATATGATGATCTCGAATCGAAAGGACAGTTTTGTGGGCGGGGTCTTGGCGGGATTGGCTGCTACAGCAAAGTTGTTTGAGACCCCCCGCTATACGCGCACGACCGGCACCGATTTGGAAAGAATCAGGGGCGACGTTCGCGCGGTTGGCGGCGATTTCCGTGTCGTGATCGAAAAGCAGCCCTAGATGTTCACTCCCCTCCCTCAACTCAAGACGAACAGTCTCATAGATCGAATCAATGGTCTTTCCGGAGGTACGCGCTTCATAGACCCTGAGGGCGGAGATATCCTAGCAACTCAATGGCACAGCATTCATGATGATTTAGTGCCGCTGTTCAAGGTTGCTGCTCGGGAGGCTTGGGCAGTTCGCGGAGCACTTTACGGATTGTCGGGAAATCGTGACGAGATGGAGCGCAGCTTTCATGCGAGCGACAAACTGGGATTTGACCTCTTTACTCAACTGAACTGGCTTCACAACCGAGCTAGGCTTGGGATGTTCTCCAAGGCCCAAGATCTGTATCTAATGCACTGTTCGCCAGAGAAGGGGCAGTACACGACCATGGCTGGGTATGGATTTGCAACAGGCAGTGTTCACACATCAGTTGTCTTTGCCGGAAGGGCTATCGCTATGGGTCTCATAAAACAAGAGGCTGCGCACGACGAACTCCAGAATGCTTCGGAGTTACTAAAATCACGTGGAATAAGTGAGGGAGAAGTCGCGCGGCACTTAGATATAGCGGGCAACATTTGTCATAAACATGGGTATGTATCAAACGTAGCGATGCATGTCACGCTTGCGGGGGAATTCTTCTCTGGCGTGACATATGCTTTGCAAATTCCGGCATCCACTAGCGAGGCTTTTGAGCTAAACATGGAACTCGCTGAAGCGGAGGAATCGGCGGGCATCCAACGCCACGTTGAGTACGATGTGGTATTTCGGGTTCTTCAATGAGCGCAACACCACAACAAATGCTTGATTGCGCGAAGGAGATTTGCGCTATAGGAGAGGTAGAAACTACTTATCGTGCGACGATCAGCCGCGCATATTATGCAGCCTATCATGCCGCTTTAGAATTTCATGCGCGGCTGCCGGTACCCGGGTCTGTTGGAGTGGCGACTGGGTACCACACTCAACTCATCGCGCAACTGTCAACCCCTGGAATTGGCAAGAAAAATAAGAAATTCTTTGTGTCGCAGGCGATGGCTAAATCGCTTAGACCATTGGTTGATGCTCGCGTTGATGCCGACTATAAACTGGGCGTGACAATAAATAAAGAGCTAGCATTGAGTATTGTTAACCAAGCATCTGAGATCGTGGCGCAGGCCGCCAAATATACCGGCATCACCGCCGATTAGTAATCTTGTACTGCCCGCAACTCCTGCGGTCCCGGCCATCTCTGCCTCAATACGCCCCGCCCGCTCATGCGGGCGTTTTGCTTTCTTCCCTCCCCTGCTGCGCCGCTCTAGGGCGATCCTGGCCCTCATTTCACAATTCCGCGCCTCCTCACTAGAAACGTTCGGCTGAATTTGCCTCGCCGCGACACCTAGTTCTAGCCCAATCTGCTGGCTATGCGTCGACGAGATAATTTATGCATCTATGCATTGACAGGAGATATTCGTTTGCGTATATTTCTATTCAAGCCAGCCACGCGCCAGCCCGCCAGACTCACCGGCCGCTCATTAAACCTGTCAGAAGCGATATCACCGGCGAGAAGCCGGACGCGCAAGTGCGCGTGGGACGCAACCCTCTACTCCCGAGAAAGAAGACCAGAGGCTATTCCGCAGGGCCTGCACGATGGGTCGTGTATAGAACCTGAGCGGAATTGATACACCCTGTCGCGTTACTGCGAGCCGATCTGATCGGGAGTAGCGCAGAACGCGGCAGCGCAGCATTTATCAATGACGTGCGAGACACGTTATCGCTAAGTACTGCCAACACTTTTCGAGATAGGAAATGTTGATTTGGATTTTAGAAGGCGCTGTGATCACTGAGGGCATTGCCCTCGTCATTCTCAGCGCTGCATACATGGATTTGCGTCGGAAGACGCGAGATTGATCAACGCATATGCAGGGGAACGGAAATGAACGCAGAAATCAGCGCAAAAATCAGCGCACGTATCTTTGTCTTGATGGCCGGTGGAATGGGTGTTATGGCTGCATTCAAAGAAGTTTGCGGTTCGGACAAGGTTGACGCAATGATTGGCGATCTTTACGAGGCGCTGCGCGCGAAAGTGCAATGACTGGGATGAGGTTGCTGATCGCCCCTAACGGGGCGGTTTGCATGTGGCGACATCCTCTAGAGATGGAAGGCTTTGAAACTTGGACTGATGCGACTGACCTGGACGACGAAGAGTTTTCCAGCTTGGTTGAAAAGCTAAACAAGCCAAGCAAAGAGCATTTCGGCATCGAATAACCAACCCTCCCCGCGCTGCGGCTCATCGCAAAGGCTTTCTCAGGATGTTGATCCTCTCCCTGGTCATGGTGACGCTGTGCATAGCGTACTTCATTGACCGAAAACCCCTGCGCTTCTTGCCGCCAGACGGCGTGCGTGAGGCTCGACCCTGGCAGACCGAATACGGTTAGCTAGTGCGTGTAGCGCTGATGCACCAGCGCTACACGCGCCCCAATACACCTGAGCAGTTATGCATATCTAGGGCGTAGCGAGGTCAGCCGAAAACCTCGATCAACACCGTGGAGCATGCCATGAAGTTGTTCTTGTAAATCACTGCCGGCGAAAGCCGGATGCAGCACCCACAGCGTGCCGACGGCCCGTCGCTAAGGGCATCCCCACTACTCAACAACAAGCACCCAAGCGTCGCGAGTCGGCTCTTGGGTGCTTGTTGTCGCCCATAAAAATAGCAGGAACACCAAATGGAAAACTTCCCTGTCTTTTTGGCAGCGATGGCTATTGCCATTCCCATCGTTTCCGCCTGCGGAACGGCTGACCCTGCGCCGTTCGCTGCAACCGGATTTAACGGGACTTCAGTGCTGCCGCCATGCACGTTCCTGTGCGGCTCGACAGGCACAACCGGCACAACAGGCAGCGCGACCACCGGCACAACCGGTACGACGGGGACACGATGAACGCCCTAATTATCGCCCTCCTTTATGGCGCGGCCGGAGCGTTTCTCATGGCGAAAACAAGAGACCAGAACCCTGAAAAGCAGTTCTCGAAGCTCGGGACGTTCGCTGTGGTTCTGCTGTGGCCGGTATGCGTGTTTCGCGGAGTGTTCCATATATGACCAGCCACACACCCAAACCAACGCAGCAGCGCTACGTCTACATCGTCGAGCCCGCAGCGCCGAAGCCTGAAAACGTCGTGACGCTTGGCGAGCAAGAGATTGCCGAGTTTCAACGCGAGTGCGTTGCTGCTGGCCGTGCCGCTGCCTTGCGTCGCCGGGTAAATGCGATATCCGATGCGGTTCCCTGCCAATTTCCTGTTTTGAAGGTGGTTTCATGACGCCTACAGAAGAATCCTTGGCTTTGATGGAGAAACTTGGCGGGGATTTTGCCAAGGTAATGGCTGACGCATACCGGCTTGCGGACGCGATTAACCGAATCAAACTTCTTTCGGTATTTGGCGATCTGTACGGGCGCTACGTGCTGATGGCTGAACAAAAGACGAGAGCCTGACATGTTCCGTTTCGACTATGCCCCCGAGGATCACGCGCGGTACTACGTTGACCCTGAGCTTGCTTGGTGCCCGTGCTGCCGCGCTGAACGTCGGGTTGAGCGTGTCGAGCATTTAACAGTGTGCGGGCCGATCGTTGACGCAGAGTGCGTCGTGTGCGGCACCGCTTGTGTGGAGAGATTTGATGAGTGAGACCGAAGTACGTCATGCGATAGCCGGAGCCTTCATGTTCGGTTGGCAGGGCAATAACAAGCCACCAAGTGACGCGCACTGGCTTTCGGAATGGTGGGAGCGTGGTCGTATTGCCGCTGAATTGACGGATCAATGCGCACGTCGCCTAGCCGAACTGGACTTCCTAGACAAGCCGACAGACGCGCAACGCGCCGAGCGCGCAGAACTCTTTGCGCTGTTGCAGCGGGCGCGGGGTGAGTGACATGACCATGATCTGCGATCGCTGCGGACAGACCGGAATTCGTTGGATGGGCTCGATATCGAATCTCACGCACACCGAGTGCCCGCACTGCGGAGGCACGAATTGTCAGCGCGGCGAAGTGCTTGAGGATGAAGAACAAGAAGATGAGGCCGACGAATGACGCCCAACTATGAAATAGAGCGCACTGCCCCACGCCGCCGCATCCATTGGGGCTCGTTCGCGGCGGGCGCGGTGGCGATGCTCGTCGTCCTATCAATTTGGAACGCAATCTCACCAGCCTAATTCTGAGGAAAAAGTCATGAACGACACCGCAGTAGTCGACAAGGCAGCGGAAACGAAAGCTCTGACTGTGATCGAGCGCGCCGTGCAGGCGTTGGGTTCGACGAAATACGAAGCCGACCTTCGCGAGTTGATCGGCAACACGTCGAACATCACCGAGGTGCGTAACACTGCTGGCCGCGATCAGGCGCACGCAGCGGCCATGCGCTTGAAGAGCACTCGCGTGGACATAGAGAAGGTCGGCAAGTCTGCACGCGACGATGCTACCAAGTTTTCGAAGGCCGTCATTGCCGAGCAAACGCGCTTGGTCGACATGATCACCCCAGAAGAAACCAGGTTGCTCTCGCTGCGCGACGCATGGGACGAAGCGCGGGCCGCTGAGAAGCGCGCCAAGGAAGAAGCCGAGCGTCAGCGCCAGGCCGCAGTGCAAGCGGCGATCGACAACATCCGCCAGTTTGCGGTGCGCGTATCGGGCAAGAGTGCTGCCGATATCGATCACGCCTCCGTCGAACTGGATTTCCTGACGCTAGACGAAGCCACGTTTGGCAAGCGTCTAGAGGAAGCAGTTGCGGTTCGCCTCGAAACGATGGACACCTTGGCCAAAATGCACGACCGGGCGATCGAGGCCGAGGAAGCTGCTGCCGCCGAGCGGCAACGCGCGGAAGCCGCACGCATCGAACAGGAACGCATCGCCGCCGAGCAAGCCGCCGCGGCAGAGCTTCTGGCTGCGCGTCAACGTGAACTAGACGAAGCCGAGGCACGTGCCCGTGCCGCGCGCGCCGAAGAGGATCGCAAGGCCCAGGCGGCACGGGACGCTGCCGACCGTGAGCAGCGCGAGGCCATGGTCGCACGTCAGCGGGAATTGGACGCCCAGGAAGAGCGCCTGCGCGCCGAGCGCCGCGCTGCCCAGGAAGCCGCCGATGCGCAAGCCGCTGCCGCACGCGCCGCCGAACAGAAACGCCTTGATGAAGAAGCCGCTGCACGCCGTGCCGCCGAGGAAGCAGCGCACGCCGCTGACATCAAGCTCCGCGACGCTGCCCCGGCGCTGCTCGCCGCCCTTCGCGCGATGGTCAACAAAGCCACCAAACAGAACTGGAACGACGCATATGCCGAAGTGCTGCAACAAGCCTTCGATGCCATCGAATCCGCCACCGCCTAAGCAGAGCACATCATCATGACAGAGCAAAACACTCAAGCCATCGCCGTGCGCGAACCCGAAGTCGTCGACTCACTGCCTGAAATCAGCACGAACACTGCAAACCTGATCATGTCGCGTGAATCTATGCAGAACGCGCTCGCTTTCGCAGAAGTGATGGCGTCCGGCATGTCCACCGTTCCCAGGCACCTACAGAAAAATCGCGGCGACTGCCTCGCCATAACCATGCAGGCAATGCAGTGGGGCATGAACCCGTTCGCGGTAGCGCAGAAGACACATTTGGTCGGCGGCATACTGGGATACGAGGCTCAGCTAGTGAATGCGGTCATCGCATCGCGCGCACCAGTGACTGGTCGCATCAACTACGACTGGTTTGGCGACTGGGATAAGATCGCTGGCAAGTTCAAAGAGATTCCGGCCAAGAACAACCCCGACGAGAAACGCATAGTCCGCGACTGGACGGTCAAGGAAGAAGAAGGTTTGGGCGTCAAAGTTTGGGCAACGTTCAAAGGCGAGGATTCGCCGCGCGAATTGCGCTTGCTGCTTTCTCAAGCGGGCGTCCGTAACTCGCCGCTATGGGGCCAGGACCCGAAGCAGCAACTGGCCTATCTCGCGGTCAAGCGCTGGGCGCGCCTCTATTGCCCTGACGTCATCCTAGGTGTCTACACACCGGACGAAATAGAGGATGGGACAAGTCTGAGCCGCGCGCAACCGGGTCGCGCGGAAGTCATCAGAAATGAACCGGAACCGGCAAGCGAAGCGCTCCTCAAGAAGGCACATTCAGCAGCCGGAAAAGGTGTTGAAGCGTTCCGAGAGTACTACAAGTCAGTACCGCGCGACGACCGCTACAAACTGGCCCCGCACATGGATGACCTAAAACAAGCATCCGAGGACGCCGAAAAGAAGCGCGCGCCCAAGCCCGACGAGGCTGCGCCCGCTGGCGACGCTCCGGACGTGACCCCTAAGATCGTCGAAGACTGCCTGAACGCTGCATTCGAAGGCGGCGATATCGATGAGCTACACACTGCCGCCGACATGATCCGCCAAGTCAACGGCGAAGCGCATCAGGAAGTGTTGACCAAGCTGTACCACGACCTGCGCAGCAAGATGGAGGGCTAATCGTGCGATTGATCCATTGCGACCAAGGCAGTCCGGAGTGGCACCAAGCGCGCGCTGGCTGTATTACCGCGTCGATGTTCAATGTTGCGCGGCAGCGTGTCGATGGCCTCGACGAGAAGCAACAAGCATTCGTCGATGCGAGGCTTAGCGGCTTGACCGAATCCGAGGCGATGGCTGCGGCAGGCTATCGACAGATGCCACGCGCTGACGCGGTGTTTCGTGCGATCGCTGGCGAACCGGTTGGCAAGCCATCCGAAAAAGCGATGGATTACGCATTTCGCCTAGCAGTCGAACGTATCAGCGGCGTGCCGCTCGACGAAGGCTACGAGACGTGGCAGATGCGCCGTGGGCATGAACTTGAGCCGATGGCGCGCGCAGCCCACGAGATTGAAGCTGGCGTGATCGTTGATCGCGCTGGTTTCGTCACGACCGATGACGGACTGTTCGGAGCCAGCGCTGACGGATTCATCGGCAAAGACGGCGGAAGCGAATACAAGTGCCTTGTATCACCAGAAGGATTGCGGAACGTCTTGTTGCACAACGATATCAGCGAATTCGAGGATCAAATTCAGGGCTGCATGTGGATCACAGAGCGCACTTGGTGGCACTTCGCACTGTACTGCCCTGCCCTTGAGTCGATAGGAAAGCACCTGTACTGGCGCGAGGTAAAGCGCGATGACGACTACATCGAGGCCCTAGAGAAAGACCTTATCGAGTTTGAACGTCTAGTGTCGCATAACCACGCGCTGCTGCTCAAGCAAGCTGCCTAACCGAGAAAACATGAACAACAAACAACTAGCACAAGCACTGCGCGCGATCCGCATCGCCGCCTTGCCCATCAAAGATCGCGCTGCTGTTTTGAATGCTGCGGAAGCGCTTGAGATTGGGGAAGCGCAGCCGGTGACGGATGAGCGCAATGGTTTTGATGTTGCCTTGAACGCACTGGCCGAGTTTGAACGAAATTGGGACACAGGTGCTGAGCATCCATATGCGGAGATGTCACGAATTGAAATGGAGGGTGCTTGCGAAGCTGTACGCGGCGCATTGAACGAAGCCCGTGCCGCCCGAGCCGCCGCTGCGGGGGATGAGAAGCGCGATGCGGAAGAATTCCCGCGTTTCACATTGTCAGGCCATGAACTGCTTGCAGCGCTTGATTTCATCGCGCCGGACCGCGATACACCCGAGCATGCCGATCAATTGGATGGCGAAGTGACTATCCAATACGGAGACGGACATACCGGAAAAGGCTATTACGCATGGTGTACCGACTATGCGGACGAGGGCTCTGTGTTTTTGAGTACGCCAGCAGAGGGAGCGCCTGCCCCCGCTATCGCTGCTGCGAGCAAGGGGGATGGTCAATGATCCGATTCATCATAAAGCGCCGTTCGCTCGATCAACACATAGATCTAAAGACGGAGGATTTCTACACCGTCGATTGTGATGTGCCTGAGTTAGAGGCGGCCCTGTCGAGAGGCGGTCATGGAACTTACGGGTTTGAAGTACACGATTTGATTGGCGTGGAGATTCTGAGCAAGGGGGATGGTCATGAGTAACGATGCTATGCGGGGAGTCGTTGAAGTAAGCATGGCTCGCGGGGTTATAGCGCTTATCGACGAAGAAGATTCGGCACTAGTTTTTTCCCGTCGATGGTATGCCAGCAACTGGGGATACGCGAAAACTTCGATTGTGGATGGCGACGGCAAAAAGACCGAGACATCGATGCATAGATTTATTCTCGGCTTGAAAAATGGTGATGGTAAAGAAGTGGACCATATAAACGGCAACCGACTCGACAACCGTCGAATCAATCTGAGAATCTGCTCCCACGCCGAGAACATTAGAAACCGTGGGGCATTGCGCACAAACAATTCGGGCTATAAGGGGGTCTACTGGGTTTCCGCAAGAAAGAAATGGCGATCCAGTTTGTGGTTCGACGGAAAGTTTTTCCACGTTGGCTATTTTACGTCACCACAGAGTGCCTATGAGGCGTATTGCATTAAAGCGAAAGAGTTGCATGGAGATTTTGCAAATCTCGGCGTACCGATGATGGAGGCATAAAAATGGACAAGAAAGCCGCGCCCTCGCAGAACGAGGCGATCGACCACATGAGCGATGCTTTATTAGATGCAAACATAACGACCCGTTTCCGGAGCCTATGTAAGGCAATTGGCTATCCTGATCCGACAAATGGCCGTGACGTCATGGCTGTAGGTATTTTGTTTTCAGCATTCGGGGCAATGGCAAGCATGGTTGAACGCGCCGCACCCGCGCAGAGCGAGGCGAAACCGGTGTCTGTGCCAGACATTACCGATGCGCCTGTTGGGGCTGATGCGCTGGAAGGGTGGAAGTTTAAAAAGTGTGGAGACGGAACATACTGGGCCGTCTTCACGCCCGAGGGTTGTTTTGCGCTGGCACGAGATGCAGACGACGAACTCAGTTCGAGCCGTATCCTTGCGCAGCTTGCCGCCCTTCTCGCCAAGCGAGGTGAATCGACTACTGGATCGGATGCGGAGCAAGCAGAATGGTATCGCTGGCTTCGTGATGAATCTGGTTGGGAAAAGGGCTTGTATGTCGGCTCCGAAGGTGCGCACGAACTTGCTAAGGGTGATTTCCTGGATCAGGTATGCCGTACCGCCCTTCTCGCCAAGCGAGGTGGGGCGTTATGAGTCTATACGAGTGGGCGGGGAAGATCGTTCTGCTCTGGGGATGCTTTGTGCTAGTCCTGGCCGCGATATTTAGTTCGATCGAATTTGCTGGCAGAGCGTGGTGCGCAAGCTATCAATGGGCGTACCTTATGCGCGCCATTCGAGAGTACGGAGAACGCCATCCGGAAGAAAAGGCAAAAGCACTCGGAGAGAAAGAATAATGCGCACAGATACATACGGCAAGCGAGGTGAAGCGTGATCTACACACTCATCATGACAATCGTTTTTAGTTCGAGTGGCTCGGCATATAACCCTCGTGTGTTTTCTCACATAGAACACGACTATTCGTCACGAGAAGCATGTCAGCTTGCATATCGTATTGCTCGTGAGCAAGCGTCGAAACTAGCAAACTACGGCGCAGCTACTTCCGCAACCTGCCTTGAGAGCAAGAAACCATGAATCAACGCACAGATACATACGACCCGGAATTGCTGCTCGCAATGCTGAAGTCTGCGTCGCAAAGCAAGCGTATCGCGCATGAAGGTGTGCGCGAGATACTTGATAGTGGGCGGGAATACGAGCCTGATGACGCAGAAGGTCTCTGCGAAGGATTGCTAGGCGATGCCCGGTTGCTTGAAAAGGCTATCGCGGCGCTCGAACGTCAGGCCGCGCACGCAAGCGCGCAGAGCGAACGCGCTGCTGCGCTAGACGACTTATCGACTCTGGTTCGTCGCTTAGTCCGAGAACTCCGCAAAGCCTCGCCAAGTAACGACCTTTCGCAAAAGGCACTGGACTATTTGGAGCGCGCGGGATTGAAGCCGAACGTTTTGCGTGAAAGCGCGCAGAGCGTTGAATGTCAACATCGCATTGCAGACGCACGCAATCCCGTTGTGAAGTCGGGTTACATATGCGTCGATTGTGGTGCCCTTTTTAGTGCTGCGGATCACTCGGGTGAAAGCACGCAGAGCGAACGCCCGGTTGATGAGGCCGACATCGAAGCTGTTGTACGAGCAGTGAAAAAAGAAGGCGTTCCGGCAGACTTAGCAGACGCCGTTGCAGTCTCCGCAATCGATGCGCTTATTGCACGGGGGTGCCACGCACAGAGCGCCGAGGGTACGCGCATTCCTGGACTCGGAAGCATGACTGACGAAGACGACGGATTCGTAACTTTGCAATTCAAGGATGAATCGGCTGCACAAGATTTTATGATGTCCTACTCGCCGTCGGTGTCGATCAAAGACATGCCGGAAATTGATAGGCAAGAGACGAGCGAGCAATTGGAAGTGATACTGGAAAACTTTGCGCGTGTACAGGCCGAGCGAGATTCAATCGCCGAAGAAGTAGCGCGCCTTACAAACGAGAATTCTGTACTTCGCTTGCAGTTAAAGCAGAGTGTTGAGCCGGCCGATGTGCGTGATGCTGTGCTTGAGGAGGCAGCGGACGCAGTATGGCAATACCGAAGCGGCGAAACTATCAGTAAGGAACTGATGTGCGACATAGCGGCAATCTGCGCGCTCGTGCGTAACATGAAATCGAAGAGGGCGTGATGCGTAAATGGACGCTACTGCTACCCGCCTTTCTCTACTTGAGACTTGTTCGATCGAAATGCCAAGTCGTGATGTGGGGCGGCGTACCGCTCGCAGAAGACCACACAAACGGAGTACTTGTCAGAAAAGATAGGAGGCGTGATGGCTGATCGATATGACGACGTTATAGCCCGGATTCACGGCCCGTCAGGCAAGTCTGTAAGTTATGACGACTACGCCGCTATGGAAGCCGAACGCGATGAACTCGCCAAGAATTACGACCTTGTAAAATCTGCGGGCCAAGAGTGGATCAAACGTTGTCAGGACATGCAGTCAGAACGCAATGCACTCGCCGCTCAGGTGGAGGCGTTGAAGTTTAAGGCTGAAAGATATGACTACCTGCGCAACGAGGCATGGGGTTGCGGCAAGAATGGGAGAAAAGACGTTCACGTTTGCCAGTTTGGGCCTGGTGTAATGCTCTCATCAGTAACAGAGCTTGCTGAGGAAGCGCTAGACGAAGCTATCGACACCGCACGCAAGGAGCAAAACCCGATCGGCAGCAATACAGGTCATGGTCACGTATGGAAAAGGCCAGATGGGTTAAAGGCAAAATGCGGAGGCCCGGGGATGTGTGCAAAATGTTCGCGAGACGCAGCACGCAAGGAGCAACAGCCATGACCGACAAGTACGAAGCGCTGCGTGAGGCGGCAGAAAAAGTGCCGCCAGGATATAACTATGTAATGGACAAGGAAGAAATCCTTGAACTGCTGGATGAATTGGCGGCGTTGAAGGTTGATGCGTATCGGTATCAATGGTTACGTAGGACTTTCATAGCTGACGATGAAAGTTGGCCTGATGACGTAGCAGAAGCCAAGACTGGCGAACAACTGGACGTAGCAATCGACGCCGCACGAGAGGGGAAATAATGGATTGGCGAACTGCTGCTATTACATCAATGGCGATAATTGCTTTCTTGTTCGGGTGGGCGTCCGGTGTGCAGTCTGATGCGCTCTCATGCCGACACATCGGGGGCTTCTACTACGGAGATGAAGTCTATACGTGCGCGCCAAAGGACCAAAAATGACTGACCGAGAAATGCTTGACGCTGAAGCAATGCCCGAGATTAGCAAACTAAAAACTATATGGATAGCATGGACAAATTCTGATCTAACGGAAGGGAGAGGACATCAATTGCCGCTCGCAATTTGTGAGAAAGAAGTGTCAGCACGGCGACTTGGGCGCAAAGGCAGTGTCATGGGAAGTGATTGCCATGTGACAAAAGACATCGCTTTAAACATTTCCGGTCAATGGTATGTCCCAGGAAAAATAATACCGCCTTCAAAAGACGATATTGCTGCTCAAGAAAGGATTGACAGAAGATATCTCGCGATTGAAAAAGCTCTGGCTGCCGGTCTTACGGAAGACGACATTGCTGAGATTGGGAGGGGGATGGGATGATCGAAACTCTAGAACAAGCTCTGGCACACGCCGACAAGTGCGTTCCATGCACAGACAGTCAGCGGGCGTTGAAATTGTTGGCGAACGAGGTGCGTCGCCTTTTATCTGTAGAGCCAACAAATGAATTTGCGCATGAGGCTATTCAGCCCACAGAGGCTGCATGAAGCAATAACCGCAGTGCTCGAATCAATTTTGAGAAAGACCCAGATTAATGCTCTGGTGGTCGCGAAAAGTATCGTGAATCGTTCAAGAGTTCTGCCGCCTGGCGCGGATCTGAGCCAGCAGCAACAGCGTGGACAAATGCGTCGGCCGCCAATTCATCAGGGAAATCATACCGGTTCCCATCGACCATCACTGACGTACCGCCGGGCAATACCGTTGTCTGTTTCATTTGTTATCTCTGTGACCGCCAAGGCGTGGCGGATTGGAGTATGAGTATGTCGAGAGCCAAATTGGTTCCAATCGGTGTTTGGGCCGCGAATACTATCGCAAACCACACCGGCAACGCCCCTCACCCGAATACCCTACGACGTTGGGCAAACGACGGAAAGATTAGCCCACCCGCGACGCGCGTGGGGAAGAATTTCTATGTGCGCGAGGATGCGCGTTATGTTGATGTTCAGGCCGAACGCCTGGAAAGGATGATCAGTGGCCGCTAGACGCCGAGAGGCGATTCGCCGTAATTGGCCGGCGAATCTTTACCAGAACACCAAGGGCTATTACTGGTTTCGCCATCCGGAGACCGGGAAGACTTACGGGCTAGGCACGGATTTCAAGGCCGCGTCCCTACAGGCCAAGGCCGTCAACGCCCAATTAGCCGTGCGCGCGGCAACGCCTGCACTCCTGGATCGGATCGATGGCGGTGGCAAGACGGTCTCGGACTGGATCGAGGAATACATGATTCCTATCCGAGAGAAACACGCTGGCAAGCGCACGCTCGTGAACATCGAATATGAAGTCGCCGCGATAGCTTCCGCAATCGGCGATATGCAGGTTTCCGCCGTAGAGCCACGCGACATTGTAGCGATGGTCAAAGAGACTGCTGGGCGCGGAAAATCGATCCCTCCGAAGGTACGTGCGCGGGCGCGGTCTTTATTCCGAGAGGCAATCAATCAGGGGCTGGTGAAGCCGGGGCAAAACCCAGTGGAATCCACCTTCCGGCCGGAATCCAAAGTCACGCGCGAACGGATGACGCTGGACCTTTTCCTGTCGGTGCGGGCCGAAGCAGAAAAAGACCCGGATCTTTGCTGGTTCGTTAACGGCATGAATATGGCGCTTATCACAGGGCAG
The DNA here is from genome assembly GCF_034047095.1 of Robbsia andropogonis. Classification (NCBI taxonomy): domain Bacteria; kingdom Pseudomonadati; phylum Pseudomonadota; class Betaproteobacteria; order Burkholderiales; family Burkholderiaceae; genus Robbsia; species Robbsia andropogonis. Next base: position 868,020 of record NZ_CP139164.1, on the reverse strand, counting down.
CGCGTTGGAGACCTCAGTCGGTTGACCAAGACGGATGTGAAAGACGGCTATCTCTGGATAGAGCAGCAAAAGACAGGCATCAAGCTGAAGATCCCCCTCGACCTCCGGCTGCCGGCCATAGACATGTCCGTTGCAGACGTTCTGCGCAATGCCAATGACCGCGTCCTAAGCCGGAGCATCTTCCATTACGTGCGCTCGTATCCGCAAAAAAAGATTGGCGACCAGCCGGCCGTCAATGCCTACTCCCACGTCTTGCGCAAGATGCTCGCAGCGCTCAAGTACGCGCCGGGGACCGGGAAAACACCGACGGCATTTCACGAGATTCGCTCGCTCTCCACCCGCCTTTACGACGAGCTATACGGCAAGGACTTTGCCCAGGCATTGATGGGTCACAAGACCGCGACGATGACGGATCGATACCGCGATTCACGCGGCGCCGAATGGCAGGTTATCAAGGCAATCGCCTGAATAATTTTTGACGAATTTTGGATAAATTTTGGACGACCCCCGTGTTTAAAGGGTTCCAGGCCTATTCGTTCATCGTGCTGACGATGCACGACAATGCCGGCGTACTGGGATCGATCGCACGGATGGAGGTCTCCGGATTGGTCAGCAAAGCCGATGCCTCCGGAGAGCTGATCAACGCGATCCAGACCGTCATGGAAGGACGCTGCTATTTGTCGCGCACCATCCGCCAGACCATCGGCTGCGAGGCGATGTCCCGACTGCCCACGAAGACCCGGTTGTCGCCGCGCGAAGCGGAAGTGCTGCGGCTGTTCTCGTCGGGCCTGACTGGCAATGAAATCGCGGCGACACTTCATCGCAGCAAGAAAACCATCAGCCGTCAGAAAGTCAGTGCGTTTCACAAGCTCGGTGTATCGAGCAATGTCGAGTTCTTTGTCTATCTGCGAGAAATGCGTGGTCAGGCGGAATGGCTCTCCTCTCCAAATCGCGCGGGGACGGAAGGTGGTGTGGCGCCTTTGTCTTCGGACGCGCCGGATGCAAGTAGCACGGAAGAAGCAAGCGATGCATCAAGAGACCCTCATGGGGCAACGGAGAATGTCGCGACAAGCCCCGCGACAGCCTTGCGGGAAAGCAGCCCCAGCCTTCCGGTATGGGGCGCTCCCACCAGCGTATTGCGTTAAGGTGCGTTGCTGAACGCGGTCTTGTATTTCTCGATGGTGGTGCTGGCAATGCCGGCCCTATCTAGAGAAATGCGTGCGGGATGGCACGCATGCTTTTTTATTCACATCAAGAGCATTATTCGATGACTCGCTCATACTTCATGATGGCCACGCCGAAGCATGCACCCCGTAAAGCAATTCTATAGCACGCCAGTTCCTTCCAATTTCGAACGGCGTCGGTACGCATAGGCAAGTTCATCTGGGCACGGCGCCAACAATACACGCGCATCAGAATTACCAATCTTCATAATCGCAAAAGATCTTTATCTATATAAAATTATCAATATTTACCATGCCCATTTCAAGAATTATAAAAAATGCGGAAAGCAAAAAACTTTTTGATGGCAATGACGATTTATTTAAAAATGTTATTACATCCACAGAAAATTATACCGAATGTGGATGCGGCATCAGCACCATCTGGGTCGCAAAAAAATACCAAAGCAAGCATATTAAGCATCAACTCCAGCCAGGAGTGGATCGTTTCAACTAAAAAGAAACTTGGCGATAGATTAGTCAGTTTTCACTGGATCGATTGTGGAGCACTCGAAAGCTGGCGAACACCTCTGAATTTTCAGAATAGACATAATTTTAAAAACTATGCGCTGGCCGCTCGGTCCAGCGATATACATCCCGACAATTTTTTTATCGACGGAAGATTTCGGGTGTACTGTTTTCTAACTTCCTTGAAATACGCAAAAGAAGGTACCAGGATTATTTTTGATGATTATACAAATCGACCGCATTATCATATCGCGGAAGAATTTTTACCACGATCTGAGACGGGTGGCAGGCAATGTCTGTTTCTCGTTCCGCCGAAAGAAAAGATAGATTCCACGCATCTGGAGCAGATGCTCGAGAAGTTTGAGTATGTTATGGCGTAATCGCGCTGTACTGCCTGATCTCAAACCGTGCGAAAATGCGGCCCGATAAGGTCGATACGATCGGTACAAATCGTGTCAACACCCCACGCCAGCAGCTCTGCCGCACGTAATGGCTCGTTAACGGTGTACGCGAGTACGAACAAGCCCGCCTCCTTGATCTCGGCAATGCGCGCCTGTGTCAACTCGGTATGGTGAATATGCAACGAGACGCAAGACAGGGCCTGCGTCTGCTCGCGCCACGGATCAGACCAGTTCTCGCAAAGCATGCCACGGGGCAGTTGCGGTGCCACTTCGGCTGCCGCTGCAAGTGCCTCGTACGAAAAAGACGACAGTAACGGCGCGGCCGGACTTCCCTTCCAATGCCTTAACACCTCCCGCGCCACCGCCTGCCCGGTGTGCCGCTCCAGGCCCGGACCCGGCTTGATCTCGACGTTCGCATGCAAACCCAGCGCCAGACAGCGCTCGGCGACATCAGCCAACGTGGGAATGCGCGCGCCCGAGAAGCGGGTGTCGAACCAACTACCGGCGTCCAAGGCCTGCAAGCGATGCCACGGCATCGTGGATGCGTCGCCGGAGCCGTTCGTCGTGCGCTCGACATGATCGTCATGCAACAGGAATACGATATCGTCGGCACCGCACCGTGCGTCGAACTCGATCATCTGATGCCCGAGACGCGCACCGGTGTCGATGGCCTCCAGCGTATTCTCCGGCGCCAGCGTGCCGCCACCGCGATGCGCGGCAACAGTCGGGTAAGGCCAGCGATAACGCCCCACAGATGAGGAGGCAGACGAGTCAGGGTGGAAAACGGGTGACGAAGTCATGGCGATAAGATCGTACGACAGTGAATACGACTATGGGTTCCGTCAGCGAGGCACCGCCCCTAGCCTTACAGCCGACGCCGACTGTCGGGGTCGAAGAAATGCAATCGATGCACCGGCAGCATCACCGGCAGCAGTGCACCCGGTGCCGGCACGACGTCATGCGGTAAACGTACGGCGATATCATGACTGCCCCAACGGCCACGTGCCAAATTATCGGCCCCCGTACGTTCGCATACGTCCACGGGCAGTGTCGCACCTGCCTGCCCGACCGTCGTTGTTGCATCCCGTCCGCGGACAATACCATGATCACCATCGCTTTGCGCAAGCGCCATATGTTCCGGTCTGATACCTAAAATGCAATGACGCCCGGCCAAACGGTTCGGCAACAGCGGGACCGGACCTGTCGAGGACATCGATGCCCGGGATGGCATGCTGTCAAATGCGTCAAGGAACAGAACCGGGCCGCCATCCTGTACTTCAAAAGCGCGTCCGTCGTCGGTCACCCTTCCCTCTATCAGATTCATCGCCGGCGAGCCGATGAAACCCGCCACGAAAACACTGGCCGGCCGATCATACACGTCAGCGGGCGTGCCGATCTGCTCGGCACGCCCTTTGTACATCACAATCACACGCTGCGCCAACGTCATGGCCTCGATCTGGTCATGCGTGACATACACGCTGGTGGTTTTCAGCCGGGCGTGCAAGCGTTGCATCTCGAGGCGCATTTGCACACGAAGCCTTGCGTCCAGGTTCGACAACGGCTCGTCAAACAGAAATACCGATGGCTCACGCACGATCGCGCGCCCCATGGCTACCCGTTGCCGCTGGCCACCGGACAACTCCCTAGGCTTTCGCGCCAGTAGTGATTCCAGTTCGAGCGTGCGCGCCGCGGTTTGCACCCGCCGGTCGATGTCGCTACGGGATACGCCGCCAATCTTCAACGCATACCCCATATTCTGCGCCACGGTCATATGGGGATACAACGCGTAGTTCTGGAACACCATCGCGATACCGCGATCCTTCGGCTCATGTTGGTTGACGACCTTCCCCCCAATCATGATCTCGCCTTCAGAGACACTTTCAAGACCGGCGATCATCCGCAGCAATGTCGATTTTCCACAGCCAGACGGCCCGACGAGCACCACGAATTCGCCATCGGCGACCTCGACATCTATACCATGCAGCACATACTGCTGGCCGTCATAGGTCTTGCGTACGCCACTCAGTGTCAATGCGGCCATTTATCGTTCCTTGAATTGTCTGGTGTGCCGTTACTTCTCGGTGTCAACCAGGCCGCGTACAAACCACCGCTGCATCGTAATCACGACCAGCAAGGGCGGCAACATCGCCAACAGGGTTGCGGTCATCACGAGATGCCACTCGGTGGCCGTGTCGCCCGTGCCGATCATCTGCTTGATACCCACCACGGCCGTCTGCCATCCACTCTGGTTGATCACCAGGATCGGCCACAGATATTGGTTCCAACCATAAATAAACGTGATGACGAACAGCGCCGCAATCGTCGTCTTCGTCAGAGGCAAGACGATGTCGATAAAGCAACGCATCGGACCCGCGCCATCGATGCGGGCCGCTTCCAGCAGTTCCGCCGGCAGCGTCATGAAGAACTGCCGGAACAGGAAAGTCGCCGTGGCCGAGGCAATCAACGGCAACGTCAGGCCCGCATAACTGTTCGTCAAGTGCAGCGTGGAGACCACCTGCACCGTCGGGAAGATGCGTACCTCCACCGGCAACATCAACGTGATGAAGATCAGCCAGAATGCGGTATTCCGGAACGGAAAGCGGAAAAACACGATGGCATAGGCGGACAGGATCGATACGACGATCTTGCCGAAGGTGATGCCCAACGCCATTGCCAGGCTGTTCAGCAGCAACGTCCCGAACGGAGCCGCGGCGTTACCGGTGCCATGCGTCCAGACATGCGCGATGTTCTCGAAAAGATGTGTGCTGGGAATCAGCGACATCGGCACGGTGAACACCTCGCTTTCGCTCATCGTTGCCGCCGCGAAGGCGATATACAACGGAAAAGCAATCACCACGAGACCGGCTATCAGCACGGCATGACAGAAGCAATCAAATCCACGCCGATGCTCGATCATACGTATTGCACCTTGCGCTCGATGAAACGGAACTGGAAGACGGTAAGCGCGATGACGATGACCATCAAGACCACCGACTGCGCACCGGCGCTGCCGATATCCAGTCCCCGAAAACCATCGGCATAGATTTTATAAATCAAGGTACGGGTAGATTGCGCGGGCCCCCCTGCCGTCGTGGCATCGATGACCGGAAAGGTATCGAAGAACGCGTACACGACGTTCACGACAAGCAGGAAAAAGGTTGTTGGTGCGATCAGGGGGAAGGCAATGCCGAAGAATCGGCGCACGGGACCGGCGCCGTCAATGGCGGCCGCCTCGATCAACGAACGCGGGATCGCCTGCAATCCGGCGTAGAAAAACAGGAAGTTATAGCTGACCTGCTGCCAGACGGATGCCAATACCACCAGGAACATCGCTTGACCGCCATTCAGTGCATGGTTCCAGATGATGCCGTGCGTTTGCAGTGCATGGGCGATCACGCCAAGGCTGGGATTGAACAGGAACACCCACAAGATACCTGCCAGCGCCGGTGCGACCGCGTACGGCCAGATCAGCAATGCGCGATAGAAACGGCCACCGCGCACGACCCGGTCCGCACACACCGCCAGCAGCAAGCCGATGACGAGTCCCGCGACGGTGACCATCGCACAAAACCAAAGCGTTGTCTTGAAAGACGCCAGGTACAACGGGTCCGCGAACAGCTCGGTGAAATTCTGCAAGCCGACGAAATTGCTGGAAAGGCCAAATGCGTCCTGGGTCTGCGTGGATTGCCAGAGCGCCTCACCCGCCGGCCACAAAAAGAAGATGGCGGTGATCGCCAATTGCGGCAGAATCAGCAGGTACGGCAACCAGGAAGTGCCGAACGGCGCATGCCCGGCACCGATCCGGGCGCGTACGCTTGCAAGCGCCCTTTTACCTGGCGGGACCGGCGCCGCCTGTACCGATGGCGCATCGGCACCGCCCGTTGGGGGCACGTTCAACGGCGTCACGTCAGCTACCGGATTTCTGGAAGCGGCGCAGCAAGTCGTTGCCGCGCGCCACCGCCGAATCCAATGCACCTTGCGGCGTCTTCGTGCCGCCCCAGACTTGCTCCAGTTCCTCGTCGATCACTACGCGAATCTGCGGCATATTCCCCAGACGCAGGCCTTTCGTGAACGGCAACGGCGGCTTGTTCATCATCTGCTTGATCGCCGTTTCGCTGTCCGGGTGCGTCTTGTAGAAGCCTTGCGCCTTCGTCAGGTCATAGGCAGCCTTTGTCACCGGCAGGTATCCGGTGTCCTGGTGCCACTTGGCGGCAACCTCTGGTTTGGTCAGGTAAGCGAGGAACTCGGCAACGCCCTTGTAGGTTTGCTTGTCCTTGCCCCCCATCACCCACAGGCTCGCGCCGCCGATGATCGCATTCTGTGGTGCGCCTTTGACACTCGGATCGTACGGCAGACTACCGGAGCCGAAGTCGAACTTTGCATACTTCCTGATATTGGCCAACGCTGCCGACGAATTCGTCGTCATGCCGCAATCGCCACTATAGAACTTGGCGTTTGGCTCGTCCTGACGACCGACATAGCTGAAAGCGCCTTCATTCTGCATCTTTTTCAGGAAAGCGATATGCGCGACCTGCAGCGGTTTGTTGAATTCCAGCACCGCGTCATCGCCATCGAAACCATTATTGCGCGAAGCAAACGGCACGGCATGCCAGGCGCTGTAGTTTTCCAATTGGATCCAGCTTTGCCACCCGGACGCGTAACCGCAGGACAGACCGGCCTTGCGCAGTGCAAGTGCGTCCTGTTCCACTTCCGGCCAGGTGCGCGGCGGCTGATTCGGGTCCAGGCCGGCCTTGCGGAACGCATCCTTGTTATAAAACAGTACCGGTGTCGAACTGTTGAACGGCATGGACACCAGATGACCGGTCTTTGCATCGCTGTAATAACCGGAGATCGTGGGAATAAACGCACTTTCGTCCAACGGTACGCCGGCATTCTTGAAGACATCATAGACCGGCACGATCGCACTCTTCGCACGCATCATCGTGGCCGTTCCCACTTCGTAGACCTGCAGGATCGCCGGAGCGTTGCCGCTGCGGAACGCCGCGATACCGGCGGCCAGCGTCTGGTCATAGGTACCCTTGAATACCGGCGTGATGTGGTACTCGCTCTGGGACGCGTTGAAATCCTTGGCTATATCGTTGACGCGCTCGCCCAATGCGGCGTCCATCGCGTGCCAGAACGGGATGTCGGTCACCGCATAGGCGGAAGCGCTTGCCAGTGCCCCCCACGTCATTGCCGCTGCGGTGCATATCGTCTTAACCGCTCGGGCCAGAGGCACGTGTTGCATCGGGCGTTCTCCTGTCGTCTACATGAATGGAATCGCGATCGTATGACGCATTTGTTGCAACAACGTGACGTCATCGAAATGACATGATTGCTTGCTGCGACAATACCGTGCATTCGCCGTTACCGCGATAAGCGTTAGTCCGGGTAAGGAACGTAATCGGCGGATGGCTTGGCCGTCGTTGTCGCTCCTGCATCCCTTTCTGGCATTTTCTGGCGAGCACGCTATACTACTGTACATTCATACAGTTTTCAGGTGAGCCATGCAGCATGCCACGCTCCAGCATCCGGAAACCATTCACCCCTCTTTGTGGCGTGCCTCCCAGCTCGCTCAGGCAAAGCTATCCTGCATAGCGCCAGGGGATAGCCGTCTGGCGGTCGAATTACCAGGCGGCGGCTGGCCTGTGGGCAGCCTGACTGAATTGTTGTTACCGCAAGCCGGCATCGGGGAATTCCGGTTACTGCGGCCGGCGCTACAGAACGTGGCGGCACGGCCCTTGATGATGCTGTGCCCGCCGCACATTCCCAATCAGCAAGCCTTTCAGTACTGGGGGCTGCCAATTGCGCAGTGGCAGTGGGTGCGCGCGAATCGTACGGCGGACGCGTTGTGGGCAGCAGAGCAGATCCTCCGTACGGGGGGCTGTGGCGCCTTGCTTTTCTGGCAGGACCCGATTCGGCCAGAAGCCTTGCGTCGACTGCATCTGGCCGCTCAAGCCTCGTCTTCGCTGTTCTTCCTGTTTCGACCGTTGAACGCCGCCCACCGGACATCCCCGGCCCCGTTGCGGCTGGCGTTGCAACCGGCGCCGGACGGATTGTCGGTGACCTTTGTCAAGCGGCGCGGTCCGACCACAGAGCAGTCCCTCGTCTTGTCTTTATCGCCATCTCCTATTTTATTAAATCGCCATGCGTCTCTGGATCGGCGTCTTTCTGCCGCACCTGCCTCTAGAAGTATTTCGGCCGACTTGGTCCAGTGAGACGCGTGCATATTGCTCCCAACCCTTTGGTGCATCGAGCCTTGCATCGACCGTACTGGACGCGCCCAAGGCACCTGACTCACCGAACACGCGTGCCGCGCCAGGGACACCGATGCCATTGGTCGTTCTCGAACAAGGCCGAGTCGTGGCGATGAGCCGGGCCGCACGCGAGGCCGGTGTCCGTCTGGGAATGAAGCGCGGTGGGGTGTTGACCGTCGCGGAGCAGGCCGTGCTGCACGACCGGGACCTGTTGCGTGAAGCCGATGCATGGCAAGGCGTCGCCTTGGCCTTGATGCAATACACGCCACAGGTCGCGCTGCTGGACTGGGCACGCGCCTCACGGCAAACCATGACAGGTGATCCGCAGCGCCAGACGTCGACGCCGATGCAGGGCCAGACATGGGGGCAGGCTGGCACACGAATCGACGCACCGATCATCGTGGCCGATATCTCGGCCAGCTTGCGGCTGTTCGGCGGCATCCGTGCCTTGCGCAAACGCATTCGTGCGACGTTGGCCAGCAGCGGCCTGACGGCCCGGCTCAGTCTTGCACCCACTGGTACCGCCGCTGCCTTGCTGGCCCGTGCCGGAGGTGCCACGGTATTGCATCCGGCTGATCTGTCGGAAAAGACGCGTTTACCAGCTGGTAGCCACCGCCACCGTACACCGCGTACGTTGGATCGGATACTGGGCCCACTGCCGTTGCCCCTTTTGCCGGAAGCCCGGACATATGTGGAAAGCTTGAACAGCCTGGGGTGCCCGACATTGGACGATCTGCGCCGCCTCCCGCGCGCGGGCGTCAAACAACGTTGCGGCGAAGCTCTGGTCGATGCGCTGGATCGTGCGCTGGGTATGGCAGAGGAAGGGTTTGAATGGCTCACAACCCCGGAGCGGTTCGAGCAGCAGCAAGCCTTGCCCGATCGTGCCGACGATACCCCCCTGATTCTCGCGAGCGCAACCATGCTGATTAGTCGATTGACTGGATGGCTGGCCGCTCGCCAATGGGCGGTGACGCGTTTCACGCTGTTGCTCGAACACGAGCGAGGTCGAGAAGCACGGCCCCCCACACTGATCGATATCGCTTTAGCCGACCCTGCCTGGCATGACAGCCATCTACTACGTCTGGTCCGCGAACGACTGGTCAAGACCACACTGGATGCACACGTGATCGCGGTACGATTGCACGCCACCGCGGTCGAGCCGGCCACGCCACTGAGCACCAATCTGTTTCCGGAACCCGGCGGCAGTCCGGCCGATCACCGTCGACTGATCGAATTGCTACAGGCGCGGCTCGGCGTCGATAATGTCCTGCAATGCCTGATACGGGAAGATCATCGGCCGGAGCTGGCGAATCATTGGGGTCGAGACGAGACCCGTGGCGTGCCCAAACATCGCACCAAAGGCCGAGCCGACCATCCTGATTCACCCGACTCCCACGGCACGCGTAGCCTCAGTGAAGGCGCTCCATCCATCGTCAAGGCCGGCAGTCTCTCTCATGCCGCACGAGCACGCATTGCCCGACTCACGCCGCGTCCCGTGTGGTTGCTGGATGCGCCGCTGCCACTACAGACGCGTCAGCATCGGCCATTCTATCGCGGTTCATTACGACTAATGTCGCCGGGTGAGCGTATCGAATCAGGCTGGTGGGACGATGCTGTCGTGACACGCGACTACTTTGTCGCGCAAGCCGAGGACCACACCTGTTATTGGATCTTTCGAGAGCGCTTTGGGAAAAAAGCCGGGATGCTTGAAAATAAGCATACCGAAGCAAATATTGAGACATATGATGGTATAAAAACCGATCCACAAGCGGACGACCATATCAATGCCGCGTTGCAGAAGCCCCCTGCTCAACCGGGACAGAATGGCAGTGCGCCGAAAAAAAACCCACCAGAGGAAGACGCACATTGGTTTCTACATGGTTTTTTTGGGTGAATGCGTATGGTCGATCGCCTCGCACCGACGTCGCCCGATGCTTCCCTGCCCGTATCCGGCTTGACACCAATGCCCGCTTACGCGGAGTTGCAATGCTTCTCGAATTTTTCCTTTTTAAGGGGGGCTTCCCATGCCGAAGAATTAGCGCAACGCGCGGCGCAACTGGGCTACAGCGCGCTTGCGATCACCGATGAGTGTTCTTTGGCTGGCATCGTGCGCGCGCATGTGGAGGCAGAGAAAGCCGGGCTGCCGCTCATCATCGGCGCAACTTTCACCTTGGTCAGTAACGATGTCCAGAGCCCATCGCTCGAACTGGTGCTGCTTGCATGCAATATCGAAGGCTATGGCAACCTGTCCGAACTGATCACGCTAGCCCGCACCCGCACCGGCAAAGGCCATTACCGCCTGACCCTTGAGGATCTCGCGACACCGTCGCCCAAGCATGCCGCGCTGCGCGGCATGCCTGATTGTCTTGCCATTCTCGTGCCATCCTATCCGGCCTTACCTGCCGACGATGTGCTGCTGACGCAGGCCCACTGGGTTGCGCGCACCTTTCCCGGGCGTGCCTGGCTGGGCCTGACACTGCACGCGCGGGCGATGGACGATCTGCATCGCGGCACGGTGGAACGCGCCGCGGCGGCCGCAGCCATTCCGATGGTCGCCCTGGGCAGCGTGACGATGCATGTACGTTCGCGCAAGCCGCTGCACGATGTATTGAGCGCGATCCATGTCGGCCGGCCGTTATCCGAATGCGGCTATGCCTTGTCTTCGAATGCCGAATCGCACCTGCGCTCCCGGCTACGCCTGGCCAATCTCTACCCGGCGCGGGCACTGGCGGAAACCATACGCATTGCACAGGCTTGCACCTTTTGTCTGAAACAACTGAAATATGAATACCCGGACGAACTGGTGCCAGCCGGTGTCACGCCCACTGCCTATTTGCGACAGGAAACGTATGTTGGTGCGAAACGACGTTTTCCGCACGGTATTCCGCTAAAAATTCAGGAACAACTCGAACACGAGCTGGCCTTGATCGCGGATCTGAAATACGAAGCGTATTTCCTGACGGTCTACGATCTCGTGCGGTTCGCACGGAGTGAAAACATTCTGTGCCAAGGCCGTGGTTCCGCCGCGAACTCCGCGGTCTGCTACTGCCTGGGCATCACCGAAGTCGACCCCGAACGCAGCAGCATGTTGTTCGAGCGTTTTATCAGCAAGGAGCGTAACGAACCACCGGACATCGACGTCGACTTCGAACACCAGCGGCGCGAAGAGGTGATCCAATACGTCTATCGCAAATATGGCCGTGACCGTGCCGCGATTGCCGCCGCCATCTCGACCTATCGGCCGCGCGGCGCATTACGCGATGCCGGCAAGGCACTGGGTATCGATCCGGCGCTGGTCGATCGCGTGGCGAAAAACCACCAATGGTTCGATTCCAGCCGGGAATTGCTGGAACGCTTCAAGGATTCAGGGTTGGACCCGGAGGCCGCCATCATTCGGCAATGGGCACATTTCACCACCCTGTTGCTAGGGTTTCCAAGGCATTTGTCGCAGCACAGTGGTGGTTTCGTGATCAGCCGCGGCAAGCTGTCGCGACTTGTCCCGATCGAAAACGCGGCCATGCCGGATCGCAGTGTGATTCAGTGGGACAAGGACGATCTGGAGTCGCTGGGTCTGCTCAAGATCGACATCCTGGCGCTCGGCATGCTATCCGCGATACGACGTACGTTGGCACTGGTGTCCGACCGACGCGGTGAGCCTTTCACGCTGCAGGATATTCCCGACGGGGATGATGAAACATACGACATGATTTGCAAGGCGGATACGATCGGTGTCTTCCAGATCGAGTCACGGGCGCAGATGAGCATGTTACCCCGCCTTCAGCCGCGCGTGTTCTATGACCTTGTCATCGAGGTCGCCATCGTGCGTCCTGGCCCGGTACAAGGTGGGATGGTGCATCCCTACTTGCGTCGACGCCAGAAGCTGGAGCCGGTCACCTATCCCAGCACCGACATGGAAACGGCACTGTCGCGCACATTGGGTGTCCCCATTTTCCAAGAGCAGGTGATGCAAGTGGCCATGCTGGCGGCGGGCTTCAGCGCCGGTGAAGCGGACAGTCTGCGGCGGGCAATGGCGGCATGGAAACGTAAGGGCGGCCTTGAGCATTATTACGAACGCATTGTCAGCGGCATGCTCAAACGCAAATACGATCGCGCGTTTGCCGAAGCGCTGTTTGCACAGATCAAGGGATTTGGCGAATACGGCTTCCCGGAAAGCCATGCCGCCAGTTTCGCATTGCTGGTCTACGCCAGTTCCTGGCTCAAATGCCATGAGCCCGAGGCCTTTCTCTGCGCCATGCTGAACAGCCAACCGATGGGATTTTACTCGCCGTCGCAACTGGTCCAGGATGCGCATCGGCATGGCGTGGTAATCCGCGGCGCGGATGTGATGCTCAGCGACTGGGACAGTACATTGGAAGCCATCGATGCCCATACCGTCCCCCGCTCCAGGGCAGACGTTCATGGCCCTCGGCCCGCGGTGCGGCTCGGTTTGTCGCTGATTCGTGGCCTTGGACAAACCAGTGCGAGACGCATCAAGACGGCGCGTGCGATAAGGCCTTTCACCGATATCGCCGATCTGGCATATCGCGCGACGCTCGATCGGCGTGAACTGCACCTACTGGCCTCCGCTAACGCCTTGTTGCCGCTGGTAGGAAATCGACGGCAGGCGCTATGGCAAGCGATGGGGGCAGACAGCCAACCCGAGGCCGTTCGGGCATCAAGCATGCCAAACACCGATATAGCCTGCGCCGCCCACATGCCGCGCTCCAGCGGCCGGACAGGCGACCTGCTGCGTCAGGCACTTAGCGATGACGCCACTCCGGCATTTTCCCCACCCAGTGAAGGGGAGCATATCGTCGCGGATTACCGCGCGACAGGACTGACCCTGGGTCGCCATCCCCTTGCGCTGTTGCGACCGCAATTGCGCAAGCGCAAGCTGCTCGCCGCCAATGAATTGTTTCTGCTGAAAAACGGTCGTGCCGCGCGCGGTTGCGGCATTGTTACCGTCAGGCAGCGCCCTGGTACCGCCAAGGGCGTGATGTTCATGACGCTGGAGGACGAGACCGGATCGATCAATGTCATCGTATGGCCCGGTCTGCTTGAAAAACAGCGGCGCGAGGCGTTGCATGCCTCGCTGATCGCCGTCTACGGCACCTGGCAATGCGAAGGTGAAGTCCGGCATCTGGTAGCGCACCGGCTTGTCGACTTGTCCAATTTATTGGGAGGGCTGCCAACGGTAAGTCGGAATTTTTGTTGAGTGCAACGTGCGCGGCTACATAACACGTGGCGGCGCTTTCCTTTTTGGTACACGCAATCCATTTGAACACTGATCAAGCGTTAAAAGGTCACCGTGACAAACGCTTGTTGGCTCTGTTCGACATCGCCAGAGCCTTCATAATGCGACCTTTGATCCGGTTCCGGTATTGCCGCCGGGCTTTTAGGAGGTGCCGTTGCTTTTGCCGTTACCTTGCCGTCGACTCCCACCTCCTTCCCGCTACGCCATAAAACCGCCTTGCCATTGATCGTGAAAAAATCGCACCGTGAAATCTCACCTCGTTTTACATGCAAGACTAACTTCCCAGCAATACCAGGTGGAACGCCAAACTGCCCGCTTTGATAAACAGCCTCCGCGCTTGCCGATGTCTCCACACCATCCACGCAAATTAGCGCGCCGTCTATCTTGACAAACTCCTGGCCGCTGCCCGCTGTATGGGCAGTGAGCTTGCCCACTGGTCGGCTAGGTACAAGCGATACCGTGCGATCATTGATCGCCATCACTACGCGATCACCATTTACCAGCACTTCTCCAACGTCATTCATATTCTTCCCTATCAAAACCCTGACCACGCAATAGCGACAGCGTACCTTTTGATCGACCCGCAAAATAGTTGGCCAATCGATCTAATCTACCTTGCCCGAACAAACGTAACGGCCTCTCTGAGGAAGCCAGAATGCGTATCAGCATTTCTGAATGAGTTTTATAAAATGCCTGTTAGTTGCATTTATTGTTGCGTTAAAAATTGTTGTCAACAACCTCTCCACATTCTTAGCCCCCTCTCGGAACACCCATGAACACCGATATGACCACCTGCTGCTGGATCACGGAACAATGCTTTTCATTCAGCTATACTGCCAGCCATTTGCACGCATCAAGATAGACACGCCTCGACGACGCGCTCACGTTTTGGTCAATGTCACCCGTCAACTCATTTGCGCGATCCGCGCCGTTTGCATAAGGCTTCGATGAACAGCCTGCTGGATGTCACAAATCTCGGCGACACCGCCTTGCTATTGCCACTCGCACTGGTACTTGCCATCTGGATCAGCACCCGCTTTCCTGGACGCGCCTTGACTTGGTTCGGAACGATGCTCGCCGCCATGGCGCTCACCGCGCTCTCCAAGGTCTATTACGGCGTGACCAACATGCCGTTGGAACCCATTCATTTCCGGATGATCAGCGGGCATATGGTGTTTTCGTTCTCGGTATGGCCGATCCTCGCTTTTGTCGTCGGTAACACGATCAGCCAGCGCCTAGGCTATCTCCTCGCTGCGCTCGCCGCGATAGGATGTCTCTTCATCGGCTACTCCCGATTATTCGGTTACCACACGCTCTCGGAAGTGGTCGTCGGAACACTTCTCGGAGGCGCCGTCGCCTTCACAACGTTGCGACGCTGGCGTTCTCCACCAATCGCGTTGCCCCATGCCGCCGTCTTCCTCCCGCTGCTATGCGTAACCGGCTGGATCTGCTACGGCTATCAAGCACCGTCGAACGATATTATTGATACAGTTAGTCACTGGGTCCGCATGCACATCTGATCAACGTTCTCGTGGGCTGGCACAGGCGTATCGAGGTTGTGTCGATACGACCCTGGCACAGTCCAGCCAGACCTTCTCCGCTGCAGCAGACTACCCAATCTCCATCCTGTCACATAGCCGCCGGAAACAAGGCCGCGCGCCGATTAGCCCCGGGCATTTTGATTATCCCTGGGCGTGCGCATATTGCTCGCCTAACATATTAAAAACCTATTACGGGAATGCCTCGCTATGCATTCTCTCAAACCTCCCATCCCTCCTCTTCATCCGTTACTCGCGACCAGTCTTTCCAGGCACAATGCGGTCCCCTTAGTTGATTTGCATGCATTGTCAATAGAAAATCCAGGCCGCTTTATAGAGGAACCATACTATCCTTACGAATCATTAATTTATAGGTTTTTGTGTACGAAAAACATCACATTTTGGCTTCTCAATTATTATCCGGATTATTGAAACAATAAGATGCGTCCCGTTGGAGACATTTATGCAATCCGCGCAATGGCGTGACAAATGCTCCTCATAAAAATGATGAAAGGAAAATCGTGAATAAATCGATCCTGGCACGCGCACTCGGTGGTGCAATTCTGGCACTGGCCGCACAACATTCGTTCGCACAGTCATCGGTAACGCTGTATGGCATCGTGGATACCAGCATCCGTTATTTGACGAATGCCAATGCAGCCAACGATAGCCAAACATCGATGGGCGTCGGTCCGATCACCGGCAGCCGCTGGGGCTTGAAGGGCAGCGAGGATCTGGGTGGCGGCTTATCGGCGATCTTCCGTCTCGAAAACGGATTCAACCTGTGGAATGGCGCGTATGCCAGCTCCGGCACCGAATTCAATCGGATGTCCTACGTTGGTTTGGCAAGCAAGCAATACGGCACGTTGACCTTCGGTCGCCAGAACACCCCGCTGTTCGACCAATTGGGCGGTGCGTATGATCCGCTGACCGTGGGTAACTACGACCAGGACGGCTGGTTGCCAGGCGCATTGGGCTATGGACTGCGCGCGAACAATTCGGTCAAGTACAACGGCACATTCGGTGGCTTGAACCTGGACGGCATGTACGCCTTCGGCAACACAGCGGGCAGTACCGGCGCAAACAATATGTATGGCTTCACGGCCACCTACACGCTGGCCTCTCTCTCGATGCTCGCCGGCTACCAGCAAAACAGTGACGCGGCAAACCGCAAGTACCGCGTCGTCAACGTGGGTGCCACATACGCATTCACCACGGACGTGAAGGCATACGCCGGCTGGCTGCATTCGCAGGACAATACCGGCATGGTCGACATCTACATGGCGTCGTCCGGCTCGGCCGCAGCCTCGCTAGCGGTACGCCCGAACACCAACCGGATCGACGACGGCTTCTATGTCGGCGCGACGTACCAGGTGACCGCGCCGTTGATGCTGTCTCTGGCCGGCTACTATGATCACGCACGTAACGCGCAGTACGCCAATGCGACGCTGGGCCGCGCGGTGCGCTACTCGGCGGTGCTGTTGGCTGAATACTCGCTGTCCAAGCGCACCGAAGTGTACGCCACCGTTGACTTCCAACGCGGTACCGGTGCGGCAAAAACCGATTTCCCGGGTCGTAACAACCAGACCGGCGTTGCGATCGGCCTGCGTAACGTGTTCTAAAAAAATCTCAAAAAAGGTTTATCGGACGACATGCGCTACCCTCCCGGTAGCGCATGTCGTCCGCATCACGGCGTGGTCGCTCCTGGATCAAGCAATACCAGATCCGGAGTCGACCACGCCGTTTTTCTTTTGCGTGCCCGTTGACCACCTCCGCTCGACGCCGAGCGGCGTGACATATATCACCCCATGGCGTTCCGGAGTGCACCGCCGGTGAGAAAATCGATTAAACGCTAGAATTCACCGGTGCGTATTCAGTGCATACCAACCGGAGCCGCAAGAATGAGCGATTCGAATCCATATCAACCGCCGAAAGTCTGGACCCCCGCCACTTCCGGCGGCACTTTCGCCAGTATCAATCGACCTGTCGCCGGCCCGACTCATGAAAAGTCCCTGCCCGTAGGAAAGCATCCACTACAACTCTATTCCTTGGCCACACCCAATGGCGTGAAAGTCTCGATCATGCTCGAAGAGCTGCTCGCATTGGGTCACGACGGTGCCGAATATGATGCATGGCTCATCCGCATCTCAGAAGGTGAGCAATTTTCCAGCGGCTTCGTCAATATCAATCCGAACTCCAAGATACCCGCGTTAGTCGACCACAGTGGCGCTACCCCAGTGCGTGTCTTCGAATCCGGCTCGATCCTGACCTACCTCGCGGACAAATTCGGCGCGTTGCTGCCCACCACGCAGCCAGCGCGTGCGGAAACAATGAACTGGTTATTCTGGCAGATGGGTTCCGCACCCTATCTCGGTGGCGGCTTTGGCCATTTCTATGCGTATGCGCCGGAAAAGTTGGAGTACCCGATCAATCGCTTTGCGATGGAAGCAAAGCGCCAACTGGATGTGCTGGACCGCCAATTGGCGCAGCATCGCTATATTGCGGGGAATGAATACTCCATCGCCGATATTGCTATCTGGCCATGGTATGGCGGTCTCGTGCTAGGTGCCGTATATAATGCCGCGGAGTTTCTAGCGGTTCATGAGTACACCCACGTGTTGCGCTGGGCCAAGGAGATCGCCGAGCGCCCCGCCGTCAAACGCGGTCGTAAAGTGAACAGCATACGCGGTGACGTGTCGGAGCAGGTTCACGAGCGGCATCACGCATCCGACCTGGACTGACATTTCACACAAAGTGCATGCAACACCGGCGAGCGGAGACGGCCTAGCAGTCCACCGCGCTGGTGCTACGCAACTACAGCATCGCGCGCCACCGCCGCCGCGGTAACGCGCAACGCTAGCCGCGACCGACAAATGGCATATTGCTGGCCATCACCGTCATATTCAAGACATTCGTCGTCAGCGGCAGGTTGGCAACATAACTCACCGCATCCGCCACATCGCCCACGTCGCACATAGGCTCGGCCGCTGTCGTGCCATTGGCCTGCAGCACGCCTTTCCGCATTCGCGCCGACAGTTCCGTAAGCGCATTACCGATATCAATCTGACTCGCGACGATATTGAAAGCACGTCCATCCAACGCGATGCTTTTCGTCAGGCCAGATACCGCATGCTTGCTCGCCGTGTATGGTGAGGAAAACGGTCGCGGGGCGTGCGCCGAAATCGATCCGTTGTTGATGATCCGTCCCCCTTGCGGCGACTGCCGGCGCATCAAACCAAATGCCGCGCGAGCACACAGAAACACGCCGGTCACATTGGTGTCGATGACATCGCGCCATTTCTCCACGCTCAGTTCATCCATCGGCACTGCCGGAGCGTTGATTCCCGCGTTATTAAAAACCACATCCACACGCCCATATGTGTTCTCGATCGTCCCGAATAACGCGTCGACACTGGTCTCATCGCGAACATCAGCGGTCACTGCCAACGCGTCGCCACCTTGCATGCGCGCCTCTTCCACAAAGCCGTGCAGCAGCTCCGCTCTCCGTCCGGCCACGACGACCGTAAAGCCATCTCGTAATAATCGCCTGGCCGTCGCGCGTCCAATACCACTCCCCGCGCCGGTAACCAATGCAATACGACGCGCACCGTCCGGGCGAACTGGACCGTCAGAGGCCGCTTGCGTCACTCCGACTAGAATGCCGTGCTTGTTGCTGTTGTCACCCATGTTGTCTCACTCCTCGACGCTGTTTTATTATGATCTACATGGTAGCGCAATCAGTGGTACACGATGGCGTCCGATATAGTGCATCCATCCGGCGAAGCTGCCAGCCCAAACCAGATGATGCAACCCGATACTCACGACCATCGATTAAAAGGCCAGGACCGGTCCATGACGCCTAAAGGCCGATATCTGCAAGCCAAGGAAACAACCGATCTCGCCCCGGACGTTGTTGCCGGTGATAGGCAACCGGCCGATCACACTTGAGAAACTGTCCGCGCCCGAGCGCAGTACTGAAGGTACCGCTACCCCGATCCCAGACCACGTCACCGCGCGACAGCGTCAGCGCTGGCCAGGCGCGAACCGCACGCCCTTCATAGGGCGTGTAATCCACGGCATGATGCAATGCACTGTTCCGGATCGGCATGGGATCGAAGGTATCCCAGATAACCAGATCGGCATCGCAACCAATTGCAACGCTTCCCTTGCGAGGATAAAGACCGTACATCTTGGCAGGGCCGGTAGCGGTAACGTCCACGAAACGGTGGATATCGATCCGTCCGGTCATGACCCCTTCCGAAAACAGCAATGGCAAACGCGTTTCCACCCCTGGGATACCATTCGGCACGCGATCGAATGATGCATCAACGCCATGCATCTGCTTGCCGCCCTCACCTGCATATTTGTACGGTGCGTGATCCGAAGAGAACACGGTAAAGATCCCGCTGTCCAGCGCCTGCCAGACTTCGTCCTGATTCGCCGCATCGCGCGGCGGTGGACTGCAGATGCATTTTGCGCCGTTGAAGAGGTCGCCCTCGCAACCTTCCAGATCGTCCGCGGTTAGAAACAGATACTGCGGGCAGGTTTCCGCGAAAATTGGCGCGCCACGCTGCTGTGCCTGACGAATCTGTTCGATGGCTTGCTTTCCCGAGACATGGACGATCAATACCGGCGTATCCAGCATTTCGGCAAGCGAGATCGCACGATGCGTGGCTTCCCGTTCGACCAACGGTACGCGTGACACCCCATGAAACGATGGCGCCCGACTGCCGCGTGCTAATAACCGTTCTGTCAGCCACGCGATGCAGTCGGCGTTTTCCGCGTGGATCATCGTCATCGCCTTTTCTTTACGAGCGATTTCCAGCACGTCCAGAATATGACGATCCTCCAGCTTCAGCGAATCATACGTCATGTAGAGCTTGAATGACGTATAGCCTTCCTCGATGAGCCCCGGCAGTGTTTCAGGCAACTTACCGGCTTCCGCATCGGCGATGATCAAGTGAAACGCGTAGTCGATGATGGATTTGCCCTCCGCACGCCGATGGTAATCATCGATTGCCTCGCGTAGCGAGCGGCCTTTTTGCTGCGCTGCAAACGGTATGATGGTGGTCGTGCCACCGCAGGCGGCAGAACGGCTTCCCGTTTCGAAATCGTCGGCATTGATCGAACCGTCCGAGCTTGGCTGGTCCAGATGCACATGGGCATCCACGCCGCCAGGAAGAACCCAGCGACCGGCGGCATTAATCTCCCGCGTGCCATTCGCCAACCCACGTCCCATCGCAGTGATCGTACCGTCCACGATACCGATATCGGTATCGAAAACATCTGCCGCCGTCGCAACGCGTGCATGGCGGATGACCAAGTCAAATGCCGCTTTCGATGTCATTGCCTGCTCGCTCATATCACCTCCCGAAAAAGCCGGCCCCAGCCCCGCACCCGCTTTGGATCTGTTCCCGACAGTAACAGGGATTTCCAGACCACCGTGGAAATCGTGTCGTAGATTGGAATGCCTGTTTCCTGCTCCAACGCCTCCACCAGTGGTGCGCCCCGCAGATTCGTGCAGAAAATCGAAATGGCATCCGGCTTCGCTTCGGCCACTTCATGCACCATACGCCGAATCGTGTCCCCATTCACTTCGGAAAACGAGAAATTATCGCGCTTGTTCAAATGCCTTTCTGCAACACAATCCCACCCGGCACCACGATACGTTTCGATGACCTTGGCCTGAACGTCATCCGTGTAAGGTGTCACCAGGCCAAAGCGCCTGACACCCGTCTTTGTAAATATCTCATTGAGCGCCAACACCGATGTACATGCCGCAATACCGGTACGTTCAGTGATACGGGCGCAAAGACGTTCGTCTGCATCAAAACCAAGCCAGCCGGACGACGTGCCGTTCCAGCCAATGACGTCGAGCTTCGCATGCGATAACAACTCGGCAGCCGCAAGAATCGGTTCATCGTCGAATTGCGCGAGCGCGTTATCGGATAGCGCGATCTCCGTCACCTTGAAGCGACCGAAATGAGCACTGGTGTCTTCAAGGCCGTCGATCATCGCGGACGTGACCGGCTCCAGCGTGGTGTTGGAAGACGGCGTCAACATGCCGAGTAGATAGCGTCGCTTCATGATTTCATCCAGTTTACATCAAGCCATTTGTTCTTCACGCAGCAGTTGCCTTGCCGCCGACGCTTCTTCCCGGATCAGTGCATGCACATGGCGCTTGAGATCGTTGAATGCAGGCGACGTGATGTCCCGCGGCCGCGGCAGATCGACCGAAATCAATTCTCGAATGCGACCGGGACGATGCGTCATGACGGCTACTTTTGTCCCCAGTAGCAACGCTTCGTCTATGCTGTGGGTGACGAACACGATCGTCGAGCGTGACTGTTGCCAGATGGTCACTAACGCTTCCTGGATCTCCTCCTTCGTCTGTGCGTCAAGCGCGGCAAAAGGCTCGTCCATCAACACGACATCCGGATTCATCAACAAAGCCCGGGCAATGCCCACGCGTTGGCTCATGCCGCCGGACAATTCGGTCAGGTAATGATTTTCGAAACCGCGCAAGCCGACCATATCGATAAACGTTTGCGATAGTTCACGCCGTTGCGCGGCAGACTTCCCTTTGAGTTTGTAATGGAAAGCAATGTTGTCCCATACGGGTAACCACGGCATCAGTGTAGGTTGCTGGAACACCATGCCGCGCTCCGCACCGGGTTTGCTCACCTGTTTTTCGCCCACACGCACGCTACCGGACGTGGCCGTCTCGAAACCGGCGATCATGTTCAACAACGTCGACTTGCCGCATCCCGATGGGCCGAGCAGGCAGAGAAATTCCTGCTGCGCCAAATCAAGATTGATACCGTCCAGTGTTGTAAGCGCGGTACCGCGCTTCTGGTCTGTAAAGACCTTACTGACATTTTTTATTTCAAGATACGCTACACCGGATGACTGCACGGTGCCTGCGGCACCTTTGTCGCAATGTTGCCGCATGAAACACTCCGATTCATCGAGCCCGTGTGCCGAGTACGACACGCAAGGGCAATAATTCTGCAATCATGGTCCGGTAGTCATTCACCACACAGGCTATCGATTTTCCAGCACCCACCAGATGTTCCCGCCCGTCGCCATCACAGGGATAGCTGCCTGACATACGGCGACGTCAATGTTGCCGCACCGCGCCGCGACGTTGCCAATGCAGAACGCGCGCCATCACTTCTCGCATCAACACATCCGACAGATAGCCAAGGACACCAATGCTGATCATCGCGCCGATGACCAGGTCATAACGCAAAAAGTAATACGAATCCCACAATGCATAGCCAAGACCACTTTTAACGGCGACCATTTCGGCCGTTACCGTCAGCATCCACGCCGAGCCGATGGCAATCCGCAAACCGGCAAAGATACTCGGAAGCGATGCCGGCAACACCACGAAGCGCAACATCTGCGATTGCGACGCACCCATCATAGACGCAGCACGAATCAACTGGCGATCCGTGTTTTTCACACCGTGAATCGTATTCATCAGGATTGGGAAGAACGCCCCGAGGAACACCAGGAAGATCGCCGGTTTGTTCGCGATACCAAACCAGATGATCGCCAATGGTATCCACGACACCGGTGGCACCGGCCGCAGCAACTGCAATGTCGGCTCCATGGTTCGCTCGATCCAACGCCACCACCCTATTGCAACGCCCAGCACGACTCCGGAAACGGCTGCGATGACATAGCCCGCCAACACGCGCCCAAGGCTCGCAACCGCATTCGGTCCCCAGGTACCACCATAGCTACCCGAGGTGCCATTCGTCCCGAAAATCCAGTCGATCAACGTCACGATTACCCGCGACGGCGCCGGAAGCAGGGACTGCGGAATAGCGCCCGAGCGCGAGAATGCCTCCCATCCGGCAATCAGCACCGCCGGAACGATAAGGCGCGTCAACCACGTCGCGCCAGCGTGCATCGCGCCTCGCCCCGTCTTCAGTCGCGCCGGCCGTGCCGCCTCTACCGGCGTGGCGACGGGTTGTCGGGACCCTTGCGCGCGTTGCGTCGTATTCATTGTTTGCATGCTCGTTCAGTACGGAATCAAAAGCCGAGCGCGGTCTTGGGTTGACCGGTCGCCTTGCTTAGGAAGTCGTAATCCATATTCGCCGAAATCTTTGGTGTGACGTCGGTAGATACGTAGTGCAAGTCGCGCATCATCTTGGCGATGGCATCGGTCTTCAGGCGATACATCTTGTAATCAGGGAACGCATTTTTCAGTGACTCGGCCGCAACAGACTTGTCCAACGCGGTGTATTTGTCGATGGCACCCAGCCAGCCGGCATTGCTTTGTTTTAAACCATCTACCATCTTCACCACCGCATCCACCGTCTGCTGTACCTGTTCTGGATGCGCATTGATGTAGTCGCGACGCGTAACAATCAG
The DNA here is from genome assembly GCF_034047095.1 of Robbsia andropogonis. Taxonomy (NCBI): domain Bacteria; kingdom Pseudomonadati; phylum Pseudomonadota; class Betaproteobacteria; order Burkholderiales; family Burkholderiaceae; genus Robbsia; species Robbsia andropogonis. The sequence goes on along the minus strand of NZ_CP139164.1, from coordinate 844,497 downwards.
ATTCGTCAAGTTGCCGGCCGCCTGATCGTACGGCAGGTTGAACAGATCGCCGGCGCCGGAGAGACGTATCTGTGACGCAAACGGTTCCACCGAGCACACGATGTCGATCTCGCCACGCTGCAATGCACCGATGTCATCGGCAGGATTCGGGATGTTAATGAATTGCACGTCCTTGTCGGGGTTGATGCCATGCATCAGCAATTCGCCGCGCATATGAATATCCTGCGCGTTGCCGCGGGATGCGGCCACCTTGAGCGGCTTGCCGGCCGCTTTCGCCGCCGCCACCTTCTGCTTCATGCCGTCCCAATCGTTTTCCTTCAAGCCAAAACCCTTGCGTGTCAGGATGGCCGAACCGCCATTGACTTGCCCCGACACGGCTACGACATCGAAGCCACGGTCCAACGCCGTGACGAAGTGCAAATAGGTGACTTGTGCAATATCCACGCTGTGCGATATCAATGCGGTCAGCACGTCATTGCCGGACGTGAAGTTGATCGCATCGATCTTCGTCTTGCTGTACTGCGGCACCAGTGCCATCGACAGGCATTGCGCGCATTTCGCAAATCCCAGTTTCACCATATCGCCAGCCGGTGCCTGCGCGTGCGCAGCCGACATCGTCCCAAGCCCGGTGAAAGCCGACGTCACCACCGCCACGAAATATTGCTTGAACGTCGTCACTCCTGGCTCCTCAGTGAAATTGAAATGAAAATCCGTGTCCTTGCCTTGGACCGACGCACAACGAGCTGACCACCGCTCCAGCCCTTTCACCGGCACCCGGAACATTCAGTACAGAACGTCGTCATGCGAACATTTACGAGTCAGATTGTATGCAATCAAAAAAACAATCAATGACGGTTTCAAAATAAACTTTCGATGCCAGTTTTCAGGAAAACTGCCGACAATCGCGACCGTTTTTGTCATATCATCGCGGCAGCACATCCCGATGTCTTACGCGCAGTCATGGATCAAAACGCCTCGCTCGAACCTTCGCGCAACGCGGCCTCCACCGCAGAGCGGCCGCCGTTTTCAAACGACGAAATTTATCGCCGTATTCAAAATGCGGTACTGGAACATCGCCTGCCACCGGGGACACGATTGGTGGAGGAACGGTTGGCGGAAGTATCCGGCGTCAGCCGAACAAAGATTAGGGAAGTATTGAATAAGCTCGCGCACGAAGGGCTAGTGACAATGGTGCCGAACAAAGGCGCGTGCATCGCCAGTCCAACCGTGGAGCAAGCACGAGACGTGTTCGTTACCCGGCGAATGATCGAGCCGGAAATGGCGCGGCTCCTGACCAGCGCCATTACCTCGCCGCAAATCAAGGCGTTGCGCCGGCATGTGAAACAGGAGAGCGATGCGCGCAAGCGCAACGACATGCATGCGGTGATCCGCCTGTCAGGCGAGTTTCATATTCTGATTGCAGAGATGGTGGGCAATGAAATCCTGCTGCGCATGATGCGCGAGCTGGCGCCGCTGACGTGCTTGATCATCCTGCTTTATGACAAGCCGAACGCGCCGGCTTGCCCACACCATGAGCACGATCATTTCATCGACGCCGTGGAAGCGCGGGACCCCGACCGTGCGGCGCAATCGATGCTGACGCACCTGCAGCACATCGAGGCCACTATTAGCCTCACCAGCCCGCCAGCCATGCAACCCGATATCGAAGCGATCTTCAATTGATACGAGCGGCACGTCCGCGCCGTACACTGCTAGTCCGCCGTTACCTCGTCTTTCAAGACCCGCACGGAAATAGACTTTGCCGCAGGTACATGGCTGCGCTCCGCGTGATGCCAAAGCGGTAGCAATGCATTCAGTTCCGGGTAGTAACCCGCCGCACAGCCGAGAGGGATGTCAAAAGCACGCACCGACAGCCCCGTGACGCGTCGTATCACGTTATCGCCCGCGACTGTTTCCACCGCAACACGATCTCCCGGTATCAGTCCTCGCGCCGCGATATCGGCCTCATGCATCAATAGCACCTCGCGTGTGCCATGCACGCCTCGGAAACGATCGTCCAGTCCGTAAATCGTTGTGTTGAATTGGCTATCGCCGCGTGTTGTCATCAACTGCAAAATCGATGGGTCCGCCAGCGCCGGCAAATCAGGATCTGCCGCCAATTGCGAGACCACGGTGAAATTGGCTTTACCGTTAGGGGTCTTCCAGACGCGTTCACGCGCGGGCAGCGGCCTTTGAAAGACACCAGGTTGCCAAAGGCGCTTATTGAAGTCGCCGAAAATAGTAGGGAAGGTTTTCGCAATGGCATCGCGAACAAGTCCGTAATCCCCCACCCACTTATCCCAATCGACGGTCTGTCTGCCAAGCGTCGCTTTCGCCATCCCCGCGACAATGGCTGGCTCGGACAGCAAATATTCGCTTGCCGGTTCGACCATGCCGCGCGATCCGTGAAAACATCCCGTGGAATCCTCGATCGATACCGCCTGCTCCCCACTTTCCTGGCGATCGATCTCGATCCGCCCGAGGCAAGGCAAGATGTATGACACCTCGCCGTGCATCAAGCAACTGCGATTCAGTTTTGTCACGATATTGACCGTCAACCGCAATTTCTTCCATGCCGCCTCCATGCGCGTGGTGTCAGGAATGGCGCGAACGAAGTTGCCACCCAGCATGATGAACGCTTTCAAGCGACCATCCAGGGCCGCCTGGCAAGTCGCCACCGTGTCCATTCCTTTATCTCGCGGCGGCGCGAAATCATATTGCTTGGCGAGGACATCCAATGGCGCCAGTTCAGGCTTCTCCGTGATGCCAACCGTCCGCTGACCTTGCACGTTCGAATGTCCTCGCACGGGGCATATTCCGGCTCCTGGCTTTCCGATGTTGCCACGCAATAGCAGCAAATTAACCAGCAATTGAATCGTATCAACGCCTTTCCGATGCTGCGTCAGGCCCATCCCATAAAACGCCATCGCAGTGCGAGCATGCATATAGGTGTGAGCCGCTTTCTCGATTTCAGCGCGCGTCACGCCACTCCGATGCACGATCTCGTCCCAGTTGGCGGCGCGGGCCTGCGCTGAAAACGCTTCGAAGCCGTGGGTGTGCAATTGAATAAAGTCGGTATCGATGAGCCGCTCGCCGCCGTCGCGTATCGCCGTGTCATCTGCTTCGATAATGACCTTGCACATCCCGAGTATCACCGCTGCATCGCCACCTATCTTCAACTGGATGTATTGGGAGCTGATGCGCGTATCCATTCCTGGCACCAGCATTTCCATTGGCGACTGCGGATTGACAAATCGCATCAGCCCGGGCTCACGCACCGGGTTAAACGCGATCAGCGGCACACCTCGTTTACGCGCGTCTTGCAATGGATGCAGCATTCGCGGTGCATTCGTCCCGACGTTGTGTCCGAAATAAAGCACGCAATCTGTTTTCTCGAAATCATCGAGTGCCACCGTACCTACCGGGACGCCAATGACAGGCGGCAACGCCACGGACGTCGTCTCGTGACACATGTTTGAACTGTCAGGCAAATTATTCGTGCCGTACATTCGTGCGAACAATTGATACATATAGGACGTTTCAAGCGATGCGCGCCCTGACGCGTAGAAAACCGCCTCGTTCGGCGCAATCGCACGGAGTTCACGCCCGATCTCCTCGAATGCACTCTCCCACGATACGGCAACGTATTTGTCGGTGGCCGGGTCCCAACGCATGGGCTGCGTCAAGCGCCCTGCTTCTTCCAATGCCATATCACGCCACTGCTCGAGGTCGGCGCAGGTATGTTCGGCGAACAAGGCAGGCGTGGCGCGACGATCTGTGATCTCCCATGCGGTGGCTTTCGCGCCGTTCTCACAAAATTCAGCAACGTGCGGGTCGGAGGGCTTGGCCCACGAACAACTGACACATTGAAAGCCGTCCAGCTTATTCTGCTTCATCAGAACCCGCGCCCCCCGCACGAGAACGCGCTCCTGGCGAAGAATCTGTGCGACAGCTTTCATCGATCCCCAACCACCCGCTTTGGTAACGCCGTTTGCACTGGCATCGCGCGAAACATCTGGTTGATCGATGGTCATTACCGTCCCTGGGGTCTCGCCGTTCCCGCCTATGCTCGGCAATGTCGCGTCGCCTCGCGGTTGTCCGTCCTCATGCATCGCGCCTTCTCCTATCGATTCTCAATACAACGCGCTATTTCACGGCGGTCACGCCACCGGCTTTTTCAATCAATGCCTCGGTGCTACGGTGTACCTTCGAGAACGCAATCTTCACGCTTTCTACCTTATCGGTCGCCTTTGCCAGCCATTTAAAATTTCCGAGAAACGCTTTTAGCGTGGCGACCGTGAATTTCGGCGCGTTCTGCATTACAAAACCCTGTCTGCGTTGACCGTCCAGTCCAATAGCAGCGCCGCGTACGTCCATGTCCGGCTGAAAACGGAGAGGCTGCGCTATCACCATGGGAATACCTGCTTGTCTTTATGTAAGAAAACGAATGGCAAAACAGATGCCATGCCTGAGCAATTAACGTTCCTCGGCAACAAGGCTGATTACGCTGCCTATGCACACGGCGCTGATCGCCTACAAGGCACACATTGCCGTTTTTAGCGTGCGATTTCGGGCCGATAAAAGAAAAGACACTTGCGTGCCGCTTGCTTTGATCCGATACTGTACATATATACAGTATCGGATCAAACGATAATGGATCGACTGAAAAAGCTGGAAATCCTTGCAGATGCGGCGAAATATGATGCCTCTTGCGCTAGCAGCGGCGCGGCAGGCCGTGATTCGCGTGGCAAGGAAGGCATGGGCGTTACCACCGGTCAGGGCATTTGCCACAGCTATACACCCGATGGTCGATGCGTATCCTTGCTAAAGATCCTGCTGACAAATTTTTGCCTTTATGACTGCCAGTACTGCGTCAACCGCCGTAGCAGCGATGTGCAGCGGGCGCGCTTTACCCCCCAGGATGTCGTCGCGCTGACGCTGGATTTCTATCGACGCAATTACGTGGAAGGATTGTTCCTCAGCTCCGGGGTCATTCGTTCATCCGACTACACAATGGAACTCCTGGTGGAGGTCGCTCGCGCCTTGCGCGAGGACCACCAATTCCGAGGTTATATCCATTTAAAAACCATTCCCGATGCGGCGCCGGAATTGATCGATCTGGCAGGACACTACGCCGACCGCCTGAGTGTCAACATCGAACTGCCGACAGCGGTTTCGATCGCCCGGCTGGCGCCCGAAAAAAACCTCGGTACGATCCGCAAGGCCATGGCGCGCATTCGGCATCGGCAGTTGGCGAGCGAAGACGAAGGGACGTATGCCAATGCACACGCCGCCGTGCCAGACGGTGGCGCACCAACGAGTGCAACGAGCCGGGCGGAGACATATGCCTCCATCGCTCGTTCAGGTCCAGGGTTTGGCACCATGCAACGAGCACGGCCGCCACGCTTTGCGCCGGGCGGACAAAGCACGCAGATGATCGTCGGCGCTGATGATGCCAATGATCGTACGATCCTGGGAACCGCAGAGACGTTGTATCAATCCTATCGTTTGCGCCGTGTCTATTATTCCGCTTTCAGTCCCATCCCCAACAGCCCGGGTACCGTTCCGCTCGCACCACCGCCGCTACAGCGAGAACATCGCTTATATCAAGCAGATTTTCTGATTCGGCAATATGGCTTCTCATCGAGGGAGATTCTTGGGCAAGCAATGGATTTGGCACTTGATATCGATCCCAAAATGGCCTGGGCGCTAGCGCATCGCGATTTATTCCCGGTCGACCTCAATCGTGCTGAGCCTGGCATGATTGCGCGGGTTCCCGGTATCGGTCTACGCAATGCCGGACGTATCATTGCGCTACGCAAACAGAGACGGCTACGGTACGATGACCTTGTCCGATTACGCTGCGGACTAAAAAATGCGCGCGCCTTTATCGTGGTGGATGACTGGCGTCCTGGAAATAGCGAACAAAGCAGCGCCGCGCTACGGCAAGCGGTAGCGGTGGCGGCAAAACCGCTCCCCGCTCAAGCAACTTTGTGGTGATGCGACGATGCATATCGTCACCATTGATAACGACTTTGGCAGTTGGCGTACGGCGGCACGGAAGTTGATAGTGGCCGGTAGGGATCCATCGTTGATCGAATGGAGAACGACAGATGGCGTTGATGGCATACCCATGACATCAGGCATGGCCCCATCGATAAATCGAACATTATTCGAGGATGCCGACACGTTCGATGAGGGCAATGACGCCAACGCATCGTCCGAAGGCGACGTCGACCGCGCGATAGGCGCCGACACCAACCCGGCAATCGATGCTAGCGGCAATCCTCACGCGGGCGCTAGCCCATCCGTTGGATTTGCGGTACCGCATGACGTACTAAAACGGCTGCGCACGGCCGCGCGGGCGTCCGACCCGCAGCGCTGGGCTTTTTTATATCGTGTTGTCTGGCGTTATGCGCATGGCGATCATGCATCGGTATTGCCTGGCGATATCGACGGTGCGAGGTTATCGCGCCTCGCACGCGATGTTTCTCGCGAATATCATCACTGGCGCGCCTTCTTGCGATTCCAGGAAACATTCGAATCGGATAACACGCCGGTCTTGATGGCGTGGTTCGCCCCGGAACACGATGTTCTCGAACCGCTCGCGGAATATTTCGAGAAACGCCTGGGCCGGTCGCGGTGGGTCATCGCGTCGCCGGATGGGCTGGCGCATCACAATGGTGAGCACGTTGTCTATGATAGGAGGGCACGCCTGGAGCCACCTCGCCCTGGCGACGATACCGAAGCGCTGTGGCGTACTTATTACCAAAGCATCTTCAATCCGGCACGGGTCAATCTGGACTTGACAAGGCAACATATGCCGGCGCGCTTTTGGAAGCATCTACCGGAAAGTGATCTGATTCAACGCCTGGCCATTGCCGCCGCGACCGGCCAACGCCGTCATGGGCAAGCGGATGCGCTACGCGGTGCGGGTGGCAAGGTGATCACGGTTTCCGCCGAAGCCGCACAGCCGCAACGGGACGTCCCACATGATATCGACGCGTGCCGACGTTGCCCGTTGTGGGAGCGTGCAACACAACCGGTAAGGGGTACCGGGCCGGCAGGTGCCGCGATCATGTTGCTTGGCGAACAACCGGGAGATCATGAAGACCTTGCCGGAGTACCGTTTATTGGCCCTGCAGGCGAACTGCTCGATCGCGCGCTGGCCAGCGCCGGCATTCAACGCCAGACCCTTTATCTAACCAATGCCGTCAAACACTTTAAATGGGCGCCGCGTGGCAAGCGACGAATGCACAAGACGCCAGCGCAACGCGAGGTGGAAGCGTGCCACGTGTGGCTCGAACAAGAAATTGCCGCGCACCAGCCACGCGTCATCGTGACGCTCGGCACCACGGCCTTATCGTCACTTACCGGTATGCGTCTTACCTTGACGTCTATGTTGAACAAACCATTTGAGCACGCAGGTGTCTGGATCGTGCCAACGTATCATCCGTCCTATGCGCTACGCGCGATAGACGCGGCCGCGCGCGACGATGCGGAACAAAAACTGACCGCCGCGCTCACGATTGCGCATCAGTTGGCGCAAGGCGTGCGTTATTAGATCACCGTGAAGAAGTGCGTGGCATCTTGCTCCAATTGCGCCACGAGACCATACTCCCATTCAAGATACGCTTCCATCGCCGCACGGGGTGCTTCCGTACCCTCGTAGGGCCGACGATAGCGATCCGTCCGCGCCGACACAAGATATGCCTCCCCCGTTTCCACTGGAAAGTTGGCCTCACGCCATGCCTGGTTGCCCCCTTCCAATACGAATACCTCCTTGCCGGAAATAGCCTGCACATCCGGCGCGGCATGGCGCGCCAATGCGCTCGTTCCGCATGTGACGACAAAACGCTCAGGCTCCGCCCCCCGCTGCGCCAACGTACGCAACGCCCCATCGAGTTGTGCCCGCAAGACAAACCAGGCACCAGGGATATGTCCCTTTACATAATTCGCCGAGGTGGTCACGTCAAGCACCATGGTGCCGCCATCGTTCCGCGCCAGCAGATCCGACAGCGCTTGCGGGCTGATGAGCTTGACATCCGACGGCGGGATCGTCTCCGACGCGCCGTCGCCCGTTTCGGTCCGTTGCGCCGGGTCGAGCGGATCGATAACGTAGACCTCCCAGCCCATCTGCGCCAACCACGACGCGGACATATCGGCACGCACGCCGTCATCGTCGGCCAGAAAAATCAGCGCACCACGTACAGCCGCGGTGTGATCGGTTTCCTGAACCAATTGACCGCCCGGTACGTTGATAAAGCCCGGCAAATGGCCATCACGGTATTCCTCGGCGGTACGCACATCCACTCGGTACACGGTCCGCGTGGAAGCGCCCCCCGGAGCGGCCAGGGACGCCGCCTCGTCGAGCGACACACGACGCACGCCCGCCCGTTCCGCCACCCTGCGCGCGTCCGCTTGCGCCTTGCGGCGTGCATCGGGGCGCGCTTCAGGAAATCGGCGGGTTGCTCCGTTGTCCAGCTTCAACCCTGCCAATAGCCACCCGATCGTGCCGTTACGCAGCCCCACCACAGGATTCGGAATACCGGCATTGATCAGTGATTGCGTGCCGATGATAGAGCGGGTGCGGCCGGCACAATTGACGACGACCGTCGTTTCCGGATCCGGCGCCAACTCACGCACACGCAGGACCAGCTCCGCACCGGGAACGGAAATCCCGGTGGGAATGCTCATCGTATGGTATTCGTCGTAGCGGCGGACATCCAGGATGACCGGCGGCTTGTCCGAATCAATCAGGCGATGCACATCTTCAGCTGGTAAAAGCGGCGTATGCCGGAGCGACTCGACCCATTCGCCAAATGCCTTCGATGGCACATTGACGTCGATAAACATTTGGTATCCCTGTCGCTCCCACGCCTGCAGCCCCCCTTCCAACAGGTGCACATTCGTATAACCCCATGTACGCAACTTGGCGGCGGCAAGCGGCGCGAGATCGCGATAGTCGTCCTCCCCATACAGCACGATCAATACATCGCGACGCGGCACGCGGCGAAGCACGTCGAGCTCGAGGCGACCAAACGGAAAATTGGCGGCCCAAAGTGGATGCCCTTTTGCATAAGGGTCTTCTTCGCGCAAATCCGCGAAGAGCATCTCGTCGCGTGCGAGCAGGCGTGCACGCACGGCTTCAGGATGCAACGTCGGGAAGGGCGACGTTGCCACGGGGGTGGTGTGCGTGGCGGTAGACGATTGAAGCGTATCGGTCATGGCAAGGAGAGCACCGGGAACGTGATCATCGACAACCCTGCTTGAGGAACGCCGATGCACTGGATAGACGAAATAAGCGACACAATGTGGTCAGAAAAAAGCACCCGTCGGCGGCATCCGGCCGTCAAGCCGGTTTTGTCCGAGGAAACGTTCCTTATATAGACGCGGATTATGGGATGCGATGACCTTGATATTACGCCAATGGCGATCCAACCCGGCGCGACGCGATACGGCTGAGCCGGAACCAAGGTCAATCAACCAACTGGCAACCTGCGGCGCAAGATCGTCGATCACGACTTTGGCTTCCGCGGCGGACAGCGATGCCGCCAGCACCGCCTCGTATTCCGCATCGGTACCGATTGCATTCCACCCCGCTTGCAGTGCAGCGACCGCGCGATCAATCGTCGCTTCGATACTTGCAGCATAGGCGCGAATCCGTCCAAGTTGCGCCTGCAATACCGCCTCATCCATCGGATGATCCGCATCGCCATGATAGTAGTTCCGGCCACGACCACGCAAGACATGCTCCGCGTCCAGCGCCACCCGCCGTACGATACCGGCAATGCAATTGGTGAGATAGACCTGATGAAAGGTGAATTTCCATGGTGCAGCGCCTTCGCGGTCCGGGGGATCTGGCGGATAGACTTGGGACGCCGGCACCGTCACGGCATCGAAACGTGCCGTACCGGACCCGGTGCCCCGCTGGCCGAAACCCTGCCAGTCGTCCTCGGTGCCCACGCCCGGACCGCGATCCAGCACATACTGGACCGTCTTGCCCGCACGTCCTTCAATCGCGCTACCAACAAAAGCATCATTATAGAGATTACCGGTTGCATAGACTTTCACACCGGTACCAACATAGCTGCCGCGCGCATCGTTCCATTCAAGACGAGACAAAACACGTGTGGGGCGCGCGCCTGCGGCCGGCGAATCTGTGACCGTATAGCTCAGACCTACCGTTTTTTTCTCGCCGGCCAGTGCCAGCACCCTGGCGTGGAACGGGTGATCAGGATGACGCAACGCCACCTCTACCTGAAAGAGATGATTGCGAAACGCGTGTGCGATGTTGGAGTCGGCGGCGGCGATATCGCGCGCCAACGTGAAGAGGTCAGCCAGAGAACATCCCTTCCCGCCAGCATTCGAAGGAAGGCGAATAGCCCCAAAGCCAGCCGCCTTTAACTCGGCGATTTCCTCATGCGGCAAGCGATTCGCGTACTCACGTTCGGCGGCACCGGCAGCAATCCGTTCGAGCAATCCGGACAGGCCGAGCGATACGGACAACGCCGACACAAGACCTGGACGGGCATCGTTACTAGATAATGGGGTATTCAGCATGACATTGGAAGAAGTGGGTGGCAATGCATCAGACCGTGCCTTCGCGATCGATCAAGCCGCACCAGCGAGTTCTCGCGCGAAAAACACTGGATCGATACCGAGACGATCACGCGCCTCATAGTGCGGAAGCCCCAGGTTATCGCGTAACGTTTGACCTTCATATGCCGTACGGAAACGGCCACGCCGCTGGAGGATCGGGATCAGTTCGTCCGCGATCAGATCGAGGCCCGTTGGTTGCACATCGATATTCAGATTGAAAACGTCGGCACCTTTCGTATCGATCCAGTGCAGCATGTCGTCGGCAAACCCTTCCGGCGTGCCGACGAAAACCCGATGTCCACCCGTGATGTTCGAAAATAGCAATGCACGAATGTTCCAACCATTTGCCTTCGCCTCTTTCAGCATCTCTTTGCGATGCCATCGCGATGCCGTGGGGACCAGATGTTCGTTCGCTTCGGTTTCCTTGTAGGGAATCGGTGCGTCGAGATCCGCCAGCAACGCTGGATCCACCGCCAGGTGACGCGCGAGTTCCTCACGCAAGGCCGTGGCGTCCAGAAGATCGTCGAGTTGACGCTTATGACGCCGCGCCTCCTCATCCGTGGATGCGAGAATCGGGAACAGGCCTGGCATCACCAGCAAGTGATCCGGGTTCCGCCCGTAGCGCGCCGCCAGGCCCTTGACTTCAGAATAAAAGCTTCGCCCGCCTTCGACGACGCGTTGTCCCGTGAAAAGCGCATCGGCATAGCGCGCGCCAAATGCGCGGCTATCCGCGGACTGGCCGGCTTGAAAGATCACTGGCCGTCCTTGCGGCGTTTCCGGTACCGACGATGCGCCTCGTGCACGGAAATGGCGCCCTGCATAATCCAGGCGGCGAACACGCGACGGATCAAGATACACCGTTCGATCTGCGTCGGCGACAACCGTGCCGTCCGGCACGCTGTCCCAAAATTGGGTAACGATCTGAACGAACTCCTCCGCACGTTCATAACGCTCCGCCTGATCCCAACCGGCGTCCACGCCATAAGCGTTTAGCGCTGGTGGATTTTGAGATGTGATGATATTCCATGCCGCACGCCCCCGGCTGAGATGATCGATGGACGCAATCTGTCGCGCGATGGTGTAGGGATGACCGAATAGCGACGTGGTCGTACACACGAGACCAATGTTTTGCGTATGGGCGGCGAGGTGCGCGACAAGCACAGCCGGATCGAGTGCACGCCAAGGTCGGGTGTACGACTCCGACACGAGGCCGCCTGGATTGTCTGCTAGAAAAATTGCGTCGAGCAACCCACGCTCGGCAGCTTTCGCAATGGCGACAAAGTGGTCGACGTCCGTCGACAACCCATCCTTTTTCTCAAGGGTCTTCCACGCGGCATCATGCCTGCCCGATGCAAGCACGTTGACGCCGAGACGAATAGGGGGCTTCGACATCGATCTTCTCCGTTATGTCCGCTTTTTATCTATCTTTGTGAATATGAGATGGTGCTTAGACCTGGTAGCAATAGTCGGCAACCTTCACGTGCGAGCGAATGATGTTTCGATCCGACAGCCAATCCGCAGCGCGCTGAAATTGCTTGTTGAAATCCGCACTGTCCGCTTCATAGAAGTTATTGACACGCTTAAGACTCGTCAGGTATTCGCGCACGGGATCGGGATACTTGCCTTCCTGCTGCGCGATCTTCTCCGCTTCCGCCGGATGCGTCGACTGCCATTGCCCCACGGTGTAATACGCATCGATTACAGCACGGACCAAGGCCGAATTCTCCTCGCTGAACTTACGCAACGTGACCAGGGAATTAAAATCGATCAGGAACTTCAGATCACGCCCCTCATTAAAGATGTCTTTCGCATCATTGCCGTACCGGGCGATATCGACCGCCGGAGACCACATCGACCAGGCGTCGATCTTGCCTTGCGCGAATGCCGGTGCGGCGTCTGGAGGATTCAGATACAGGACCTCCACCTTCGAACGATCGATCCCATTCTGTTCCAACGCCGCCACCAGCAGGAATTCGCCTAAACCAGAACGATTCACCGCCACCTTGCGCCCTACCAGATCCTTCACCCCGTTGATGCCACTCGACTTCTTGACAATGATGGCCGTCGATCTGGGTGAATAGATATTAAACGCGTTGAATACAAGTGGCGAGCCCGCCAACATCGCGGCCAATGCCGGTGTTGTCGATCCCCAGAAACCGAAGTCCGCGCTCCCGCCTACCACGGCCTGCATGGACGGTGCATGGTTCGGGAAGGGTCCTACCCATTCAACCTTGATGCCCTTGTCCGCAAGCGTCTTCTTGAATGAATCGCTTTGCATCGCCAGCATCGACAAACTGCCATGCCCCCAGCCAATACGCACCGTATCGGTATTGCGTGTGAGCTTGACTCGCGTCGCCGCGCCAGCAGGCATTAGGCCACCCGCAATCAAACCGCTTCCGGCTGCTGCCGCACCGGCCAACAGTCCGCCGGCCGTGCGCAACATGCGGCGCCGACCAAGAATAAAGTCCTGCATTGTCGTTGCATCCTTTTCTTATTGGCACGCACACGATGTGCGTGCGGTATTGCTAGTGCGTCAGTGGGAGGTCGACATGCACGCCCAGCGCGTCGAGCAACGCCTGCCGCAACGCTTGCCGATGTCCTTCTCCCTGATACGCGGCGGGATGGTAGGTCGCCGCAATGCGCCCTGCCCGCATGATGAGAATGCGATCGGCAACCGTGATAGCCTCGTCCACATCGTGCGTGACGATCAGCGCACCGGGCTGGTGGCGCGCCACGAGTTCCTTGACGAGACCGTGCATTTTGATGCGCGTCAACGCGTCGAGTGCGGCGAACGGCTCATCAAGTAATAGCAATGCAGGATGGCGGACCAGTGCCCGCGCCAACGCGACACGCTGCAATTGACCACCAGACAAGTTACGCGGCCAGTCATCGGCTCGCCCTTCCAGGCCCACTTCGGCAAGTGCTTGCTCCGCTCCGGCACGACCGACCTTTCGTTCGTTGCCGAGCGCCACGTTTTCCCACAACCGTGCCCAAGGCAACAAACGGTGTTCCTGAAACACGACCGATGGTCGATCGGTTGCCCGGATCTGTCCGGCGTCCGGACGATCCAGTCCCACTAGGGCACGCAACAACGTGGTCTTGCCACAACCGCTTTCACCAAGCAAGGCAACGAACTCGCCTTGATGAATCTGCAAATTCAATCCGCGGATGACAACACGATCGCCGTAATCACGCCGCAGCCCGCTGACGGAGACCGCCAATGGCGTATCGACGAAACGATCATCCACACGATCCGCAGCGTGAGTTGCACCCCGCCTATCGGTCGACTGCATGCGCAAGGTGTGCGTGCACTGCGCGGATGTTCCATCTGACAACAAAGGAGACTGGCTCATCGACGCACCCCCTTCGCGAAATTCGGATGCCAACCCAGCAGCCGCGTTTCCAGCAGTCTCGCGAACCCGTCCGCCACCACGCCAATTACGGCGTAAATAACGATCGTCAACACGATCACATCGGTTTGCAGGAACTCTCGCGCATCCATGGCAAGGAAGCCAATGCCCTGTTGCGTGGCAAGCGTCTCGGCAATCACGAGGGCGAGCCAGGCGTGGGCCAGCGCGTAACGCACGCCTGTCAGGATCGACGGCATGGCGCCCGGCAGGATGATTCGTCTGACGACAGCAAACCAGTGCAAATTGCTGACCTTTGCCAATTCCATCAACTTCGGATCGATCTGACGTATACCGAGAACCGTGTTGATATAAATCGGGAACAAAACGGCAAGGGCCACAAGAAACACCTTGGCAACTTCACCCACCCCAAACCAGACGATAACCAGCGGCAACATCGCCAAAAACGGAATGGATCGCACCATCTGCACCGTGCGGTCGAATAACGCGAAGGCAAAAGGCGAAAAACCCACGGCCACGCCGAGAATGAAACCAGCGGCACCACCAATGGCAAAACCGGTAACGGCCCGTATCAGTGAAACGCCCAGGTGAACGAACAATGCTCCCGTCTTGGCCAGGCCCCAAGCAGTTTCAAATACACGACTGGGTGCAGGCAACGCCTGAGGAGATAACCAGCCCGTCCGCGACGCGGCCTCCCATAAAAGAACCAGGACGATGGGCGTGGCCCAGGACAACAGCCAATACATCGTGTGACGCGAAGGCCCCTTGTGGCTGACCGCTTCCGGGGCATAGTCGCGCAGCGAGGTGGTGAGATCAGGCATGAGTTTTCCGCTTGCAGAACGTAAAGGACGCGACACGTCCTTCGCCCGTTGGAGGGCAAACCATATTTTTGAGATAAGGGATTGGTCAGCTGCGCGCGTCGTACGCCTTGCATGCCAACGGCAAATCGCGCTGAGACTCGATTACAACGCGCTTGCCCGACAATGGCAAATGGTCGTTTTCGATTTGCTATCCCGAAATACTGGAATACCACCGGCAGTGGAATGCGTTACGCGTCATAAGCTGGCCCAACTGCAGGATGCGATTGCGTCAGGCCGCATGCGACCATGCGTCGGTCAACGTAAGCACCTCACGTGGCACGACATCCATACGTGCAGACCAGCAGAGCATTTCCGTCAATTCGCGGCCGAGACGCCAAGGCCCAAATCCCGATGCAACATTGATATGTCCCGCATTACCAAGATTGATCAGGCTGCTGCCCCAAACCTGCGCGAGATCCTGCACTGCCTTGAAAGCCATCCACGGATCATTCTCGCTCCCCACCGTCACGGATGTCAACGGCAACCGATGCTGCAAGCGGGCCGGATCGATGTCGAATCGAACCGGGTTGGCTGGGGCCACCAACAAGGCACCAGCGACGCGATCAGCAACCGATCGCAGTGCCTCCGCAATCGCCAGGCATCCGAAACTATGCCCGACCAATACGACTGGCACTGTGCTGGCCTCGATCGAATCGCGCACACACGCGCTCCATTCCAGAAGCGATGGTTGCGCCCAATCGCGCTGCACCACACGCCGCGCCGAGGGCAGGGATCGCTCTAGCCACGTCTGCCAATGATCATCACCGCTACCGTGGAGGCCAGGCACGATCAGCACCGTGACCGCTTCGCGGCTGCTTGCCCTTGTGCGCGACGACGATCTTACCGGATCGCGGCGCGGGCACTCGCGTGTTGCCAGCTCCGCCGCGATGGCCTGCGAACTGGGCGAACTATCGCCGCATGGATTCGACCCGACCGATAACCCTGACATCGCTAGCCTCCGCGTTTCGCTCGATATACGTGAGACTGCCGCGTTTTATGTCGATGTGGAAGGAATCAATTGTGATTAGCTAATGAACACGTATCGGGACCGCTTCTTGCTGACAGAGCGCGTAGGGCCCATCCGCCGCTGGAGCGCGCACCATATGCCCTGCTGTATTCAACCACGGTGCACGAATTTGGGGTACTGATGACAATGCGAAGCTCGTTCGGAGACGCCCGACTTGATACCGGCGCGGCCACCGTTGACGCAGGCACGATCCCGTCCTGGCGTGAAATCCACACGCGACCTGCGTCCGGTGCAAGAAAAGAATGTGCCGGCAAGCTGGCTGGGACTTTACACGCCTACACTGATAACACCGGCGCAGCCTTGCAGAATCCGCCCACTGCACCAGACGTTGACGTGGCAACCTGGATCCGGGATGGATTGGATCAGATCCCTTTTCCGGGAAAGGGCGAAACGGTGGCGCGCTGGCGCGCACTAGCGGCGACGGGCGCCTATGACTTGTCTGCCGCAAAACTTTATGAAAGCCATACCGACGCATTAGCCATTCTCGCCGAACTCGCGCCCGACAGGGTAGCCCCCTCCGGCATGGGGGCAGTCTGGGCAGCCGAAAACGGTATCGACCGCCTGCATTTCGATGGGCATCGTTTATCGGGCCGCAAACCCTGGTGTTCCGGCGCGCATGCCACGCAATGGGCACTTGTCACGGCGTGGCCCGAGCATGAAAGCGATCACGCGCCGGGTAGACGATTGCTGGTATTGGTCGACATGCGCTTAAACGGCATCAGCCACGATACCAGTGCATGGTCTGCCGTCGGGATGACACACACCCGCACCGCGGTACTGTCGTTCGATCATGTCGAGGCAGTGCCAATCGGCGATCCGGACAGTTATATTTCACGTCCTGGTTTCTGGCACGGAGGCATCGGTATTGCCGCGGTTTGGTATGGCGCGGCGTGTGCCATTGGCGCACGCGTTGCCGCCGCGTCGCCCGGCGATGTCCACAAGTCGATGCACCTCGGGGCCATCGATGGTTACCTTACAGCATCTCGTGCGCTGCTAGTTGAAGCGGCAACGGCAATCGACGCGGCACCACTCGCCTCTTCTTATCTCTGGGCCTTGCGCACACGAACGGTCATCGATGACGCGGCACGTCGCGTCATCGACCATGCGGGGCGTGCACTGGGTGCCGCGCCGTTCTGCCAGGAGCCGGCATTCGCACGGCGCATGGCGGATCTACCGGTGTTTCTGCGCCAAAGCCATGCGGAGAAAGACTTGATCGCCTTGGGCACCCGGCTAACCGAGGCAGATTCACACGGAATATCGCCATGGCAACTTTGATTACCGATATGCAAGAGGCGGAACATCAGTCACCCTTCGATAGTCACTATTTCGCGGCATGCTACGCCGCCAGTGCCGACCCGTGGAAAATTGAGAAAGGGTGGTATGAAGAAAGGAAGCGCGCCGTATTGTTGGCCAGCTTGCCGAAACCGCGATACCACCGGGCGTATGAACCCGGTTGCGGTACCGGTGTGCTGACCCGCTCGCTCGCCGCCCGATGCGACCGATTGCTTGCCAGCGATGGTGCACAAGCGGCCCTGGATATCGCACGCACGCACCCGGAGGCCCCGCCGCACGTTGACTGGCAATCGATGACCCTGGGACAAGAATGGCCAGAGGGACGTTTCGATCTGATCGTGTTAAGCGAGGTGGCCTATTACCTGAGTAATGACGCCCTGACCTCAGTGATCGGCATGCTGAAAGACGCCTTGCTTCCCGAGGCAACAGTGGCCTGTTGCCACTGGTGCCATCCGTTCCAGGGCGCGCCGACAGTGGGCGTCGATCTGCATCGGCATATCGGCAAACTGCTTGGCCTACCCATTTCAGGTGAATATCTCGACACCGATTTCTGTCTGTCCATCTGGACCACAGAGGCCAAGTCGGTCGCACAACACGAGGGAATACGATGATGACCGCAAGACCGGAAAAAGAACCCAGGAAGATCGGCGCCGTGGAAATCACCGTTCCCGCCATGAGGACGGCCACATCGCTTTCAGGGTTGTCGACTGGGCCTGCGGCCTTCGCGGTCATCGTACCGGCACATAACGAAGCACGTCTATTGCCCCGTTGCCTGGACAGCATTCGCGAAGCCGTGCAGCATGGCACGCTCGCGCACGCAACCGTGGAGGTAATCGTCGTGTTGGATTGCTGCAATGACGCGTCCGAGTCGATCGTAGCGTCATATGGCTATCGCGCATTGCGCTCGGCACATCGGAACGTCGGTCTGGCCCGCAGCATGGGCGCCGCGTTCGCGCTGGGGCGCGGCGCGCAATGGCTCTCCTTTACCGATGCGGATTCCGCAGTACCGGTTGATTGGCTTGCCAGTCAGTATCGATTGGCCAATGCGGGGAGTGATGCGGTCTGCGGCACCATCGTCGTCGATGACTGGTCGCAACGCAGCAGTGCATGCATGTCGCGGCACGAAGCGGCCTATCAGCGTATCGACGGGCACCGGCATGTCCATGGCGCAAACCTCGGGCTCTCGGCCGCTGCCTATCTCGCCGTAGGCGGCTTCGCCCCACTTCGCACGGGCGAAGATGCCGCGCTCCTGGCCGCCCTGGAAGGTATCGGCGTGGCTATCGCCCGCCCGGGCAATCCGTCCGTGGTCACGAGCGCGCGTGAAGAAGCGCGCGCGCCGGATGGATTCGCCGCATTCCTCAACGCCATCGAACACACATCGGGTATCACGTGATGGGTATCGAGATCGCGCCCACACTGCTGGAAACCGATCAACACGTTGTCGTCATCTCGCCGCATCTGGATGACGGGGTATTGAGTTGCGGCGCGCTGATTTCGACCTGCCGCAACGCAACGGTCGTCACGTTGTTCACGGGTATGCCGACCGCGCTCGATATCAGTACGGCGTGGGACCGGGAATGCGGATTCGATAGTGCGGAACAAGCAGTCATCGCGCGAAGAGACGAGGATCGCCTCGCCATGACAGCGCTCGGCGCGCGAGTACGTCACCTTGATTGCCTCGACGGCCAATATCTTGGAACTATCGATGTTGGCACTGACGAAGCACAATTGGCATCGGCTTTATCCGTCGCACTGACGGAATTGGCACCAGACGTCTTGGTCGTGCCGATGGGCCTGTTCCATTCCGACCACATCCGTGCCAGGCGGGCATGGATACGTTGCTCCCGATCCGGCGTGGCAGCAACGTCGCGTTGGGTTGCATATGAGGATGTACCCTATCGGAACATCGATGCTTCGCTGCAATCGGCACTGCACGCCTTATATGAGGCCGGCTTCAGCGCCACGCCCGCGCAATGGCACACTATTCCAAAAACCGGCGCTTTGCCATTGCCGGAAAAAATCCCGTCGCATTCTCGAGGAAATGGTCTGCCACGACCACGCGTGCAGGATATTGCGGCATTTCAGTGCAAGCACACCGCTCTGCACGCGTACCAAAGCCAGCTCGCCGCGCTCGGTGCGGCTGCCCTCGCGGACGCATTCGAACCAGAGCGATTTTGGGCGATCGGCACGCGCTAATACTGTCACGGACGCGGAATCAGTCTATCCGCGCACAGCCTTTCGAACAGCGCAATAAACGCATCGTCTGTCGGCTGATACTCCTTGAAACCCAGGCGACGACTCTTTGACATATCCGTGACGACCTCAATGGGTCGCCCGAGATCTGCGTCAGTATGCCACGGTGAAGCGAGACGGCTCAAATCCGGCTCCACGAGATCATAGCGAGCGGCAATCTCGCGCCACTGGTCCGCGTCTCCCGCCATTTGCTGTTCGAGCGGTCTTACGGTACCGTCGAACGGCACGGCATCGACGCCAAACCATGCACCAATCCGACGCCACATCCAACTCCAGCGAAACACATCACCGTTCACGACGTTGAAATCCTGATTGGCAGCGGCAGGTGTCGTGGCCGCCCACAGTAATTGCTTCGCCAACAGGCCTGCATCGGTCATGTCGGTCAAACTATTCCATTGCGTGGCAGATCCTGGAAAAACGAAAGGACGGCCCATTTCCCGACATAGCGTGGCATACACGGCCAGTGTCGTACCCATGTTCATCGCGTTACCCACAGCCTTCCCAATCACCGTATGCGGACGATGCACGCTCCAGGTAAAGCCATCTTTTTTCGCTGCGGCAAATACTTCGTCTTCTTGCGCATAATAAAAGTTCTCGACATCGAGCCGTCCCTGGTCTTCGCGAAACGGCGTTTGCGGCAGCATGCCCTTGCCATACGCCTCAAACGGCCCGAGATAATGCTTCAGCCCCGTGACCAAGGCAACATGACGCGGACGGCTGTTCGCCCGCAGGCTATCCAATAGATTGCGCACCATCGCGGCGTTGACCCGAATGTTCTCCGCCTCGCTGTCCTGCCGAAGCCACGTCGTGATAAATACCGCATCGCATTTCACGCCTGCCAGGGCCTGCTCGGTGGCGGCCGGATCCTGCAAATCGGCCGAGAGCGGCACTACGCCGTCCTGGGCCGTCGCACGACGGGCCAAACCATATACCGACCAACCCTGTGCTACGAGCAATGCTGCCGTAGCGCTACCGACAATACCGCTTGCGCCTACCACCAATGCTGATCTCGTCATTCATTACGCTCCGTTCTCCACACGCCCGCAATACGGGTCGCGCAGAATAAAATTGCTTTTTCGAATACAACCGAAACACGCGGTGATGCCGGACGGATTCAATGGCAACGTCCGGTACTCGACCGTGCTCGATGCAAACATCATGTCGTCAACCGGGTAGCCCAGGCTTCCATGTCTTCTCCGCTACTGAACGCCGGATCAACGAGACCGTCCACCATAAACGTCGGCGACACATGAATGCCATTCTGACGTGCGTATTTGCAGTGCCATTTGACCACTTTATCAAGATCGGGCAGCGCGAATGCCGCCGCCAGCGGTACACCACTTTCCTGCTCCAGTCGCGCGATCAATTGGTGTGGCGTCACGTCCATATTGGCACCGCCCCCATGCTTCTCGAATTCATAGGCATCACGATTCGCGGCAACGGCGGCAAGCACGGCTTTCGCAGCGTCCTTACCGCCCGGTGTCGTCGACGCTGCCAGAACACAACGCACGACAACGCCTGAATAAAGATGCCAAGGTTGCGACTGCAGACGTATCTTTACCGTCAACTGCTCTTCACCAACACGATCGATCAGCGGCCAGATTTTGTTGAAGGCTTTTACAGAGAATGCGCATGTAGGCTCAAGAAAGAGCTCAAACACCGTAGGGCCATTCCCCCAAACCAACGGGTCGGCGTGCCATGTGCTGCTTGCAATCTGGCTCATGCATACGCTCCAGGTCCAAGACCATGATGAAGTCAATTACCTATTATAAGGAAATTGCCGCATCAGCTCAGGCAAGGGCCGGATATCGAAATCAACCAGGGATGCATAGGTGTCTCAGGATGAAACACCGAGAAAACGCTTACGAAAAGCCTCGAGAAATGGACAGTTCGTCATCTGAATGACGTAGTACCTGTAAAGACTGCGCGACCTCCAGTCGATTTCGACCGAGTGACTTTGCACTGTACAACGCGCGATCCGCAGCGGCCAGCAAATCCGAAAGCGTCGGCACGTCCTCTCCAAACTGTGCCAGGCCAATACTCACCGTTGCTGCAAGGCCTAGTGCATGCATCTGAGCGGAAACGGACTCGGCAAAGCGCCGTGCGACAGATTCGCCTACCTCTCTCGCCCGGAACGTTTCATACCCAGGCAACAACATGGCGAATTCTTCGCCACCGATTCGCGCAAGCACGGTACGCGAAGGCGCAACCTCCTGCACCGTCTCGGCAAACGCTCGCAAGACTTCATCGCCCGTCTTATGACCAAACTGGTCATTGATCCCTTTGAAATGGTCGAGATCGAAAACCAGCAAAGCAGTAGGTCGATCGGCTTGTCCCTTGGCCGTATGTTCACGAATGATCCGTTCACCTTCCTCGAAAAACCACCGGCGATTCCCAAGACGGGTCAGGTAGTCTGTCTGCGAATCCTGCAATAACTGGCTATGCGATTCTTCACGCACCAATCGGAGCATTGCCATCGGCAGCACCACGGAATATAGAACACCCTCATACATCGTCACCTTTCCGGCGATCGATAAGAAATGCACACCAAACGGCACAGCAAGCCACGGCAGAATACACGCCCTGAATATATAGAAAAGCGCGTGAATAGCGGTTACCACAACAACGATATATCTTGATGGTGCCAATTTGGTGCCATCGTCTCGAAGGAATTCCCGTGCCGTCAGGCCCGACGCCACCGCAATAGGGAACGCGCTGACGTATGCCCACATTACAGCCTGGCCTTGAACGCCGGCGACAGCCCACGTCAACGCCAGCAGCGCCAGCATCCCCAGGGATACAACACGATATTGGCGTCCATGCATCAATGCAACGCCATGAAGAATTAGCAAATAACCACCAACAATAAGCAGATTGCTTATCGCAGCGCCGGCGACACCCGCTTCCCCTGATAATACGCGACGCAAGACTGCGGCCGCACACCCGATCGCCAACGTCGTATAAGCGCCTGCCAGAACGCGCAACTCCTTACTGCGTTTGGGATGCGTAAGATGCTCCCAATACGTCATTCCAGCACTGGCCAGAAGCGTTCCGATCGCAAGCAAATAAAGAGTGAGGAGATCGACGTGCATCGTTGTCGTAGAACCAAAAGCGCGCTGGCAGCGCGGCGGCAGACGCATTCTACGCTGAAAATTTGCCGCTATGAAAATGTGTTGAGTGCCAAGGTTCACAATCTTATTCCGAGACATGGCAATGCATCCGCACAACGTATTTCGACAGTGGCCATATTCTATTTAATATCTCTCGCACTGAAAAATGCTTTCGCGGACCCCCTATACCACACAGTATTGTTCGTGATTGTAATATTTAAAAATAAACAGCAAGATTATGTGGTATTTCATCTGTCATATTACTAAAAATCGCGCTCGTCATCGAAAGAAAATACCTGATTGATCAAGCAGGCATTTTATTAAAATACATCATCCTTCACGACTAACCCTCCAAATAAATAAATGAAAAACCATCATCGGCCATCCGCCGCGCGAGCAGACGAAGGCGGCGGATTGCTTTTTGAGACCCGCGTGCGCACGGCGGATAACGCGCATTTACCAGCGATGGCACACTAATTGCACAACCTAACGCACAGACGATTGAAGCAACAATTGCAATTGGTTGATCCACTACACAATGCCGCGCGTGGTGTTGCAGGCGGAGCAGTGCAACGGAAGGTGGGACGATACGAGGATTACAAGGAACCTATCAATGCCGAAACAAACAAAGCCGGGCATACGCAACCACGCAGCCCGGCAGACCATCCTCGCCCAAAAACGCAATGCCAAGATGGCCCGCTCCACCCATGCTTATGTACGCGGCAGTACCAGCAAGTTCTACGACTGGCTGAATGAGGCGGATATCCGGCGCCTGCCTCAAGGTCCGGCCATCTGGATTTGCGGCGACTGCCACACCGGCAATCTCGGACCTGTTGCAGATACACAAGGGCGTATCGAGATCCAGATACGCGACCTGGATCAAACGGTGATAGGCAATCCGGCGCACGATCTGATCCGGCTGGGTCTGTCGCTTGCAACGGCGGCACGTAGCTCCGATCTGCCGGGTATCACGACCGTGAGCATGATCGAAGCGCTATTCGACGGCTATGTCACCGCATTCGACGCAAAACGCGCGCATGAGGGATTGGAGAAGCGGCCGGAAATGGTGCGCTTGGTCATGCGAGAGGCGGTCAGGCGCTCCTGGAAAAGTCTCGCGCTTGAACGTCTCGACGATATCGCCCCGACAATTCCACTAGGTAAACGATTTTGGCCGGTCAGTAAAACCGAGCACACCGCTATCGCTCGTCTTTTCGAGAAACGCACCGTCTCGCAATTAGCGACCAGCCTGCGGGGCCGGGCCGACAACGGCAGGACGACGGTACTCGATGCGGCATACTGGGTGAAAGGATGCAGTTCCCTCGGCCGTCTTCGTTATGCGGTATTGCTCGACGTGGATGGAGGCGCCATAGAAGGAGACGATCTTTGCCTCATCGACATCAAGGAAGGCGTTAAAGCGGCCGCACCGCGCTACGCGGGCGCGCCGATGCCGACGGACAACGCGCGGCGCGTTGTCGAAGGCGCCCGTCATTTATCGCCTTATCTTGGTGAACGAATGCGAGCCGCTGAGCTGCAGGGGCATTCCGTGATCCTGCGGGAGTTGCTGCCACAGGATTTAAAACTGGAAATCGAGCAAATCAGCGAGGATGAAGCAATGAAGGTCGCCCGCTATCTTGCCTTGGTCGTGGGGCATGCGCATTCAAGGCAAATGGATGCGACAACGCGCCGAACTTGGCTAAGTGAACTAGGCCGCTCAAAAAACAAATCGATCGCCGCGCCACTGTGGCTCTGGCAAAGTGTCGTCGAACTTGTCGGTAGTCACGAAGCGGGCTACCTTGAACACTGCCGACGCTTCCGTCGATAACGTGGACAATCCGCTCGCTGACGCCCTTCCTGACACGTCATGCCCTCAATCGCCAATGGTACCACTGGGAACCGCTCGAAGCTGACGCTCTCTCAGCCGCAGATTGATCTTATCGGCAACCGCGGCGGCGATGGTGTGCAGCGCTTCCACTTGCGCAGCTCCCAGCGTCCGAGGCCGACGATCGATGACACAGAGCGCTCCGAGTGGAAAGCCGTCGACGTCCCGGATGGGAAAACCTGCATAAAAACGAATATTGGGATATCCGATGACCAATGGATTTTGCTTGAACCGTTCGTCGAGCGTGGCATCCTGGACCACGAAAATCTCATCCGCTTGAATCGTATGGTTGCAGAAGGACCATGCGCGCGGCGTTTGTGATACATCCAGCCCCCAATGTGACTTGAACCATTGCTGGTCCGACGTCAGGATGCTGAGCAGGCAAATAGGGGTTCGGAGGGTCTGGCTCGCCAGCCTTGTGAGATCGTCGAATGTGGTTTCTGGCGCGGCGCCGGCCAAGCCGCTGCGTTTCACCGCCAGCAATCGGCTTGGCTCGTTGGGCAGCGTTACAAATCCAGGCATCGGCGTGCCAGGTGCAACATCGGCCATGGACGGTGTCTTACCACCCTCCTCTCCCCCGAGTGACCATCCCAGGCACTCGTGCACGGCGGCCAGGAAGGGTGTGGCATCCACGTCGGGGGGTACCAATGTCACCCGATCCACTTTCCCTACCTCGCTTCGCAGGTCCCGCTCGCTCAATGCACTCAGCGCGATAACTTTGACGTGGGAAAGGCGTGACGACGATGTGATACGGCGCAGCATCTCGAATTTCTGCCAGTCGACATCATTCAAGTCGATGATCAACACTTCCGGCGCAACCGTGCCTACCTGGATAAGCAGGTCGAGCAGATCGCCGGTACAAAGGTGAACGGGAAAGGGCGACAGGCGCAGTTGCTCGACGCGGGCTTGCATCACGTCGCTGGCGCGATGCACAAGGATGGCTTGATGCAAACGCGGATCTGATCGCTTCGCGTCCCGCTTACGCATTGCCATCACCGCACTGCGCCGTGCCCGTCTATGCCCGCCTGGTGTTTTCCAGGAGGGGATGCCGCCTTGTTCAAACCATACCTGCGCGGTTTTCAACGATACGCCGAGCAGTTCTGCAGCCTCGCGCGTCGTAACGAACGGATCGTCGCCGGCGGGATCGGGTAGCGTCATGGAAGGCCTCTTCCGTCATGTTGTCGATATTGCGCATTTTATGGGGATAAGTGATAAAAATGGCGATATTGCCGAAGCATGGAAAGACCCTATGTGGCTGACCCACGACAAGCATTCTCTGTATTTTGCGGGCAAATGGCAAAATTACGACTCTAGTGGTAGTCTCGTCGCCCGCTGAAGAAGCGTTGCGTGGCGCTTCCCCCTCGAAGGTAACGATATGACATCGAGAGGTGTTACCTAGATCGGTGACGCCATCCCTATGGGCTAGCGATTCAGTACTCTGATGGCGGCCACGCCCAATCCAAGTTGCGAGATCACTTGCGACCAGTCTTTCAGGCCGGCCATGAACTTCGTCATTGTCGTGCGCGGGTCGATCTTTTCCGGAACGACGACCGTATCTCCCGGCATCAGCTTGACGGATTCAAATGAATTGTGCCAACTCGTTGAGTCACGCGAAAACACACTGCCATCGGCGCGCAGAACAAAGCTCCGACTGGTATCGGCAATGTCCTTCTGCACGCCTGCCACTTTCAGAACCTCGTCAACCGTGCGCCCTTCCCGCCAGATGATCGCGTTCTCGTTATTTACTGCTCCCACTACCGTAACAAACGCAGGTAACGGCGGTATATAAAGCGTATCGCCATTATCGAGTGGGAGGTCTGGCAAATCTTCAATCGTCTGCGCATCCATACGTAACTCCAAAGACACGCGGCCGCTAGGTTTAAGATTTCTGAGCCGCGCAATTTGCACCTGCTGTTGCTTTGCGAATTGCGAGATCAGTGCCTCATTGTTTCCGGATTGGTTTGTATTGGCCATCAAGCTTGCCATACGCGTGCTTGATTGTTGCTCCATTCGATTGAGCGCTTCCAGCAGGTTTGCCTCCTGCTGCTTGCGCGTCTGCTCCCGAGTAAATTCCGCACCATATAAATACGCTGCCGACGTCACCCCCCCCGCACGTACCAACAACGCTTGCATGCTCTCGCCTGGTAACAACTCATACACGCCAGCGGCACGGACTTCGCCATCCACCCTTACCAGCCGGGTATGATCCTCCCGCGGCAGACGCATGTCCTTGCTACCGAAGATCGTCACGATATCGCCGGGCTCCAACGCCAGATCCTGGGTGGGATCCGTCTTATTGACCACGGCCCCCAGATTGAACGGCAGAAGCCGCGTCGTCAACTTGAGCACATCCATCCGCTCGATCACCGCATAGCGCCAGTTCGGCTCATCGATCAACGCCTGGACATGACGCGTCTGGTCCGCGATCGATATCGACCGACGCCTATCGGGCTTGTCTATCTGCACGAGTACATTTTTTCTTTTGAAATAATCCGGTGTGAGCAGCGCGGCCGGCTCCGGGAGCAGATCCGACAAGTGCATCCCCTCCCTATACGGATAGCGCAGTGATGCCGCCACGTTGCCGCGTAGCGTCACGGCATTCTTGAAGGATGGATTGATTTTTTGCAACGAGATCACATCTCCATCCTTGATAATCGTCGCGAGCCCCGCCGCATCCAGCGCATGGCTTTCAACGCTACGCGCCGGCGTCATCAACGTGGCCGAGTCGACACGCTCGATCGTCACTTTATCCGTGCTCGTCAGCGCACTTGTGCCCCCTGCGTACCCGAGCACGTCACGCAAGGTCTCCTTTTTGTCTTTCAACTCATAGATTGCAGGCGAGTCGAGCGCGCCCAGCAAGGCCACGCGTGGACCTGATGGCGGAATCACAATCACGTCGCCGGGCAACAAGCTTCGATCACCGTCCGATTTGCCTTGTGTGATGAATTTGTACAAATCCACAATGCCGACCAAGGCGCCCCGGCGACGCAGCTCCACTCGACGCATCGATCCATTTGGCCCTACCCCACCGCTTTCGAACAGGGCGTTTACGATCGTCGACATGCTCGACACCGTGTATGCCCCAGGGCGGGCTGCCTGCCCGACGACATAGACTTGAATGGATCGCAGCTTGCGCAACGATGCAGACGCATCGAAACCGGAGAAATTACGCCCGATTGCCCGGCGCAATACGGCCTCCAACTGCGAAGCCCGTACGCCGGCCACTGTCACCACACCTACCTTTGGAATCGTGATCTGGCCATTGCGATCGACAGTAAGATTCAAGTCCCCCTCCACTGAACCCCAAACGCGCAACGTCACCTCATCGTCGGGTCCGATGACATAGTCGGCTGGTGCGGGGGCGCTCTGGTTCGCGGAAAAGCGGGACATGCGCGACGTATCGAACAGGCTATGGCCGAACACGGGAAGATAGGTGCCCGTGGTGTCCAGAACAAAACGCTGAAATGCGCTCGATGGCGCGCCTGGCCTTGACGACACCCACGGCTGGCGCGCTTGTGAGGGATGCAAATACTGCTGCTGATCCCAAGGAAGCGTCTCATTCGCGGCGTCGCGTGCGTCGAAGTGCGATGACCATCTCGCCGGTCTATCGCCTTGTTCGTAGCGGTCGATCTGTTGACCTTGTCTGTCCTGGTCGGCAGCGTTACTGCCGAGGCTATTGCCACCAGGCGGCGGCGTGCGTAAAACAGGCATCGTCGGCGTGGCGCTGTCTTCGCTTTTGTTCTGTACCCATTGCGGAATAGGTGGCACGTCCGGCGACGCAGAAGAGGATGTTGAACGTTGTGCCGCCGCATGTTCGGCAACGCCACCCTGGGCCGACACTTGAATCGGATTGCACAACGCCGAGACTCCCACGGCCACACAAGCCGCCTGTGAAAACAGTATATGGACGCGATGCATCAAATCGCGTCCATATAGCGAGATACCGAAATGGGAAACGAATTTCGTTTGCTGCTCAGCATTGACATTATTTTTCACTGTCTTCCACATTCACCGTCAAATTAACGCTTATCCATGCAAACGGCACTGATTATGAGACACAACGGAAATGTCCGATTCGGCATCAGGATGCATCTCGCGTTTGGATAGATAGAATAATTCCGCAGAATAATACTTTAGGAATACAAAGCGCAGATTGTGACGGCCAGCCTCCAAGACCAATCTCATCATTCTTCAGGAAATTTTATGCTCCCGAGTCGCTGACAAAGACGATATGAGACAAATAGATAGACGTATTTCACATTGCTCAAAAAAACATCCCCGTTAATTTGTTCACGCAACGTAAATATTTTTAGTTATGACGCGCAGCATTGAAAATCATTTCATTCAAGAAATGAATATTAAAATATGGAATACTGATCTTACATCGACGATAATAATATCGATTGCCCGGGAATCCGTGGCCCTTTACGTCAGATTGGCCGAACACTCAAAGCCGTTGTGCGCTCTCCGGAAGATCAAGCGAGCTTGTCGAGACAGCAGTGCCGTATTTTGCTTTTTTAAAAAAAAGCCGAACGGTTCTCATGAGAACCGTTCGGCTAGTTCCATTCACAACTTAGCCGCGGTACGTCAGCGCCCATTGGGGCGAATCGGTCCACCGCCGTCCGTGCTTGGCGGCACTCAACGCGCCGGGCGAACCAGGTCGTCGCATTTCGACCAGCGCGGCAATCGCGGCTTCGGCGCGAGCACGGGCTTGATCCGGGTCCGACGTTTCCGCGCCCCCGGCACCTGCCGCAGCGGGCTTGTCCTGTGCTGTCGTTTTAGCCAGTGTCGATAAGCTGGATGCGTACACGACGCTCTCGAAATCAATATTCCAGCTTTTTTCAAGCTCTGTGTTGTACAGCGACAGGCCGACGGTCAGTAAACTCTGAACATCTTCTTCCGCCAGTCGCTCCGCATGCGCCGCAAGCCAGTGCACAAGGTGCGCAAGCGCATCGCTACCGCTCGGCGCCTTGCCCGTACTGGCGGCGGATCTCAACATATCAAGGATTATTGCACTCTGCATGATCGCTCAACCCGCAAAATCTACTGAACATTCAAAATCGGCTACAGCGCCACCCTTGCAACACCGCAGTCAAAATCGTATCGGATGTCGCCCGCACGCGAAAGAAGTGTCTGAAGTGGCAGCGGCTTTTTCACTGCTTTCATCGGTGGTCGTTGCAAATCCGCAATAGGTAAATCTGACTTCAATAGAACGTTTACCCGATTTCGCACCGGATCGACAAAAACTACCGTAACCGCGCCGGAAATGCAATTTGTCATCGCACGATCAGCGGTCGAAAAATCCGACGGCGTGCTCGACCCGACCCAGAACGCGGCCGATTTTGATAGGAAAAAGCTATTCAGTGTATCCAAAAACAATATTTTTCTTCTAATTAAAATTGTTACAGTGCCAGGATGACAGCCGGACAACGGGAGACCTACGCCTGGCTGTATCAAGACGCGCGACCCTTCGCCTCCTGCTTCGTATAGCCATTATTTATTTTGAGATTACGACAATGGATGAACATCAGCTTCGCGTGGATCTTGCGGCCGCTTTTCGGTGTTTTGCCAAGCTCGGCATGCACGAGGCCGTGGCCAACCATTTCAGCGCGGCGGTTTCTCCTGACGGTCGGCGATTCCTGATGAATCCGAAGTGGATACACTTTTCGCGTATCCGCGCGAGCGATCTCCTGCTGCTAGACGCCGACGATGGCGAGGATCTTGCTGGTCGCACAGACATCGATCCGACTGCATGGGCCATCCACGGACAAATCCATCGCCGCGCGCCGCACATTCGCGTGGCGATGCATCTGCACCCAGTTTATGCGACAGCGATCGCCTGCCTGGCCGATCCCGAGATCAAGCCCATCGAGCAGAACACGGCGCGTTATTTCCGTCGCGTCTCACTTGACAGTGATTTTGGCGGCATGGCCGACACGGCGCACGAAGGCGCGCGCCTGCTTGCGGCATTGGGTGCGCATTCACGGCTGATGATGGGCAATCATGGCGTGCTGGTGACGGCGCCGACGATCGGCGAAGCATTCGACGATATGTACACGCTGGAACGCGCCTGTCAGATCCTGAGCGTCGCCTACGCGACGGGACAACCGTTAAAGGTTCTGTCCGCCGAGGTTGCGGAGAAGACGGCACGCGACTGGGAAGGCATCCGCGACTTCTCCTTAGCACACTTCGACGAGATGAAACGCGTTCTCGACAAGGAAGATCGCTCCTATGCGGATTGAAAGGCGATTCACAATGCAGGTGTTAACTCTGAAAACGCCTGCCATGAGACACGTCGATGGATAATCAGCCGCTACGTTATTCCCTGCGGCAACTGCGTTATTTCGTGGTCACGGCCGAAACGCTGTCTTTCACCGCCGCCGCGCGACGGCTGCACATCTCACAACCTTCCATCTCGACAGCACTGGCGGATCTTGAAACCTCGTTTGGCGTTCAATTATTTATCCGCCACCATGCAAGTGGCCTTTCACTTACGCAGGCCGGGCGCGATTTGCTTGGACACGCGCGTAATCTCCTCAAGATCGCGGAGGAGTTGCAGGCCACCGCCACGGAGATGGACGGCGGCATGACCGGCGTTATTGCCTTGGGCTGCCTGTCTTCCATCGCACCGCCCCTGTTGCCCGGACTGATCGCCCACTTCGCCGCCGAGCATGCCGGCATATCGTTTCGCACCATCGAGGGCCACCAGGACGATCTGCTGCGTGGCCTGCAAGATGGCTCGCTCGATCTCGCGCTCACGTATAGTCTCGATCTCACCGAAGACACTGAATTCACGCCACTCCTGTCGCTACCGCCGTACGCCTTACTCCCGAAGAACCACCGGCTTGCACGCGCACGCCAGGTCGCGCTCGCCGATTTGCTGGAAGAGCCCTATGTCATGCTGGATTTGCCACACAGCAGGGAATATTTCGCGGCACTCTTTGATGCGGTGGGCAATCGTCCAGTGCCGGCGTATCGCTCCGCACAGCCAGAGGTCGTCAGAGGAATGGTAGCAAACGGCCTGGGTTACAGCCTCCTCAATTTCCCATTGAAATCTACACGGACCGTCGACGGCGAAGACTTTGTCATCAAGCGTTTCAAGGATACCGTCACGGCAACCACCCTCGGCATTGCCCGATCACGAACGATGCGGACGCGGCGCGTGGTGAACCACTTTATTGCATTCAGCGAGCACTATATCCGCCGCTTGCAGTTGGAGGCCTGAACGAACCCGTCCCTGCCATCGGCGTGACGGACGGAGGGCCAACTCGTAACGATTACAACGCAACGCTGGTACGGAACATGGTGTTGTCTGAACACCCGACCGTGCGCATTATGTCGACACCATCACTCGTTGCCCGGTACGCCATAGCTGGGGGCCGCGGTGGGGTTCAACGCCCGTGTCATGTAATCCTGCATCTGTGGCTTATAGACGGTCCAAAGACTCGCCAACCTGCCGACGGGATCATCGTCGGCCCAATCGACGCGAAGGTCGACCAAGGGCCAACATAACGCTCCCTGAACCGTCAATGCCGCCGAATGTACCGGCCCCGCCTCGCCGCCCTTTTCCATCCCGGCGTGCAGTGCGCGGAGCAGGCGATCGGGCAACAGGCCGTTCGCATTCTCGAACGCCGGGATCATGGCATCGATGACTTCGGTTCGTGCCAGCATATTTCCCCCGGCGATACACTGGACGCCTTCGCGTACTTGATGGATGCCCAGCGTCTCCGCACCACTAAAAGAAGCGGTACGACCTTGCGCATCAATGCACATCACCTGCCGATATTCATGCCATTCAGATGATGCGAGCGCGAAACTAAGCGCGTCCGCCGGCAGCATGCGTGCGTGCTCCAATTGATCGAGAATCCGCGGTCCGAGCGCGGGTAGCGTGACGTTCTGCGTTGCTACCGCACCGACGTTCGAACGGACCCAGGGACATCGTGCTCCCACCGCAATGCTCGATGAGCTGATGGCGATGCCAAGCTGTCCCGTTTCGGCGCATCGGCCGACAATCGAAAAAGTCATTGCTACCCCTTAAAGCCGCGGCGGCGTCCAGCCATCCGGTATTACCGCGACCACATCGATTTCCATCAACCATTCCGGCTGCCCGAGCGCCACCACGACAAGCCCCGTGGAAATTGGGAACACCCCTTTTAACCACGCGCCCACTTCGCGATAAACTGGCTCCCGGTAACGCACATCGGTCAAATACGTCACCGTCTTGACGATATGCATTATGTCGCTGCCTGCTTCCTCAAGCAATTGCTTGACGTTTTTCATCGCCTGCTCGGCTTGCGCGCGCGGATCACCAAGTCCTACGAGGCGACCCTCGAAATCCGTACCGACCTGACCGCGTACATAGACGGTATTGCCGGCGCGTACCGCCTGGCACAAATCGTTGTCGAGGGTCTGGTTCGGATAGGTATCCTTGGTATTGAACATTCGGATACGGGTATGGGTAGGTTGGCTCATCGTATAACCTTGTACATGCGAATGGAATGTTCATCGTCGCGCGCTGGAAACATCAATATTATCGATTTCGCAGACCTCAGGCGAAGACGATGTATCAATCGGAAGCCCGTCCTAGGCCTGACCGGACTTTGTCATACACACAGCGTTGGTATCGTAATACGCGAGGTAGTTGCGCTGGGTCACGATGTGATCGGCGATATGCCTGGCGTCGTGCCATGCTCCCCAGATAAACGCCGATCCCCGCCTGGAAAGCCAGGGCAATCCCACGAAATAAATGCCTGCTTCAGTCGATACGCCGCGCTGATGCCGCGGTTTGCCGTTTTCGTCGAAGGCATTGACTTGGAGCCACTTGAAGTCGGTCGCATAGCCGGTTGCCCAGATAATGGAGGTCACGCCAGCGTTGACGAGGTGCAATGTATCCAACGGATGCGTCATGCAATCTGGATCCGGGAGCACGTCACGTGCCTCCGGTTCCAGGGGCAGATCGAGACCATTGCACTCGGCGTAGGCATCGGCCCGCGCCAGCATGGACAGATAGTTTTCGTCACCACGGCGTATGTTGTCCGCCAGATCGGCCTCAAATCGCACAAGACCGTCCTCGAACGACTTTGTCACACCCGTAAGGATGATGCCTTGGTGCGCGAGGCGTCTGAAATCCACGGTATGGCCGCCCCGGGCACCACTGACGGCGATCGTTACATGTTCGCGGCCAGGCACCCGCATCTCGGAATCCCATTCACCCAGCACGCCGAGCCACCAACAAAAGTCGCGTGTGCGATAGGCACGCGGCGGGCGATCATGCGGTCCCACCGATAAGTAGACCTGTCGTCCGGCCCGCTGTAACTCGTCGGCAATCTGCGCCCCGGAAGATCCCGCGCCCACGACCAAAACAGCGCCGGCGGGCAACTGCGATGGATTACGATAATCCGCCGAATGAATCTGCGTGAACCTGGTATCCGATGGCGCGATCGCAGGGATCACCGGGCGATGAAACGGTCCGGTTGCCACCACGACGCGTTGCGCCATGATGACGCCATCCGACGTCTCTACCGTAAAGCCTGGACGACGAACGTTGCGAACCACCTTCGTCACTTCTACGCCAGTGCGGATGGGCGCATCGAACTTTCTGGCATAAGCGGCAAAGTAGTCCGCTATTTGCTCCTTCGATGCAAAACCGTCCGGGTCGACGCCCGGGATGCGCATATTCGGAAAACGATCATGCCAGGCGGGGCCGTTTGCAACCAGGGAGTCCCAGCGGCCGGTGCGCCATCGCTCAGCAATTCGCGCCCGTTCCAATACCAGATGCGGCACGCCGTGCCGCGTCAAATGCTCGCTGACGGCAACGCCAGCCTGGCCGGCGCCTACCACCAGGGTGTCGATTGACCTGGCCTCTTCTGTCATCGCGAATTCTTCCTTGAGGCGTGGTGAACACTTCAGCAAAATCTACGCCGCTTTCAAGAATCCGAAAAATATATTTAAAAAATGCCTTGCATTGCATTTTCCTATTCAACCATCACGCAATTATCGTATGTCGATGAAAAATACGTGATCTCGACGAGAGGCGTCTATCCGATAAGGACGGCACGCCTTCGGAGCGATAGCGCCAGGGATACTTTCCTGAACGCATCGTCGGGCAGTCTCCGGCTAAGGCCTTCCGGTCATGCAAGCACGGCGCGAGGTGCCGCCCCGCGCGCCCGCGTTGCATCCGCTTGCCGACGACTTTGCGGCTTCGCATCAAGCACGAACACCGAGACCGCATCGCGCATGGCATGACTGCTTTCAGCAAGTGCCTGCGCGGCGGCTGACGTTTGCTCGACGAGCGCGGCGTTTTGCTGCGTCACCGAGTCCATCTGGTTCAGCGCGACATTGACCTGCTCCGCGCCTGCGCTTTGCTCCGTCGATCCCGTTGCGACGTCACGCATGATGATCACGAGCTTGTCCACCGAAGACAACAAGGCATCCATTGTCTGACCGGCTTGGCCGACGCGTTCGGCTCCGTAAGATACCCGATCTGCCGATTCATCGATCAATGCCTTGATCTCCTTCGATGCCGAAGCGCTGCGCTGTGCGAGCGCCCTGACTTCAGAAGCCACCACGGCAAAGCCGCGACCTTGCTCGCCCGCACGCGCCGCTTCCACTGCGGCGTTCAGCGCCAATATATTTGTCTGGAATGCAATGCCTTCGATCACGCCGATGATCTGGACCATCTTTTGCGAGCTGGCGCTGATGCCGTTCATCGTCTCGACCACTTCGGCTACCATTAGGCCATTTTCCCGCGCGGTTTCCGAGACAGCCGAGGCGACGCTGTTTCCATGTTCTGCATTTTCCGCATTCTGCCGCGCCGTCATCGCGATCTGATTCATGCTGGCGGCGGTCTCTTCGAGCGAGGCGGCTTGTTCTTCGGTACGTTGCGCCAAATCGGTCGAGCCTTGTGCGATCTCGCTTGATGCGGCGTTGATTGTCTCGCCCGACCGTTGAATATCCCTGACGATGTCGTTTAACCGCGATCGCATGCGTTCAAGCGAGGCCATTAAACTGCCCTCGTCCGTCGCGACAACGTCGACCTTGTGTGACAAATCCCCTTCGGCGATCGATCGTGCCAAACGCACCGCAGCAGCTGGCTCTCCGCCCAATTGCCCTAATAGACTACGCGAGGTGAGCAACGACGCAGCGATACCAAGCAGCACCGCGATCGATCCCGCAACGGCGATGGCGACCGTCAAATTCGATGCGGCTCGATTCGCGTCGGCCGAGACCTCGCCATTTTGCTTGCTTTCGATATCCACCAAGCTGGCGAGATTCGCTACCCATGCGCGTTGCTGCTGACGAAGGTCGTGACCGATGATCAACACCGCACCGTTGGTGTCTCCGCCATTCACCAATGAAATGATCTTTTCAAATATGGGCAACGTGTCCGCCTCGTTTTTACGCAGAGCGTTGACGACCGCCAGTTCGTCCGGGGCGGCGCCGTACTGTTGGAACATCTGGTTCAGCTTTGCATACGTCTCTCTATACTTCGCGATCTGGCTGTTGATGCGCTCTATCTCGATTTGCTTCTCGTTCTCTGATTCGAACAGCACGACATTGCGAATGGCGATCACCATGTCGATAACCGCGGCGCGAAGATCCACTGCGGCTTCCTTTTCCTTGTTATTGACCTCGGTGATCTCCAATACTTTTTTCTGCAGCGAATGAATACCGACGAGACTCGTCACGGCAATCGCGGTCAACAGAACAAGGACAAGCCCAAAGCCTAGTGCGAATTTATAAGCGATCTTCATCTTGGCGCTCGTGTAAAACGACGATGTCGGAGTGCGCCATGGCGAAATGACCAGGCGCGCTTCCTAACCTAACGGCGCGATACGAACCTGACTTTACCGAAATAAAAGAGTAATTATGCAAAACAGTCGTTTTAATGAACCAAATGTTTGCAATGAGGAAGAAATCGATCTCAAAAATGATACAGAACATACCACCTTGCAGCACGCCAACGGGCACCGCCAATACGGGCAACGGTCAGATCGCGGTCCTCACACGGATTGCAAAAGGTCATACCGCTTACGGACGCACGGCGCCATGCTGCCCACTCTCTCCAATTCGTCGATCCACGACCGACGGATCAAACAGGGTGTCCACCATCATTTGCGCAACACCATGCAACGCCGCCGTGTCGCCAAGCGAACTCGTGACAATCTGCAATTGACGAGTAGCCAAAGGCGGCGCCCGGCGATAAACCGCTTGCCGCAGGGACGCAAGGAAATGCTCCTGGACGATTTCACCACCCACGACGATCACGTCCGGATTCAACAAGCTGACCGCCAGCGTCAACGCATCGCCGAGTCGTTCGCCGGCGACGGCCAGTTTCTCCAATACAACCGGATCTCCCCGATCAGCCAGGGTCCTGACATCGCGCACGTCGCGCAGCGTTGACATGCCCCCCTGCTGAAGATCTCGCAGTATCGCCCAACCGGATGTATAAGCCTCCAGACACCCCACATTGCCGCATCGACATCGGCGCGGCAGCGCCGTTCCGCCTGTCGGCGGCATGAACCAGTGTCCGAGGTCTCCGGCCGCGCCCAAGGCACCCCGTTGCAATGCACCGGACATGATCAGCCCCGATCCCACGCCGGAACCCACCGTCAGGTACAGCAGATGATCGACTTTCGGGAAATGCAAACGATGCTCGCCAAGCGCCATTAAATTGGCATCGTTATCCACCGTCACCACTGCGTCATAGCGCGCGGCGAAATAGTCAGGGATGCGATAATTGTCCCATCCCGGCATGATCGGCGGCCGGACGATACGCCCCTCACGAAATGCCACGGGTCCCGGCACCCCGACCCCAATCCCACGGACATCCGCCATACCGTAGCCCAAAAGGGCCAATATCCGATCGAAGCTCGCACAAAGGATGGCAAGTACCTTCTCTGGTCCATCCGAGATGTCGATCACTTCGTGATAACTGTGCAAAATAGTCCCGGATGCATCGGCCAAGCCGACGTGCATACCGTTGGCGCTGGTTGCCGCGAGCAACAGCACACCCAATTTCGCATTCAGACAAAATGTACCGGGGCGACGGCCGCCGCTGGACTCGACCGGGGCCGCGGTGGCCAGATAACCAGCGGCCAGCAGCACATCCAGACGTTGTGCGATGGTCGAACGTGACAATCCCGTAAGCGCGATAAGTGCCTGGCGCGTCACGGCGCGCCCGGAGCGCACCAATGCCAAAACGGTCCCTGGTCCGTCTGGGGACGCCAACGCATGACCCTCACTGCTCCGTTGCTCCAATGTCACCTCCTACGCGACTCCGACTTTTGCGTAATAATAAAGCAAAAGTTGTCGCAAAAAGCACAAAATACGGTGTGCGCGCATTGGTGGAGGGTGCCGATCCGGCCCGATTCAACAACATGGAGGAGCAATGACAAAAATGAATACCTTGGGAGTGCATGCATTGGTGTGGGCCGGTGATTTGACCGCCCCATCAGTCGAGAAAATTGTCAAGGGAAGCAAGGCGGCAGGCTACGGTCTCGTCGAATTTTCCTTACACGACACGTCGGTTCTTGACGTTGCGGCAACGCGAGCCTTGATGGAACGTGAATGCATCGAAGTAGCATGCTCGCGCGGCCTCGCGTTCGATGCCGATGTGTCCAGCGATGATCACGAAGTTGTCGCGCGCGGGGTGGCGTTGCTCGAGAGTAGTCTCGACATCGCCCACAGCTTGGGTTCGAAATATTTTTGCGGCGGTTTGTACAGCGCATTCGGCAAATACACTCGACCTGTCAGCGCGCAAGGTCGGCGCAACGTCGTGTCATCGCTGAAGCGCGTGGCGGACAAGGCGGCGGGCCTCGGCATCACGCTTGGATTGGAGGTGGTGAATCGCTACGAAAGCAACGTGGTCAATACGACGGAGCAAGCACTTGAAGTGATTGCGCAGGTCGGCGCCGACAATCTCAAGGTACATCTCGATATCTATCACATGAATATCGAAGAGGCCGATTTTTTCTCGCCGGTCATCGCCTGCGGTGACAAGCTTGGGTATGTCCATATCGGCGAAAATCATCGTGGCTTTCTCGGCTCGGGGCATCTTGATTTCGCGACGTTCTTTCATGCCCTGGCGACAATCGGCTATCGCGGCCCGATCACCTTCGAAAGCTTCTCGTCGGCCGTAGTATCGAAGGGCCTATCGGTCGACCTCGCGATCTGGCGCAACTTATGGGATGACAGCGCGACACTCGCCACGCACGCGCGCGATTTCATGGCATTGCATGCAAGCGCCGCCGGCCTCGGCAAGGCGGCCTGATCACACCATCACACGATCTGGTTCGGTCCAAAACGACCCCTGATCCGCGTGGCATAGTGAAATATCGTTACCGGCCGTACATGATCATACGTGCCGAGGTAACGGCGTGGCTGAACCATCGATCCACAACCGGCCGCGATCGCTTATAACAGGAGGGGCATTCATGTCCTCAAGTCATATCGGCATTTTGCATCTCAATTTTCTCGACTACACGATTCTCGCCATCTATTTTGTGGTGATCGTCGTCATTGGCCTGCTGGCAAATCGCGCCACCAAGACGTCGAGCGACTTCTTTTTATCCGCGCGGTCGATGCCCGCATGGATTACAGGTATCGCTTTCATTTCGGCAAACATGGGCGCGCTCGAAATTCTTGGAAACGCCGCCAACGGTGCGCAGTATGGGGCAGCAGCCGTTCATTTCTTCTGGCTCGGCGCCATCCCGGCGATGGTGTTCCTGGGCGTGGTGATGATGCCTTTCTACTATTCGTCACGTATGCATAGCGTGCCGGAATATCTGCGACGACGCTTCAATGCGTCCACCCACCTGCTGAATGCCCTGATATTCGCTGTGGGCCAGATATTGATTGCCGGCATCAACTTGTACGCGCTTGCGTTGATTATCGAGCGTCTACTTGGATGGCCTCTGATCGTATCGGTTGCGCTGGGTGCCGCGTTCGTTTTGTTGTATATCCTGCTCGGCGGTTTGTCCGCCGCAATGTACGGCGAGGTCCTGCAGTTCTTTGTGATCCTGGCAGGCCTCGCCCCAATCGTTGCATTGGGCCTGCACCATGTCGGCGGCTGGCACGCCGTGGCGGCGGCAATGCCGAGCCCCGAGCATACGATGACCTGGGAGGGCACGCAGGTCGGACATTGGCGCAACCCCCTGGGTGACTGGATAGGTCTGGCGATGGGCGAAGGCTTTCTGCTCGCCTTTGGCTATTGGACGACAAACTTCGCCGAGGTGCAGCGTGCCCTTTCCGCGAGTAGCTTAAACGCGGCAAGACGCACGCCGATCATTGGCGCATTTCCAAAGCTCATCTTGCCTCTATTCACGGTGGTCCCTG
Organism: Robbsia andropogonis; assembly: GCF_034047095.1. Classification (NCBI taxonomy): domain Bacteria; kingdom Pseudomonadati; phylum Pseudomonadota; class Betaproteobacteria; order Burkholderiales; family Burkholderiaceae; genus Robbsia; species Robbsia andropogonis. The sequence goes on along the minus strand of NZ_CP139164.1, from coordinate 804,769 downwards.
GAATGGTCGCGTTGGCGATGATTCCAGGATTGGGTACGCCGAGCGGGCCGTCTTTCAATCAGGCCATTCCAGAACTGATGCAACGCTTGTTACCCAACGGCGTCCTTGGTCTGGCGGTCACGGCGCTGCTGGCCGGCTTCATGGCCGGCATGGCCGCCAATATCAGCGGCTTCAATACGGTATTCACCTACGATCTCTGGAAACCTTACATTGCCAAGGCGCGAAGCGATCACTACTACTTGCAGGTCGGGCGTGTGGCAACCGCAGGCGGCATTATCGTCACGATGGGCACCGCCTTTATCGCGGCGAGCTACAACAACATCCAGAATTACATGCAGATGCTGTTTTCATTTTTCAATACGCCACTTTTCACGGCGTTTATCATCGGTTTGTTTTGGCGAAGAACGTCTGGGATGGGGGCGTTCTGGGGTATGTTGGCCGGCACTGCCGGTGCCGCGCTGGCCCACATCGCGGCACCGCATATTGCCTACTTCCATCAAGGCGGCGTTATTGATGCGGCGCATTTCAGCGAGCAGATGGCCAACTTCTATGGCGCCATCGCGGCATTCATCTGCACGTCGGTTGTCACCGTGGCGGTGAGTCTGTTCACACGGCCGCGCCCGCTCTCGGAGTTAAAGGGCCTGGTATGGGGGCTCCCCGATCCGAATTCGCCTGACGCAGCCGAGGCGATGCACATGACCACGTGGTATCGCTCCCCGCCGGTACTCGGCGCAATTGTCTTGGCGATGGCACTCGCGGCCTCACTGATACTGATCTACTGGAGAGCTACATTATGAACAAGCCAATACGCAATCCGGTTCACGTGGCACAACCCCGCGCCGACGATGCTGACGGCGGCAGCGGCTCCCGTGGCCTGTTCGATCTACGAATACTCGTCGCGGGATTATTGTTCGTGTACGGTGCGCTGCTGTTAGGCGCTGGCCTGTTCGATACCGCGTCGACGCTCGCCAAGGCGGACGGCGTACGCATCAATCTTTGGGAGGGCGTCGCACTGCTTGCCGTGTCCGCGTGTTTTGCCACATGGCGGTTGCTGGACCGCCGGAAGTAGCCTCCCGGCGGCACGTCGCACGGATGGATCTCCAACATACTGAAACATGATCGTGTGGCGTGCGTCTTCTAGGTCGCAAGCTTGAACGGCACCGCTAGGTGAGCCAACTGGCAAAGCACTTGATGCCATGACGCGCGTCGTCGGACAACCGGCTTGCGCTGCCCCTCAGTCAACCGGCGCGCAGCGCATCCTCGTGTCGAATCCGGGCTTCCTCTTCCAATCGGGTTTCTTCCAGCTCTTCCATCAAGCCTTCCAGATCCACTGGCGTCGTATCCGCCTCGACCTTGCCGGTCAACGGTACGTCCGGCGTCAACTGGCCGGCCTCGAACAATGCCCAGATTTCCTTACCGTATTCGGTGGCAAGCAGTGACGGCGCAAACCGGCCGAAATAGTCGGCGAGGTTCGCAACATCACGCTCCAGCATGGGCCCCGCCTCATTATTGCCCGCCGCATTGACCGCCTGGGGCAAGTCGATGATGACCGGACCGTCTGCCGCCAGCAGAATATTGTATTCAGACAGATCGCCATGAACGATGCCCGCACACAGCATGCGAATTACCTGCCTGAGCAACATCATGTGCAAGTCGATCGCACGCGCTTCCGTCATATCGACATCGTTAAGACGGGGCGCGACATTACCATCGGCGTCGACAACCAACTCCATCAACAATACGCCATCGCTGCAGATATAGGGTTGTGGGACACGTACCCCTGCGTTGGCGAGTTGAAACAGCGCGTCGACTTCGGCACTTTGCCAAGCCTCTTCCTGCATTTGGCGACCATACCGGGACCCTTTTTCCATCGCACGGGCCTGGCGGCTATTTTGTACTTTCCGGCCGTCGCGGTAGGACGAAGCCTGCCGGAAACTACGCTGCTTGGCGTCTTTATACACTTTTGCGCACCGGATCGAATCGCCGCTACGTACCACGTATACGATCGCTTCCTTGCCGCTCATCAATTGGCTGAGCACTTCGTCTATCAGGCCTTCCTCGACCAGCGGAACGAGACGTTTTGGGGGTTTCATGCGCTGACCACCTTCACCGAAGGCAGCGCGACGGCGCGCGTGTACTGTCCGCCGATATTGGCGCAGTGGGAAAAACAGAAATAATATGGGGTCATCCCCGAATTCTACGCGATTCGTCAGATCCTGTTACCAAACGCGGGATGGAAGGACACGTTTTACACGATTCGTGTGGCAATATTCGACGTGTTTCCGCGCGGTCCCCGATCTTGCCGACGAACGAACGCACGCGGCTTCTTCCTCACGGCATTTCAACCATACCGTTGGATTGCAGCGCCAAACGTTGCAAGGCAGCGATTGGGCGCCGGGCATACCATGCAAAAAGCGATACGAGTGCGTATGCGCCATGGGTCATAGGCCAGGCAAATGCCAATCGCTGATGCGCGTCACACGCTTTTATTTACCAGCAGCCCACGGCGATCCAGCGACAGATCCACCCGATCAAGCGACGCATACGCCTTCGCCGCTGTTGATCTCGATACGGCGAAAAACCCCGCCGTCGCTGGCGACGACCGCTTCGCCAGCGACGGCGGGAAGTTCAGCAACCAGTCTACTAACGAGGATTTGCCATCATTGTCACCAGTTGACTCGACAGTATTCATTTGCGCCACCGTTTAGGAGGAGAACCTCGCGCGCAACTCAGCGTCTTTTCAATCCCGCATGCGCACGTTCGGGTCCGGCTTGTCGCCTGGGAAAGCAGGCCTTTACTGGACAAAATTGTCTAATTAAATATTAGACAATTTTGTCCAGTAAAGCAATGCCTCGCACACTCTTTTTTGCGGCGAGGTCCGCGTTCACGACGACCACCGCATCGGCCGGAATGAAGCGGGATCACCCGGCAACGAAGCTCACCAACGCGCCGCGACAATATCGTCTGCTATCCGCAACGCCACATCATGAACCGCCTGTTGCTCAGCACGGACCAGACCGTCATAACTTCCGGGGGCGGATTTTTCGATCAAGGCATGCCCGAGAATCGGTGTATCGCGCCCTTTTTGAGATGACGTCACGCTCCAGCTGGCGTCGAGCTGCACCTCACGCCCCACCCAGGCATCCAAGCGCTGAATACGTACTGTCACCGAAATGACCGGCACACCTTGTGGGTATCGCAACCCCGTCACATCGGGCGAGCCAAGACGGGCGCCTAGCAGCGTCGCGAACGCCTGCCGTAGTTCATCGGCGAAAGGCGCGGCCCACTGTTCATCTTCCAGAATCCGGACGCCACTGGCACCCGTGCGTACGACAAAATTGCTTTGATCCAATTGTCGCGGCACGATGACGGGCAACACCGTCAATAGCAGATTGGCGTTTTTGTTCACGCTGTTTTCAGTCGACGTTGGTGCAAGCAACGTGTGGTAATGGACCGGCGCTGACGCGCAGGCACCCAACCCGATGCACAACGACGCTGCGATTGGCGAGAGGTATCTCATTTATCGGCTCCCTTTGCAGCGGCGGATATCCTGTCGCTCGCGGATGCGTCGTCTGTGTCGCCGCGGCGGCCTCGAAGCAAGGATTCCGGATGACGATTCAAGTAATCGACAAGGCTGCGTACAGACTGCGCCGAGCGCTGTACCTCTTCCAATGCTTGATTGATGTTTTGCTGCAATCGCGAATCCGGCGAGAGGAATTGTTGCGCATTACCCAAGGCCCCCTGTGCTTGCTGCATCGTGCGCGTGGTTTCCGGCAACAACTGCCCGTTGACTTGCTTCAATGTGGCATCCAGGCTCGACAAGTTGGCACTCAATTGCAAGCCGATGGTGTCGAAAGGAATCTTGTCGATCTTATCCACGACGTGATTCAGTTTTTCTTCGAGTTGGTCCACCCCGGCGGTTGAAATCGTCGGAAGATATAACGGCTGCATCTGAGGATTGAAGCTTACCGGTGCGGCGTTCTGCACGAAATCCAGCGAGATATAGAGTTGCCCCGTCAGCAAATTACCCGCCTTGGCCTGCGCCCTCAGCCCATGCTGCACCCAGATGCTCAGGAAATGCAGCGCCTGCTGGTCGGCAGCGCCGTCGAATTTTGGCAGTTTCGCCAGTACACGTCCCAGTTTTTTAGGATAAACGTCGATACCAACCAATGTCGGGAACCGCTTTTTCGATGCGTCGTAGTCGAGATCGACCGACGTGACAACGCCGAGTTCCCTACCCGAAAAGACGACCGGCGCACCAACGACAAGCCCCCGCAGTGATTGCGCGAAAAGCAGATCGAAATGTACGGGTGGTCCGTGGGGCGGCTCCATCGCGGCTTGCTGATCCTTGGCCAGGAAATACATTGGCTTCGGACTGCCACCGCCGTCGTCGGGTGTTGCAAAAGCGATGCCGCCGGTCACGACGGTTGCAAGCGATTGCGTATTGACTTTCAGGCCGGTCGCATTCAATGAGATATCGACACCGCTGGCGTTCCAGAATCGTGTATTTTCCGTAACGAATCGGTCGTACGGAGCATCGATGAAGAGCTGGAGGCTGACGTGTTTCCCATCGTCATCGAGCTGATAGGACGCGACGCGGCCGACTTGAATATGTCGATAGTAAACCGGCGAGTTGACGTCAATGGAGCCCAATTCATCTGTCCGTAGCGAGAACGAGCGCCCAGGGGTGCCGTTGATCACCGAGGGTGGCGTTTCGAGACCCACAAAATCGGTTTGATGTTCACTGGATGTCCCTTTATCAACGCCTATATAGGAACCGGATAACAGCGTATCGATGCCCGATGCCCCGCCGGCACCAATGCGCGGCCGTACAACCCAGAAACGCGTCTCCGCATTTGCCAGGCTACGCGCACTATTGGTGAGCGCGACTTTCGCAATCACATGGGTTCCATCATCGCTGAGATCCACCGATGACACCGTGCCGACCGTCACATCTTTGTACTTCACGGCGGTCTTCCCTTCCGTTAATCCAGCCGCCGTGCGAAACGAGATGGTGATAACCGGGCCTTTCGTCATCAAACCGTGAACGAGCATCGATATGCCAATCAATACGGCAATTGCCGGAACGAGCCAGACAACCGATACTGGAATGCGGTGTCGAGACGCGGGTAATGGAGGTTCCGGTGTGCCGTTCAAAGGGTCATTCATTACGTTGACGGTCCCAAATTAAGCGAGGATCAAAACTGATGGCGGAAAGAATCGTCAGCAACACAACCAGACCAAAAAAGAGAATGCCGATTCTGGGCGCGGCCGCGCTCAATGCGCCGAAATTGCCAATGGCAGCGCCCCAGCCCACGACGAAAACATCGAGCATCGACCAATAACCAATCAATTCGAGGAGTCGATACAGCGTGGTCCGCTCCTTCAGCGCATGCGAACTGCCTCCGCGAGTGCTCACTAGCAACAAGCCCAACACCAGGAACTTTCCGCATGGCACCGCAACGCTGGCAATAAAAATCAATAAAGCCAGCGCGTGCGACCCGGACGTCCAGAAATCGATGATTCCACCGAGGATGGTATTTTCGGTCCCTTCTCCCAGCAGTTCCGTGTACACCACCGGGTAAAGGTTTGCAGGAATGTAGAAAACCATCGCCGCCAAAAGAAAGGCCGTTGCCCGCGCCACACTGGCCGGCTTGCGGCGGTGCAAGGTCGCACCGCACCGTGGACAGGCCGCCGAAGGCGTGTGATCCAACACGTCCTCACACACAAGGCCACAGCCATGGCATGCCACTACGCCGAATGCTTGCGCGCGTGCGAGAGACACCATCACGCTCCGTCATCAAGAGGCCGCGAGCGTTGCTCCGCCAGCGACCACACTGCGTGCATGTCCCGATTTGCAATAACGGTCAAACCGATCATCGACATGGTCAGTGCCCAGACGCCAGAAAGCGGCTGGACATGCAGCGTGGCGGAAAGCTTGATCATCGTCACGAACACGCCGAGCAAGGCCACTTCAACCATGCTCCAATGACGCATGGCCGCGATAACGCGCATCGCACGCGCAAAACCAGGGGCGAGCCGGCCCTGCCGCGCGTGAAAAAGCACCCATGTCAAAAGAGCGATCTGGGTGGCAGGCGCGACAATGGCGGCAAACGCCGCCGGAATCGCGATCACGCCCGTATAGTCCTGGCAGAGCGCCCAGACGGCAGCCCCGAGCGTGGCATCATTGAATGCGCCTTGGAACCCGATGCGGACTACCGGACAGACGTTGGCGATAAAAAAAGCGACGGCGGTTGCAACAGACAGCGCCAGCCACGCATCCATCGAAATGCCCGGCCGCCGAAACAACGGCGCATTACACGACTGACACACGTATGACTCGCCATGCCGCAGCACCGGGCGGCGATATACCGTGTCACTACACCCGCATACGATCAGATCAGGAAAAGTTTTCAAGGCATGCTCGCGATGCGTGTCGTAGCGTCGACAGCGGCGCATTAGTTGATATTTTTGTCTATTATGTTATTTCTAGATAAATTTGTCTAATACAATTCGATAAAGAGGGCGACTGGCGAAAAAACGACAGAACGCCGGCGGACCACGGCGCCGTAACCGCTTTGTCCATATCCACGCCACGTCTGGGCCAAACATCCGTCGACGCAGTCGAAATCGCGGATAATTGTTGCTGGCATCGACGTTCGAGCACGTCGTCCAATCGGCACGATCAAGACATCGGGAAGGGAAAATGGTTGAAAAAGCAGCAGTGCCCAGTACGCAAGCGGAAGACGTCAAGCCGGCCACAGCGGCGCGTATACCGCAGCGCGCGCGCGGCAAGGCACGATTCGAGACAATATTGGATGCTGCGGCGGAGTTGATCGTCGAATCCGGCGTATCGGGTGTGACGATGCACAAGGTCGCAAAGCGCGCGGCAACCCCCACTGGATCGATGTACCACTTTTTCCCGGATCGAGAAGCGCTGGTGCTGGCCTTACGCGATCGTCACGATGCGGCTTTGGAGGAAATCCACGCCACGACGTTGCAAATCACAACCGCGCAATGGCGGGCATTCTCCACTGCCGAAGTGATCAACGCGTTGGTCAGCCCTGTAATTGACTACTTCGAGAGAAATCCGGACTGTCTGGTCATCTTCGTGGAATGCCCAAAGGATGATAAGGATCACGAAGAAGGTATTCGCAATTTGCGGGCGGTGATCGATGCCAGGGTACCGGATGCGAAACCGGCCGAACGTCAAGTCTATGCCGAGATGATCAATGCGCTCGCGGTAGGCAGCCTCAAGATCCGACTCGGCGCGGCAAAGGGCAACCTGCAAAAAGCGAGCGTGTATCTACGAGAGATTAAGCGCGCGCTGACAGCGTATCTGCACGCCATCGAATCGAATTATGCGATAGGGACGACGCGATAAGCGACAAGGTGGAGAATGCCTGCGGGCCTGTGTGCCGCCCTCCCGGGCGACTTGCCACGCGTTGTACGGTTATCGTCACCTCTTATCGATGACTTTGCCCTGGTGCTCAAGCAGCGGAAAAAACCAGGACATGGAAAATCATCGCCACCACCAGGGTCACGCCAACGCCACCGCCATACAGCATCACGAACCACAGCATCGGATGCTTGGCACGCGGTGCCTTCCCATCCGCCGCCCGCGGACCCCGCGTACCCACATCCGCTTGGAACGGTCTACGAATGGCCACCAGCCAAGGCATGTTACGGTTCATGGCATCACCTGTCAGCGAAAGAGAATAGTGAATCTGTAGAGAGCACGCCAGGCGTCGAACACCACAGGGTAACGGACGGCGTCACGTCCGACATCACGTCTGGATCAGTGATAACCGGGGTCATCGTGGCGCACCTTGCCGCGGAACACCCAATATCCCATGGTCGTATAGACAAGAATGATCGGCAACACGATGACCACGCCGATCAACGCAAATAGCTGGCTCGAATGCGGCGAGGCGGCATCCCATATCGAGACCGACGGCGGAATGATATTCGGCCACAGACTCAGAATGAACCCTGTGTAGCACAGGAAGATCAACGCCAGGCCCCAGACAAACGGCATGCGGTCGTGACGCTTCTTGACCGATATGCGCATTGCCCACACGCACAGCAGCGTCAAGATCGGCACCGGAGAGAAGTACAGCAATGTCGGCATCGCAAACCAGCGGTTGGCGATCAGATCGTTGCCCAACGGGGTCCAGATACTGACAATGATGATCGCGCCCAACAACAGCACCGTCAGCGGCAACATCAGGCGATACATCTTGCGCTGCAAATCCCCATCGGTCTTCGCGATAAGCCAAGCGCAGCCCAATACCGCATACGCGATCAGCAAAGCGAAACCACAGAACAGGCTGAACGGGGTGAACCAATCCAGCGCCCCACCGGCAAACGCGCCGTTCTCCATCTTGATGCCGGACAGATAGCCGCCCAGCGCAATACCTTGAAAGAACGTCGCACCCGCCGAGCCCAGTATGAATGCCAGATCCCAGAGGTTACGCGTACGGCGCGACTTGGCACGCAGCTCGAAGGCGACACCGCGGAAGATCAGGCAGATCAACATGAAGATCAGCGGCAGGTACAGCGCCGACAGAATGCCCGAGTACGCTTCCGGAAACGCGGCAAACAGGCCCGCTCCCCCCAGCACCAGCCAGGTCTCGTTGCCGTCCCACACTGGCGCGACGGTATTCATCAGCACGTCGCGGTCGTGGTGCTCCGGAAAGAACGGGAACAGAATGCCAATCCCCAGATCGAAGCCATCCAGCACCACATACATGAATACGCCAAGCGCGATGATCGCCGCCCAGATAAAAGTGATATCCATTTGCTTGCTCTTTATTCGCGAGGGCTGCGATCAGTGCGCTTCAATCGACTCGTTAGAGCCGGACAGTGGCCGGCGGGCAGTCTGGGCATGATCTCCCCGGCCATCATCGCCCCACTGGTGCGACTTCTCACGGTCACTGGCCATCGGCAATGCCGGACCGGTGCGGATCAATTTCAGGATGTAGTAGATACCCATACCGAATACGAGGAAGTAGACGATCACGAACATCATCAACGATATGCCCATCGCCTGGACATTGTTTGGCGATGCCGCATTCACGGTACGCATCACGCCATACACGACCCAGGGCTGGCGACCGGCTTCGGTCGTGATCCAGCCGCCCAACAACGCCAGAAAGCCAGTAGGGCCCATCCACAGCACCCAGCGCTGGAACCAGCGCGCCGCATAAATCTTGCCGCCCTTGCGCATCGCCAGGCCAACGATCGACATCAGAATCATCAGCATCCCGAGACCGGCCATGACGCGGAACGTCCAGAAGATCAATGTCGAGTTCGGACGGTCTTCCTTCGGGAAGCTCTTCAGGCCGCGGATTTCGCCGTTCCACTCATGCGTCAGAATCAGGCTGCCCAGGTGCGGGACCGCAATGCGGTACCGGGTCTCTTCGTTTTCCATGTCCGGAATACCAAAGAGGTTCAGCGCGACACCCCGCTCCGTATCCCATATCCCCTCGATTGCCGCGATCTTCGCCGGCTGGTACTGACGCGTGTTCAAACCGTGCGCATCACCAACGACCGCTTGAATCGGCGTCAGGATCAACAACAGCCATAGCGCCATCGAGAAAGACTTGCGGATTGCCGGGTCCTGGCGGCCCCGCAGCATGTGCCAGGCGGCACTGGCTGCCACGACCAGGCCCGCCACGATGAATGCCGCGATCGCCATGTGGAACAGGCGGTATGGGAACGACGGATTGAAGACGATCTTGAACCAGTCCGTCGGGACTACACGGCCGTTGATGATCTCGTAGCCCTGCGGCGTCTGCATCCAGCTGTTGGACGCCAGAATCCAGAATGTCGAGATCAGCGTGCCGATGGCCACCATCAGCGTGGCGGCGTAATGCGCCTTTGGGCCGACCTTATGCCAGCCGAACAACATCACGCCGAGGAAGCCCGCCTCGAGAAAGAAGGCCGTCAGCACTTCATAACTCAGCAACGGCCCGGTAACCGGCCCGGCGAATGTTGAAAATCCGCCCCAGTTCGTTCCAAACTGGTAGCTCATCACCACTCCCGAAACCACACCCATGCCGAAACCCACCGCAAATACCTTCGACCAGAACATGAACATGTCCTTGTAGATCGGGTTGCGGGTCTTCAGCCAGACCCCCTCCAGCACCGCGAGAAAGCTCGCCAGGCCAATACTGAGCGCGGGGAAAATGATGTGAAACGAAACCGTGAATGCGAACTGGAAGCGGGCGAGATCCACCGCACTGAAATTCACCGACATGATGCGTCCTTAGGGCCTGTCACTGACAATCGGGCAACCCTTGTAAGATAGAGCCGTTTGTTGTACGGGGAAACCCGGGTTCGATCGCCCGGCAAGTCGTGCGTCATGCATGCCCGGACTGCCGCGCTAGAACGCAGGCCCCCACTTGCACGTCTGTTATTTTTCTGGCGTGGGAAAGCTATCAACATCATCCCAGATGTCGCGCACCAGGACGACGCGACAGGCCGCCGCACGTCACGTTACCTTTGCCAGCACAAAATTCCCGCTTAAACCCCGTTACAACACCATAACAATATGATTCTTTTGAAAGAAACAAATACTTTTGCATCACAAGGATAACGCAAGATACACGCCTGGTGCGTCAATGCGACGCACGTTATACGCGCCGCGTAACGCGAGGTCGGATCGCTGCCTTCACGAAACTTGATATTGGTGCAACCGACGACGAAGCGGCTGTGGAGCAATGGTCCGGCACGACTTGTCGGCCGGCAGTAAAATGATCGAAAGCACCGGATGATGCGGCCCATTCCTCATGGCCGCTGGACACGTTCGCGTAAAGGGTTGGACCCGAATAAGTGGGGCTACGTACGCAACAGGTCCCGTGCCGCCCGCGCCGATGACAACGCATTACCACCTTTCCTTATGCAACACGTATGAAAGAAAGTGTCAAAACCACGTCGCTCCTACCCGGCGGATTGCTGGCCCGTGACGGTGATTCGCCAACGCCGGAGGAGCCGCTCATCGGCACGGGGACGCGAGACATCTCCGAGCGAAGGGACGATCGCTTGCCGCTCGACCATATCGTTGCCGCACTGCGCAATTCGAGGGAGTCGACGCATAACGTCCGACATCGCGGCAGCGTACGCGAATTGCCGTCGCGGACCGCCATTGGCGATACGATGGAAGCCCTCGCCGCCGCATTGTTCCCGACGCACTATGGACGCACCGACCTCACCGATCGCGATATCGATTTTTTTGTTGGCGCGACATTGAGTAATGCTTTGCGCGTGCTGAATGAGCAGATCCGTCGTGGCTTGCTCTTTACCGAAGATGCGCAGCCAGACCCGGAAACCTGTCGCATCCGCGCGGGTGAGATCACCGAGACGTTCGCGGAGCAGTTGGCCACCATCCGCGCGTTGCTGGTCAGCGATGTACGGGCCGCTTATGCCGGCGACCCGGCCGCCGCCAGTATTTCGGAAGTTTTGCTGTGTTATCCCGGCACGATTGCGATCATCTACCACCGGATCGCGCATGCACTATGGAACCTCGGGGCCCATTTCATCGCACGCCTGATCTCACGAATCTCGCATTCGACGACCGGCATCGATATTCACCCGGGGGCGCGGATTGGCGGCAGTTTTTTCATCGACCACGGCACGGGCGTCGTCATCGGTCAGACTGCCATCATCGGGGAACACGTCCGTCTTTATCAGCATGTGACCCTCGGCGCGAAACGATTCCCCGAGGATGACAGTGGCGCCTTGATCAAGGGTATTCCGCGACACCCGATTGTCGAGGACGGCGTCGTGATCTACGCCGGTGCGACCATTCTCGGGCGCATCACGATCGGCCGGAATTCGACCATCGGCGGGAATGTCTGGCTTACGCACTCGGTGCCGGAAAACAGCAATATCGCGCAGGCACGGATGCGCAATGACTGATACCCCTCCGATCGGCACGCCCGCCATTGAAGCGCTTGCACCCGATGCGCCCTCCGCGACGGCGCTGGAAACCATGCGCGAACAATTGCGCGTATTCATGCGGGCGCATCGCCGCGTCTTCGTCATTACCGGCGCGGGATGCAGCACCGAATCGGGTATTGCCGATTATCGTGACCGCCATGGCGCGTGGAAACGGCCGATGCCCATTACGTTGCAGGCGTTCACGGCAGAACCGGCCACGCGGCGGCGATACTGGGCACGCGCCATGATCGGATGGCGTCATTTGGCCGCGGCGGTTCCCAATGACACCCACCGCACGCTGGCGCGTTGGGAGCAGGACGATAGGTTATCCTTACTGGTCACGCAGAATGTGGATGGCCTGCATCAAGCTGCCGGAAGCACGCACGTGGTGGATTTGCATGGACGCCTGGACGGCGTGCGCTGCCTGAAATGCGGGCAGCGACTGCCCCGCGCCGACGTGCAGGACGAGCTGGCGCGACGCAACCCGCATTTCGCGACCCTGGACGCGCCCGGCGCACCGGACGGCGATGCCGATCTCGAGCTTGCCACTTTTGCGCAATTCGATGTGCCAGATCATGCCGGATGCGGTGGCCTGCTCAAACCCGACGTGGTGTTCTTTGGTGAAAGCGTTCCCCCGGAACGTGTCCGTGAAGCCAGGACGGCGCTGGACGCGTCCGACGCACTGCTCATCATCGGATCGTCGTTGATGGTGTACTCGGGCTATCGGTTCGCCGTTGCCGCGGCCGAGCGCCGTATCCCCCTCGCGGCGCTCAATGTGGGTCACACGCGCGCCGATGCGTTGCTATCGCTGAAAATCGAGGGCCAGGCCGGCGCCGTGTTGCGCGATCTCGCGATCACCCTTCCCGTCTGACCAGGCGATAGTGCGACACGCCCCACTGGCTACCATTGCGATGCCCGAACAAGCCCATCGTCGACAACAGGAATAAGCGCCAGCGACGTTTCCACAGCGCCGCATCGGTGCCATACACATCACGCAATACGCCGTCGATCGCATCACTGTTCCGATCAAAGTTCGCCAACCAGTCACGCGCCGTGCGCTCGTAATGCGTACCATCCCAGCGCCACTGCTTTTCCAACTCGAACAAGTCATCGAACTGGGCGATCATCGTGTGACTGGGCATGATTCCCCCGGTGAAGAAATGTTGCGCGATCCAATCCTTCTGGTCCGTGTGATCGAAGCGGTACGGCGCGCCCTGATTCGTGAAAACATGAAGGAACAACTTGCCTCCTGGCACGAGCCATTGTCGCACTTGTTCGAGCAGCCCACGCCAATTGGCCATATGCTCGAACATCTCGACCGAAACCACGCGATCGAACCGCGGCACCTGCTCGTCTACCTGAAAATCGTTCATGTCCGCGGTGATGACCTCCACGTTCAGCAAACCCTGCGTCGCCAATACGGATTCGATATACTCACGCTGCGATGCCGAATGCGATACTGCGGTGATGCGCGCGTCAGGATAGTGCTGCGCCATCCAGATCGTCAGTGAACCCCAGCCACATCCCAGTTCGAGAATGCGCTGGCCGTTCGCCAATTCGGCATGCGCGCAACTGCGCGCCAACGCTTCCTCCTCCGCTTGCGGCAGCGCCGTGTCGTCGCGTTCCAGGGCCCGTTCGTGCGCAGTCTCGGATGCCGGCGCTTCTGAATCAAGCGCGCCGGCATGGTTGCCCGGTGTGGTCGCCCATGAACCGCCTATGCGATCCGCGTGCACCGGTGCATGAGTCGCCTGCTGTAATGGGTAATAGCCGCAAGAGTATTTCCGGCGCGGCCCTAGCATAAGAGCGAAAAAAACCGGAGGGAGCTCGTAGTGCTGCTCGCGCGATGCGTCGGTATGCACCGCGATCGGGAAACGTTTCATCTCCGCCGCGAACGCCGCATCGCGCTCAGCCGGGTCTACCAACCGGTCCGCGGTCTTCCGTGCGGTTTTATCGACAAGGTAGGCGATACCGGCAAGCGTCACCGCATCCGGCAGCGGAAAACGTTCCGCAACATTGATAAGTGACGCTATCGGATTCATAGGTGCCCTCGACTGGCCGTCGTGCAGTGAACGTTCGAACGAATGTGATACGGAAGCTTGCGACAAAGCGCGTGGGAAACACGGTAGCGTGATGTGGCGCACCACCCCCATCCGCAGCAACCCGAAGGGCCCATCAAGATGCCGGACGACGCGGCCAAAATGCCGATGTCCTCGCCGCGTAGGCATTCCAGACAGCACCACGTGACCGTGCCATATGGGCCTCAAGCGGCGGAATGCCTGATACATGGGCCAACAACACGTACATCAGAAGCGGCGCCAGCAGGGTCAACACCGACCACGGCGCGGTCAGCGGTGCGCAGGCAATCAGGGGCCACACACACCACAAAAGGCATTCGAAGAAATAATTGGGATGTCTGGACCAACGCCACAGGCCGACATCGCATACAGATCCCGCCGCGTGCGCACCACGGCTGAATTGCCGCAGTTGAAAATCGGCGATGGCTTCGCCGCGCCATGCAATAAGAAATACGACAACCCCCACGCCGTCACGCCAATCGGCGAATGGCACGGCCCGTCCGGCGGTCAACATCACCGCGACGACAAGCGGGACACCGGCAAGCGCCTGAATCTGCAAAAAACCAAATAGATGCATGCGGTAGCGAGCGCCCCATTCCTTCCGCAGTTGCGCGTACCGTGGATCATCCTTGCCACGCAAGGACCGGCGCGCGATGTGCGTGCCCAGCCGGATGGCCCATACAGCGACCATCGCCGCGGCGAGCGCGGCACGCGGCCATGCATCCACCGTCGTGGAAGGGCTTGCCATAGCGTACATAACGGGCACGAAGGATGCACCGACGCCAACGATACCAATACCATATGACCAGAACACGTCGATCCAGCCATGATTTCCGGTGCGTACCGCCGCGATCCAGGCCACCCCCATGACACCGGCCAACACGGCCCACGCCATGAGCGCATTCGATCCGATTTGCGCCCCCGTCAGCATATCGCACTCCTTATCATTACTCGATTATTGAAGACACGCTTCAATTTGCCTCACCACCGTGTCTAAAGTCCGACGATATGTTGCGCCAATCGCGCAAGCCACCCATCCATCACCAGAGAGCCTTCCACCGCCAGCACGCAAACACAAGGGATGCCCGAATTCACCATTGGTCGGTGTTGTTCGGTTTCATCGCACTCGGACAAATCCCCTAGCTGCATGTGGCGCGCGCCATCCTGAAATGCGCCTTGGAGAATACAGGTATATTCCGTGCCCGTGTGAGTATGCTGCGGCAAGCCGGTCCCGGGCTCCGCACGCAGCAGCAGCACTTTCGCCGATGTGTCCTCCGGAATCAATACGCGCGCCCAATGAATACCAGGTCCGACCATGCGCCAAGGCGATGCCTCGTAAGCAGAAAGCGGTGAAGGCAATGTCAGGCCGTCCCACGCGCTTCGACGACGCGTCGCAACATTACCGCGCCAGGCATTCGCAACCACTGAACGCAACGCGGATGGCGCCCCCCCTGCCTTGATCGCGGCCCCCGATCCCGCGGAACGTTGACCGCGCCGCCCCCCTTCCGCGCCAACCAAGCGCTGCCGGGCCGCGTGCTCCGGATCGGCCAGCAACGCCGACACATCCGAGGTCAACGGCACCGGTTCACCCTCATCGAGCGCCGCGCCGCCCACCCCTTCGAGTACGCGCATCACCTTACGGCAATGTGGGCACTGCGCGATATGCGTCGCCACGACCAACGCCGGACCGGCCTCCAGGTCGCCCGCCGATAATCGCGTCAATGTCTCGTCGCTAGGATGATGCTCGATCATCACAATGTCCTCTGAAACCGCCTGATTATAAAAATGCACGCCAAACACCATTTTTCGTTTCCGCGACACGGCACAACGTACATCGCACACATCGTCCGTCATCCATCCAGGCAACAGGTACGACCAACGCGGTGCGTTACTCCGCCCACGTTTCCAACATACCCCGCAACTTCTGAGTCGCCAGCCGCAACCGCGACTTGACCGTGCCCAAGGGCAAAGCCAACTCGCGCGCCACATCGGCATGTGCCCGACCGTGGAAGAACGCCATCATGACCACTTTCAACTGCTCGTCCGGCAGCCGCTGCACGGCCTCACGAACCCGTGCGTCGCGCTGGCTCGCCTCCGCCCATCGGCTCACGTCGTCCACCGCGCCATGTTCGGCCGCCTGTCCTTCGGCCTGCTCGAGCGCGTCGTCGCTAATCGTCTCGAGCACCCCGCGTCTACCCGCGTCAATCCGCAGATTTCGTGCGATCGTATAGATCCACGTTGCGGCCCCAGCGCGCGCCGGATCGAACTGCGCCGCCTTGCGCCAGACCATCAGCATGGCTTCCTGACTCAAATCGTCGGCATTCTCCGGCGGGCTGCCGCCACGCATCAGGAAACCTTTCAAGCGCGGCGCGAAATAGTCAAACAATTCCGCAAATGCCGCCCGATCGGCGCTTTCCGCAATCCGCAGGATCAACCACGCATGACGTTCAGGCGAGCCCGGTGGCCTGCCCGGCGCAATGTTTAGCGCGTCGTTCAAGACATCACCTCGCCCACACCGGCCGTGGTCACGATAACGTTGAATGCAGAGCCCGTGATAGCCGAACAACTCGGGCCGCGCACCCGCGATCCGGTGAACGCCACCCAGACATCGGTCATGCGTCTGCGTCCCCACAGAATGCCGTCGACCAGCCGCAGCGGAATTTGCGCACGCTGAAATTGCATAGTCTTCTTCTATTACGTAATGGACGCGCGAGTGGATCACCCGCACGATGTTTTTCCCTTGATGTGATCCGCGCTCGCAATGCGAACGTATACATAGAGAGAAGCGTAGCAGTTTCTGACCCGGTCGATTGCAAATTCAGCCAAGCCGTTGTTACACCAACCGCAGTGAGACGGCACTTCGCGACTGCAGGACGTCGCGCAAAACGACTTTTCCGGCCTTCGGATCAACTTTACCGACCCTACGCGAAGCTTACCGTTTATGTAAGATAGTGACAGGGTCAAGCGAGAACGTCACGTGCCATACGCCGATTCAACCGCCATATCGTCCAACCATCCTGTTGCAAAAATGCCCGGCCAGTCGGCCATGCATCGCCCGTTGCGGGTCGCCGTGATTGGCTCAGGCATCAGCGGTATGAGCGCGGCATGGCTGCTGTCGGAACGTCATCGGGTGACGGTCTACGAGTGCGCTACCCTCGGCGGACACAGCCATACCGTCGAGGTCGCGGATGCGCACAGAGCGCAGTTGCCGGTAGACATGGGTTTCATTGTCTACAACACGCCTTGTTATCCCAATTTGACGGCACTGTTCGCGCACCTCGATGTCCCGACACAGGCAACCGACATGTCGCTATCGGTGTCATTCGATGATGGTGCGCTGGAATATGGCGGCGATAATCTGAACACGTTGTTCGCGCAACGCCGAAACCTGGTATCGCCCCAATTCTGGTCCATGCTCCGTGACCTACTGCGCTTTTATCACGAAGCGCCCCGTCATCTCGGCCGCTTTAACGACATGAGCATTGGCGATTGGCTGAAAAGCCAGGGTTACGGAGACGCCTTTCTGAATCATCATCTGCTGCCGATGGCCGCCGCGATCTGGTCGGCATCGGCGGCGCAATTGCTCGACTATCCGGCTCAGGCGTTCGTCACCTTTTGTGAAAACCATGGCTTGCTCCGGCTGCGGAATCGGCCGCAATGGCGCACGGTACGGGGAGGCAGCCGTGAATATGTGAAACGATTGACCGCCGGTTATGGCTCGCGCATCGCTCAACGGGGCGCGGCCGCGCACGTCTCCAGGCACGACTTCACGCGGACCGGCCAGGTCTGGATCCAAGGCACGGACGGGCATAGTGCGTCGTATGATGCCGTTGTCATGGCTTCACATGCCGATGAGACGCTCGCCATGCTCGACGACCCCGATGCGGCGGAAACACGTATTCTGGGCCCATTTCACTACGCCGATAACACTGTCGTGCTGCACGGCGACGCAACGCTGATGCCGCGACGGCGTGCCGTGTGGTCGAGCTGGAATTATCTGGGGCGGTCCGAGAACAGCAAGCACGCCGATGGCCCCGAGACCGTTTGCCTGACCTATTGGATGAACCGTCTTCAGCACCTCGACCCGGCCTGCCCCTTGTTTGTCACGTTGAACCCGCAACGCGCACCGGCGGATGCGTTGCGGTACCAGGAACGCCGCTTCAGTCATCCGATATTCAATCAGGCGACCGCTCGGGCGCAACCCGCGTTATGGTCCTTGCAGGGACATCGCGGCACCTGGTATTGCGGTGCGTATTTCGGGGCTGGATTTCATGAGGACGGCTTGCAAGCCGGCCTGGCCGTGGCCGAACAATTGGGAGGCGTTCGTCGCCCCTGGACGGTGGCGAACGAATCCGGCCGCATCCCGCTAGGCGCTGTCACCGGAATCCCTAAACCCGGTACCACGAACACCATCGGGCCGTCGATCATCGATCCGGCGAGTGCCGCCTTGCCCGCTTCCGTTCCCAGCGCGCCGAGCTGCGTCCTATCGCCCCCTGGGGCCCCCGCCCCTGCTACGGCGCCTTCCGAAAAGGCCCTGCCATGAGACAGGATGCCGCGCTCTATACAGGCATCGTCACACATCATCGGCATGCGCCCAAGGTACACAACTTGCGCTATCGGGTGTATTCGGTGTTCCTCGATCTGGATCGCTTGGACGAAACGGCCCGCCGTTGCCGTTTTTTCTCCCGTAACCGCTTCAATGTGTTTGCATTTCATGACCGGGATCATGGCGATGGCAGCGCCCTGCCGTTGCGTGATCAGGCCATCGCGCGGGTCATGCTCGCGCACCCAGACACAGCAAGCCGCATCCATCGTATTGGACTGTTATGCATGCCGCGCGTCCTCGGTTACGCGTTCAATCCCCTATCCGTCTATTACTGCTACGATGACGCCGACGTCGTCATTGCGATCATCTACGAGGTCAACAACACATTTGGCCAACGACACACCTATGTGATCCCCGTTGATGCCACGCATCGCCATGGCGCCGATCAACTGATCCGTCAGACATGTGACAAACGCTTCCATGTCTCGCCGTTTCTGCCGCTCGGAATGCGGTATATCTTCCGGGTGACGCCACCGGCGGCACGCTTGTCGATTGCAATCGACACCCGCCTGCAGGGGCGTGAAGGCCAACGCCCCGATGGCAAGCCGATGCTCGACGCCGCCTACGTCGCGCACCGTCGGACGTTCAGTGACGCCACGTTGCTCCGGACGTTCTTCACACACCCCTTGCTGACGTTGAAGGTAGTGGCCGGCATCCACTGGGAAGCCCTGTTCATCTGGCGCAAGGGTGCAACGTTCCATCCGCTGCCAGGCATACCTGCACCATTGAGTGTCGTGGCCGCGGACGGCACCACGCGCGACATGCCCGATATTCATCACTAGCCGGATTCCATCCACCATGTGCGCAACCCGATATAAATCACTGGAACCGCGGCAGGTCACGCTCTCCCGCGAAGAGGATGCGGGGCCTTCCCCGCGATCACGGCGCGGCGGCCTATTGCAACGCGTGGGTACCGCCGTCCTGCAACGCCTGTTGGCGCGTCTGGAATGGGGAAACTTGCGAGTGATTACTCCGGAAGGCGTAGTAGTAGCGCATAGCCCCGCATCCGAGCGGTATGGGGAGGAGCGAAAAGCAGACGCCGATGCCGACCCGCAGACGCCCGGCGCGCACGCCACGTTGGTGTTACATCGGTGGCGCATGCTGCTGCGCCTGCTACGCGACGGCGATATCGGGTTTGCCGAAAGTTACATCGACGGCGACTGGTCGAGTCCCGACATTGCTGCCTTGATCGCCTTGGCGGCGCGTAACCGTGATGCGCTGGACGGCACGCTTTCCGGCACCTGGTGGCGGCGCCTCGCCGACCACCGCAAGCACAAGCGACGTGAAAACACGCGGTGCGGCAGCCGACGCAACATTGCTGAACACTATGATCTTGGAAACGCCTTTTACGAAGCGTGGCTGGATGCATCGATGTGCTACTCGTCCGGCATCTATCCATGCGACGTGCCACCCGGGCAGTCAGCAGACATGCGGCAGACACTAGAGGCCGCGCAGGCGCGCAAACTTGACGAAATAGAACGTCTGCTGATGTTGCAGGGCGGGGAGAGCGTACTCGAAATCGGTTGCGGATGGGGAGCGTTGGCGATTCGGCTCGCGCAACGCGGCTGCCATGTGGTGGCATTGACGTTGTCGCAAGCGCAGTTCGATGAAACCACCGCGCGCGTGATGGCCGCCGGATTGATGGACCAAGTGACGGTTCGACTTCAGGACTATCGCGACGTGCAGGGTACGTTCGATCGTGTCGTGTCAATCGAAATGTTCGAAGCCGTTGGAGAAACGTATTGGTCGACGTACTACCACGCGCTGTCGCGATGCCTCCGCCCAGGCGGCGTCGCTGTGCTCCAGGTGATCACGATCGCCGAATCGCGCTTTGATGCTTACCGCGATGATGTCGACTTCATTCAACGCTACGTCTTCCCAGGCGGCATGCTGCCGGCGCCATCGCATCTTCATTCGCTGGGTGACGCGGTATCCTTGCCGCTCTTGCGAGAACGCTGTTTCGGCCTCAGCTACGCAGCCACGCTTGCCGAATGGCGTAAGCGTTTCCTGGACAAATGGCCCGTCATCCGAACGATGGGTTTCGACGAGCGCTTTCGCCGACTCTGGGAATATTATCTTGCCTATTGCGAGGGAGGATTCGCCGCGGGTGCGATCAATGTCGGGTTGTATCAATATCGACGTGGCGGCGCAATGCCCGACGGAGAAAGCGTGCCCACCCGCGCAATCGACATCATCGGGACCGCCGGCTGAACGCCGCGCCCCGTCGCTACACAGTCAGGATATGCTGCGGCTCGCTAGGGAATGCGTGTGGCATCCGCAGATGCCGCAATTCAAACTCCTCAGCGCTAACCGGCTTGCCGTACAGATAGCCTTGCGCCTGCGGGCAATCGAACTGGCGCAGGCGCACGGCTTGCTCTTCGGTTTCGACCCCTTCCGCAATGACGTGCAAGCCAAAATGCTTGGCAAGAAAGATGATCGCCTGCACCACGGCGGCGTCCGCCGCATCATGCACAAGGTTTGTCACGAAAGCGCGGTCGATCTTCAAACGCGTCAGCGGGAAATCCTTGAGGAGACTCAATGAGGCATAGCCCGTCCCATAATCATCGAATGCAATCCGTACGCCGGCATTGCGAAGTTCACGAAGCGGCTCGAGCGTGACGCTGTCACGCCGCAGAATGGTCGACTCGGTCAACTCGATCTCGATCGCATCCGGAGGCAAGTTGAAGCGTGCGAGCGGCGTCATGACCTGCGACACCAGATTGCCACTGGTCACTTGCCGACCGAACAAATTGACGCTCATCCGGAACTGCGGAAAGCCGCGATTGCGCCAGCGCGCCGCTTGCTCGCAAGCCGTGGCGATAATCCGTTCCCCGACCGTTGCGGCCAGGGCGGTGGATTCGAGGACATCCAGAAAATCGATTGGCGCGAGCAGCCCCCGTGAAGGATGCCGCCAGCGCAGCAAGGCTTCCGCGCCGAGCACCTCCCCCGTTGCAAGATCGACCTGCGGCTGATAGAACAATTCCAACTGCCCGTTTTCCACCGCTTCGCCGAGTTCGTATTCCAGAATGCGACGTCGCAGCACCGTTTCGCGTAACGACGGGACGAAAAACCGGTAGGTCGCTGGATCAGACGCTTTCGCCTGAAACAAAGCCAGGTCCGCGTTGGACAACCACTCATTCGCATCTTTCGCATCGGCCGGAAAAGAGGCCGAACCGATACACGCACTGATGGATACGCTGTGCCCCTGGACACTTGCGGGCCGTCCAATCGCGGCAATCAAGCGATCACACAAAGGGCCGATACGTACTTGCGCCAGGAAATCCTGTCCCATCATCGTCGCCTTCTCCGCGACGTTGGTTGTCGAGCGTCCGGGATGTTGCTGCGCCGATACGGTCTTATCCCCCTCGGGGACCGGCCATAACAAGATGCCAAACGCGTTCTCACCAACCCGTCCAGCCATGCACTGCGCATGATCGACCGCCTCGGGATTACACGTGATTTCCCGTACACGGTTGGCGATCACTTGCATCAATTGATCGCCTATCGTCGGCCCCCACGAGTCAGCCACCATGCGAAACTCATGCAAATCGATCAGCAGCAGGTCGCTTGGCGCGCGTCGTTCCGAGATGATGTCGTTTAAACGATCGAGAAACGCATCGCGGTTTGCCATTTCGGTCAGGCGATCGAGACGCGCCAGACGATACAAGTCCGATTCGAGCTTGCGACGGCGCGCCGGATCGCGAATCACCAAACCATATCCATCGAAGCGCTGCACGTCTACCGCTGTCGCCAGGGCCGCATCGCGATGCGGGTCGACCGTATCGGAATGAGCTACCCAACCCATCCGACCATTCCGCTCCGACGGCTGATCCGGGGCCATCGCACTGAACGGTATCGGCACGGTCTGCACCGGCAGAGACGCGACGAACATCTCGACCGCCAGCGACGTACCGTCACTCCGTGTAGCACGCAAATCGCGGGTCTGCGTCGGTGAGACGGCCGGCGCCATCTCACCGACGCAGGTGGTGTCCATGCGCAACACCATCACCGCCTGCCAGGCGTGATTGATCAGCGCGTCGATCCGCTTACCCAGCAACGCATCCGTGTCGTAACCAAACGTGGCCGCGCTGCGCGCATTGGCGTCGATCACCCTGCCGTGGGTGTCGAGTATCAAAACCGCATGGTTGGAACGGGCCGCGCGCGCGGTAAAGACCGCACCGCCATCCGATGCCGCGCGTTGCAGGCGGCGCAATTCGAACTCGTCCATCACCAAGCTGGCGAGATCACGCAGCACGCCCTTTTCAAGGTCCGATAGCGGACCTCGCGGTTGCGCATCCAGCACGCAGAGCGTCCCCAACGTATGACCAGCAGGCGCCCGCAACGGCGCGCCGGCATAGAAACGCACCGGTGCAGGGTGCGTGAACGGCGCGTTCTGCGTGACGAATGGATGATGACGGAAAGTCGGGTCGTCGTACGTATCGGATATCACCAGGACGTCGGGCTGGCGCAATAGGTGGGCGCAAAACGACATCTCCCGGGGCGTCTCCATCACGGTGAACCCGGTACAGGCCTTTAGATACTGCCGATTCTCAGCTACCAGTGTGATCAGGGCCGTCGATGTGTTGAAGATGCGGGCGGTCAACCGCGTAATGCGATCGAACGCCTCCTCTTGCGGCGTATCCAGCAGGCCATACTCCCGCAACGCCGCTAATCGTGCATTCTCGTCATCAGGTATCGGATGGACCATCGGATGTCGTGCAAGCAGGATCGATTTTCAGGAGAAGACACATTCTGTACTACTTTAGAAGATACTGAACGCACAAACATTGTAAACCGCCATAGCATTCTCGCGAAACGTTATTTAAACGTGTTTTTATTGATCGCACGGTAGACGTTTCTTTACAGCTCCCGTTTCATCTTAAAAACTTGCC
Organism: Robbsia andropogonis; assembly: GCF_034047095.1. NCBI lineage: Bacteria > Pseudomonadati > Pseudomonadota > Betaproteobacteria > Burkholderiales > Burkholderiaceae > Robbsia > Robbsia andropogonis. The sequence continues at coordinate 781,253 of NZ_CP139164.1, read as the reverse complement.
ACGCATCTTATCTTTTATTCGACGGGCAGGCATACAGTAAAACGTGTCGCAGCTTCATGGCAGCTTATCAGCGATGCCTATAAGATGCTATCCAGAGGAAATTAAGACAAACGATTGATTCGTCGCGCACGGCGGGTATTCCGATGGTCTTGCCGTGATACGGTAAGCCTCTGACTCCACCAGAGCGTCAAGCGGAACGATGGCGTCCGGCAAATTAACCTGCTCCATCCTGCCATTGATCGACCGTTCGTTCGTTTGGCGACATCGGGGTACAAGCTCGGATATCCTTTTACAAAGAGACGAGGACAGGATTGGCGAATGAAGACAGAGACGGAGTCCCGGCAACGCAAGACGTCGCGGAAACGCGCCAGTGATACCGCGCCGGCAGCGGATGGCGCATCCGCCGCCGTTCCGACCGCGGACGACAGCAGTGGCGCAAAGGGTGCAAAAAGTGCGAGCAGAAAGCGTAAAACGCCCCTCGCCGCCTCAAGCACGGCGCAGGTCGTAAAGGCACCAGACGTGGCAGCGGATCCGATACAGTCTGAGCAAACCGGCACGCAAGCATGGGAACTCCTGCGGCCCGATGCGGGGGATCCCCGCGCATCGGGTGACGAATGGCTGGAAGCGGATGGTCTCGGCGGTTTTGCGTCGGGTACCCGCTACGGTGTGCGTACAAGGCGCTATCACGCACTGTTGTTGTGCGCATCGCTCCCGCCGTCCGGGCGTCTGGTGCTGATGAACGGCGTCGAGGCATGGATCGAGACCGCGCAAGGCGACGTCATTGCCCTGACGACCCAGGCCTATGCGCCGGATACGCTACACCCCGACGGTTGGCGCCGGCTCCGGGCATTTTCCGCAACCCCCTGGCCAACATGGCGCTACGCGCTGGGCCCTGTCGCGTCGACGGCTACCGCCAAGCCGGGGGCAAAGGGGGGCCGCCTTCCAGACGACGGCGACAGCGTCATCTTCGAGGTATGCAGCGCGGGGCAAAGCGGCGATGTCATTTTAAGATGGTCGGCGCACGATCGAACCGGCGTGCTTGCCGGTGCCCGGTTGCGCGTGCGCCCGCTCTTGAGCATACGCGATTATCACGCGCTGCATAAACGCAACGACACATTCGATTTCACACCGTCCGGCCAGGCCGGCCGCATCAGTTGGCGACCATACAAAGACCGGCCGGCGGTATCGGTGCTCAGCAATGGCACCTACCAGCATGATCCGGAATGGTTCGATCGGTTCCGTTACCATGACGAATCGTTACGTGGCTTGGACGATACCGAGGATCTGGCTTCGCCGGGTATTTTCACGTTTGCATTTGGCGATCCGGGCGACCAAGCTTTGATGGTGCTACGCGCCGGGGACAGCCGTGACGTGCGTGTGCGAGAGTATGTACAGCGAGCCCTCTTTCTCGAACAAACGGCGCGGGCAGAGCAAGCCAGCCGCATTACCGATGTTTTGTCCCAAACGCCGCGACAAACGCCTCCCGTCGCCAAGAACGATGTATTCACCGCGAGTCCTTATCCCCTTGGCGACCCGCTCGCCGCGCTATCGCGCGCGGTCCACCACTACATTGTCGAGCGTGGCGGTGGCGCCACGGTTATCGCGGGCTACCCGTGGTTCACCGACTGGGGGCGCGACACGTTCATCGCCTTGCGCGGCATCGCGTTGGCTACCGGCAATGTCACGCTCGCGGGAGAAATATTGCGCGAATGGGCTGCCGTGGTCGATCACGGGATGCTGCCGAATCGCTTCACGGATGACGCCAATCCTGATGCGCCCGCGGAATACAATGCCGTGGATGCGTCGCTTTGGTTCATCGTTGCCGCACATGCTTTCCTGAATCACCATCCAGATGGCGGTACGCAAGACGGGCAGGCTTGGGCAATGCTCACCAACAAGGGTTCACGTTCGTCACAGGCGGCCCCCGGTCCCAGCGCCGCGGCAACCGGGACAACCCATCCGTCGGTGCATCCGCTACAGCCGGTCCTGCATCGGGCGATGGAGCAGATCGTCGAAGGCTATGCCGCCGGCACACGCTTCGGCATCCACGCCGACACCGATGGCCTGTTGTTCGCGGGCGTACCCGGCTCGCAACTGACCTGGATGGACGCACGCATAGGCGTTCGCCCCGTTACCCCGCGGATCGGCAAACCGGTGGAAATCCAGGCGTTATGGATCAACGCCTTACGCATCGTCGGCGTATGGGTCCCAAAATGGCGCGCGTTGGCCGCGCAAGCACAGGCGAGTTTCACGCGACGTTTCATCCCGGCACCGGACGCGCCAGAGGCCACCTCCCAGGTCGCTGGAATTTTGGACGACGTGCAAGACCGGGGACTATACGATAGCGTTGATGCGGACGGCGAAGCCGGCCGGGTCGACGCCAGTCTCCGACCCAATCAAATCTTCGCGGTGGGTGGACTACCTTATCCGGTTGTCGACTTACCGACGGCGCGCGCGATCGTGGCGCATGTCGAACGGCATTTGTGGACCCCGATGGGATTACGCACCTTGGCCGCGTCTGATCCGCGCTACATCGGCCGCTACGAGGGCCCGCCGGATCGGCGTGACAACGCTTACCATCAGGGCACGGTCTGGCCCTGGCTGACCGGTCCTTTTGTCGAAGCCTGGCTACGCGTGCATGCGCATGGCCATGCGCAGTTGGACCTCGATCGCGTGGCGGACGAGGCGCGCCGGCGCTTCATCGCCCCGCTCGACGCCCATTTGGCGTCGGCCGGGATCGGGCACATCAGCGAGATCGCCGATGGCGATGCGCCGCATACGCCACGCGGCGCGCCGTTCCAGGCCTGGTCGCTCGCGGAGCGCCTGCGGCTGGAAGTATTGCTGCGTCACCCCTCGGCCGCGAGTACCGTCCAGTTTATCTAGTCTTGTCTTGTCGTTTTTGCCAGAGGAGTGAAGATGTCCGCCGCACCACCACAGACCATACTGGATACCACCGAAGGACAACGCCTGCACGCCGCCTCCCCGGCGACATGGCGGCGCTGGGGCCCCTATCTCAGCGAGCGGCAGTGGGGTACGGTGCGAGAAGACTACAGCCCGGGCGGCACGGCCTGGGATAGCTTTCCCCATGACCACGCGCGCAGCCGCGCCTACCGCTGGGGCGAAGACGGCCTTGGCGGGTTTGCCGACGAGCAGATGAATTGGTGCCTGTCCGTCGCGCTGTGGAACGGTCAAGACCCCATCCTGAAAGAGCGTCTGTTCGGGCTGACAAACGAACAAGGCAATCATGGCGAGGACGTCAAGGAACTGTACTTCTTCCTCGACGCCACGCCCACGCACTCGTACATGAAGATGCTGTACAAGTATCCGCATGCGACGTTTCCCTATGCGGATCTGGTCGACGAGAATCGCCGGCGAGGTCCGACGCAACCTGAATACGAGATATTGGACACCGGCGTCTTCGAAGACGACGCCTACTTCGATGTCACGATCGAATACGCGAAAGCCACGCCGGAAGACATCCTGATGCGGGTGACGGTGGAGAACCGCAGTCCGCGGCCAGCGGTGCTGCATGTCCTGCCCCATTTCTGGGCACGCAATACGTGGTCATGGGACACCGCTCGTGCAAAGCCGGAAATCCGCCTCGATGGCGATTCCGTTATCGCACGCAATCCGGAATTGCCGCACCGCTACCGGTGGTCGGTGCAACCCCAGACCGGGAACGCATCCGGTGCACCGCCACAATGGTTGTTCTGCGAAAACGAAACCAATATCGAGCGACTGTTCGGCGATGCTGGCGAGGGACCGTTCAAAGACGGCATCAACGATTTCGTGATCGACGGCAAGACCGAGGCGGTGCGGCGAGGTGCCGACGCGTTTGGCAGCAAGGTGGCCTCGCACTGGCGCCTGGACATGCCGGGACACGAAAAACGCACGATCGGCATGCGACTGAAGCGAGAGACGAACAGCTTCGCTCCCGCCCAGTCCTTCGACGAGGTTTTCACGCAGCGCATCGCGGAAGCCGATGCATTCTATGCGGCGTTGCAAAGGAATGTGCCCGATGCCGATGGCAAGGTGATCCATCGGCAGGCGCTGGCCGGGCTGATCTGGTCGAAGCAGTTTTATCATTTCGACGTCAAACGGTGGTTGAACGGCGACGCCTCGCAACCCACCCCGCCCGCCGAGCGGCAGCAAGGTCGCAACAGCGACTGGCGGCATCTCTCGAACGCCGACATCATTTCAATGCCGGATACCTGGGAATATCCATGGTATGCCTCGTGGGATCTGGCGTTCCAGGCAGTCGCGTTCGCCGTCGTCGATCCGGATTTCGCGAAGAAGCAACTGATTTTGCTGACGCAAGATCGTTTCATGCATCCAAACGGCCAGTTGCCGGCGTACGAATGGGCATTCGGCGATGCGAACCCACCCGTGCATGCCTGGGCGGCCTGGCGCGTGTACGAAATGGATATGAAGCTCACCGGGCGGCCGGATCGACTGTTCCTGGAGCGGACCTTCCACAAGTTATTGTTGAATTTTGGATGGTGGGTCAATCGAAAAGACGCCGAAGGTCACAACTTGTTTCAGGGGGGCTTCCTTGGCCTCGATAATATCCAGATCTTCGATCGATCGGCGCCGTTGCCTACCGGCGGCCGGATCGATCAATCGGACGGCACGGCCTGGATGGCGGCCTATGCGCTGGATATGATGCGAATCGGCCTTGAACTGGCAACGACCAACGAGGCGTATGTTGACATCTCGGTCAAGTTCTTTGAGCATTTTTTATATATCTCGGAAGCCATCAACGGCGCCGCGAGTGGCCATATCAGTTTGTGGGACGATCGTGATCAGTTCTTCTACGATGCGTTGAAATTACCGGATGGCAATTCTCTGCCGTTGCGCGTGCGCTCGATTGTCGGACTGAGCCCATTGTTTGCGGTACATGTTCTAGATGCTTCAACTGTCAACAAACTGCCGCGTCTGGAAGAACGGCTGCGATGGTTTCTGCGTCACCGCCCCGATCTCGCCAAATTGGTATCACGCTGGTATGAGCCGGGGCGCGGGAATACGTTACTGCTATCGCTGCTGCGTGGCCATCGCATGAAACGCCTTCTGGTGCGCATGCTTGACGAGACGGAATTCTTGTCCGACTACGGTATTCGTTCACTATCGCGCTTTCATGAGCATGCGCCGTTCGCGCTCGATCATAATGGTGAGTCGTTCGGCATCGAGTACACACCGGCGGAATCGGTGACGCGGACGTTTGGCGGCAATTCGAATTGGCGCGGGCCAATCTGGATGCCGGTGAACTACCTTCTGGTGGAGTCGCTATATGAGTTCCACCGCTATTACGGCGACGATTTCCGTGTCGAATATCCAACCGGCTCAGGCAAGATGCTCTCGCTAAGGGAAATCGCGAACGCGCTGGCTGACCGGCTCTGTCGTTTGTTCCGAAAAGACGAAACCGGATCAAGGCCCGTGATGCAGGCCTATCCGGGCCTCAGCCTCGATCCGCGAGCGGCGGATTTAGTGCTGTTTCACGAGTATTTCCATGGCGACAACGGTCGCGGACTTGGCGCGGCCCATCAAAGCGGCTGGACAAGCCTCGTGGCATTGCTGCTCGAGGAACGGCCGAAGAAGGACTAAAGCCGCCAGTCAGGATACAAGGGAACCATAAGTAAAAACCCGTTCCTTACGAAGGAGGCGCGTCAGGTCGGCGTGCCCCATCGTAGGAGACTCCCTTGGTCCACACGCCCTATCTTGCCCTCTTAGAGGCATTGGCGCACCACTTACCCGGCATCGATCCATCGTCCCTTGTTCAAGCGCAAAGCTTGACGATCGACGGGCGCCGCATCGACTTTGCTCTTGAAGCCGATCCTCAAAACGACACCGAAAACCGCATGGTCGTGCGATGCGAAGTGGTTCGCTTGCCGGCACCAGCATCGGAAGCCGTATGTCGTCTGCTACTGCACGCCAATAACCTCTGGGCAGGTACACGGGGCGCCACCCTCGGCTTGCGCGGCGATCGTATCGTCATCGCCAGCGAGACCGCGCGCCTGGCCTCGCTGGACCCCGATCGCGTAGTCGCGATGTTGGCCGGCTTGCGCGAACAAGCGCAAGCCTGGGCCGCGGAACTGACGGGAATGTTCGAGCATAACGAACGACTGGAACCGCACGCCTGAGGACCCTTTCATGTCATTAGACCCGAAATACGTTGGCGCGCTAAAGGCGCTCGCACTGGAAATTGGTGCGGATGCCGAAGCGCTGACCGCATGCCAGACCTTGGTTGTTGGCAACGTCATATTGACGTTTTCGCCGACCGAAGACGCAGGGGCCACCACCATCCAATGTGCTTGCAAGATCGGCCCACTACCGCCCGAACCGTCGATCGACCTGCTGCGCCTGCTTTTGCAAGCAAACACATTAGGGCCTGCCACCGCTGGAGCGACATTCGCGCTTCAACTCGGCGCCGATGAACTCGTGCTGGAACAGCGGCATTCCGTGGATACGCCGCCGGCAATGCTGGCACGCGCTTGCCGCAACCAGGCCGAGGCCGCACTGGCTTGGGCACCCGCGTTGACACACGGCACGCAACGCGTGTCACGATCCAGCGCTGCCAACCTCTACGACATGCTTTCAGGAATACAGTCATGACGCGTTATCAGCAACTCCTCAAAGACTATGCGCTGTTGGTTGGCCTGGAGCCCGCAGCGGACCTCGTACTCAACCAGGAACTACGCGCGCTCGGTCTGTCGATCGGCTTGAGCGCCGAAGGCGATGAAGACAAAGGCAATGTGGTGCTCTTCACCAGCCTGGGCCAGCTCGACCCGCAACTGCCCAAAGACCGCTTGCTGCTTCTGATGCTCGAAGCAAACGCATTGTGGGCCGGAACGGGTGGATGCACGCTGGGCGTGCAATCCGGCACGGGGGCGGTGTTGCTGTGCGTCCGCGTACCACTCGCCGGATGTGACGCGGGCTCGCTCGCCGTCACGATCGATGCTTTCATCGATGTGGCAGTGCTGTGGCGAGAGATCGTTCAAGGCCGTCACACCGTCAATTTGCCAGCTATTAACGTATAAGGAATGTATTGTGGCTAGTTTTTCAGGATTACCTGGCGTCACCGACAGTACGACGTCGATTGTGTCCTCGGACGCGACGACATCGCCGGCTTACTCATCGCATTCAACCTCGCCAGGAACAGGCGCCATGCAGGGCACGATGGTGGGCGTCGGCGACGGCGGAACCCGCACGGCATTGTTGAACGATAGCAGCAACGCGCGCGGCATGTTTGGCAACGTATTGGGGCTCATGGGCAACGTCTGGGGCGCGGCAGGTGCATTGACGGGTTTCGGAAGCACGCCGAAGCACGCCGTGGCGCAGGACCCGGCACCGACGTCCAACGCCAAAGCCCATGCCGAAGTCGACGGATGGACGCTGCTGGCGTCCGCCATCCACGATAACGATACCGCCGTGAGCGCCGACTCGCAACTCGACGGGTGGACGCTCGTCTCGACAGAAGACAAGAACAAAGGCGCCGCGGTACTGACCAAGCAAGAAGCAGCCGACACCATTGCGCCGGAAGCGGACAGCGACGGCGACGTGTTTCACGACTTCCCGGATGATGATGAAGAGATTTTCGAGGACTTCCCGGACGATGACGAAACCGCTACGCCGGTGTACCAAAACATCGATGGCGGCAAACCCGGTGTGAATGGCGTACCGCAAAACGTCATTGGCGGGCTGCCGGCATCTGATGGTGCACAAAACGTCAGGCCGGTCGTGCTGCAACTCGACGACGAACTGGATATCCCGTTGATGTCGTTAAGCACCTTCATAAGGCCGGATGAAACACCAACGCTGGCACTGGGTGACAAGGGCGCGCGTGATGCCTCCGAAAACCAGATACAGGAACAGCAAGCCGGGCTGATGGCGCGGGCACTTGGTTTCGGTGGCTGGATGCTGGGTGGTGCCGCCGGTGTCATGGGCGGGGTCGTCGGTATGGCAGGCGGTGTAGTCGGCAGTGTGGCCACCGTTGCAAAAGATGCCTTGGTAGACGCATTGCCGGCAGCGCTCACCGGTCAAGAAACGGTGCAATCCTCGACCGATGCCACCCCGGCCGCCCCCGTTTCCCTGGCCAACCGAAATCTCGAGGAAGCCGAAAAAGTGTCCTCGGGTATCCGGGACAAGATGCACAAGCTGAACCTGCAACTTACCGCGTTAGGGTACGATCTCGCGACGAAGTCCGGTAAGCAACCCAAGGAACTGCTGGACGCACCGCAACTAAACTACACCGATACCGGCGTGCGCTGGTACCACCAGGCCCGCGGTGCCTTATCGGCCGTCATGCCGACCTTGGGAATCGCCGCGGCAGGCGCGGGCGTCGCGGTCGTCGGGGATGCCGTGGGCACGGTCACCGCATCATTACCGTTAAAGGCTCTGGCGTTGTTGGGCGGTGGATACTTGGGCTTGAGCGCGTTGGCCGATTATCCGGAACTCGCCACCGACCATGCCGCGCGCACGTTGATCAAGGCTACGCTGACCGACGTCCAGAAAGACATGGCGCGGTTCGATGATCTCGTAGGTCAGGAACGCGCACGGTTCACCGCCGAGGCGCGTGCGCTGGTCGTGTCGGATGCCCGCACCCCGCGCTTGCAAGCACTGCAGGCCGAGCTGTCCAACGTCACCGAAGCACTCGAGAAAATCGAGAGCGGCGAAGTCAGCCCGGTTGCACCTGTACTGCACCAAGTCAAGATCAGTGACGGCGCGGCACGCACGCAGACGCTGGGCTTGGCGGATCGCGCTCGCGCCGCATTCTCGTCCGCCTTTGCGTCGATCGCACGTGGTCTGGAAAACATCGGCCGCTTTGTCGAGGACCTCTCGAACGTCTTCGAACGCCGCGCCGCGGACAAGGCGGAGCAAGCCTATGCGCACAACGCACGGGATATGCTGAGAGCGCTGCAAAAAGCACCTCCACACACGCTGTTGAGCGGGGGTATCGACGTCCGTGCCCGGGAACGTGCGGAAGCGCACGGTGCCAGAATCGACACATTGGAAGTGCGCAAGCAATTTCACATGGGCGAAAACCTGGCGCTTGCGTTGATCAACCAGGAAGGGCAAGCGTTTGGCGCGGTAAAGATAGGTACAGAGGGCAACGCCTACGCGGCAGCCGCCACGCTGACGACCGCGCGCGCCCTCGCCTGGTACCTGGAGTCGATCGCACCGACCGGACACGCGAACGATCCAACGAGGACCGTGCCCCAAGTGACGCGCAATACTGACGGCAGCCTTACCATCAACGATCCTGATCGCAAGCTTTACAGCTTCTTGATGAATGTGCCCTCCGCACACACCAGCGCCATGGACAGCACGGAAGGCCGGCAGTCGGTCGGCTTCACGATCGACGACCATCGCCAAGGCATGCCGCAAGGTATGCATGGCATGCGGTTTGAAATCCGGTTGGGCACCGACGGAACGGAACAATTGCACATGTCGTTCATCGAGAAGCATGCCGCGCCGGTATTCGCGGCGCTGGGTGACGAGTCGGACATGCTGATGCAGATGCACAACGCCATCCATAGCTCCGAACCGCAACCTGTAACACAGGGACAGGACCGGTCCACGTGGCCGGAGGAACGTCTGCGACTGCGGCAAGCCGAGCTGGTGAACGAATTGCAACGCGAAATAACGTTGTATAAAGGTGATCAGGCGCAGGTAGCGGCACTGGGAAATTGGCAAAACCCGACCTTCTTCTCAGGTCGCGTCTGATCGATGCGTTTATCCTGACTCATAGGCGCTGATATCGCCTGACATGCTTGATTCGGACGCCCGTTGCCACGCGTTCCGACGTACGGGGCACGGTACTAAGGGCCCGTTCAACCATCCAGCCGCTGCATCAATGCAGCGGCGACCTCGGCGATCACGGCTGGCCAATCCTGCAATGCCGGTTGCCGAAACAAGCGCGCGCTCGGATACCAGGGACTATCGCTTCGGTTGCTAAGCCAGCGCCAGTCGGCGACAAATGGCAACAGAATCCACACCGGCACACCGAGCGCCCCAGTCAAATGGGCGATCGCCGTGTCGACGCTGATCACCAGGTCGAGCGTTTCTATCAGCCCGGCGGTATCGGCAAAATCCCCTTGTTGCCTCTCCAGTAGCCCGGGACGCCAGTGCAAGGCGTGCCCGGCTTCTCGTTGTCCGTCGATCCATTGCCGATCGGCGTCGCGCAACGCGGGCTGCAACATGATCCATTCCACCCCGTCCAACGCGAACAGCGGCGCGCACATCGATAGGGGCATCGAGCGAAATGCATCGTTGCGATACTCCGGATTGCCGGACACAACCAGTCCAACGCGCAACCGGCGCACCCCATCCGGCACGACCTCGAACGGCATGTCTTCTAAAGGGCCCGAACCGTCAGGCTGCCTCGGCCGCGATAGACTCAAAGCAGGTGCGGCGGCAAAATAGCGCCCGCTGGACGGTATCGTTGACAGCGTCGTTTGCATTGCATACGGCAGGCTCATCAGCAAGGTGAATCGATCACAATCGGGCAACGGCTCGCCGCGCGGAATCACGCGCACGCCCCATGCGTCCGCACAGGCGGCAACCAGGCGCCATAGCGGAACCGGCACCTCGACGATCACGTCCCGCGCCAGAGGCCGAACCAACGGGATATAACGCAGAAATTGAATAGCGTCGCCCAGCCCTTGCTCGGCGGCGACCAGCAAAGACCGTCCAGTCAAGACGTCGTCACCATTCCAATACGCATCGCTGCGGCGGGCAGCCAGTCGCGCGCCATCGCGCCATTCATATGCGGCAAACCCACGCCGCAATTGGCCAAGACGCAAGCGGATACCAGCTTCATCGAGCCACACCTCGGGAAAATCAGGCCGAATGTCCCGCGCGGCACGTAAGCAAACAAGCGCCGCGTCATCACTTTTCTGCATGGCGAGCGCACTTGCCATATACCGATACGCCGGCGCAAAACGCGGCATCGCGCGTAACGCGGCCTCGAAGCGATCCACCGCGAAGGCGTACTCGCCGAGCGCGGACATGGCCTGCCCATACAAAACGAGCGCCGCCGGATCGTCCGGCCGCGTGACGAAAATCGTCTCCAAAGGCGCCACCGCCTGCATTGGCTTGTCCAGTGACAGGAACGCCGCCGCGCGTAACAACGCCACCTGCCCTGCCATCGCATCGACTGGCTTGCCCGGATCACCATGAGACGCCACGTCGCCTGGCAAATCCGGTGTCGGCATCATTACCTCGACTTGCTCCAGCACGCGTAATGCCTCGAGCGGCCGATGCAAGGCGAGCAGCATCCGCACTTGCGCCAAGCCGAAACGCAGCATCAGCATCCGTGCGTCCTGCTCGAGCGCACCATCGTGTCCCGCGGTGATCCACGTCTGCAAACGCGGCAGTACACTGTCCAGCGTTCGGCGCGCCTCCAGGCCGCGGCCGAGCGTGGCCTGGCACAAGGCTGCCCCGATGCCTGCCTCCATCTGCCACCGCGTGATATCTTCCACGGCACTTTCCCGCCCCTCAACCGCCTGGAACGCATCCGCCGCCTCGTCGAAGCGTTCCGCTTGCGCCAGCATGCATGCGCGCAAATAAGCGGCGCGCTGTTGCGTAACATGCAGCGCCGCGTCCCGTGACTCGCCCGCTTGCGTCGCTTTTTCAATCCCATCGCCGGCTAGCTCACCAGCAAGCGCGCAGTGTGCGACGGCGTCGGCATGGCGAGCAGCCGCGGCATACGCCAACGCCAGGTCAAGCAGTGCGTTTGCGATCGTGTCGACGCCACCATCCGGAGACAGCAAGCGCAGTCTCGCACCGGCAAGACGACTTGCTTCCGTAACCACCGTGCGCCACGACGGTGACGCCGGCGGGGCAGACACCGCCAGCGGCAGAGGTAGCACGGAAAGATCAGGAAGCATCACATTCTCTCGATGACAGACTCAAGCCGTGACGATACCGGATCAAGGCGTTAAGTGCATTGATCGCCATGCGCACGCCCGTGAATCGCAAGAAATGACCCATCGTGCTTACGTTTCGTTCCTGTTGTCGTCCTGACGCCGAGCCAAGCGCATTGCCACCGTTTACATCAGGATGTCATCAATATCCGGCAGAATCCGCACCTTTCACGACACCCTGACTACTAATCGTTGCGCGTGCGCGTAAACCGTTCATTTTCGATCGCTGTGCATCTTACTTTTTCAATAGGAATTATTCCGACAAAACGCTTGTATTAATCGAACGCATTTTACGCGGCGCATATCCTGGGAACACCCTTTGAAAATATAACTGCCGCGTCCAGTCAATCACACTTCGCGCGCTCTAAAATGATGGGATATAGGGAACACTGTCGAAGTGGCCTGTCCGGCGGGCCTGCGCCTTGCATGTTGCGTACACCGCACAACCGCGCGGCTTCGTAATTTGAGCAGTCATATTAGTCTCAAAAATACGCTATGATCCGGTCTGCCGTCGGAATTTCAGGAACAGAAAGCGAGGTTTTTTCCTACACGCCTCACTGCCTGAATGCGGTATCTTATAAATAACGGCATTCATCGGTGGCAGGATGCGCAAACGGTGGATGTCAGGTGCCTCACCGGCATGTCGTATCCGATTCACCGATATCTGCTGGAACGAACCGTAAGGATCACGTGGCAGACGCATCGATCGTGTTGTCCTCGAAAAATCAACGCATGGCGGGTTCTTTGCGCGCTAAGTTGCCCGCATCGGATGTTGCCGAACAAGCCGCCTCCGGCGCTCCCGTTGCCCCCGGCATGATGGGCGTCGTGTTGCGTGACGAAGAACGCGTGCGTCTGGCGCGCGATATCCATGACGATCTCGGCGCCGAACTTACCGCGTTGCGCATTTCACTCAGCAGGGTGGCGGTATCGGATGGTTTTGTCCCCAATTCCCAGGCCGCCCGAGCACTTACCGACGCGGAAACGGCATTGGATGCGGCATTCGCGGCAATGCGGCGCCTGATAGACGATCGACACACGCTGCCCCCGGCCACGGACCTCGTTGCCCGTCTCCAGGATTGGGTGGAGAGCTTCAGTCAGCGTAGCGGACTACACATTACTTTTGACTGCAAGACCGACCCCCGACTTGCACCAATGGACGAGGCGTCAGCTACTGCGGTATGGCGAATCTGCCAGGAAGCCTTGCATAACGTGGTCAAGCACGCGCAGGCGACATCTGCGACGGTCGCGCTGTCCGTGCTAGCAACGGGCGTACGCCTGATGGTCTCGGACAATGGTCGCGGCATCGCCGCGGCACGCAGGGCCCGTGCCGAGCGCGCGGCACAGGAAGCGTTCGATGACGTCGACGTAAAGAAAACGGCAAGTGCATCACCCAGCGACAAAACGGAAATAGTGCGACATCACACAGACGGCGTCGGCCTGGAAAGCATGCGGCAACGCTGCGAGGCGTTGGGCGGCCGGTTTTCGTTGATCGACCAGGTTGTGGCGGACGCGCCCCAGCCTGAAGCACTGCATGCCGGCAAACCGGACGTGACCGGTACGATCGTGGAAGCAGCATTGCCGTGGATCGGGCCGCAACCGAAGGAACGCCGCTCGCCACGCTGAAAACAGCAGGAACACCCAGGCGGAACGTGAGCATGTCGCGCCATCGAGCCCCGCGACAAGAGCACGGCAGTATCCTGGTACGTTTTTCTGACAAAATTGGTGAACTCTTTTACGGCGTGATACGTATAACAGGAATCGAACCACTCATGTCGCAGTGGTCGCGCAAGCGACGCGCATGCAAACAGTGAGCTGGCAAATGGGCATGTTTTCAGGACGGCCATCCATGAAGCCGTCCGGGCTATAAGCTGAATCAAACCACACACTCCACGGGGAGTCAGGTATGTCACGGATTCTGTTGATCGACGATCACTCCGCGATCAGACAGGGGATTGCCCAACTGCTGTTGGCACGCAATCTTTTTACGGAAGCAGTGGAGGCTTCCACCGGCGCGGAAGCACTCGCCCTGGCGGAACGCGGCCCCTGGGCCATGGTGTTGCTGGATATTTCACTGCCAGACATGAGCGGCGTTGAAGTCCTCCGGCGCATCAAGCGCCATTCACCTACCCTGCCCGTCCTGATATTTTCGATGTATCGCGAAGACCAGTACGCGGTACGGGCGCTCAAGGCCGGTGCATCGGGTTATCTGTCGAAAACCGCGAACGCGCATGAACTGACCTCCGCGCTTCAGCAAATCTGCGCGGGCCGGAAGTACGTGAGCGCGTCGCTTGCTGAAGCGCTTGCCGAATATGTGTCGGCCGACGCCGCGCAGATGCCACACGAAAAACTGTCGAACCGGGAATACCAGACGCTCTGCATGCTCGGGTCAGGCAAACGTTTGACTGACGTCGCGGACGTACTCTCGTTATCGGTCAAGACGGTCAGCGTATATCGCGCGCGCTTGCTGGAAAAGCTAGGCCTGGCGAACAATGCGGAACTCACTTATTACGTGATGCGTAATCAGTTGGTCGATCTCGGCGCGAACCGCACGAACGCCGCCTGAGACCACGGACGGTCGGTGCGGACAGCCATTCGCAGCCGCCGCCCCCGCATCCGTCATCGCGGCACTCGCGTCCTGCGTTGCCCGCTCCGCTCTCGACGAGCCCCCATGGGCTGCTGATCATTTCGCCGCCGCGCCAGGGTGGCGTGGTCATGTAAATAGACCGATCTTCCCCCGTTATTCCCCCTATTGCCTAAGCGCCGCCTCGGTATGATTCGGCAGTGACGGTACAGATGCATGAACGTTAGTCTATAAGCGCCGGACTCGCACGATATGGTAGTGCAAAGGTGCCTTGAGGCGGCGAGAGATTGGCAGGCCAATGTGGCAGGGCAAAAAGGATTATCGAAAAAGACTGAAGTTTTGGCATAAACAGCCGTATTCCTAGGGTACAAGGTGACGGAACTCAGGTTGTCAAGAAAAAATGTGTGCGACAACCCTCAAGCTTTTGAACAGGGTTCCGATAACCAAGACAACGGCGGCGCTGATCGGCAAAACAACGGTTACCGGTACTGCCTCCCGGATGTGGCAAACCCGCCCAACGGTCCAAATTTCGGAATTATTAGGAGCCTCTCATGCCCCAGATCATCAGCAGCAACTCGGCCTCGTTGGTTGCACAAAACAACCTGAACAAGGCATCGTCGACGTACTCGCATGCGATCAACCAATTGTCCTCGGGCAAGAAGGTTGCCAGCGCCGCAGATAACTCCGCTGCACTGGCCATTTCCGGCCGGATGCAATCGCAAATCAACGGTAGCACGCAGGCTATCGCTAACTCGAACGACGGTATCGCACTGGCACAAACGGCCGACTCGGCGCTGTCTCAGATCACGTCGAACCTGCAACAAGTGCGTACGCTGGCTGTGCAGTCCGCCAACTCGACGTACTCTGCTTCGGACCGTGCATCGCTGAATCAACAAGCGCAACAGTTGCTGACGCAGGTCAACACGGTGGCCACGCAGACGCAGTACAACGGCCAGACGTTGCTGGATGGCAGCTTCGGCACCGCTGTGTTCCAAACCGGCGCGAATGCCGGCCAAACCTCGACGGTCAACCTGAGCCAGGGCGTGAAGACATCGCAAATCGGCCAAACCGCCGCGGCGACGAACAACATCACGGGCCAGGGCCTGGCAGGCAAGACCCTGACGGTCCAAGTGGGTGCCGGCCGGACGTACGAAGTGGGTTCCGCGATCGCAGGCGACAGCGCCGGCCAAGACGCAAACAGCGCGTACGCCGCCGTGACCGCGATCAACAGCGCGAACATCTCGGGGCTGACTGCAACGGCGACGAACACGCAAATGTTCAAGCTGAACGGCGAAGCCGGTGGCGCACTGAAGGGCAGCGCGGGTGACTCCGTCAACCTGACCGTCAATGGCGTGAAGGTGTTCGGTGACCAAGGCTACACGTTCGGCACCGCCAACGACAACCGTCTGTCTGCAGGTGATTTGGTCAGCCAGATCAACTCGGTGTCGGGCCAGACCGGTGTGTCGGCTTCGCTGAACAAGGATGGCACGCTGCAGATGACGGCGACCGACGGCCGTAACATCACGGTCTCGCAAACCGGTGGCAAGGACATCATCAACGAGCACAGCGGTAGCGGTCGTCACCTGGGTGAAGCACTGCAAGGCACGATCTCGCTGTCGGCTGCGAGCGAGATTCAACTGGGTGGCACGGGCGCGCAAGCGATCGACGGCGGTGCGCCGCGTATCGGACTGGGCTCGAACACGCTGGCCAAGCTGGACCTGTCGACGGCTGACAGCGCGGTGAAGGCACTGCAATCGCTGGACTCCGCACTGTCCACGGTGTCGACGCTGCAAGGTAACGTGGGTGCGATTCAGAACCGGTTCGATTCGACCATCTCGAACTTGAACTCGGTAACGCAAAACGTGACGTCGGCGCAATCGACGATCACCGATGCGGACTACTCGTCGGTGGCCTCCGCGCTGTCGACCGCTGACGTGCTGCAACAAGCGGGCGTGTCGATGGTCAGCAAGGCCAACCAAATCCCGCAAGAAATCCTGAAGCTCGTCACGGGCTAATCAGGTTCAAGCGGTAATCGACGACGCGGCGCCCGGTATCGGGCGCCGCGTCGTCTAGCAGGTAACGCACATGCCGTTTGACGACAGGAATGGGCCGCGAATCTCGCCCCCCCCTCTCCTGTCGCGAAACGGTGGAGGCGGCAGACTGAGCAATGGTAACCATTTCCAACGCCAACAACCCGGTGCCGAGCAGCATACCGAGTGCGGCGACTTCGGCGAGAGCCAGCGGCAACAACGCAAGCGGCAACGCTTCGCGTAATGGTGCGTCCGCGTCCAACGCCGACAACGGAAACAGCACCAACGCGTCTTCTGGCAATAGCGCAAGCAGTAAAGGCGCCGAGAAGCGTGACGCTTCGTCCGTCATCTCTTCACTCGGGATTGGTACCTCCCTGTCGCTTTCCTCGTTGCTGACAGGCCTGATGCAGGTCGCCAGCATTCCGCTGACCCAGTATCAGCGCCAGCAAGACGGCGTAAAGACCGAATTGTCGGCTTTCGCGCAATTAAAGAACGCGCTGACGACATTCCAGTCATCGTTGAGCAACCTGACGCTCGCGTCGAATTTCAAGACATTGAACGCAACGTCCACGGACAAGACCGTGGCGGACGCGGATGTGTTCACCGGTGCACAGCCCGGCAACTACAACGTCGACGTTACGCAGTTGGCCCAGTCCCAGACGATGGTAAGCGCCGGACAGGCCAGCGTCAATTCCGCCATCGGATCGGGTACGCCAACCACGTTGACGTTCAATTTCGGTACCATCGGCGGCACGAATAAATCCACCGAGGATGCCGACGGCAAGTCGACGGCCCAGACCACTGGTGGCACGCCCGACGCGGAAGGTCACTACGGTGAAGGCACGACGTTCACGCCATCGACCGGCACGACAAAAACGATCACGATCAATAGCGGCAACAATACGTTAGGCGGCATTCGCGACGCGATCAACAACGCGCGGATGGGCGTCACCGCATCGATCGTCAATGACGGCGCCGATAACCCGTATCGCCTGGTGCTGAGCAACGACAAAAGCGGCGCCACGCAGGCGATGCAGATTACCGCCAGTGGTGACGATGCGGTCGGCAAACTGCTGTCATTCGATCCGACGAAGACCGATGCGCAAGCGATGTCGCAATCAACAGCCGCGCAGGATGCCAAGGTGTCGGTCAACGGTATCGCGTTGACGAGCCCGACCAATAAGGTCAGCGGTGCGTTGAACGGCTTCACGATCCGCTTGTCGCAGCCCGGCAAGACCACGCTGTCGGTCAGCAACGACACCAGCGCCATCGAGAGCAACATTTCGAACTTCGTCGACAACTATAACGAGTTGATCGGTTCGGTGTCGTCGCTGACGAACTACGACTCGACGGACCCATCGAAAAACGGCCCCCTGCTCGGCGACTCCACAGCATCGAATATCAAGGGTACGCTGCAACGGATGGTCTCCGGCTCGTTGGAAGGCGGCAATGGCTACAGCACCATGGCCGATGTCGGCATTACGTTCAACGGAGACGGTACGCTGGCGCTGGACCCGCAAAAGCTGAAAGAGGCATTGAACAGGAACCTGCCGGCATTTGCCTCGCTTTTCGCCAGCAATGGCACCACGTCGGACAGTGGCGTGAATTTCCTGGCTGCGGGCCCGAAAGCCGCTGCCGGCAAGTACGACGTGATCATTACGCAAGCGGCCACCCAGGGCGAGGCCAAGGGTGAAATGAAAGCCGACCTCGGCGCCGCCGCGAAGGCCGCGCTGGACCTCACCGTCACGCTGAACGGCAGCATGCAGAATATTTCCCTGGCCAAGGGGACATACGATACGCCGAAGGATCTGGCCACGGCGCTGCAGAAAGCAATCAACGAAAATAGTGGTTTCACGGCAAGCGGCGCGAGCGTCAACGTCAATGCGGACGAAGAAGGCAAGCTCACGGTGACATCCACGAATTACGGCAAGAGTTCGAGCGTGGCCATTAGCGGGAACGGCGCGGTTGCACTGTTCGGCAAGGATACGATCAAAGGCACGCCCGGCATGGATGTGGCCGGCACGGTGGGCGGTTTCAAGGCAACCGGCAATGGTCAGACGCTCACCGGACAGGCCGGCACACCGATAGACGGCGTGACGCTGCAAGTCCAGGGAGGGGCAAAAGGCGCACGGGGCACGGTGTCGTATTCCGTGGGTTTTGCCGCGCGCCTGGACAACCTCGTCAATGATGTGACCGGCATGACGGGGTCCCTGTCGACGGCGACAAAGGCACTCGATAGCCGAGTGTCCAATATCGACAAGCAGATCACGAAGTTTCAATCACATCTGGACGAGGTCCAGTCGAACTACCAGCAGCAGTTCACCCGCCTGAATCAGTTGTCGGTAAAGATGAAGACTGCATCGAACATGTTGAATGCGCAGTTCAATTGGACCAGCAGTCATTGATGGCGGGTCGCGCTCCGGTGAAAATGGCGCATACGGTGAAAGAGGACACCATTGCCGTAATGCAGTAGAGGCACCTGTAAGACTCATCGGAATCCGTGGTGGGCGCAGAAAATGTGCCCAAAACAGAAACCGGCTGCAAAACAGGGGTAAAGTCGCGGCCCAGTTGGCCGTTTACCTGAATGTAGGCGGCAACAACGGAAAGTAAGCAGAACGGCGCGCAATATGCACGCTTCCTCGCTGAAAATCCCCTGCCGCGAAGCCAGTTTCAGACAGCCAGGATTCTGAAGGAGAAACGCAGCATGTTTTCCACGAGCCAGTTCGGTGCCAATGCTTATGCCCGCGTGGGTGCGCAGACCGGTGTATTCGGCGCCAGTCCGCAGCGCCTGGCGGTGATGATGTTTGAAGCCAGCCGCGCGGCCATCGTCCAAGCCCGCCTGCATATTCGCGCGGGCCGGATGGCGGAGAAAGGCGTGGCCATCAACAAGGCCGTCAAGATCATCGGCGGCGGGTTGAAGGACGGGTTGGACATGGAGCGTGGCGGGGATCTGGCGGTTCGGCTGGCAGGTCATTACGACGCGATGCTGTCTCGATTGACCCAGGCGAATCTTCAGAATGACGAATTGCTGCTGACGGAAGTGGATCAGATGTTAGCGGCGCTTGAAGACGTATGGCGCAAGGCACCGTTGGATGCCATGCCGTCGCCGCAGATGAATGGACAGGCGGTCGCACAGGCCGTAGGAGTTTGAGATGCACGGTTTTGACCAGTTGATCGAGCATTACGAGGAAATTGCACGCGTGACGCGAGAAATGCGCGATGCGGCATCCTCGGAAAATTGGGACGACCTGCTGACCATGCAGGAAGAGTACTCGCGGCTGGTCGATATGTTGGAAGCGAATGATGCGCAAGCACCGCTGGATCCGCAGCAGCGGGCCCGCAAATTCGATTTGATTCGTCGTATCCTGGATGACGACGCCCGCATCCGTGATCGCCTCGAACCGCGGCTGGCGCGCCTCTCGGCGTTGCTGGCCAGCGGTCGCCAGGCACGTGCGCTGCAGGGTGCATACGGTCGCGTGGCCGAGTAACCGCACCCCCCTCGTTCAATGCTGGGCGGGACATTCCCGAGGGGCCAGGGCCTCCTTCAAAATGCGCTGTCATGGCGCTGGTGAACCAGACGATGAACGCGATCGATCGTATCGGACAAAACCCGGTCCCGCTTCGCGTCGACCCTATGACAACGGGTGCGGCGGGCAGTTTGAGTACCCGCACCGCCGGGACAGGCGCGGGTTCCGTCGCGCAGCAGCAGACCGGCGTCGCCACCGGTGGCCCATCGATGCAAGGTGCCGTGCGGCTCCCCCCGGCGCCAGCCCCGGTGGCGTCAACCTACGCCACCGTCAGCAGCGATGCGCGCGTCCTGGATGCGCTGGCCAAGATGCCGAGCGAAGAACCGCTGATCCTGTCTGACAAGCCACTCTGCCCCGTACCGCCCGCCAGCATGACCACGCAGACGGGCGAACTGCCGGTCGTAGGCAGTCAGTTCACATCCTTGCTGGCGAAGGCACTAGTGCAATCGCTGGAAAACAGCGGTCTTTTCTACGAATCCCACCTTGCGCAATGGGCAAGCGGGCAACGGCCGCTTGCGGCGATCGAGCGCGAACCCCAGGCGCGGCTCGCCTCGTTGGCGCCACCCGGACCCGATGTTGCGCACGAGGCGTTACCCGCGCACGACACCTTGATCGCCAATGCGTTGACGGCCTTTCAATCGAATCCCGGCGCACTCGCCGGCAACAACCCTGCGCCGGCCGGCGATTGGTTCTCCCGCGTTGCCGATGTATTGCAAAACACGTTGAACGGCAATGCGAACACCAGCGGCAATGGCGGCGCATCGCATGGCAATAACCCCGCAAACGGGGGGGCCGGGGCCAATAATGCAAGCGGACACACACAAGGTGGCCTCGCCGGCATGGCATCGCCACTGCTTGAAGCGCTGTCGCACCTGTCGCCGTTCTCGAACCCGTCCGCGCCGGCCGCGACAGGCACCGCCGGTCATCCCCATCCCGCAGGCATCGCGGGAGCGCACAGCGCTACCGGACTCGATCCGAATGCGCTTGACGTCAACGGCATGCCAAACGCGCTCGCCCATGCCATCCATCCGGACGCGCTGCCGACGGTACGGCAGCAAATGGAATTGCTGCAGAATCCAACATTACGATGGACTGGCGAAGCCTGGCCTGGAACGCAGATGGCGTGGGAAATCGAACGTCGTGAAGAACCAGGCGCGCAGGCCAACCATGACGGACAGACCGAACCGTCGTGGCGGATGCATATCACGCTTGACCTGCCACATCTGGGCCCTGTCGACGCGGAGCTGCAACTGACGGGCGATCGCCTGATCACGCGATTGAAGGCGGCGCCCGACTGCGCGGCTGCGTTGCTGCACGACAGCGATCATTTTCGAGAAAGAATCGCCGGCACCGGCCTGGAACTGAAAGGCTTTGCGATACGCGAGCTGCAAGCGCCGCATGGCACGAGCGAGACACCCGACCAGGCTGGAGACAAGGCATCATGACCGACCCCAAAGCCACGCCCTGGACGGCGGACGGTGGTAGCGAGCCGCGTGCGGTAAAGCGCCCGACGGAGGCGATCGACACCGATTATCAGGTCCGCAGCGAAACCACACGATTGGGGCGGCCGGCCCCACTGCAATCCTCGCCCACCGGTCCGGCGGAATATGGTCCCGCCGGTTTGCCGTCGGACACGGACGCCCCGGCCTACGTCGCGGCGGCGGATGGCCCCGACCCACGGCGCAGCGCGGTCGCGTTGTCCTATGATCGCGGCGGCACCGGTGCGCCACGCGTTGTCGCGAAAGGATATGGCTTGATCGCAGACACGATCATCGCACGTGCCAGGGCGGAAGGACTGTACGTTCACCAAGCGCCGGAAATGGTATCGATGTTGATGAATGTGGCATTGGATCGGGAGATTCCGCCCGCGCTCTATCAAGCCATTGCCGAACTGCTGTCTTGGTTATACCGATTGGAGTCGGCAAGCGGTGGGGACATCAAAGCCGCACCGGGACACCGAGGGCAAACCTTTACCCCCGCGGCCCGGTGATCGGCTAGACCTGCATCTGCATGACATCGTTGTACGCGGCCACCAGTTTGTTGCGGACCTGCACTGCTTCCTGGAACTGGATATTGGCTTTTTGCATGTCGATCATGACATCGCTCAGGCTCGCGTCGCTGGCACCGGTCTCGAAAGCATGCGCCTGATTCACCGCCTTGGTCTGGTCGGTGCTCACCTTTTGCAACGCCGATTGCAGGGCTGTGGCAAAGCTGCCACCCTCCACCGACGGCGCGCCCGCGCCGATGCCCGCCGCACCGTCCAGCGAGGCCTTGCCGGCCGCCTGGTTCGCCATGGAGCGTAACTGCCCGAGTTGGTCGGCCATGGCCGCGCCACCGCGCGTGCCGCCCACGCCGCCACTACCATAAAGGCCTCCCGTCACGCCGTTCAGTCCCGTCAGTGGTGCCGCCATCGCCGTCGCTCCCTCATTCGTTCGCCGTGCCATGTGACCCGGTCAGGTGGTCCCGCCCAGATTCACACGACGTCCTGGACCGCCTTTTCCACCAATGACCGGCATCTTACCTGTTGCATCGGGCCTGCGAACCGGACAATTAAGACCCAAAACCCCCGCTTATCGACTGATGGGCCGTTGTACCCCCCGGCCATAATCTGCTCCATGTCGAAATCGGTCCGACAAGCGTGGCGCGACGTTCCCGCCATCCTCGCAATCGGACTGACACGGCAAAGTATGGGCTCCGGACGCATGATGCCGCACAGCGGCGTGCAGCACACGTCATAGGCCCGGACCATGAACCCGTAGTGCTTGCCCCGACCGTCATCCATGGCCTTGCAACTTGATCTCCACTACCGCAGCACGGCGTTTGAAGCCGGCGCGTTCGCGCGATGAGCACGCCGCCTGTCGCCGCCGGAGCGGGTGCCATGCCGCAAGCCACGGCCGTGACTGCTCCGGTACGTCCGGGTCAGACCGTGGACGTTCAGCCGGTGCAGCAACCGCTGATCGACCGCCTGCGCGCGAATCCGAAGATCCCGTTGATCATCTCGGCAGCGTTCGCGGTCGCGATGCTGGCGGCGCTGTATATGTGGATGCGCACCCCGGACTACCGCGTGTTGTTCAGCAATCTGTCGGATCGGGACGGCGGTGCGATCATCCAATCACTGCAGCAAATGCAGGTCCCCTACAAATTTGCCGAAGGCGGCGGCGCCATTCTGGTGCCGTCGGACTCGGTGCATGACGTGCGACTGCGTCTCGCGCAACAAGGTCTGCCGAAGGGAGGCTCGGTCGGCTTCGAGCTGATGGACAACGAGAAGTTCGGGATCAGCCAATTCGTCGAGCAGGTCAATTACCAACGCTCGCTGGAAGGCGAACTCGAAAGGACGATCGGAGCCATTTCCGCGATCCAGAGCGCGCGTGTGCATTTAGCCATGCCGAAGCAGTCCGTGTTCGTTCGCGACCAGCAAAAGCCATCCGCATCGGTGTTGTTGAATTTGTATCCCGGTCGCGCGCTGAGCGATGCGCAAGCGAGCGCGATCGTTCATCTGGTGTCCTCCGCGGTACCGGACATGCCGACGGCGAACATCACGGTCGTTGATCAGAACGGCAACCTGCTGACCGGCTCGCAGTCCGCACAAGGTCTGGATGCGCGCCAACTAAAGTATGTACAGCAGATCCAGGACAACGCCCGGCAACGGATCGAAGCCATCCTGGCGCCGATATACGGTGCAGGCAACGTCCACGCGCAGGTCAGCGCCGACATCGATTTCGCGCAAAGCGAACAAACGTCTGAAACATATCGTCCAAACCCGGCATCGGATGCGTCCATCCGCAGTCAGCAGACGACCATGTCGTCAGACAGCAGCAATGGCGCGAACAGCGGTGGCGTTCCCGGCGCGTTGTCGAATGAACCACCGGCAAACCCGACCACGCCCATCACGAATGCCGGCCCGAACGGCGCCGGTGCGCAAGGCGCCAGTGCGGTCACCACCGCCACGAATCAGGCAAATGCCGCCGGTCCAACGAGTGTACGTCGCGATTCGACCACGAATTACGAACTGGACAAGACGGTTCGCCATTCGGATCAGCCGATGGGCGGTATTATTCGGATGTCGGCCGCGGTTGTCGTGAACTACATGCAGAAGGTCGACGCGAAGGGTGTGAAGACGTTGCAGCCGGCCACCGCGGACCAGATCACGCAGACCACCGCGTTAGTCAAGGACGCGATGGGCTTCGATGCCAAACGGGGCGACAGCGTCAACGTCGTGAACGCGGCGTTCGACGGTTCGGATGCACCGTTGGCGGCAGCACTGCCGCTCTGGAAGCAGCCAGGCATGATCGACCTGGGGCTGCACATCGGCAAGTACGTGTTGGGCGGCCTGGTCGCGATGTATCTGTTCTTCGGGGTGTTGCGTCCGTCGATGCGCAAGCTGTTCCGTCCGGAACCGCCGCCGACATCGGCTGCCGCCGCGCTCGAAGGTGGCGGCGGTGCCGACGGCGCCGCGGCATTGACCGCCGATGTGACCACCGGCGATCCGGACGCCCGTGTGGCGATCGAGCAGAACAGTAGTGTCCATGCATATGAACGTGACCTGGAGTTTGCCCGCCAGATCGCGCGCTCCGATCCGAAGGTGGTGGCAACCGTGGTCAAGAGCTGGATAAGCGATGAACGCTGAAGGACTTCAACGTAGCGCCGTACTGCTGATGTCGTTGGGCGAGGACGAGGCCGCCGAGGTCTTCCGCTTCCTCGCCCCGCGCGAAGTACAGCGCCTGGGCGCCGCCATGGCCGCGCTCAAGGCGGTGTCGCGCGAGGATATCGGCAAGGTGTTGGGCGACTTCGTGGAAACCGCGCAACAGCACACCGCCCTGAGTCTCGACTCCGGCTCGTATATCCGTGCGGTACTGACCAAGGCGCTGGGCAACGACAAGGCCGCGGGCCTGATCGAACGGATACTCGAGGGCGGTGACACCAGTGGCATCGAAGGCCTGAAATGGATGGACTCGGCCGCGGTCGCCGAATTGATTCGTAATGAACACCCGCAAATCATCGCCACGATCCTCGTTCACCTCGACCGGGACCAGGCATCGGAAGTATTGGAATGCTTCACCGAGCGCCTGCGTAATGACGTGGTGCTCCGGATCGCCACGCTCGATGGTATTCAGCCGCAGGCGTTGCGCGAACTGAACGATGTGTTGACGAAGTTGCTGTCGGGCAGCGAGAACATCAAGCGCAGCCCGTTGGGCGGGGCGAAAACCGCTGCGGAAATCCTGAACTTCATGGGTGGCGTCAACGAGGAATCGGTGATCGAGAACGTCAAGAAGTACGACGCGGATCTGGCGCAGAAGATCGTCGATCAGATGTTCCTGTTCGAAAACCTGCTGGAAGTGGACGATCGCGGCATCCAATCGATCCTGAAGGAAGTGGAGTCCGAGGCGTTGATCGTCGCGTTGAAAGGTGCCCCCACCGAGTTGCGCGAGAAATTCCTGCGCAACATGTCGCAACGGGCGGCAGACCTGTTCCGCGAAGATTTCGAGACACGTGGTCCGGTCCGAGTGTCGGACGTGGAAGCCGAGCAGAAACGTGTTCTGCAAACCGTGAAACGCCTGGCCGATTCGGGCGTGATCATGCTGGGCGGCAAGGCCGACGAAGCCTATGTCTGACGGACTTATTCCCAAGGAACGTCTAAGCGCGTATCAGCGCTGGGAGATGGCATCGTTCGACCCGGTGCCGGAGCCTATCGAGGACCCCCTCGAGGCGCCCCGTGCCGCCGCGCGGCTCGAAGGGTATGCCGCCGGTCACGAAGAAGGCCATGTCGCCGGCTTCGAGGCAGGTCGCAGCGAAGGCTTCGAACAAGGCTTGTCCGATGCACGTGCCCACGCCGCGCAACTGGCCGGCTTGGTCGCCGCTTTCTCCAGCGCGATTGAGACGCTGGACGAACAGATGTCGGAATCGTTGCTGACGTTGGCGCTGGACGTGGCCAAGAGCGTCCTGCGCCAAACGGTGGACCTGGACCCCACCGCCATGCTCGGTGCCGTGCGTGAAGTATTGAGCGCCGACCCACCACTGGTAGGTGCGCCGGTGTTATTGGTCAATCCGGCCGATCAACCATTGATCGATGCCTATCTGGCCGGCGACCTGGCCGCGGCGGGATGGTCGGTGCGGGCGGATTCGGCCATCGAACGCGGTGGCTGCCGTGCCAAGGCCGTCAGCGGCGAGATCGACGCGACGCTGGCCACCCGCTGGGCGCGCGTGGCCGCATCGCTCGGTCGTGAACAGCAATGGTCGGAGAACGGTCGATGAAGCCGGCTCGGATGCCCACCCCGCAAGCGCTGGCCAAGGCGGCTATTCCGGCGTCGGCCGCCACGTTGTTGGCCTCGCATCGCGAGGGCCATCTGACACGCTGGCGGATGTCGCTCGAAGCCGCGCAATCGCGTAGCGCGGAAGCGTTGCCATTGCGTGCATGCGGCAAGGTGGTGCGCTCCGCCGGACTGGTGCTGGAAGCCACGGGACTGAGGCTGCCGATTGGCGCGAACTGCTATATCGAATTGCCGGGCATGCGTGCCGGCGCCCGGGCGGAAGCGGAAGTCGTCGGTTTCCAGGGTGATCGACTGTTCCTGATGCCTACCAGCGACCTCTCCGGCTTGACACCGGGGGCGCGGGTGTTCGCAATGGAATCCGCACCGGTGGTGGGAGCGCAATTGAATGCAAAACGTCTGCCGGTAGGCATGGCGATGCTGGGTCGCGTGGTGGACGCCGCCGGCAATGTGCTGGATGACAAGGGGCCGTTGAACAACGAGGCGTCGGCGCCGTTGACCGGCGACGTGATCAACCCGCTGCAACGCGAGCCGATTCATGAAGTGCTCGATGTGGGCGTGCGCGCGATCAATTCGCTCCTGACCGTGGGTCGCGGACAACGGATGGGCCTGTTCGCCGGCTCCGGTGTTGGTAAGTCGATGCTGTTGGGCATGATGGCCCGCTTCACCAGCGCACAGGTGATCGTCGTCGGTTTGATTGGCGAACGGGGCCGTGAAGTCAAGGAATTCATCGAGGAAATCCTGGGTGAAGACGGTCTGGCGCGCGCGGTAGTCGTGGCGGCCCCCGCCGATGTATCGCCGCTGCTGCGCCTGCAGGGCGCCGCCTATGCCACGTCGCTTGCCGAGTACTTTCGTGACCAGGGGCTGGATGTGTTGCTGATCATGGACTCGCTCACGCGCTATGCCATGGCGCAGCGGGAGATTGCGTTGTCGATCGGCGAGGCCCCTGCGACGAAAGGCTATCCGCCATCGGTTTTCGCGAAGCTGCCAGCGCTGGTCGAGCGCACCGGCAACGGGCCGCCGGGTGGCGGGTCGATCACCGCCTTCTATACCGTCCTGACGGAAGGCGACGATCAGCAGGACCCCATTGCCGACTCGGCACGGGCTATTCTGGACGGCCATATCGTGTTGTCGCGCACGCTAGCCGAGTCTGGGCATTATCCGGCAATCGATATCGAGCAATCGATCAGCCGCGTGATGAATGCGTTGGTCGGTGAAGACGAATTCGACAAGGTACGCAAGTTCAAGCAGATGCTGTCGCGCTACCAGCGCAACCGTGACCTGATCAATGTGGGTGCCTATCAAAGCGGGCGCGATCCAATGCTTGATCGTGCGATTTCGCTGTATCCGCGGATGGAAGCATTCTTGCAGCAACGTGTGCGGGAACGCTGCGATCATCCCGAAGCGGTTGCCCAACTGGACATGCTGCTGTCATGAAGCAAGCCCTGCCCTTCACCACGCTGATCGACCTCGCGCAGCAGGAAGTGGACGCAGCCGCGCAGGCCCTGGGCGCATTGCAAAGGCAGCGAGACGACATGTTTGGCAAGCGTAAGAACCTCGACGGCTATCGCGTCGAATACGAGCAGCAACTCGCGCAAGCCGCCCGTGATGGCATGACGATGGGGCAGCGCCGGAATTACCAGGCCTTTCTTGGAACATTGGGGACGGCCATCGATCAGCAGCAAACGCAGGTGGAGATGCTTGATCGGAAGATCGAAGTCGCCCGTCTCCTATGGCAGCAAAAGAAACAGAAGCTCAGCTCGTTCGAAACGCTGGAAACCCGGGCGCGGCAGGCGCAAGAACAACGCACCGCCCGTTACGAACAACGTATGACCGATGAATTCGCTGCCCGCCGCGCACGCGAGATGCAGCGCGGCTTCTAAGTGTCGGACGTTCCGCCAAGGCGGCGTTCGACAGGGAGTGGCAGTAGCAAACTTGTACCGTTATTTCATTTAACCGATTGATTCTGTTTTTACCAGCGGCCTTGTATCGCTGGTTCCGTGAAGGAAGAGTCCCATGCGCTCCGATACCGCCGCTTCCCCGTCCTCTCCGATGGTTTCGCCGCTGCTCACGCAACCGGTGCCCACAAGCCTGACGAATGCCGACGATCGTGCCATTTCTCGCTCCGGAGAACGCTTCCGTGATGCGTTAGACGCGCAAAAGCGCGCGGCCGATGAGGATCGTCGCGACGCGCGTCAGGCACAGGCACATGCTGACGAGGCATCGCGCCAACAGGACATTACCCAACAAAACGCCTCGCAAAACGCCCGCTTGCAGCAGCATATCGCCGACACGACCGCGTGGCAGGCGCAGGAAGCGCGTGCGCGCGGCGCGCAGCAACAAACGCAGCAAGCCACCGAAGCGCGCGCCGCGGCCGATCGCGCGCAATACAGCGCCGACGTGCAATCCGACACCGAAAAGGCCGCCGCCCAGACGCAGCAAGCCGACACGAGCGCCGCAACGGCACAAGCGGCCGCCGCAGCCGGCGCGGCAGCACAGCAACAAAACGGCACGCAAGTCACGGATGGGGCGGCAAAGGCCGATGACAACGCCGCAAATACCGACGGTACGGCCACGGTTGCCGCTGCGGGCGGTACGGCCGCAGGCGACGGCGCCGACGCGACCACCGCGACCTACAACAGCGCGGATGCCACCACAACGGGCATCGGGTCGACAAGCGCCGGCGCATCGGCACAAACCCAGGCGGATGCCGACGCCGACGACAGCGGTGATGCAGGTACGAGCGCGGCGAATGCCCCCTCGCTGACGGCAACGTCGGGCACCGTTGGCGCGGGGGCGGCCGCAGGCAACGAAGGCGGTAAGTTCACCATAGGCAATGCATTCTCCGCAAATGCTCCGACGGGAAGCGCAGCCGGCGCGACCGACACTGTCGCCGATAAGACAGGCGGAACCGATGGCATGAAGTCGCGCGACGACAAGATGCTCGCAGCCTTGGCAGGTGGCGGAACCGCATCGGGTACGGCCGATATCAGCGCGCAAGCCAATGCCGCCGCGACGGCCGATACATCGGCGCTAGGCGCGCAAGCCAATGCGCAGCCGGATCCATCGGTCGCGGCGGCGGCAATGGCAACGCCGACGCAGCAGGGGCCGATGCAATCCGTCGCGCAGCAGGCGGTGGCGCAACAGTCGCCCGCCTTTGTGCCACAACAGCTGGACACGCCATTCGTGGACGCGCGCTGGGCCGATGCCTTCAACCAGAACGTGATGACGATGTCGCGTCCAGGCAACGAACAGCGTGCGGAGTTGACGCTGAACCCACCGAATCTCGGACCGGTGCAGGTGGTATTGAACGTTGTCGGTTCAGACGCACAGGCAACCTTCGTGTCGCAGCATGCGCACGTGCGTGATGCGATTGAAGCCGCCATGCCGGCACTGCGCGAACGCTTTGCGGAAAGCGGCATGCAACTGCAGACGAACGTCGCACAGACCAATGGTGACACGCAGGCGCTTGCCAACAGTCTTGCGAACGCCGGATCTGGCGGTGCGCAAGGTAATGGCCAGAACGGCGCTGACCGTTCCGCCTATCGCGAGTCGGCGCGCATCGGTGCGGCGGCGGGCCGCCCCGCCTGGGGCAATACCGGAGCGGCTGCGACGCCAGCCACGTCACGCGGCACCGGCGCCTTGTCCGGTGTCGACATGTTTGCCTGATCAGCCCTCTGCGCGGCTCAAGCCAACCTGGGGCGCATCGCGATTAGCGGTGCGCCAGGGTGACTGCCCTGGGCTGCAGGACCGTTGTCACCACGCCGCCAATCGGCCGCCGCCCATGACACGATGTCGCGGCACGGTATCCCCGCGAGGCTGCCGCAACCGGCAGGCTGTCATAAAACGCCAAACTGACGCACCATTGCCCGTCTGTTTGTACGTTGCATCTTGCTGAGTCTCAGGCATCATGCCAACTTGAAGATTGCGCGACACGCGATGGGCGTGATTGCGGGACAGTCATCGAGGTCAAGATTATGAGTTCATCCGCGGCGCAAGGTGGGAAGGAAGTCAAAACCGGCAAAAGCAAGCTGGTACCCATCCTGATCGTCCTGATCGTGCTGTTGCTGGCAGGCGGCGGCGGTGGCGGTTATTTCCTGTACAAGCGATCGAGTCAGCCGGCCGTGCCGGTCGTGCCACCGCCCGTCTTCTTTGCGTTGGACCCGTTCACGGTCAACCTCGCAACGGATCCGGACAGCGATGGCAGCGATCACTATTTGCACCTGGGCCTGACGCTGAAGATCGGAAGCGCCGATGAGGAGCACAAGCTGACCGAATACCTGCCAGAAATCCGCAGCCATATCCTGTTGCTGCTGTCGTCGAAGAAGCCGTCGGACCTGGCGACCGTGGCGGGCAAGCAAAAGCTGTCCGATGAACTGCGCACCACGATTGAAAAAACGTTTGACCATGACAGCCATGCGCCGAAGGTATCCGGCGTGTTGTTGACCGACTTTGTGATCCAGTAATCCCACGGCCATGTCGACCGAAGAGTTTCTGTCACAGGAAGAAGTCGATGCGCTACTCAAAGGCGTCAACGGCGAATCCGATGCAACCCCCGATAGCGGCGATGCGGCAGGCATACGCACGTACGACATCGGCACGCAGGAACGGATCGTCCGCGGCCGGATGCCGACGCTCGAAATCATCAATGAACGATTCGCGCGGCTGTTCCGTGGCGGTCTGTTCAATTTCATGCGCCGCAGCGCCGAAATCTCGGTCGGTCAGGTCAAGGTACAGAAATACGGCGAATTCATCCGTAATCTGCCCGTTCCCACCAACCTGAACCTGGTTCACATCAAGCCACTGCGTGGTACGGCGCTCTTCATCTGCGACCCGCAGCTGATCTTCCTGATCGTGGACAATCTGTTCGGCGGCGACGGACGGTTTCACACGCGGATCGAAGGACGGGATTTTACGCCGACGGAACAACGCATCATCCAGAAACTGCTGGACCTGGTACTGGAACACTACGGCGCCTCCTGGAAGCCTGTGTTCCCGGTGGAATTCCAATACGTGCGCGCGGAAGTGCATACGCAGTTCGCCAACGTGGCAACGCCGAATGAAGTGGTGGTCACCACGACGTTTACAATTGAACTGGGACCGGGGGGGGGCCAGTTGCACGTGTGCACGCCGTACTCGATGATCGAGCCGCTGCGCGACCTGCTGAGCAGCCCGTTGCAAGGCGAAGCGCTCGAAGTGGACAAACGCTGGGTGCGGCTGCTGTCGCAACAGGTGCAATCCGCGGACGTGGAACTGCGCGTGGATCTCGCCGAGATGCGCAGCACGTTCCGAAACATCCTGGCAATGCGGGCGGATGATGTGATCCCACTCGACATGCCGGACCAGGTCGTAGCGAAGGTCGACGGCGTGCCAGTGATGGAATGCGCATACGGGATCTTCAACGGGCAACACGCACTCCGCGTGTCGAAGATGATCCGAGCCAGTGATTCGTCCCGCGAAGGCGGTGGCGATGGGCAAGACGAGGGCTGACATGAGTGATACCGATCAGATGGACGACTGGGCGAGCGCGCTCGCCGAACAGCAGCAAAGTACCGCCGCGCAGGCCACTGCCACCACCGCCGCGACGGCCGGGGCGGTGTTTCAACCGCTAATCAACACTAATACCGAAGGAACGGCGCCGAACGATATCGAGATGATTCTCGATATTCCAGTGCAGTTGACGGTGGAGCTGGGCCGAACCAAGATCGCAATCAAGAATCTGCTGCAATTGGCGCAGGGGTCCGTGGTCGAACTCGACGGGATGGCGGGTGAACCAATGGATGTGCTCGTCAACGGCTGCCTGATTGCCCAAGGGGAAGTGGTTGTCGTCAACGACAAGTTCGGTATCCGTCTGACGGACGTCATCACGCCGTCGGAACGGATCCGGAAACTGAATCGATGACGACCGATGCGGCATCGCGCGCCGCATCCGCCTCGACTCATGCGCCAACCGATGGCGCATCGACCGGCGCGTCGTCTTCAGTCGAAGGCGACACGACACCGGCCAGCACCGGCGCGTCGGGTAATCCGTCCACCACCAACTCGGGTGTCATGGGGCCGGTGGTTGCGTCGCATACGCGCGTGGACAGCGCGCCCGCATTGCCGGTCAGTAACGGCACGGCGTCTACCGCCGTCATCGGAAGCGCCGTGCCGTCGATGGGTGCCGGTGCGATGTTCCAGGCCGTATTCGGCTTGGCCGTCGTTATCGCGCTCGTTTTTGCTTGCGGGTGGATCGCTCGCCGTCTCGGCCTGAAGCCGACCATGCGACGCAGCGGCATTGTCAAAGTTGTCGGCGCGGCCGCGCTTGGCGCTCGTGAGCGGGTGGTGGTGGTCGAAGTGCGGGACACGTGGCTGGTGTTGGGCGTGGCCGCCGGCAGCGTGCGCCGCCTGCATACCCTGCCCGCGCAGGACGCAGCCATGCATCATGGTACGACAA
This sequence comes from Robbsia andropogonis, assembly GCF_034047095.1. Classification (NCBI taxonomy): domain Bacteria; kingdom Pseudomonadati; phylum Pseudomonadota; class Betaproteobacteria; order Burkholderiales; family Burkholderiaceae; genus Robbsia; species Robbsia andropogonis. The sequence continues at coordinate 748,492 of NZ_CP139164.1, read as the reverse complement.
CACGAGGATCCGGAAACGAAAGCAGTACGCCCGCCAATGACACCGAGGCATCCCGCGCGGGAACCCATGCAACCGACGACAAGCCGCATGATGCATTACCCTCTTTTCAAACGGCGCTCGCCCGCCAGCTGAAAGACCGCCTGCAAGGCCTCGGCCGCTCTGGCAACCCTGGCGGCAAGGATTGAACATGTCCGCAGTTTCGTTTTTTCGCGGTGTGCTGCAACGCATGCCCACTCTGGATGCGACGTCAACGGCAAGCAATCCGCGGGCGCCCGGCGACGACTCCCCTGTCCCACGGGCATTCGAACGTTTGAACACCCTGCACGCCACACCGCGCGGGACGGGGTCATCCCGGACCCATGCGCCGCGTTGGCTGCCACACGGTGGATGGTCATGGCTGCTCATAACGGCAGTGTTGTTGCTGCTGGGTGTAGCGCTAGCCGGCAATGCCGACGCACAGACCGCCACGCTGCCAGCATTGAACAGCACCCCCGGCGCCAACGGCAACACCACGTATTCGCTGTCGGTACAGACGCTGCTCGTCCTGACGATGCTGTCGTTCCTGCCGGCGATGTTGCTGATGATGACCAGTTTCACGCGGATCATTATCGTACTGTCGCTGCTGCGTCAGGCCATCGGCACGACAACCACGCCGCCGAATCAAGTCTTGCTCGGCCTGGCATTGTTCCTGACGTTCTTCATCATGTCACCGGTGTTGGACCGCGCCTACCAGGATGCTTACCAGCCCTTCTCGACCAATCAGATCACGTTCGATCAGGCGATCCAACGCGGCGGTGTCCCGTTCAAGCAATTCATGCTGCGTCAGACCCGTGAATCCGACTTGGCGCTCTTCGCGAAGATCGCGAAAGCGCCGCCGATGAACGGTCCGGACGATGTGCCAATGCGTCTGTTGCTGCCCGCCTACGCGACCAGCGAAATCAAGACCGGGTTCCAGATTGGTTTCACGATCTTTATCCCATTCCTGATCATCGATCTGGTTGTCGCCAGTGTGCTGATGTCGATGGGGATGATGATGGTCTCGCCGGCCACCATCTCACTGCCGTTCAAGCTGATGTTATTCGTGCTGGTGGACGGCTGGAATCTGTTGATCGGCTCATTGGCACAGAGTTTTCTGACGTGAAACGGAGGCATGCGAAATGACGCCGGAATCCGTCATGACAATGGCCCACCAGGCAATGCAGGTGGCCTTGTTGCTGGCCGCGCCACTCCTGCTTGTCGCGCTCGTCGTAGGACTGGTGGTGAGCTTGTTCCAGGCCGCGACCCAGATCAATGAAGCGACGTTGTCCTTCATCCCGAAGCTGATCGCGGTGTTTGTCGCGTTGGTGATCGCGGGCCCGTGGATGTTGAATATGATGCTCGACTACATGCGTGCCATCCTGACCGGCATTCCGGGCGTGATCGGCTGATGATCACCGTCACCTATGCGCAGTTGCAAGCGTGGATGGGTGCGTTCATCTGGCCTTTCGCGCGCTTCCTGGCACTCATCACCACCGCGCCGGTTCTTAGCGATAATGCGATACCGGTTCGCGTCAAGGTCGCGCTCGCCGCACTTCTGGCCATTCTCGTCTCGCCCACGCTCGGCCCGCTACCAGACGTTCCCATCGGCAGCGGGCCGGGGTTGTGGGCATTGGGTGAACAGATCGTCATCGGTGGATCGATTGGCGTGGCGATGCGGATCGTATTCGGCGCGGTCCAGGCCGCCGGCGAATATGCCGGGCTGCAGATGGGCCTGTCGTTTGCGCAACTGATTGCCCCTGGATCCGATGGCTCGACGCTGGCTTTGTCCCGACTGCTGGACATCTTCGCCATGTTGATATTCCTGGCGATCGATGGCCATCTCCAACTCATCGCAACACTGGCAGCCACCTTCCAAACCATGCCGATACGTGCGAATGTCGTCGGTTTGCTTGGAACGGCATTGCATTGGCGCATCCTTGCGGAATGGGGAAGCGTCGTTTTCTGGGCAGGGTTGATGTTGTCGCTGCCGATTGTCGTCGCGTTGCTCATCGCAAACCTTGCGTTGGGTATCCTGAACCGCGCGGCGCCGCAGATCGGGATTTATCAAGTGGGCTTCGCCATCACCTTGATCACCGGCTTTCTGGTATTGCAGCTGATTCTACCCAACGCAGCACCCTTCATACTCCGGCTGTTCAATATGGGCATGGGAACGATCAGTCGCCTGACAGGCGCGGAAGGACTCTAGCGCCTCGTCGTGGAAACCGGACGGCGACTACAACGCCGGAGGAACCACGGCGGTTGATGACGCTGACGCTCGCACAGTGCCTCGCCGCCAAGTACTGCATGTGCTCGGCCAAGGCCGGTCCGCTGCCGGCCTTGCATGCGCGTGGTTCCAACCCTTACTTGATCAAATCGAACAACGACAGGTTCTGGACCTGCATGAAAGTCTTCTCCGCGGCGGTCAGCGAGTTCTGCAGTTCACTAAACTTGCTGTACGTGGAGACAAAGTCGGAGCCGGTCAGGTCGTTCAACTGCGTTTGATACTGCGTACCGCTGTCGGTATTTTGCGTGCTGAGCGTGGCGACTTCCTGCTCGCGCGCGCCTACGCCGGCCTGCACCGTCAGTACGTTGTCCAACGCGTTTACCACTTGCTGGTTCGCCGTCGACAGTGCATTCGCCAACCGTGCGTTGCCTTCCGAACCCGACGTCGCGTTGCGGATCATCTTCGCGGCTTGCGTCAAGGTGCCGAAGATATCCATGCCGGCGCTCTGCGGACTTTGCATCCGCACCGTGTCACCAGGCTCGGGCGTGCCGTTGATCGTGATGCTTTGCCCCGCGAACACGATTGCCGAACCCGTATCGAACGGTTGGTCCTTCGCGATATCCGCTTTCGTCGTCTCGTCGTGGATTGTGTAGCGCAGTCCGCCGTCCTTGCTTTTTGCGAACGAGATCGAGAAATCGTCGTTGTACGCGGGATCGTTCATGTCGCGCGATGAAATGGGTGACGCCAGTGCGTTTCCCGTGTTCGACGCCGGTGCCGTCACCACACGCGACGCGCCTACCGAGACGCGTTGGAAAATATTGCTACCGACGTTGCCGATCGTGATCTGGCGCGTGTCAGTCACCTGTACCGCGCGCTGCCCCGGGCTACCCATGTAAATACCACGGCCATTCGCATCGGTGGAGAACGGTGCGGTACCGGTGTTGTAGCCACCGAACAGATAGTTGCCTTCGCTGTCCGTCGTATTGGCCATGCCCAGCAACTGGTCGCGCACTGATTCGAGTTGCGTCGCCAACGCGGCACGCGATGTCTTGTCCAACGACGTATCGCCCGCATTGACCAACAGCGTTTGGGCCTGCTGCACCAACGTCGTCACATTGCTGAGCGTGTTGTCCTCCAGCTGCAGTTGTGACTTCGCGATATTCAGGTTGCTGGCGTATTGCCCCAGTTTCGCCGTCGTCTCGGTCATGCGCACGGCGGACGCCGCGGCCTGCGGATCGTCCGCGGCCGTTGCGACGCGCTTGCCACTGGCGATCTGTTTCTGCAGATCCGCCAGCGACTTCTGTTGACTGTCGATCGTGTCGAGGCTGTTCGAATACAGCGTGTTCGTCGCGATACGCATGATTGTTTCTCACTGCCCGCCATCGCGGGCCTGCTTGCGGCCACATTCGCTGCCGCCCGTCCTGACCCCGATCGGGGAGGCACGGCGGGACTACCCCGTTGTTGTTATCGTCCGCCGCTTAACGCGCCAGATCGAGAATGGTCTGGAACAACGTCTCCGACGTCGAGATCACCTTGCTGTTCGCCTGATACATCTGCTGGTACTGCATCAAGTTCGCTGCTTCCTCGTCAAGATTGACCCCTGACACTTCCTGCTGCTGCGCTTTCAACTGTGACACCAGCGTCTCCTGCGTCGCGTGAGAGATTGATGTCTGCGATGCCAGCGATCCAACCTGTCCGACGTAATCAGCGTACCCGCGTGTCAACGTGTCCCCATTGACCAGATTCGCATTCTGCAGATTGCCGATCTTGACGATATTGCTGCCATCGCCGCTCAGCGCCGCATTCCGCGACACGTTAAACGTATCACCGTTACGCGGCGTGCCGTTGACCTGCATCTGCATGCCGCCGAAATCCAGCACCGCGCCCGCCACGAATGGCACGTTATCCGCGGGCGCCTTGAACGTACGCTTTTGTTCCGCACCGCCAGCACCCCCCGGTACCGTCACCGTCACGTCCGCGTCCTTCGGAAAACCGGAAAGCGATGCGACGCTGGCCCCGGTCTTTGGATCCGTCCTGGCTTCAACCGTCAACTTCACATCCGGAACGGCCCGGCCATTCAGACCTTCCAGCCCTTTCAATGCGATCGAACCAGTACCGTGGTTGCCGGTGGCGGCGGAGGTGACAACGGGTTGCGCAGCGGCAATTGCGCTGCCCTCGATGGTGGCCATCGTCAATTGCGTGCCGGCTGACCGCGTCGGCATGATCTTGAACGAATCGCCGGCCGCCATCGGGCCATGTAATGTGTACTCGACACCATCGACCGTCGCGGGCCAGTTGCTGACCTGCGTCTCCGTACCGGTACGAAGGTTGGCCAATGTGTAGGCGTGACCATCATACGACAGGATGTAATCATCGCCGGTCAGCTTGGTGGTATCGCCAAATCTGGCATCCAGCGTTGCGGCACTGCGATTATGTTCGTTCGCGGTAACGCTCGGCTTGTCCAGATTGAACAACGCGCGACCCGGGTGGCCGGTCATGTCCACGCCCTGGGCGTTCTGCTGGTTGACGCCGCCGGCAAACGCCGTTGCAACCCGGCCAAGCTGGCTCTGCGACGGGTCCAGCATCTGCGAGCGGAACGTCAACAGGCCGCCCAGCTTGCCACCGGTCAGCGTGCTTTCATTCAGATAGCCGGGCTTGCCGTCAGTGCTGTCCGAACCCACCGCGCCACGGTAACCCACCGTCAATTCGGAGACATCGGTCGGCGAGCGCACCGCCGATAAAGCGAACGTCTGCGAGCCCAGCACCAGCGGCTGGCCGGTGCCAGTGAAGACACTGTAAGAGCCGTCGGCCTGCGTGGTCATGTTGACATTGACCAGCTTGCCGAGGTTGGCGAACTCCTTGTCACGTTCGTCCAGCAGCGTGTTTGGCGGCTGGCCCTTGGCGCTCTCCGCGGTAATCTGGCGATTCAGCCGCGCAATCGCCGTGGCGGCCAGGTTGATGTCGGATACCGTGCCTTCGATCTGCGTATTGATACTCGATCGCTGCACATCCATCTGCTCGGCGGTCTGGTGCACGGCATTCACCACGGCCTGCGCGCTGCCCATCATCGCGTTTCGCAATGCCGTATCCGACGGATTGCCGGACAAGGCCTGCGCCGACGAGAAAAAACCACTCATCGTGTTGGAAATGCCGTTCGACGGATCGCCCACCAGGGCATTCAACGATTTCGCTTCGGTGTTGTAGGTTTCCAACGCGCTGTTCTGGGACTGCGCGGCATCCAATCGGGCAGACAACGCGTCACTGTAGTTCCGCTTCACCGTTTCGACGTCAACGCCGGTACCGACGAATCCGCCACCGGTATAAATGGTAAAGGACGGCTTCAGCAGTACCTGCTGCCGGCTGTATCCCGGCGTGGAGGCATTGCTAATGTTCTGACCCGTCGTGGTCAGCCCGTACTGTGCGGCATCTATACCGCTCAGTCCGATATTGGAGAGTGAATTGCTCATCGATCCATCCCGCGCCGTCGTTCGCCTTTTGCCGCCCTGGTTGCCATTCGCGCCAAATACGCGATGCCCGTGACGATGTATGACGACTCGACGGGCTCACCACCGTTATCGGCGGTGGTGCGCCGAACTTTAGGAAAATTTTTCCGTCAGACCATTTGCTTGATGATCGCAAGCAGCTTACGTGCGTAATTCGGGTCCGTCGCATACCCGGCGCGCTGCATGCCATGCGCAAAACCGCTTGCGGTCTGCGAACCGCGCAGCGCCTGCGCGTAGCGCGCGTTGCCGGTCAAGACATCCGCGTAGTCTTGCAGCGCCTCCTTGTACGAACCATAGACCCGGAACTTTTCGTTCATCTTGTGCGGACGACCATTGATGTATTCGGTCGTCGTTGCCGTCACCGTCGGTCCCTTCCAGTCGTCACCCGCCTTGACGCCCAACACATTGTGCGTGCGCTCGCCACCGGCGCCGCGGATCTCACTCTTGCCCCAGCCGGATTCCAACGCGATCTGCGACAGGATGAAATGCGACGGAATGCCCGTTTCACGGCTTGCCGCCTCCGCCGCCGGCGTCAACCGCTGCAAAAAGGCATTCATCCGCTCCGAACCGTTACGGATCTGAATCGGTTTGGCTTCCTCGGCGTGCAATGCCGCGGGCGCCTCGGCGCCAAACGCCTGCGCATTGTCAAGCGACGCACCACGCGATACCGGGGCGTACGCCTGCGCACCGGCGGTCAGCGGACTCCCTTCGGTGTGGGACGGGCGCCAGCCGGCAGCAATGGCCGCGGCTTCCACCGCCGCCACGCGCTCATGCGTCGACAGCTTCGAGCGGTCATACATATTCATGTCGGCAAACCGCGCCGAGATCGCCGGATTCGCCGCCGGGTTGATCATTGCCACACCGGGCCCGGCGCCCTGCATATGCAATGCGGTGGCGGCGCTCAGACCCATGCCGCCCATGGCCGCCATGCCCTGCTCGCCGCCCGCGTTGCTGCCTTCGTAGGCCGCGTTCGCCATGGCGGCGGCCTGCATCGCGCGCGACGCGGCCGCTGCCACCCCGGCCGTGCCGCTCGCCGACGGCATCGCGCCCACTTGATCGGGACGTTGCGCCGCGTGCGCGGCGTTGCCTCGCAGCGCCGGGTTGGCCCCGCGCGCCTGTTCCGCCGTTTGCGCGGCAGCCGGTGCGCCAAGCGCGCTGGTACCGGCAGCCGCACCGGCGCCCCGTAGGCCACGGGCGTCGAATGCGTCCGCGCTCTTCAGCCCTCCGGCAACGCGTTCGGACGCGCCATGGTTTTGCTTGCTGAGCTGCTTGAGCAGCGTGTCGGCCAGGCCAACGCCCTTGCCCGACAGATCCTGCGCGAGCTGCCCGTCGAGCATCGATGTATAGGTCTTGCCGTCCTGGCTGTCGAGCACGCCGCTTTGTGGCGTCGCATCGCGCATGCTTTTCAGCATCATCGACAGGAACGTCGCATCCACTTGCTTGGCGACCGCCTTTTCGGCAGCCGCCGGATCATTGTGCGCGGTCCGGCGCAGCGCATCGAAGCCCTGAACATCGAGCGAAAACCGTTGGGACAGATCGCCACCGCCGGCCGGGCTCATGGCACCCATCGCCCCCATCCCGCCCGTCCCACCGAGCACGCCCGACGACTTCATATCGTTCATCAGATGATCTCCAGATCAGCGTTCAGCGCACCCGCGGCCTTCATCGCCTGCAGTATCGACATCAGGTCAGCCGGCGTCGCGCCCAGCGCATTCAGACCCCGCACCACATCCGCCAGGTTCGCGCCGGCGCCGACGATACGCAACGCGCCGCCTTCCTGCTTTACCTGAACATTGGACTGTTGCGTCGTGACCGTGTTGCCCTGTCCGAACGCATTCGGTTGGCTGACTGCCGGCGTTGTATTGATGACCACCGACAAGTTGCCGTGTGTCACCGCGCAGGTCTGCAACGTCACCAGGCGATTCATCACGATCGATCCGGTCCGTGCGTTTAAAACGATCTTCGCGATGCCGGCGTTCGGCGTGATATCGAGGTCCTGGACGCCCGCGATGAATGCCACCTGCTGCGAGGAATCCATCGGCGAATGCAAACCGACCGTGCGCCCGTCCAACGGATAAGCGGTATTAGGACCGTAACGGCCATTCACCGCATTCACGACCTTCATCACATTTTCGAAGTTCGTGTCGTTCAATTCCATACGCATCGTGCCGTCGGCGGCCAACATCGTCGGTACGCCACGCTCGACGGTCGCGCCGCCACTGATCTTGCCTACCGCCAACTGATTGATCTGCACGCTGCTGCCGTTGGCACCGCCTCCCGCACCACCCACCAGCATATTGCCTTGGGCAACGGCATACACCTGACCGTCGGCCCCCTTCAGCGGCGTCATGATGAGCGTACCGCCCCGCAGGCTCTTCGCCGTGCCAAGGGACGAGACCGTGATGTCGATCGTCTGACCCGGCCGCGCGAACGACGGCAGCGATGCCGTCACCATGACCGCCGCCACGTTGCGCAGCTGCATGCTAGTGCCGGCCGGCACCGTCACGCCGAGCTGCGTCAGCATGCTCGACAAGCTTTGCGTCGTGAACGGTGTCTGCATCGTCTGATCGCCCGTGCCATCGAGGCCGACCACGAGGCCATAGCCGATCAACGGGTTGTCCCGTACGCCCTGGATCGTCGCCAGATCGCGCACACGTTCCGCGTGCGCCGGCGCGACGAACAGCGACAGCAGTGCCACCGATGCAGCGACCGACGCCAGCACGCGCGCGGCGAACCGTGCAAGACCGGAAATCGAAAACGAGGATGGTACGAAACGCGACATGATCCAGGCCCGCCGTCAGATTTGCATTTGGCTCAGCGTCTGCAACATCTGATCCGATGTCGTTACCGCCTTGCTGTTGATTTCATATGCGCGTTGGGTCTGGATCATATTGACCAGTTCCTCGACGACATTCACATTGGACGCCTCGACATAGCCTTGCTGCAGCGTACCGACTCCGTTGGCACCCGGTTGACCCACCTGCGGTGCGCCCGACGAGGCGGTCTCCGAGAAAAGATTGCCGCCGTTTGCCTGGAGACCGGCCGGATTGATGAAGGTCGCCAACTGCATCTGCCCGACCTGCGCGGTGGCGGCCGAACCCTGGTTGGTCACCGTTACGCTGCCGTCCTTCGCCACGGTGAACGAAATCGCCGTCTGCGGAATGGTGATGGCAGGGACAACCGGATAACCATCCGCCGTTACCAACTGACCGTTCTGATTCGTCTGGAAGGAACCGTCCCGTGTATAGCCGGTCGTGCCATCAGGCATTTGCACCTGAAAGAAACCCTGGCCTTGAATCGCCAGATCTCGCGAGTTGCCGGTCTGCTGGAGATTGCCCTGCGTGTACAGCCGCTCGCTGGCGATTTGGTGGACGCCCGTACCCATTTGCAGGCCGGACGGTACGGTGGAATCCGCGCTCGATGCCGCGCCGGGCTGACGCACGGTCTGGTACAGCAAGTCGCTGAACACCGCACGCGAACCTTTGAAACCTGTCGTACTGACGTTCGCCAGGTTATTCGAGATGGTATCCATCTGCGATTGCTGGGCGTTCATCCCGGTGGCGGCGATATACAGAGAGCGGTTCATGCTGGGACTTCCTCGCGGCGGGCCGCGTAACTATTCAATTCGTTCGGAACGCGGACAGGGTCCGCGCAACACAAAGCGCCGGCGTTATCGCCGATCACCGATGGCATCGATCAGCCGTTACTGAAATTCAGCAACTGATTGGCTTGCTGTTCGTTCGTCGACGCCATGTCCAGCATCTTCATATGCATCTGGAAACTGCGGGCGTTATCGATCATCTGCACCATCGCCGTTACCGGATTGACGTTACTGCCTTCCACCGCTTCCGGTATCACCCGAACCGTTGGGTCCGGATTCACCGCCTGGTTGTTGGCCGTGCGGAATAGCCCATCGTCGCCCCGTTTCAACTCCTGATCTTGCGGATTGACCAGTCTCAGCTTGTCTACCACCTGAATATTCGTTGGATCGCCACCCGGCGGCAGCGCGGACAGCGTGCCATCGGTGGAGATTTCGAGCCGCGAACCGGGCGGGATTGCGATCGGACCGGTTCGCCCCATCACCGAATGGCCCGAACTGTCCACGAGTTGGCCTGCATTGTTCACATGCAGGTTACCCGCGCGGGTATACGCCTCGCTGCCATCGGCCGTCTGCACCGCCAACCAGCCGCTACCTGAAATCGCGACATCCATCGGGTTGCCAGTGCGCTGCACCGGGCCCGGCGTATAGTCGGTGCCGGGATTGGTCGTCAGCGCGTAGGTACGGGTAACGGCACCGCCCGACGTGGCCGTCTCCACCGGCACGGACCGGTAAGCGGACAACTGCGCACGAAAACCGGTGGTCGACACATTCGCGAGGTTATTCGCGATGGTCGCCTGCTGGTCGAGCGCTTGCGAGGCGCCACTCATCGTCACGTAGATCAGTCTGTCCATCTTTACGAATCCGGGTAGGTAGTACGCTGGGGTACGGCGCTTACGGCGTCAGTCAGGCACGCTGTTTATCGTTACAGGTTCATCAGCGTCTGGTCCACCGCCTGTTGGGTCTTGATCGTCTGCGCATTGGCCTGGTAGTAGCGCTGCGCCGTGATCAGCTCGACCAAGGACGAGGTCAGATCGACGTTCGCGGCTTCGGTCGCGCCGGACTTCAACGCGCCGAGCGGGCCGGTACCGGCAACGCCCATCTGCGGCTGGCCCGACGTGGAGCTTTGCGCAAACATGTTGTTGCCCAGGTTCTGCAGGCCATCGGCGTTCGCGAAGGCGGTAAGCGCCACCTGACCCAGCACCATGCTTTGGCCGTTCGAATAAGTCCCCGTCAATTTGCCCGCGTTGTCGATACCGAATGACGACAGCGAACCGGCGGCATAACCGTCGCTCGTGACCGACGTCGCGACGAAGTCCGCGCCGAACTGCGTCATTTTCGAGAAGTCGAGCTTCAACGGCTGGGTGGCGGTGGCGCCATTGTCCAGTTGCAGCTTGACGTTTGCGTCCTTGCCCGATACCAATGCGCCGCTCGTATCGAAGGCCAGATGATCGACCGGCTTCTGTCCGCCGGCCGTGCTTGTGCCACCTACCGGCTTGCCATCCAACGTCGCGTAGACATTCCAGGTGGACGCCTCGTTCGACGTCTTCTGGTAATACATGTTCAGCGTATGAACGTTACCCAGTGAATCGAACACCTGCGCCGTGGTGGCGTTGTTGTAGGAAGTGGTATCGGACGGGTCGAAATGCATGTTTTTCGGGACACGTGAAGCCGAATTCAGGTTGGCTTCCGCCATCACCTTCGTGCTCATCTTCGGATCCACCGAACCACTCGGGATCGACAACGGCACGGCCGTCGACGTATTGAGCAGACCTTTCTTGTCCGCCGCATAGCCCATCAGCTTCAGGCCTTGCGCATTGACGATATTACCGTCCTTGTTCAGCGTGAATTGGCCGTTACGCGAATAGTTCGTCGTACCGTTGTTCGACAACGTGAAGAAGCCGTTCCCGTTGATCGCCATATCCAGCGTCTGGCCGGTTTCCGTGATCGTACCCTGCGTGAAGTTCTGCGCGATCTTCGACACGCTGGTACCAATACCGGCTTGGTCATTCGTGCTGGTGTTCATCGCGTTCGCATACATCGCCGCGAATTGCGCCTGGCTTTGCTTATAGCCGACGGTATTCGCGTTCGAGATGTTGTTGCCGATCACATCGAGGTCTTGCGAGGCCGCGGACAAACCGCTCAGCGCCTGGGAGTAAGCCATGACTGCCGTCCTGGATACGTAGTTAATGCAAGTTGAACAAAACCGGACCGATGCGGGCGGCGCGACTGTCTTCAATCCGCGCGGTTCTTGGCATACGACCGGAAAATCTGAGGTGCCGCGGTACGACGGGTGCTACCGGTAATACACAATCGCCCTACAGAATCTGGGATACGCTCGACAAACTGGTGGTGCCGCCGTTATTCAACTTCAGGCCCGCCGACCCGTTCGGCTGGGCGATCACGCTTTCGACCTTGGCCTGGGACAATGCCTGGGCGGAAACCGGATCGTCGCCATTGGTGGCGCTGACCTTGAACGAGTACTTGCCATCCGGCAACGCGATACCCTGGTCGTTCTTGCCATCCCACGACAGGGTGTTCACGCCACTCTGCTCGCCCGACACCTTCATCGAACGCACCACCTTGCCGGTCTCGTCGGAGATCTTGACCTGCACGTCCTTAGCCGCCGCGTCCAGGTTGACGCCGAAGGCACTGGCCTTGCCCTTTTCCAACGCGATGTCATGCCCGTTTGCAATCACGCTCTTGCCGATTAGGTTGCTCGCCTGCACCTGTTGCCCCGCGTTCAACTGCTTGGCCAGCGAGGTCATCGTCGCGTTCAAGCCGGCAATGCCCGATACCGTATTGATCTGCGCCAGCTGCGAGGTCATCTGCGAGCTGTCCATCGGGTTGGTCGGGTCCTGGTTCTTCATTTCCGTCACCAGCAAGCGCATGAAGGTGTTCTGCAGATCCTCCCCCGTCTTGCCCGCGCCCAAGGCCTTGCCTTCCGCACTGGTTGCGGTCGCACCACCGGTGGCGACCGGTGCCGCCCCACCTTCGCCCGGTGCACGGCGACCGGCGCCGTTGACCGCGTCCAGTACTTGTGGCGAAAGACCGCCATTCGTGGCGGCCGAGGCCGCATTGGAAATCGTGTTCATTCGTGCTTTCCTTACTGACCGAGGGTCAACGTCTTCAACATCAGTGATTTGGCCGTGTTCATCGTCTCGACGTTGGCCTGGTAGGAGCGCGAGGCGGAAATCATGTTAACCATCTCGCGTACCGGGTCGACGTTCGGCATCGTCACATAGCCGTTCGCATCGGCCGCCGCATTCGATGGGTCGTAGACGACCTTCATCGGCGACGGATCGTTCACAATCTTGCTGACCTTCACGCCGCCGATATCGGCCGCCGGGTTCCCCGCGCCGCCGCGACCTTGCGCCAGCGGGTCCACTTGAAACACCACTTGCTTCGCCACATACGGCTTGCCGTCCGGACCGGCCACGCTGTCCACGTTGGCCAGGTTACTGGCCGTCGTATTCAGACGTTGGGATTCGGCATTCATCGCGGAACCCGCCACCCGGAAGATGTTCATCATCGAAGACATCGCACCACCCTCACCGTTTTTACGACCCAGACCGCTACCACGCCATCGCTTGCCGCCATCGCGCCTTACCGCCACGCGCATGCCGTCCGTCAACCGCCGTTACCGCCACTCACCGCCGTCAACATCGTCTTCAATTGCTGATTGATGACGGTCAGGCCCGTCTCGTAATGCAACGCGTTGTCCGCGAAGTTGACGCGCTCGCTATCCAGTTCCACCGTATTGCCGTCCATCGCCGATTGATACGGCGTGCGGTAGGCCGGCGTGCCGTACGTGACACTTGCCGCGGCGGCCGCGCCGGCAACCCCCGCAAGATGCCCAGGGTGGGTCGCATCCATTCTCAGACCGCCGTTGCCGGCCGCCCCGCCCATGCCACCATTGCCTTCCGGGCGCGCCATGGCCAGATAACCGGTGGTTGCCGCGCTACCGCTGTTCCAGACCGGCCCGGACTTGCCGGCCGCGTCCGTACCCAACGCACCCTGCAACGTTTTCGCGAAGTCGATGTCCCGCGCCTTGTAGTTCGGCGTATTGGCGTTGGCGATGTTGCCCGACAATAATTGCTGGCGGTACGCGCGCAAATCCAGCGCTTGTCGGCCGAAATTGAATTCCGCGTCGAGTTTGTCCACGTACCGCCCCTTTTCCTTTTCAGGTATGGAACGCATCGTACGGGGAAGGCGGTCTGGGCAATTCGAGGATAAAGGGGGGTTTGGCGCTTCATTTCGGCCGATACCCCGTTGCCCGCTCTCCCTACAATCCGCTCTAACTGAAAAACCGGAGCAGCCAATGCGCGCCGCTACCCCTGTTCACCTGATCGGCCAGACCCTCCACGCCTTGTTCGGCGCGAGGTCGGCACGTTTCACACGCACGGCACGCCGTGTGCACAGCGGGTCTGCCGCGATGGCCGCAGCACGGTTGACCGGCGCGCGGTCTGGACGGACGGCGCGTGCATTGCCGGTTGCCGCGGTACATCAAACGGGACGCTCACCGTTGTCATCGGGCGACGCGTGGGTAACGGCAGCGATCATGGGTGTCGCCGCGGCGCTGCTGGGTGTTGCACCGCACGCACACGCGCAAGCCGCCAGCGCGCAGGACCCCGCATTGATTGTCCAGGCCGCGGAACGGTTCCTGGTGCAGCAGACCGAAGGATTGCCCGGTCGCGTGACGATCGCCGTCACGCCGCCGCAGCCACAAGGCTTGGCGGCCTGCCCGGCGCTCGAAGCATTCCTGCCGTCAGGCACGCGCATGTGGGGCAAGGTCATGGTCGGGGTACGTTGTACAGATGCCCGTCCATGGACGATTTACGTGCAGGCACGGGTCGGCATCATCGGCAATTACTACGTGGCGTCCCATGGCCTGAATCCGAATACGGTCATCGGACCGAACGATTTAATGGTGCAGAACGGTGATCTGACCACGATGCCGACGGCGATCGTCACCGATCCGACGCAGATCCTGGGCACCACGACGATGAACGCCGTGATGGCGGGCATGCCATTGCGTACTGACTCTGTACGAGCGGCGGTCGCCATCCACTTCGGGCAGATCGTCAAGCTGATCGCCCAAGGCAACGGGTTCGCGATTTCGTCCGAAGGCAGCGCCATGGCCAATGCGTCCGCCGGCCAGCAGGTCAAGGTGCGTACGGCAAACGGCGCGATCGTCAGCGGCATCGCGCAGCCCGATTCCTCGGTCAATATTCCCCTCTAAACCGCGACCAGGCCGCCATCAATGTGCCCTCCCCCTTACCGGTTGTCGATGCCGATCAGCCCGCTTGCGACCACTGCCGCCATCGACACGCGCATGGCGGTCATACCCGCCCAATGCATGCGTGACCATGGTGTGTGGTCAGCGGGCGGCCTTGATTTCGCACGACAATTATTTGGCAGTCGCGGCTTTCCTGATACACTGGAGGCTCATTCAGGAGAGCACTGTTTGCCTGCCGCGTTGACGTCGATAGCTTTTCGGACGTTTTTCTCGGTGGCAATGCCTATATCAGGCGGTGCGAACCACGCTGATGGGAAATGCCGTGAAACTCAACGCGAATCCAAACGACGCGTCGTTGCGACAAGATACGCTGCAACGGCAAAACGCCCGGACGCGGTCGAATCCTTCCGGGGAGGCGCCTGCCAGTGCCGCCAATGTGTCGGCGCAACAACAGAATGCCGCACCGTTGAACACGGGTGGCATCGGTGCAACACGGACCATGGGCGGCGATGCCCGGGTATCGGGCCGCACGACCCAATTGATGGCAGCGGCGAACGATCCGCGCAACGACGTGGACATGGAGCGCGTCGAATCCATCAAGGCTGCGCTGGCGAACGGTACATATCAAATCGATTCATCTCGTATCGCGGACGGCATGCTTCGCGGTTCACGCGAATTGATGTCGCCAAGCGGCGCGATCTAACTACTCTGACGTTTGTTGTTATTCCCCAGCGGCCGATAGGGCCGCTGCAGGCCGTTGTGTTTTCGCCGCTGCCGCTCTTGCCCGCCTGTGCGTCGCATGTCACGCTGCCGCCCTTCCGTTTCCTGCCGGATTCCCTGTGATGACGCCGACACCCTCGCCAAACTACGCCACGCTTCTCATCATTCTCGATCACGAGATCTCCGCGTTGCGCCTTTTCGTCACGACCTTGCAAGAGGAACAGCAGTTACTCGCGCGCAGTACCGATGTCTCCACATTACCGGATCTCGTGGCGCGCAAGACCGAACTGTATCGCCAGTTGACCGACCTTGGCCGCCAACGCACCTCATGGTTTGTCGCCGGTTCGCTGTCGGGCATGCAAGCCTTGCTGGATCGAATTCGAGAGGCCGAGCCGGCGGTTCACGCAGAAATCGCCGAAAAATGGGAAACACTGCTTGGACTTGCGCGTACCGCCCGCGCCAGCAACGAAACCAATGGCCGCCTCGTGAGGACGCGGATGGTGTACAACCGCTCGGCACTCGATGCCATCCGGATGGCCAGCGGCACGATGGCACCATCGACTTATGGTTCCGATGGACGGATGGGATGAGGGTCCCATCGCGGGACTGATGCATGAAAACGATTTTATCGTCCGAGACAAGATGTCACACACCGTATTTCTGCGTAATCAATCAGGCGTTCGTCAACCGTTAAATTACAAAATGTCTGCTCAATTAACGGCGTGTTGCTTAAATCCCCCGGAAATTACTAAAGTTCGCCTCAGGTAGGCCGTTACAGCAGGAAACGTCCCTTGGGGAACTGCTGTGAAACTCAATCCATCCTCGGCGGGCCAAACGCCCGCGGCCTTGCAAAAGCCGACTGTGGGCGGGCAGGCCAACTTGGCGGCGGCGCCCCCGCCGAGCCCTACCGTACTGGCAAGCACCGCCGCGGCTAGCGGCAGTGTATCTTTCTCGCCAATGACCGCAGCGTTGTTGGCCGCCGCCAGCGACCCGAGCAATGATATCGACATGCCACGCGTGGACGAGTTACGGTCCGCCATCGCTAATGGCACGCTGCGCATCGACGCCGAGAAAATCGCTGACGGGTTGCTCGTCACCACCCAGGAACTGATTCAGATGCCGAGCTGATCAGCGCGCCAGCGGTGCTGCCGAACGCGTCGGGATTGCCCGCGCACAGCGCCGTGGTTCCAACGGCTGATGTGTGACCGCTTATCGACCGGGGCACTCGGCGGTATAGTAGGCCTCTGACGAACCACCGCGCCGTGTGCGCCCTCGTGCCGAGATGCTAACTGCCGACGTCGCCTCCCAATTCTCCTCCATCGCGCTGCGCCATGTGACACGCGAATATCCCAATAGCCTGCTGCATGTCCTGGTCAATGACGACGACGCCGTCTCGCCGCGCCAGCTCCATCCGGTGTTTTATGGCAGTTACGACTGGCACTCGTGTGTGCATGGTTATTGGATGTTGGCGACGCTGCTCGACCGGTTCCCAACGCTGCCGCAACGTCATGAAATCCTCGCGACGTTTGACACGCATCTGACGCCGGCTCGCGTAGCCGGCGAGGTACGTTATTTCGAACGGCCAACGGCGCAAGGGTATGAGCGACCGTATGGCTGGGCATGGTTGCTGGCCTTGCACGGCCAATTGCATCGGATGAGCGGAACCGCTGACGCCGACGCGATCCGTTGGCGCGACGCATTGCAACCGCTGGCCGATCTGCTGGTGGCCCGCTTCACCGCGTTCCTGCCGAAATGCACCTATCCATTACGCGTGGGCACGCACTTCAACACCGCGTTTGCACTCGCGTTGGCGCTCGACTATGCACGGGACACCGCCAATGCGCCGTTCGCGGCGCTATTGAAAGATACTGCCGTGCGTTGGTACGGTGAGGACCGTGGATACCAGGGATGGGAGCCTGCCGGCGACGAATTCCTGTCACCCGGCTGGATGGAAGCGGAATTGATGCGGCGCATCTTGCCCGCGGACGCGTTCGTGTCGTGGTTCGACGCATTCCTGCCCAATGTACGGCAACGCCAACCGGCGGCGATGTTCGTGCCGGCAACGGTAACCGATCGCAGCGATGGCAAGCTGGCGCATCTGGATGGCTTGAATCTCAGCCGTGCATGGTGCTTACGGCAGATCGCGCAAGGGCTACCCGGCTCGGACACGCGCCGTGCGCTGTTGGCCGAGACGGCGAACGTGCACCTGACGCAGGCGTTGGCGCAAGTCGAAGGCGATTATATGGGCGAACACTGGCTGGCCACGTTCGCATTGCTGGCGTTATTGGCGGAGCGGCACTGAGACCAGCCATGCCGTACGTGCGCGCATGCGCGCACGCTCACTTTCGCCCTATGACGTCACCGGCGCGAAATCCCGCATTTTCGCGCGCAGCCGGCCCACGGCCTGGCTATGCAACTGGCAGACGCGCGATTCACTGACTTCCATCACCGCGCCGATTTCACGCAAATTCAAACCTTGCTCATAGTACAAGCTGAGTAACAGTCTTTCCCGTTCGGGCAAGCGTTCGATCGCCTCGATCAGGGATTCACGGAACGCGCCGTCCATCAAGCTTGCCAGAGGATCGGTCTTGTCCACGCAGTGACGATCGAGAAAAGATTCGTCACCGCCTTCGCGCTCGAAATCCTCGTAATAAAACAGCTGGCTACCGTGCAGGTCCTGCAGCATGGACTGGTATTCGCCTAGCGGCAGCTGCAAATGCTCGGCCACCTCGGACTCGGTCGCCGACCGGCCCACGCGCTGCTCGACCTCATGCACCGCACGCTCCACTTGTCGCGACGAGCGACGCAGGCTACGCGGCAACCAATCGTTCTCGCGCAACTGATCCAGGATCGCGCCGCGAATACGTTGGCTCGCGTAGGTCTCGAATTGCGCCCCGAGTTCGCCCTTGTAGCGGTTGGCGGCGTCGAGCAAGCCGATCATGCCGGCCTGAATCAGATCGTCCAGATCGACGCTCGATGGCAGCTTGGCAACGATATGCAGTGCGATCCTTCGCACCAGCGGCGCGTAGCGTAACGCCGTATCGTGCATCGACTGCTCGTTTTGCGTTAATTTGCCTTGGGCAGTGTACATCCGCGACTCCTTCGTCACGCAATATGCGCAGGCACCGCGTGCCGTTGCGTCGCCGCGGCCATTGCCTGCGGACCATTCCCGTAATCCTGCTGCCGACCCGTCATGCCGTCATCTTGCTGCGCACCGCGCGCGGGGGCATGCATGCCGTCCACCGCACCCACGCTTGCCTGGGCCTGTTGCTGCCGCCCATTCCCGCTACCCTGCTCATCAGTCGCCACGGAGGATGCGCCGCCGTCAGCCGGAACTGCACCGCTCGACGCCAGCGGCCGCCACGGCCAATGAACGATTTCCGCACCCACGCGGCGATAGTCGATCGCCGCCGGCGCGGTTGGATACGCCGTTACAACGCAACCGCCCAATGCATCGGCACGCCCCAATCGGTCCGCATCACGCGAGATGACGCCCGCGGGTGACAGGGAGATCGCGAGATACCGCCTGGCGACACCTGATAGGTTCTGGTAAGCGTTTTGCGCGTCGAGTGGTTTTGCCACTCGATTGAACAACAGCCGGAATTGCTGGATACCTTGTGCGAAATGCAGCCGCTTGATTAATCCATACGTACCCGGCATGGCCGCTGGATCAGCGTCGACAACGATCAGAACGTCGTGCGCCTGCGCCGCCAGAGGGGTCAGCGTACCGGTTTCATCAACGCGTGCATCCACCAACACGATATCGAGCGCGCCATTCATCGCCGCGGCCTGTTCATCGCCGCGCCAATGGCGCAATCCGACGGAATGGCCCTCCGCGTCAACCGGGGACCCAAGCGTCGGCACCCCACGTTGCGTTTCGTCATCGAACGGTGACAATACATCATCCAATTCGAACCGCTGCTCGACGACATCAGCGAGCGTGACGGGATATTGACCGACGCGCGCCTGTTCATCGATCACCAATGCACGCTTGCCATGAAAGCGCAAGGATGCAGCCAGATTGCGGGCGGCCGTCGTCGCGCCCGCGCCCTGCGCCGCGCCGAGAACGGTCACGATGCGCAGCGGACGGCCCGCCACCAGACGGCGTAGCCCTTCGGCCTGGTCGATAACGAACTTATCCATGCGAACTTCCGTAGTGTGCCTCGGCGGGCGACGGCTGGCCGGGCGAACGCGGACCATCGACGATTCCCTGAGTCGAGGTCGACCGTGCCGCACGGTCATTCTCACCAGCAAACAACATTTCCAATGCCTCCGCATCCGGCTGGAATGGTGATGTACGATGCGGATCGCTGAAAGCATTGTCGATCAAATAGCCACGGCGTGCCACTCGTAGATCCTCCGGCACCTTTTGTCCGTTGGACACGTAATGCACAGGCAAGCGGTGACGCATGACCGTGTCCAGCGCCGCGCCGATCCCGTTGGATTCGTCCACCTTCGTGATGATGCAGCCACTCAAGCCACCGTCCGCTTCCCCCGCATTACCGCCTGCCGCCGCATTGATCGCGGAACCGTAAGCACGAACCACCTCGTTCAACGTGTCGCCGTGGCTCGTCGCGTTCAGGAGCAGCAGGCGCTTGACCGGCATTTGCGCGCCCCGCAGCATCGCGACCTGTTCCGATACGGCCCGGTCACGCTGACTCATGCCGATCGTATCGATCAGCACCATATGCTTGTTCCGCAGTTCCGACAGCACCAGGCTCAGATCCGATGCATCCTTCACCGCATGCACCGCCACACCGAGGATGCGGCCGTAGATCCGCAACTGTTCGTGCGCACCGATACGATAGGAGTCCGTCGTGAGCAAGGCCACGCGGTCCGCGCCATGGCGCATGACCGCACGCGCGGCCAACTTCGCCGTGGTGGTCGTCTTGCCTACACCGGTCGGGCCCATCAGCGCGAACACGCCACCACGCTCCATCAACGCGTCTTCGTTGTCCAGCACCGGCAGGTTACGCTCGAATGTCGCCTTGACCCATGCCAGCCCTTCTTCCGGCGTGTGGACGGCCGGCAGTTTGTCCAACATCAGCCGCACGAGCTGTGCCGAGAACCCGCAGGCCAGCATCATTTGCGTGACGCCGTTGCGCACCGGGTCCCGGCGAATCCGCTCGCTTTGATCGATCGCCTCGAGTTGCAAGCCCAATGCGCCACACAGATTACGCATTTCCTCCAGCACGGCAGTTGCGCTGCGCGGACTCGGGTCATTCGTCATGGACGCCGTGATCGCAGGCGCGGATGCCGACGCTGGCGTCGTATCGGCAGGGATCGACGATGACGCATCGGCCGCGCTGTCACGCGCCTCCTCCACGTCTACGCCGAATGCGTCGTTCAGAAATGTTCCTGTCGCCGCCGACGCGGTGGCAGGTGCGGTATCGTCCGTGGCAACGCCCGCTTGCAAAGCCGGCGCCGCGGCAGGCACGGCATCCGCAGCCGATGCGGTCGCCGCATCGCTGATATCACGCGATTGCGGTGCCGTTGCAAAGGACGCCGGCAAATCGGCGTTATCCGGCAAATGCGATGCCAATGCCGGCAACGACGGCGTCGCACGAAGGCCGCCTATCGGGTTACCGATCGCCGGGTTCGTATGGGGGAACGTGGCAAAAGACGCCTTGACACGTGTGTGCGCCGCGTAACGCGTCGCGCCGTATTCGCGTGCCGCCATCATCGGCGACGCTCCCTGTGATGTCACCGGCGTCGACGTGGCCGATATCGTCGTCCCCGCCCGGTCCGCGGCAGGTGCGGTATCGACATCGACATCATCGCGCATCGCGCTTGCCACTTGCCTGGCGACGTCGTCGTTCGACGCACCCACGCGAAGGCCCCCCGGTGGTGTATCACGCTCCATCAACGCGGATTCCGGCAGCGGCGTGCGATCTTGCTCTTCCCGCGGCATGCTCGCCGGACGCACCACCACCTCCCCCGGGTTACCGAGTCCTCGCGCCATGGCCTCGCTGGCCGTCATCGGCGTCGCCGCCGCGTCGCCATGGCTCAGGCCAGCCGCATCGCGTGCCGGCCGGATTGCCGTCGGAAGGACGACACTGCTGTCATCCCGTTCGGCACGTGACAGGCCGAGCACATTAGCCTGCATGGATTCCTCGCCATCCCGCTCCGGTCGCGCCAAGCCAGCCACACCAGACAAGTGCCGTCCGCGTTCGGCTGCGCGGGCAAACGGCACGACGGGTGCCGGATCATCCTGCGTCATGTGCGTCCCATCGGGTTGCGCCGCGTCTGCGTGCGAGACATGCCCGTCATAATAAGCCGCCTCGTCGTGCGCGGAGTGTTCACGACCACCGTACTCGTTCGTCTCAAAATTCGCGTAGGCGTCATGCCCGTAGTGCGCGGCGGCATCCTGTCCATCGCTAGCATCGCCGTAGGCGACATCACGCCTGATGTCATCCTCACGGCCATCCAACAGCGCGCCGTTCACCGGCGACGGATCGGACGACCACGCATCGGCCCCAGCAGATGCCGTGCGATCCGGCCGGCCAACGTCGGCTTCCGTGGTGACATTGTGCCCGGGTTGCCTGGGTGACCTCGCTTCGCCGGTCCAGCCGGCGTCAGCCATCCGTTCGGCCCCCGGTTGTCCCGGCCCTTCCGAAACATCGTTCGACAACCCCGCGGCGGCTTCCGCCTCCGCGCGTGCGCGACGTTGCTGAAGATACGCAGTCTGGGTCGCGCGGTGCACATACGCCAGCGCCGATGCACCATCATCACCCACCGCCTTCGCGGCCAGCACGCCTGGCAATGCACGCGTGCGATCACGGCCATTCGTATTGTCCGGATGCATCAACGGGCTATGCAGCCCCGGGGCGGGACGATATGGCGCGGGGGCGCGCGGCCCTTCCTGCACCGACACTTGCCGTGCGTCTTCCCGTGTCTCGACCGGACGCGCCAGTCGACGATCGCGGTCGCTGCGCTCGGCCATCGGCGCTTCGTCGCGCGGTGTAAAACGACGCCCCTGCTGACTATGCGACGGGCCCTCGAAAGTGGGTTGGAGCGTGGGGAACGCACGGCGCGCGAAACCACCTGGCAAACCTTCACTCGCCCCCGCCGGACGGGCCTGCTGCAACAGGCTGGCGGCCGCCATACCGGGTTGCCCGGCCGATCCACGCCCTGATTCGGGGGAAGGCAACGCACCAGACACCCCGCCACGTGAAGCAAACGCATTACCTTGGAACGGTGCGTGCGGCGCCGTGCCGAATGCGGACGGACCATAGCCCTCGAAGGGTTCGACATCGTCGAACGGATCAGCCTCGATCGGCAGCCCTGACGCGCCGCGCAGCGAGGGTTCAATGCGCACCGGCGTCTCGGACGGACTCACCGGCGCGGCGGAAGGCGCCGTCGGCGCCTCGACGATCCCGCTCAGGGTGTCTTCCGTCAAGGCGACCAGTTCCACGCCACCGTCCACCACGCGATTCGATAACACCACCGCGTCGGCGCCGAGTTCGGCGCGTACCAATTTCAGGGCCTCACGCGACGAGGGAGCGAAGAATTTACGGACTTTCAAACCTGACCTCCGATCGTGGTCGTCACGCGGATCGTACGGCTATCCGGTACTTCCGCATAGCTCAGGACCTTCAATTGCGGCATGCTACGGCGCAGGAAACGGGCAAGCAAGGATCGCAATCCGTGCTGCACCAGCATCACCGGAGGGAAACCTTGATTCTGCTGCTGCAACAACGCATCCTGCGTTTGCTGCAGCAGTGTATTCGCCAGCCCCGGCTCCAGGCCGCCACCGTTGCCATTCGACAACGCCTGGGACAGGATACGCTCCAATCCCGGCTCGAGCCCGATCACGTACATTTCGCCATTGCCCGGCGCAACTTGCTGGGTGATCGCGCGCCCCAGGGCCAAACGTACCATCGCGGTCAATTCGTACGGGTCGCTGACCTTCGGCGCGTGCTCGGCCAATACATCCAGAATAGTACGCATATCGCGAATCGGCACGCCTTCGTCCAGCAGCCCTTGCAAGACCTTCTGCAACGTCGTCAGCGTGATCACCTTTGGCACCAGGTCTTCGACCAGCTTCGGCGCGTCGCGTGAAATCCGATCCAGCAATTGCTGTACTTCCTGACGGCTCAGCAATTCCGATGCATGCGACGTAATCAGGTGATTCAAATGCGTTGCCACGACCGTACCGGCATCCACCACCGTATACCCCAGCAATTGGGCCTGCTCGCGCATGCCGATATCGATCCACACCGCCGGCAAGCCGAACGCGGGATCGCGCGTGGGCGCACCCTGCAACGGCCCGCTGACCTGGCCCGGGTTGATCGCCAGCCACTGGCCGGGAAATGCGTCGCCGGTTCCCACCTCGACGCCGTTCAACGTGATCCGGTAGGCATTCGGCCGCAATTCCAGATTGTCCCGGATATGCACCACCGGTGCCAGAAACCCTATTTCCTGGGCGAATTTTTTGCGAATGCCCTTGATCCGCTTCAGCAATTCACCTTCCTGGGCAGCGTCCACCAGCGGGATCATCCGATAGCCGATTTCAAGACCGAGCGGATCGACCAGTTGCACATCGTCCCAGCTGGCTTCCGTATTTTCGGCATTGACCGCATTTTCTATAACCGGCTTCGGTGCGGCAGCTTCCGCGGCGCGGCGCTCGGCAAGTTGGCGCATCTTGCGCGCCATGAAAAACAATCCACCACCTAGCAGGCCGAAAGCGAGGTGCGGCATGCCTGGAATCAAGCCCATCCCGGCAAGAATACCGCCAGTGATCGACAGCACTTTCGGGTTGGTGAACAACTGACCGGTGATTTGCGTGCCGACATCTTCCTCGGTCGCCACGCGGGAGACGATGACGCCAGCCGCCGTCGAAATCACCAACGCCGGGATCTGGCCGACCAAGCCGTCACCGATCGTCAACAGCGTGTAGTTCGTTGCGGCGTCGCCAATGGCCATATTGTGCTGGGCCACGCCGATGATCAAGCCACCGACGATATTGATCGCCATGATCAGGAGCCCGGCCACCGCGTCGCCGCGGACGAATTTCGATGCACCGTCCATCGAACCGTAGAACTCGGCTTCCTGCGCCACGGCGACACGGCGCTTACGCGCGTCGGTCTCGTTGATCAAACCCGCGTTCAGATCGGCATCGATCGCCATCTGCTTACCCGGCATCGCGTCCAACGTGAACCGCGCAGACACTTCGGCGATCCGGCCCGCGCCTTTCGTGATCACCATGAAGTTGATGATGACAAGGATAGCGAACACGATGATCCCCACCGCGTAATTGCCGCCCACGAGGAAGTGGCCAAACGCCTCGACCACCTTGCCTGCGGCATCCGGGCCGGTATGGCCTTCCATCAGCACGATCCGCGTGGAAGCGACGTTCAGCGACAGTCGCAACAATGTGGAGAACAGCAGCACGCTCGGGAACGCCGCGAAATCGAGCGGTTTCTGCGTGTAGAGACTGACCAGCAGCACCATCACGGCCAACGCGATGTTGAACGTGAACAGCAGGTCGAGGATGAACGCCGGCAGCGGCAGGATCATCATCCCCAGGATCATGATGATCAGGATCGGGCCGGACAGCGCCCGCAGATTGCTGCCGGCGCCACCCGCGGGAATGCCCAGCATCGCAGTGAGGCGATTCATGCGGCGCTCCGGGCCACGACCGGCATCTGTTCAGCACAGCGGGCGTGCGCGCGCGGGCGCCGGGCGCCGTGTGGCGTCTGTTCGGCATCGCGTAGGCTGGAATGGCGCACTGGGGGTTCTCCGCTGAGACGCTCAGGAGGGCGCGTTCCGCGACAATCGCGGGGTACCGCGTTCGACCGCGGCGTTAAAGACGCACTCCGACGGAATGCATTATTACGGCAGCGCGCTAGCAGCGATCGAACGATAAGGTGGCTGAAATGCCCTTACTTCTGCGGATCACGGGCAGACGCGCCACGAGAACCACCGCCTGCCGCGCCAGCTTCGCGAATACTCGCCGGATCGACATCACTGACGCCAGCGGCGGCGTCACCCATTCCTCCGGCATTCCGTCCCGTCCGGCCCACCCCGGCACCCGCGGCGGTGCGGTTGCCAGCTTGCGTGGCGGCATCGAGGCTCGCATCGTCGAGATTGCCGTCGCTTCCAGACAACGACTCCGCGCTGACGGCCATTTCCTCAGGCACCACCACCGCGTCGGGTTGATCGGGATACTGCCCCCCTTCCGCATGCCAGCGCCGCAACTGGAACACCCAGGCCAGCACCTCCGCCACGGCCCCATACAGCGCCGCCGGAATCTCGCGATTCAACTGCACATGCTTGTACAGAGAACGCGCCAAAGGTGGCGCCTCGAGGACCGGGACGCCATTTTCCCTGGCAATTTCCTTGATACGCTCGGCAACGAGGTCGGCCCCTTTGGCGACGACGCGTGGCGCGCGCATGCCGGCGTCGCTGTAGCGCAACGCCACGGCGAAGTGGGTTGGGTTCGTGATGATCACGTCGGCCGTGGGGACCTGCGACATCATGCGGCGGCGGGCCATCGCGCGTTGTTGCTCTCGTATCTTCGCCTTGATGTGGGGGTCGCCCTCGTTTTCCTTGAATTCGCGCTTGACCTCCTCCTTCGTCATTCGCAACTTCTTCGCATGCGACCAGAGCTGATACGGAACATCGGCAAGCACCAGCAGCAGCATCGAGCCGACCGTGGCCGCGCAAACCACGCCCACCATTTGCGCCGCGTGCGGTAAGGCCGCACGAACCGGTTCACCCAGCAGCCCGATGACATCCGCTTTGTAATGGAAGGCGACCATCGTGGCCACCGTGCCGACCAACACGCATTTGGCAATGCCCATGCCGAGCTGCGCCAACGCGTGCGTCGAGAACATCTTGCCCAGGCCGGAAATAGGATTCAAGCGGCCAAAATTCGGCGCCAACGGCTTTGTCGTCAGCAGCCATCCGCCCAAGGCCATCGGCGACATCAGCGCAACAACCGTCATGGCGAGCAAGATCGGCCCGATTGCCTGCGCGGCCAGCAATACCGCGTCACTGATCCGATGCAACATCTGCATGGGGTCCTGGCTTGCAGCGCGATCGAAAATGAACGCATGCTTGAACAGTCTCTGGAACTGGCCAAGCATCGAGCCACCCGTCATGTAGACTCCGCCGAACCCGACGGCCAGTAGCGCGAACGTCGACAACTCACGCGAACGCGCAACCTGTCCGTCCTCCCTGGCCTGCTCCAGCCGTCGGGGCGAGGCTGATTCGGTTTTTTCGAGATCGCTGTCTTCTGCCACGCGCGCTCCGTAGCGGACGGAAGGCAGCCCCGATGGCCACGCTGTCTCCGTCTCGTCCTGTGCCGTCTGATCGACTCAAACATGTCGGCAACCCAATGTGCCTTGATGGGCGAGGCTTCCGACTGCTGGCATTATCAGGGGCGGGACGCAACCACCATCCAACGATCAGACAAAAAAAGACGGCGCATTTCCCGAGATCGGGCCGTGCGCCGTTGGAGTGAGAACCGGTGTTGTCATTCAATCGCCTCTTGCGATGGCCGAACCGATGGCGCATCGACGTTGAGACGAGATGAATCGCAAAGCAAAAAAACCACGTGGAACCGGCAGAGCCGGTTCCACGCGATTGATCAGAAACCGAGTTCGGTCAGTAGATCGTCTACCTGGCCTTGGTCGGTAACTATATCGGTACGTCCTTCCGTGTTGATCTGTGGACCGTTCAACAACGACGGCTCCTTGTCTTCGGTCTTGACGCCGCTCACGATCTTGATCAACTCGGCGCGACGTTCCGGCGAGATGTTTTCCAACAACACGCCCAGCAATTGCTGTTCGATGTGGTGCACCACATCCATCACTTTCTTGATCACCTGGCCGGTCAGATCCTGGAAATCCTGGGCCATCATGATTTCAAGCAATTGCGCATTGATCGTCGCCGACTGCGAGGACGTGGTCTGCAGGAATGTGCGGGTTTCCGTGACCAGCGCGCGCGAGGCATCGATATCTTGCGGCGCGTCGTACCATTTCTGCCAGCGACCATCCAATGCGTTGGCTTCCTTGTTCAACTTGTCTGCCAGAGGCATGGCGACATCCGTCGCGTTCAACGCACGCTCGGCGGCTTGCTCCGTCATCGCCGCGATGTACGTCAAGCGATCACGCGCGTCGGGAATGACTTCCGCAGCCTGTTCGACTTGCTTGTCCAGCCCCAGTTCACGCATGCTGTCGCGCAGCATCCGCATCAGTTGCCCGATACGAGCCGTCATCCGTTCGGCGGGATCCGCCGAGTCGACGCCCGTGCCCGCATCATGGCCCGCCGCCGCGGAGACCGCGGGCGCGGCCGTAGCCGCAGGCTGGGCGGCAACGCTTGCTGGCGGCTCCGCTTGCATTTCGGTTTTTACATCGCCCTTTACGGGCGGCGCCCCGAACAGTTCGTCATCGATATCCACGACCGCATCCTCGCGCTTAGTCATCTCACGCCCCAGCCTTCGCCATCTTCTCGCGGATCTTCGAGATCTTTTCGTCGAGAATCGCAGCGGTGAACGGCTTCACCACATAGCCACTCGCCCCGGCCTGCGCCGCGGCAATGATATTTTCCTTTTTCGCTTCCGCGGTGACCATCAACACCGGCAAATGTGCGAGTGCCGGATCGGCGCGGATCGCCGTCAACATCTGCAGGCCGTCCATATTCGGCATGTTCCAGTCGGAAATGACGAATTCGTACGAGCCTGCCTTCAGTTTGGCGAGGCCCATCGCACCGTCTTCCGCTTCATCGACGTTGCTGTAGCCCAATTCCTTGAGGAGGTTCCGCACGATGCGACGGATCGTCGGAAAATCGTCCACCACAAGAATTTTTATCGAAGTATCCATCGTTTGCGCCTCTAAAAACCTGTACTTAATCTCAAATTAGTGTGCGCCCTATCCTGCCGGCCGGCGGGTGCGACGTCGAATGTGTAATCCAAACCGCCTGGACTCACCCGTCTCGCGCCGTTTCATTGGATATCGGCAGTAATCCACGTGATCTTGAGAGCAAATTGCACTCAACCGCGTACTATACGCGATGTGCGCGCTCACCCATCGACAGCAACTTCTGCATGACGTGATGCGTCATCTGCTGCAATGACACTGACTCACAGGCCGCGCCGATCAACACCGCCTCACGGGGCATACCGTACACGACGCAACTCGCTTCGTCCTGCGCAAAAGTATAGGCACCGGCGCGACGCATCGCCCCCATGCCAACCGCGCCATCCTTGCCCATTCCTGTCAGCAATACGCCGATGGCGTTCTTGCCGGCAAATTCCGCGACCGAATTAAATAGCACGTCGACCGATGGACGATGGCGATTAACCGGTGCCGCATCGCTTAACATCGCAACATAGTTCGCACCGCTGCGTGCCAGCGACAAGTGGAAGTCGCCAGGTGCGATATACGCATGCCCGGGAAGCAGCCGTTCTCCATGCTCGGCTTCCTTGACGGAAATCCGGCAAAGCGAGTCGAGCCGCTTCGCGAACGACTTCGTGAAGCCCGCCGGCATGTGCTGCGTGATCAATACGGCGGGTGCATCCGACGGCAGCGTCAACAATACTTCCTTGATTGCTTCGGTACCGCCGGTGGATGCGCCGATCGCAATCAATTTTTCCGTCGACACCAGCATGTTGCGCAAAGGCGAGATCGTCGGCGCGGCACTGCTGGCGGCGGCCGCGCCATTGGTCGCCGCGGCCGGTCGCGCCGTCAACGGACGCACCTTCGCGCGTGCTGCGGCGCGGATCTTGTCAGCGATCATGTCGCTGTAATCCAGCAATCCGTCGCGAATGCCGACTTTCGGCTTGGAAACGAAGTCCACCGCACCCAATTCCAGAGCGCGCATCGTGATTTCAGAACCACGCTCGGTCAGCGAAGACACCATGACCACCGGCGTCGGACGCAGGCGCATCAATCGCTCGAGAAAATCCAGCCCGTCCATGCGGGGCATTTCCACGTCAAGCGTCAATACATCCGGATTGTGCTGTTTGATCAGTTCCCGTGCGACCAACGGATCCGGCGCTGTCGCGCAGACCATCATGTCAGGCTGGTTGGAGATGATCTCGGTCATCAGGCTGCGTACCAACGCGGAGTCATCAATGCAAAGGACACGAATCTTCGGGGTAGACATCACATCGTCTCAATAATGGTTTTTGTTAACGGCTGCGGCGGCGTCGCACCGCCCGCGGGCGCCGTCGCCGGACGACGGATGAAAAGCTCGACGCGCGACTTCGATGCAGCCGCGGCGGCACCGGACGCGGGTGCGGCGGCGCCAGTTGCTGCCGCCGGCTTGCTGGCACCGGTCACCGCCGCCGTGGGTGGGAGAGACGTTGCCGGACGAGCAGCCGCGCGCGCCGCGCTCGCGAAGACCTGGATCGTATCCGGTGAACGGCGTGCATGCCGATCCCGCATTGCCCCCATTTCCTCGGACATCGCACGCTCGCGTTGGGCGAGCTCGATCTCGGCCGTATGGCTAACAGGATCGGTGACGCGGACGTCCAGCGGGAGCTTGCGTACCATCGCCTTGCCGCTGCTTGGCATGAAGGCTACTTTGCGCGGGTGTTCCCCCTGCAAGTCTTCGGCAACGATACGAATCCCTTCCAGCGCCAGATAGCGACGGACGAATCGCGAATTGTCATCTCCGATGTTCAGCGTGTGCATGCGCTTCAACACGGCCGCGCCCCCGAATACCTTGGCTTCGAGAGAGGCACGTCGTGCGCCGCGCTTGATGAGCTCGTTGATCAACACTTCCATCGCGAACGAGCCATAGCGCATGGCATCAGACGACGCACGGGACGGATCGCCTCCACCGTCCGGCAACATGAAATGGTTCATGCCGCCCAGGCCCGAATACGGATCACGGATACAGGCGGAAACGCAGGAACCCAGCACCGTGGTGAGCACCATGTCATCGCTGGTGACAAAATATTCGTTCATCAACAGCTTGACGCCGGGCTTGCCGAAATCCATGTCCTGGTAAAAATGATTGGCCTGCGGCAGGGCACTCATCTGCGACTACCGGCGAGCGCCGCGGCGCGGCTTTCGCCGGCCGCCAACAAATTCGAGGTCGACGCCGGTTCTTGCGTGCGCTCGTAGACGGTCTGCCCCTTCAAGCGGAACGCCGATGTCATATACGAGAAGTTTTCCGAGTGTCCCGCGAACAACAAACCACCCGGCTTGATCAGCGGTGCAAACGTCTCGAGAATGCGTGCTTGCGTTGGCTTGTCGAAGTAGATCATCACGTTGCGGCAGAAGATGACGTCGAACGGCGCTTGGCGCTGAACCTGCTGCCACGGTGGCGCAATCAGGTTGCACTGTTCGAACGTGATCATCGAACGCAAGGCATCGTTGACGCGCACGCGGCCTTCGCGCGAACCGGTGCCGCGCAAGAAGAATCGTTGCAGGCGGCCTGTCGGCAGGCCTTTGACCTGATCCGCCGTATAGATTCCGGCGGAGGCGGTGGCCAGTGCCTGTGTGTCGATATCGGTCGACAGTACCTTTGCCTGGGTCTGACGTCCTCCTGCCTCCGCCAGCGTCATCGCGATCGAATACGGCTCCTCGCCAGTGGATGCGGCACAACACCATACGTTCAACGGCGACGTATGCTTGGCGGCGAATTCGGAGAGGATGGGGAAATGATGACCTTCCCGGAAGAAGGCCGTCAGATTCGTCGTCAGCGCGTTCGTAAACGCTTCCCACTCCTGTGGGTCACGACTGCGCTCGAGTCCGTCAAGATAGTCCGAGAACGAGCGGATACCGAGCGCCCGGAGACGACGCGCGAGACGGTTGTACACCATGTCGCGCTTCTGGTCGGATAACGAGATACCGGCTTCACGATAGATCAGCGCACGAATGCGACTGAAGTCCTCGGCGGTGAACGGAAAGTCACGCGCCGCTTCCAGGTCGCTGCTGGAGATGCCGGTCACGGCGAAGGCGCCGTTCTGGTTGCCACCGCCAGTCGCACCGGACGGCTGTGCATTCGTGCGGGACGAGAGGGAATTCAAGCTGGGCCGAGTGCGGAACGCAGTCATGTCAACGCATCATTTCAAGACAACCGTTAAATCGGTTCGGACTGGCGGCACGCTACGGTGCGCTTGCACCTTCACCGCCACCCGAACACATTTTTGAGCGGCCATCGGCCTGCTCATCGCATCACGCGCCTCGCTTCAGCCCCCGCCCTTCGCGCATGCGCCGGTGCCCGATGCGGGACCGATCACGCTGGTCAGCCCGCGTGGATGATCCCGTCGATGTTCTAAACCGGTCCCCGTTGCCAAGTACTACTCGTTCAAATCAGAACGACTCCCACTCACCTTCAGCGGCCGTCGGCTTGAACGCACGACTGGCGGTGCCAATTGGCGCCTGCTCGCTTGCCGGGACATCGCTGCTTGGCAACGGCGGGCGCGTTGCTTTCGCGGCGCTCGCCGGCTTTGTCGACGAAACTGGCGTCGACGCCGTCACCGAGGTAGCGGCGGCCGTGACCGCAGTCCGTGCCGCGGTTTCCGCACTGCCCGCCGAGCTACCCGCTTGCCGTGTGATACGACCGGCGACGCGCGCCTTGATCTTTGGTTTTGCCGACATTGCGGACTTGACGCCCGCCGCTGCCGTCGAACGCGGCTTTGGCGCCGAAGATTTCCGCGGAGCGGAGGTTGCCGCGGCGGGCAACGGTCGCGATACGCCCGGATGCATCGCGGCACTATCCAATCGATAATGGCCGAGCGCCGAATTCAACTGCCGCGTCTGCTCCTCCAGCGAGGCGGCCGCGGCTGCGGCCTGCTCCACCAGCGCTGCATTTTGCTGCGTGACGCCGTCCATCTGCGTCACCGCCTGATTCACCTGCTCGATGCCACCGCGCTGCTCCTCGGACGCGGCACTGATCTCGCCCATGATGTCGGTCACGCGACGCACGGCCTGCACGATTTCATTCATCGTCTCGCCGGCGCGCGCCACAAGCGTCGAACCGCTGTGTACTTTTTCGGCGGAGTCGCCAATGAGCGCCTTGATTTCCTTCGCGGCCGCCGCGCTGCGCTGCGCCAGGCTGCGCACCTCGCCCGCCACCACGGCGAATCCACGCCCTTGCTCCCCGGCGCGCGCCGCTTCCACCGCCGCGTTCAGCGCCAGGATATTTGTCTGGAACGCAATGCCTTCAATGACGCCGATGATGTCCACCACCTTGTCGGAACTGGCGGTGATACCTTGCATCGTCACGACCACCTCGCCGACCACCTCACCACCACGCGAAGCAATCTCGGAAGCATTGGCCGCCAGCTGACTTGCCTGGCGGGCATTGTCGGTGTTCTGACGCACCGTCGAGGTCAGGTGATCCATGCTTGAAGCGGTCTGCTGCAGGGACGCCGCCTGTTGCTCGGTACGCGACGACAGGTCGGTATTACCGGCGGCGATTTCCCGAGCGCCCACTTCGATACTGTTTGCACTCGACTTCACCGTGCGCAGGGTAGACGAGAGACCGTGTTGCATGGCGTCGATCGCTTCGAACACGCGACCCATCTCGTTCTGCGATCCCTGACCATACGCGTTCTCGACGCGTTGCGACAGGTCACCCGCGGCAATCCGATGGAACAAGCCGGTGGCCGTATCCAGGGGCGCGATCACCTGACGCCGCATCAGCCACAGCGTGATCAGGCCGAAAGCGACCGCCGCGATCAACGCAACGACAATCGCCACATCCAGCATGACAAGGCGGGCATGCGCCGTCTGCAATGCCGCATCGCTGGATGCTTGCAACGCGCTTCCCGCGCTACCCATCTGCTGCGCAGCCTGCGACGCATCCCGCGCCATCGCCTCGATCGCGCTCGTTGCCGAGCGTAATGCCAAAAAGCCCACGGCGCTGCCGCAAACCAGCATCAACACGAAAATACCCACCACCGCCTGCAAGGTGGCCCGGATCGTCAACTTGTTCATTTCTGGCCCGTGCTCCGGTTCCGGTCCTGCAAATCACTCACTGCCTTGCGCGAAAACGCGAGGCATCGCATGCAATGTCATGGTCACAGCTTAACGCCGGGGCCGATGGACAAAGCCTCGAACAGAGAGGCTTTTCCGTTGCCTTTCAGGCGACCCGACGTTCGATCACGCCGCGACGTGGTCCATCAGCGCCATTTCATCACTGGTCATCAAACGTTCGATGTCCATCAGAATCAACAGTCGATCGTCGATCGTGCCCAGGCCCGTCAGATACTCGGTGTTCAATACCGAACCAAATTCCGGCGCCGGCTTGATCTGAGCCTTCGTCAGCGTCAACACGTCCGACACACCGTCGACGACCATGCCGACCACGCGCTGCGCGACGTTCAGGATAATCACGACGGTCTGGTGATCGTATTCGACGGTACCCAGATCAAACTTGATCCGCATATCGACGATCGGCACGATGACGCCGCGCAGATTGATCACGCCCTTGATGAAATTTGGCGTATTCGCGATACGGGTCACCACTTCATATCCGCGAATTTCCTGGACTTTCAGGATATCGATCCCGTATTCCTCCCCCCCCAACGTGAATGCGAGAAATTCTTGCGCGGCACCGTCGCCTTGCAAGTGGTGTTCGATGACCGCAAGCGGCGCAGCGCCGCGCTGGCTGGACTGGACGAGTTCGGTGCTCATATACCTTTCCTTTCCCTTGGATTGCGCCACGCTTTTCTCGTGACGCACTGTCATACCGATTGAAAATTCACTTCTACAAGGCGGCCCGACCTTCAGCCGGACCGCTGTCCTACTCGTGTGCTGAACGGCACGTCGTAAGCGTTAGCGGCATTTTCCGCATGAAACTTGAATGAGTGACGAAAAAAACAGCGCCGTCGCGTTCCGCCTTCAATGATTGACAGGCAAGCTCATCAGTTCATCGCGGCCATTACGGTTCAATGCCGGCACATCCAGAATCAATGCGACACTGCCGTCGCCCAGAATCGTCGCCGCCGAAATACCAAAGACCTTGCGGTAGTTGGTCTCGAGATTCTTGACCACGACCTGGTGCTGCCCCAGCAATTCGTCAACCATCATCGCGAAGCGTTTGCCCTCGGCCTGAACGATGACGACGATCGCCTTGGTAGGATCCATCCGCGCATCTTCGACTTCAAATACCTTGTGCAACGCGACGATCGGCAAATATTCGCCACGCACGCGCAGCACACGACCATCCTCGCCTTGACCGGCAATCGTGAAGATCTCGTCGTTCGTCGGCTGCATCGATTCCATGACCGAATTCAGCGGCACGATAAACGTTTCCCCACCTACCTTGACAGACATCCCATCCAGGATGGCCAGCGTCAACGGCAGGATGATGCGAGTGGTTGTGCCGTTACCGGGGCGGGTCTGAATCTCGACATGCCCCCCCATCGACTGGATGTTACGCTTCACGACATCCATGCCGACGCCACGACCGGAGATATCCGTCACCTGCTCCGCAGTAGAGAAGCCTGGCATGAAAATCAACTGCGCCACTTCGTCATCGGTCATCGCATCGCTGACCGCCAACCCCTGCTTCTGCGCTTTCGCGAGAATGCGCTGCCGATTCAGTCCGGCGCCGTCGTCGGATACCTCGATGACAATATTGCCGCCCGCGTGCTCAGCGGAAAGCACCAATTCGCCCGCGGCTTCCTTACCGGCGGCCAGACGCACGTCCGGTGTCTCGATCCCATGATCCAGGCTGTTACGGACCAAGTGGGTCAGCGGGTCGATGATGCGTTCGATCAGGCTCTTGTCCAACTCGGTGGCCTGACCAAACGTCACGAGGTCGACCTTCTTGCCGAGCTTCGATGCGAGATCGCGAACCAGACGCGGGAAGCGGCTGAAAACGTAATCCATCGGCATCATCCGGATGGACATGACCGCTTCCTGCAGGTCACGGGCATTCCGTTCCAATAACGCCATGCCGTTGAAAAGACGGTCATGCACCACGGGATCGAACTTGGACGCCGTCTGCGCCAGCATCGCCTGCGTGATTACCAGTTCACCTACCAAGTTGATCAGGTGATCGACCTTCTCAACACCAACGCGGATCGAACTGCCCTCTTGCGCGCCACCGCTTGGTGCGTTCCGCGTCACGGTCGCCCCTGCCTGCGGCGGCGCGGCGGCCGGGGCGGCAGCCAATGCGGCCCCCGTCTGTGCTGCCACGGCCGGGACCGCCCCGGTTGCCGCGGCGACCGTATTGGCAACATCGGTCTGAGCGAATACCTCGGCGGACTCCGCGCTCACGGCGGCATCCACCGCAGCGGCCGCGGCGGCTTGCGCCTCGCCACCTGGTGCGACGTTCGCCGCGGCCGCTGCCGCCGCCGCGCCGCCATGGTCATAGCTCACTTCGATCTGGTCTTCATCGATCACAAAGCAGCAGACCGCAATGATGTCGTCAGGCGAGCAATCGCTTTTCAACCAGACACTCAATACATTGCCAGCTTGAACCCGGGCAGTGACCGTACCCAAGTTCGACAGCTCATCGACGAGCAGCGACTGGTCGCCGTCCTTGACATCGATCAGCCGGATTTTCAGATTGCCATGCTCGCCACCACCCGCCCCCGCGGGCGCGGCGGCAGGCGCCTCAGCGGCGGCAACCGGAGCCGACGTCGCGCCTGCCGCCACGGCCGGCGCAACAGCCACGTCCACGCCGGCAATTTCATGCAATTGGCGAATCACATGTGCCGGCGCGGCCGCTGGATCATCCGATTGGTAAGGATCCGGTCCCGCAGCGACAGCCGCGGCCACCGGCGCGGAGGCGACCGGCGCCGCAGCCGGTGCCACGGGTGCCGGCGCCGCCACGGGTGCCTGGCTGACAGCCTTCAACTTTTCGCCGAGCGCGACGCCAAGCGTGCGATCGGGTTCGACGGTGCCACCCGATTCGCGATATGCGCGAAGTTGCACTTCCAGCACGTCCTTCGATTCGAGGAACACATCGACCATGTCCGTGCGCAGCGCTAATTCCCCTGTGCGGGCCTGATCCAGCACGGATTCGAGCACGTGCGTGGTTTCGGCAAGCACACTGAAACCAAAAGTGGCGGCACCGCCCTTTATCGAGTGGGCGGCGCGGAAAATCGCGTTCAATTGTTCCGGATCCGGATGCTGTACGTCGATGCCGAGCAGCAAGCGCTCCATCTCGGTAAGCAACTCGTCCGCTTCGTCAAAGAACGTCTCGTAAAACTGGGTAATATCGAGCGACATGACCGTTGGATCTTCCGGCTATATAACTGTTTGTTTCGCCTGCGCGGGGTGTCCGCACCGGACTGTGCCATCCGCGGCGGGAGCATCCTGTACTGCACGGACACCCCCACACCGCTGGCGCTTACGAGGGGTAACGGCACGACCGGGCAGAAACTTCAATCGCTTCGTGAAATTCTTTGCTTAAAAAAAAGAATTTTGACGTGAATCAAGAACCTATCGCGCCACGGACGCTGACCAACACCTCGGTCAGCACCTGCGGGTCCAGCGGCTTCAACAGCCAGCCCGTGGCGCCGGCCTCGCGCGCTGCCGCCTTGAAGTCCTCGCCGTCCTCGGTGGTCAACAGCAAGATCGGTGTCTCGGCATAGGGCGCCAGGTGACGCAGGCCCGCGATCAGTTCGAGGCCGGTCAGGCCCGGCATATTGTGATCGGTCAACACCAGATCGAACACACGCCCTCCCACCGCGGTGGCCGCCACGGCCTTGGCGAGTCCTTCGCGGCCATCCTCGGCCAGCGTCACCTGATAACCGGCTGCCTCCAGCGTGGCGTCAAGGATCAGACGCATCGCTGGAGAATCGTCCACGGCCAGCACCGTAGGTTTTGTCGTGATGTCTTGGTTCATGATCTGCTCGCGATCTACTTGTTTGGCGCCTCAAGGCGCGACTTGGGTTCGAGAAGCGCCGATCGCCGCCGACTGCGCCTCGGCACTACGGGTATTGTCCAATACAGCCGGACGGGCACGGTCATTGATCAACTGGCGCTCCGCGCGCCGGTTCAATACCAGGATACTGATACGGCGATTGCGCGGATCGTAGGCATCGTCCGGATTGAATTGATTGGTATCCGCCAGACCGATCACGCGCAAGACACGGTCCTGCGACATGCCACCAGAGATCAGTTCGCGACGCGACGCATTGGCGCGATCGGCCGACAATTCCCAATTGGTATAGCCGTTTGCCTTACCGGCATACGGCGTCGCATCGGTATGACCTTCCAGGATCAGCCGATTCGGCACCTGGTTCAAGACAGGGCCCAGCTCCCGGAGGATCGCGCGCATATATGGCTCCACCTCGGCACTCGCACTGGCGAACATCGGTCGGTTTTTGGAGTCCACGATCTGGATGCGCAGACCATCTCGCGTGACATCGAGGACGATCTGGTTCCGGAATGGCTTCAACGCCGCGTTATGGTCCAGGGCATCCTCTATTCGCGACTGCAGGCTACGCAAGTTATCGTCCTCGGCTTCCTTCTGCAGCACGGCGTCCGGAGAAGGCACCGCATCCGACGTCATGCCAGGCGCGGATATCGGTTTGCCGGTGGGATCATGCGATGTCGGGTCGTTGATCGCCCGCGGGCCGTCCACCTTGCGCTGCTCACCGTCACGACGGGTAATGTCGGTGCCGCCCCCCTTCAAGACGCTGCGGCCATCGGCAGCGCGGTCGCCGCCGAGCAGTGACACCTTCAATGGTTGCTTGAAATAATCGGCGATGCCGTCGAGCTTGGCGCCGTTGACGGAACCGAGAAGCCACATCAATAGAAAAAAAGCCATCAACGCGGTCATGAAATCCGCGTAGGCGAGCTTCCAGCCGCCGCCATGCGACTTGGCCCGCACCGGGCCACCGCGACGGATGACGATGGGACGTTCGGGCCGGTTGTCCATCAGCGCGACCTCAATTCTTCCTTGACTTCCTTCACATGGGCTTCCAGCTCGGCGAACGTTGGACGCTCACTGCTGAACAACACCTTGCGACTGAATTCCACCGCTACCGACGGCTGATAACCATTCAGGTTGGCGAGAATGCCCACCTTGATACATTGCAGCACCTTCGTGGACTCGTCTACCCGCTGCTCGACCAAAGAAGCAAGCGGCGCAACAAACCCATAAGCCAGCAGGATGCCAAGGAACGTGCCGACCAATGCCTGCGCCAACAAGACGCCGAGTTCCGCAGGCGGCAGATTCGCCGATGCCATCGTATGCACCACCCCCATGACCGCGGCGACGATACCGAACGCCGGCAAGCCGTCGGCGGTCTTGTGCAGGCACTGCGCGGGCACTTCCCCCTCGGCATGATGCGTCTCGATTTCCTCATCCATCAGGTTTTCGAGCTCGAACGCATTCATGCTGCCGCTCACCATCAGCCGAAAGTAGTCCACCAGGAAATCGCGAATGACCGGATTGCCGCTGATACGCGGATAGGCCTTGAAGATGGGGCTGGCGTCAGGGTCCTCGATATCGGATTCGAGCTTCATCAGCCCTTCCTTTCGCCCCTTTGCCAACAGGCGATACAGGATCGCCATCAAATCCATATATAGTTGCTTATCGTAATGGGTGCGCCGCAGCAGCGTTGGCAACACCTTGAAAGTCGCACGTATCGACTTGCCGTTGTTGCCCACGATGAAGGCGCCCAACCCCGCGCCCGCGATCATCAGAAATTCGGCGGGCTGCAGCAGTGCGGCGAGATGCCCGCCGACCAGCGCATAACCGCCGAATACCGAGACCAACGTCACCAGATAACCGACAAAAACCAGCACACCGTTCCCCTTATGGTGCAAATCCCGCGTATTTCAAGGTAGGGGGACCGCATGTCGGATTCCCCTGAACACCATCCGTCACGCGCGCTGCTCGTGACGCTCCGTGAGGCCATCAGCGTCGCGCACGGGGTCTGCCCTCAAGCGCCCGAGTCTAGCAGGGTGTTACGGCTGTTAAGGGGAATTTCTGAAGGGTGTTTCATGCCTAGAGCGGCGACAGGACTTGCGCGGTTTGTGTTACCGCATCCTCCGCGAGGTCGGCCATGGTCACCGCATCCACCGGCATCGTGACATCGGCGTTGATCACCGCACGCATTGCGGCGTCCACGCTGGCATCCATCGCGCGTCGCGATTGGGCACGAGTGGCCTTCGCCACCTTCGCGACCTGCTCCAAACCGTCACGCCTGGCGACGCCGGTAGGCTTCGCCGTGTCCGGCGTCGCCAGGGCATCGCCGAGCGCATCGTGCGGCAACAACGCAGCGATCACGGCATTTTGCTCGACCAACGCCTCAAGCGTGGTAGCGTCGCTGTCGGCAAGCGCTTCCAATGCATCGGTCGTCAACACGTGTTCCGCCATCGCGTCCTCGGCCATCGCTTCATCGGCGGCAATCCGCCCAGCACGTGTCTTTCCGGCACGTGATGGCGGCTGGCAGAGGCCACACACCATGCCGTGCTTAGGATCATGTGCATGCACGACGAATTTCCCGCCGCAGCGCGAGCACGGCGCCGATTGAAGCATCCCGCTATCGAAGAAACGCAACAGCGTCCATGCCCGGGTCAATCCCAGCACCGCTTCACCGCCATGCAGCGCGACGTGCTCCAGGTACAGGCGGTAGGCACGGATGGTGGCCTGGATAGGCTCGCAACCGGCTTCGTCCACCATGAAGCGATACGTGTTGTAGAACATTGACGAATGGATGTTCGGCTGCCACGTCATGAACCAGTCGGTCGAGAATGGCAGCATTCCCTTCGGCGGCGACACGCCGCGCACTTCCTTGTAGAGCTTGATCAGGCGCTCGCGGCTCAAACCTACTTCCGCTTCAAGCACCTGCAGTCGCGCACCCAGTTCGATCAGTTCGATCGCCAACGTGATTTCGCGCGCTTCGAGGACGACACTGCGGCTGGCCATGGCTGTCAAATGTAAAAGTTTGTTAGCCGAGCTGCTCAGCAGGCTGTCCTGCAAGCAGAATAGCGGTATGCGACGAAGCGGAGTCTACGCTTTTGGTCGTGTGCGTCAGCGATGACAGCAGTGCGTGATCGTCGAAACGGAAGCGGCAAAGCAGTTGGCTGGACGAAGCGAGACGGACCGTCTGCGACAGCGTCAAGCTGACCAGCACATCGGCGATCTGCTCGGAAACCCCCAGGCGGAACATGCCCATCGCCTTGTCGTCGCGCAGCAAACGCTGGCAGAGCATCAAGTACGACAGATTGACTTCCCTGAGTTCATCTAGTGTGGAATTGCCGTTACTCATGTTCTGTCCCCAGATGGAGAAGAGGTTGACCGTCTTCAGCGCACTGTCGCTCGGGTCAGCCGGATTCCGGACATCGCCTTGTTTGCGTCTCGTGCTGCAGTGAAGCCATTGTGGCCAACCGCACGAGCGGCGCATATCGGAAGAAGATGCCTATCTGAGTACAGCGTTTTTCTCACACGCTGTAAGAACTTTTCCTACATTTCCCTTGGACTTGCCCGGTAAAACCACGCGAACCCTTGTATTTACGGGTTCCTGACAGTCCGGACTAACGGCCTGGTTGCGCGAGACTTTAGGGGCAATTTCAGAAATTTTTTCGACATAACGCAAAATACGGTAAAACGTGCTGAAATATTTTCTAACGCAGTAGCAAATTCGCCACGTTTGTCGCTGTTTTTTCACGACATCGCGCTGGAAGCCCCGTAATACGGTCGTTTGAATGATCGTGCGACAGACGGTCGCAGCATACTCAGGCGCGCACAAAAGGTCAAAGTTACCGAAAAACGAGAATTTGCCGAGACCTGAGCGACTGCCCTTCAGAATTGCCGTGTCGCGGCCGATAAACAGCACAGCTTGGAGAACACATCCGCGAAGTTCGCAACGTGCGCCAGTATGGGGCTGGACGTTGCGGAAACTGCGTTTCGCCGAAAGGCGCCCCGCACCGGGGGTGGGCATCGAGGAGATATTTCGATCTACCAGTTTCGCGTCTCGCGACGTCTGGGCAGGCAATGTTCACACAGCGTGAAAAGCGCTGCGTGTCGGGCCACCGCCTGACGCCGCGAAGCGACATCCGCCACGCGTAAAAGCGGAGGTGGATGCGCTGATCGGGTAATGTGTGTCACGATTACGGGCCGCGCGGAATAACCATTTCCGCCAGCAGTCCGCGCAGTGCTCGTGACGCCCGTACTTGAGCGCACGCTACCCATGCGAACGCGCTTGCATGGCAGCACCCTGGCAGAAACAGTAGTAGTGGGCGAAAGAACCGCAAGCGTTCCTGGCCGCATTGAAAAGAATCGCATGCGAGAACCCAAAATGACGAACATCGATCCGGCCCGTGCCGGAGACGCGGCGAACGTCTACCTTGGCCGTCAGCCAATCATCGACCGGAATGGGTCGCTGGTAGGCTATGAGCTGCTGTACCGCAGCAGCTCGCGCAATGCCGCATTGGTTGCCGACGACACTGAGGCAACATCGCATGTGATTGCGACGATGCTCGGCGAATTTGGCATGGGTACCGTTCTTGGCGCTGACATTGGCTATATCAACGTCAACCGCGACATCCTTTTCAGCGATCTGCTGTCGGTACTGCCACCGCGATTGTTCGTGCTGGAAATCCTTGAATCCGTCGAATTGGACGAAGCGCTGCTGGCACGCTGCAAGGAATTGCGGTCTCTTGGATTCCGTCTCGCGTTCGACGACGTTTCCATCAACAGCGTCGAGGCGCTGGCGTATCTGCAGCACGTGGATGTTGCAAAGATCGATTTTTTC
Organism: Robbsia andropogonis; assembly: GCF_034047095.1. NCBI lineage: Bacteria > Pseudomonadati > Pseudomonadota > Betaproteobacteria > Burkholderiales > Burkholderiaceae > Robbsia > Robbsia andropogonis. The sequence continues at coordinate 706,561 of NZ_CP139164.1, read as the reverse complement.
CGGTGCTCGAAGACGGACCTGCCCAAGGTCCTTGCGATGGTCAAGCGCGCCGGCTGCATCGCGTTAGCGGAAAAAGTCGAGACATTGGAGGCGTATAACCTCGCGCGGTCGCTGGGGTTCGACCTCTTCCAGGGCTATTTTTTCTCGCGCCCGGAAGTCTTGTCGTCGCGCCGACTGTTGACGGACCGTGTACCGCTGTTGAACCTGCTCGGGCTTCTGGGACGCGATGCTGGCGTGCAGCAGATCGAATCCGAGATCAAGCGCATTCCAAAACTGATCGTGCAATTGCTGCGCTTTGCCAACAGCGGTGCATACAGTCTTGCACGGCCGGTCACGTCGCTGCGCGAAGCCACGCTTGCCGTGGGCATTCGCCAGATCTCGCGTTGGACACAGCTGTTGCTGTATGCAAATAGCGACGACAACCCGATCCGTACCGATCCGTTGATCCAGATGATCGGCATGCGCGCCCGCTTCATGGAATTGACAACCGAATTTCTGTACCCGGGCGAGGACGACTTTGCGGATCAGGCATTCATGACGGGCGTGTTCTCGATGGCCGAATCGATGTTCGGTTCGGCGAATATCGATGTGATGCGTGAGTTGCGTATCCCGCCGGTCATCGCCGCCGCGATCGGACCGGAACGGCAAGGTAAGCTGGGCGCGTTGCTCGCCTGCGCGGAAGCGGTGGAACGCAGCGAGGCCGAAGGTATCGAAGCCGCCTGCGAGCGCATGCCAGGCATGGAGCCTGAAGATGCCGGCCGTATCAGCCTGGCGGCGCTACGATGGATCACACAGTATTCGCTGAGCGTGTGAACGGATGCGCGGCGGGGTAGGTGACGGACATCCAACCTGCCTGAACAGGCCATCGGAACGCGATGGCACTCAGCCGTTGCGGAACAGGAAACTGTATCCGTTCAGCGCCGGCACACCACCCAGATGGGCGTAGAGCACCTTCGATCCTTCTGGAAATTCGCCGTTGCGCACCATCTGGATCATGCCGTCCATCGACTTGCCCTCATAGACAGGATCGGTCAACATGCCCTCCAGCTTTGCGCAGAGACGGATGGCCTCCAACGTCCCTTCATTGGGAAGCCCGTATTCCGGTCCGCCGAAGCGCGTATCCAGAACGACATCGTCTGCCGTGATGTCTTGATCGAGATCCACCAGCGCCGCGGTGTTTTTCGCGATCCGGAGAATCTGTTCATGCGTCCTTTCCGGCTTCGCCGAGGCATCGATGCCGATGACACGCCGGGCGCGGCCGTCGTCAGCGAAACCCACCACCATCCCGGCCTGCGTGCTGCCGGTGACCGCGCACACCACGATATAGTCGAATTTGAAGCCCAGCTCGGCTTCCTGCTGCCGAACTTCTTCAGCAAATCCGACAAAACCAAGGCCACCCAAGGGATGTTCGGAACAGCCCGCTGGGATGGGGAACGGCTTGCCGCCCTCCTCACGTACGCTTTGCATCGCGTCTTCCCAACTCTTTCGTATCCCGATATCAAAGCCGTCGGCGACCAGCCTCACATCAGCGCCCATGATGCGTGACATCTGGATATTGCCGACACGGTCATACACCGCGTCCGAGTAATTCACCCAGTTCTCTTGCACCAATACGCACTTCATCCCGAGGTGTGCCGCCACCGCTGCGACTTGACGCGTCTGGTTGGACTGAATGCCACCGATGGACACCAATGTGTCGCATCCCTGCGCCAATGCCTCGGGAATCAAGTACTCGAGCTTGCGCGTCTTGTTCCCTCCGAAGGCAAGTCCACTGTTGCAGTCTTCCCGCTTCGCATAAAGCGCGACTTTCCCTCCCAGGTGCGCACTCAGTCGCTTCAGCGGATGGATGGGCGTGGGACCAAACGTCAGGGAATATTTTGGGAAGCGCTTCAGGTTCATTGGAAAGTCCTCTATGGATGATCGCATCGTGCTGGTGCGCATACGTCAAAAGCGGGTGCGTTGCCACGGTGTGGCACAGAGGAAATCCTACCGAAAATGCCGAGAAATTTGCTTGCGAAGAAATGAAGCTTTCATTAATTTATCTGCATAATATCGCTATATTTTTTTTCTAAATTTTGTTATTTCGTGCTTTCACGCAATGAAAAAATCCACAGACAAGCTTGATGCGCCCCTCTCTGCCGAATCCATGGATCGCGTTGATCGCCAGATCCTGAAGCAATTACAGACGGATGCTTCGATATCGAATGTCGCGCTCGCGGCCAGGGTCAATCTCAGTGCGCCCGCATGCTTGCGGCGCGTGGAAAGATTGAAAGAGGCTGGTTTGATTCGCGCCACCGTGGCGCTGCTGGATGCCAAGAAAGTGGATGCCGGGACGATGGTGCTCATCGGTGTGTTGCTCGACCGATCAACACCCGAATCGTTCATGGCGTTTGAGAAAGCCGCCCGTAAAGTACCGGGGTGCATGGAATGCCATGTGGTAACCGGGGAGTTCGACTACTTCATGCTGGTGCGTACACGCGATAACGACAGCTTCAACAAACTCCATGCGGACCAGTTGTTGTATCTGCCAGGCGTCCGTCAAATACGCTCGTTCATGGTGCTACGCGAAATATTGTCGACCACCGCGTTTCCGATCTGATGGTCAGCTGAAGGTCTGCACCACGAGCCAGATGTTCGCCAGCGTAATGGCGGCGAACAAGCCCCACGCAACGTGCCTTGTCAGCCAGCTGTTGGCCAGCGGACCCATCACGCTCCGGTCATTGGTCATCCGGATTAGCGGCCACAACACGAAAGGCAATTGCAAACTCAGCACGACCTGACTTGCAACCAGCAACATGCCCACCGCATGCTCACCCACCCATGCAACGCCGATGAAAGCGGGGATGAGTGCCAGACCCCGTGTGATCAGCCGACGCTGCCAGCACGGAATTTTCAGATGCAGGAAACCTTCCATCACGACTTGCCCCGCTACGGTGCCCGTGAACGTCGCGCTTTGCCCGGACGCCAGCAACGTTAGCGCGAACAACGTGGCGGCAAGTCCCGTTCCAACGATGGGTGCCAGTAGTTTGTAAGCATCCTCGATCTCTGTCACGGTCTGATGTCCCGTCGCGTGGAACGCCGCACCTGCGAGGATCAGGATTGCGGCGTTGATTAACATCGCCAATATCAAGGAGCCGATGGTGTCCATGCGGAGCAAGCGGATCGCGTCCCGCTTCCGAGGCAGCGTGTTCCCGGCAACACGCGTTTGCACGATCGAGGAATGTAAGTAAAGGTTGTGCGGCATCACGGTCGCCCCGAGTATCCCGATTGCCAGATAGACCGGCTCGCGCGACGACAACGTGTGCCATGACGGCACGAGGCCCGCTGCGACGGACGGCCAATGCGGCTTGACCAGGATCAATTCGACCACATAGCCAATGCTAATGGTCGCGATCAGTCCTAGCATGATCGCTTCCAACTGCCGGAAGTTCTTTCCCTTTAACCCCAGGACGATGAACGTATCGAGTGCCGTCAGTGCGATGCCCCACGCCAATGGCACACCAAGCAGCAAGTGAAACGCCAAAGCACCGCCAAGCACCTCTGCCAGGTCGCACGCGATGATCGCGATCTCCGCGAGCAACCATTGCCCCTTCGCAAGCGCAGGGCTGTAGCGGTCACGAGACAATTGGGCGAGGTCCCTGCCGGTGGCCACGCCGAGGCGCATCGCCAGACACTGCAGCACCATCGCCGCCACACTGGAGAGGACAACGACAAACAGCAGGCGATATCCGTATTTCGACCCCGCCTCGATATCGGTCGCCCAGTTTCCCGGGTCCATATACCCGATAGACACGAGTAACCCTGGACCGACGAATTTCGCCAAGCGTGACCAGAACGGTGCATCCGCTGATATAGATACGCTGCCGCGTACTTCCGAGGGACAAAACGGCGCCGTTGCCGTCGTCGGAAACTTGATGGGCAGTTTGAAAATAGCCAATTGGAAAAAGACGTTCGTTTATGAGATGGCGGTGTCGCGTCAATGACATTGCCGCCGGGTACCAACCTTATACCGAATAGCCAGTCAATCGACGATTTCGCATTGTCTTATATTGCACGATCACGCGTGGGGTTACGGTCTCTCTTCGACAACGACAACCCGACGATCGCGCCACAACGGCGTGGCGTTCTACTCCTCTGCGCAATGACAACTTCAACCACATCTGAATCCCGCAACGGTGTCGGCCAGACGACGATTGACTTACTCAGCGCGGCATTGCAAGTGGACGCGGCCGCGCTTCACGCAGTCTGGTCCGTGGAATCCGCCCGCGCGTCATTCCAGGCGGACGGGCGCCCCACGATTCTTTTCGAGCGACATATCTTTTGGCGACGACTGGTGGCATACGGCACCGATCCACAGATCCATGCCGCACGAGAACCCGGCCTGGTGTCGCGCGCACCAGGTGAATACGGCAGCGCCGCGAGCCAGCACGCGCGACTCGCCCGTGCAGAAAACATTCATCGCGCCGCGGCGCGTGAATCCGCGAGTTGGGGGGCATTCCAGATCATGGGATTTCATTGGCGCGCGTTGGGCTATGACAGCATCGATACATTCGTCGATGCGATGTACCGCGACGAGGCGGCGCATTTCGATGCGTTGGCGCGCTTTCTCCGTCTAGACCCTCGCCTGCTGCCGGCACTGCGTGCGCAAAATTGGTCGACGTTCGCCTTCGCCTACAACGGGCCGGCATATCGAAAAAACCGTTACGATGAAAAGCTGGCACATGCCTATCAGCAATTCAAGGCGACAACCGAGTCTCTTTCATCCGGCGGCGCGCCCCAGCAGGGATTCAAAATAGTGTGACAGCACAGCGGCCATCATAGGCTCGGTGACGGTCTCAGGGTCGGCCAGATGGGTCAGATTCATGCCATCGCACATGGCGATCAGGCCAATGGCCAATTGCTCGGCCGGCAGTACGATCAGCGCTCGGGCCGTAGAGGATATCTCCGCCCCCCCCTTTTCGTTATTTACCGCACTGCCCCCTACGCGCTCGCGATACGCCTCGACAAAGTCGGCAATCACCGCATAGCCTTCCGCCATCAATTCGCGCAACGTTTCGCGGAAAGACGGATCCCGGATGGCCATTAGTTTGGCCTCCATCCATCCCAAAAAGCAAATGCGATTGCAGCGCAGGTTTTGGTAATACGCCAGAACGGCCTGCTCCAGATCCAGTGGTGGCAAATCCCCACTGAAGACCTGCGCCAGTTCGTCTATCAGCCGTTGCTGTTCCCGCCTCAATAACGCGAGTAGCAGCGCCGCCTTGTCGTCGAAATTCGAATAAAACGCCCCGCGACTGAACCCCGCCTCCGCGACGACGTCTTCCACCGATGCCGATGCCAACCCCTGGCGCTCGACCAGCACAGCCGCGGCGTCCAAAAGGCGTTCACGCGTCAGGGCGCGGCTGGCTTCCCGACTGAGTCGCGGATTCGGTTTTTTATTCATCGCGAGATAGTAGCGTGAAAAAATAAAAGATACATTATATTCAGATTCATATTGTATCTGAATATAATGTGTATTACTATCGAAAACTGCCGATACCCGACCTGGAGACCGACGTGCCGCTTATCCATGAAAACTCGCGGAATTACCCGCACGTTCGCCGGGACGCACGCTGGTGGGTCGCGTTGGCGGATAGCAATCGGGGCGACCTTTCGGCGAGGCGGCGGCTCCGAAGCGTCTTACCTTGGACCATGGCTTTCCTGGCAGTAGCGGGCATGACGGCTTGCGACAAAACCCCACCGCGGGAGACAAGCCCACGCACGGTGATTACGGCGATCGCCGTTGGCAGCGCCGCGACGACGGCGAGCGGCACGCAGGGTGCCACCGGCGGGAGATTTTCAGGCGAGGTGGCGGCGCAGATCGACACCGCGTTATCGTTTCGGGTGAGTGGCCTGATGGTCGCGCGCCCCTTCCAGGCCGGCGACCGGGTCGCACAGGGTGCGGTGCTCGCGCGACTCGATGCCGCGGACGCGCAAGCCCAGGCGAAGGCCACTGACACGGCGGCCCGTACCGCGGCCGACAATCTGCGGATCGCCACGATCCAGCGCAATCGTGACCAGAAACAGGCGGATGCGGGGCTGATTGCCCCCGCCGAGCGCGAACGGAGTGAGCAGCAATATCTGTCAGCCATGGCGGACAACGCACGCGCGCAACAACAAGCGACGGCAGCGCGAAATCAATTGCGCTATCAGCAGATCATCGCGGAACGGGCCGGTGTCATCACCGATGTCCGCGCGGAGCCCGGGCAGACCGTTTCGGCCGGACAGGTCGTCTACACCATGGCCATTGACGGTCCGCGTGATTTCATCGCCCAGGTTGCCGATACGACAGTGGCATCGTTGCAGGTCGGCATGCCGGCGAGTGTCGTATTGAATGCTCTGCCCGAGCGGCGATTTCCGGTCCACGTCCGTGAAGTCGCTGCCGCGGCCAATCCACGTAGTCGCACATACGCGGTCAAGCTCGCTTTCGATCGCGAGGACCCGGCGGTCCTGCTGGGCATGAGTGGCACCGTTCTGCTTGACGGCGCCGCGCGCGCGAAGGCAAGCATGGACGAAAACGCGCGTGCACAGGCCGGTACAATCCCGCATGGCGAAGCGACAGGTGTGATCGTTCCCGCCACGGCGCTGTTCCACGTACAGCAGTCGCCGGCTGTCTGGGTCGTGGACCCCAATACGCACGCGGTGGCATTGCGACCCGTGGAAGTCGCGCGGTACGGGGCGAACGAGGTAACGTTGCGAGGGGGACTTCGTGCCGGTGAACAAGTGGTGGCGCGCGGCGTCAACGTCCTGTCGGCGGGCGTGAAAGTAACGCCCCATCTGGACGACGGACGCGCGATCCTGTCAAAGCCGGCGGTGACGGCGAAGTCGGCCAGCGAGGGCGCGTCGCAATGAGTACGTCTGATCGTGGCAACCTCTCCGCGTGGACATTACGGCATCAGTCGTTTGTCATTTTCGCGCTCGTCCTCGTCACGGTGTTCGGGGTGTTGTCCTATTCGCGGCTATCCCAGTCCGAGGATCCACCCTACACCTTCAAGACCATGGTCGTACGAACGATGTGGCCAGGCGCCAGCGCCGAGCAGGTTCAATCGTTGGTAACCGATAAGATCGCACGGACGTTACAGCAGACGCCCGATGTCGATTTCCTGCGTGCTTATTCGCGTCCCGGCGAATCCACGTTGTTTTTTACGATCCTCGACAGTGCCCCGAGCAGCAGCGTGCAGGACACGTGGTATCAGGTGCGTAAAAAAGTGGGGGATATGTCCTATACGCTACCGCAAGGCGTGCAAGGACCGTATTTCAACGACGAATTCGGTGATGTCTACACCAACGTCTACGCGTTGCAGGGAGACGGTTTCTCACCAGACGAATTACGTGCTTATGCGGACGCGCTTCGCTTCCAGTTATTGAAAGTGCCAGGCGTGGCAAAGGTCGATTATTTTGGCGACCAGCGTCCGGAAATCGATATCGAAATCGACAACGCCCGACTCGCCCAACTCGGTATCGCGCCAAACGATATTGCCGCGGCGATCCGCGCACAGAATGCGGTCAGTGCGGCGGGCACCATCGATACGTCCGAGGATCGCATCACGGTACGGCCATCAGGGCAGTTCGGCCCCTATGCGCCGGCCGCGACGCCCGCCACCGCCTCGGGCGACGTTCGCCAACAACCGTACGACCCCGATGCCACCGCCCGCGCCGCGCTGGGTAACGTGCTGCTGCGCGCGCCTGCGGCCAACACCACCGCGACACAGGGTGGCGCAAGTGGGACGGCCGCAGGCGCGACATTCCGGCTAGGCGATATCGCCACCATCCGGCGCGGGTATGCCGACCCGCCGTCGGAAACCATGCGCTTCGGCGGCAAACCGGTGCTGGGAATCGGCGTCACGATGGTTCATGATGGAGACGTGATCGCAATCGGCCAGGCACTCGACGCGAAAGTTGCCGCGTTACAACCCACCCTGCCCGCGGGCTTGTCGCTGCTGCCCGTTACCAGCATGCCGCACGCCGTGTCCAGCTCGGTTTCCGAATTTATCCATTCGGTCGCGGAAGCCGTGATTATCGTTCTCCTGGTCAGCCTGGTGTCGTTGGGATGGCGCACCGGCATGGTGGTCGTCATCTCGATTCCGCTGGTGCTGGCCGCGACGGCACTCGGTATGTCGGTTTTCGGCATCGGCCTGCACAAAGTGTCACTCGGCACACTGATCCTGGCATTGGGCTTGCTCGTCGACGATGCGATCATCGCCGTCGAAATGATGTCCGTGAAATTGGCGCAAGGATGGGAGCGCGGCAAGGCTGCGGCCTTTGCCTACACCAGCACCGCCTTTCCGATGCTGACCGGTACGCTCGTGACGGTTGCAGGCTTCCTGCCCATTGCACTCGCGCGCTCGGGGACCGGCGAATACACGCGATCCATCTTCGAGGTGTCGGCGTTGGCGTTGTTGCTGTCCTGGTTATCCGCCGTCATCGTCGTACCCCTGCTCGGATACCACCTGCTCCGCAAGAAAGCGAAAGCGAATACGCCGCGGGATGTGTCGTCGAACCCGGACACGCAGGCACCGTCCGCGGCGGACCATGACGGCGCTTACGACTCCCGCTTTTATCATCGCCTGCGTCATTTGATCGGCTGGTGCATCACACGGCGCGGGCGCGTGCTGCTAGGCACGGGCATTGCGTTTGTATTGGCGCTGGCAGGTTTCAGCCTGGTATCACAGCAATTCTTCCCGAGCTCCAATCGCCCTGAATTGCTGATCGATCTGCGATTGCCCGACAATGCGTCATACGACGCCACGCTGACGCAGGTGAAGCGCCTGGAAACCATATTGCGCGACCGGCCCGCGCTCGCCCAGCACATCACCAACAGCACGGCTTTTGTCGGCAGCGGCGCGCCGCGCTTTTTCCTCTCGCTTGACCAACAACTGGCGCAACCCAATTTTGCGCAGTTCCTGGTTACCGCAAAGTCCGCGGAAGACCGCGAGGCATTGGCCGAGGCGCTGCGTCCCATCCTGCGCGACAGCTTCGGCTTCTTGCGTACCCGCCTCACGCGCCTGGAAACCGGGCCGCCCACCGGTTATCCGGTTCAGTTCCGTATCAGCGGCGACAACATCACTACGGTCCGACAGATCGCCGACCAGGTGGCCGCACGCATCGGCACCGATGCACGGGTGCGAGACATTCAATTGGACTGGGACGAACCCGGCAGACGCGCCCTTACCTTTGATGTGGACCAGGCAAAGGCACGCGCCGTAGGCGTCAGCTCGCAGGACATCGCGCAGTTCCTTGCAATGACCGTGGACGGCTATCCTGTCACGCAATGGCGCGAGGATGACCGTCTGGTACCGATCGTCTTGCGCGGTCCACGCGATGAGCGACGTGACCCGGCACGCCTGATGCAATTGTCGATGCCGACGCCACAGGGCCCGGTACCGCTCAACGCGCTCGGGCGCTTCGTGCCGGGCCTGGACTACAGCGTGATCTGGACGCGCGACCGGCAACCGGTCATTACCGTGCAAGCCGATGTGGTCGATGGCGCTTCAGGTCTGAACGTGATGGCCGTACTGGACAAGGAATTGGCACCGATTCGCGCGGCGCTTCCCGTCGGATATATGGTGAAGGCAGGGGGACCGATCGAGGAGAACGCGAAGGCGCAGGGCTCGATCTTTGTCCAATTGCCGCTGTTCGGCCTTGTCGTGCTGGTGTTGCTGATGATGCAGCTACAAAGTTTCTCCCGCACCCTCCTCGTTATCTTGACCGCGCCGCTCGGCCTGATCGGCGTGGTCGCCGCCTTGCTACTGTTCCATCAGCCTTTCGGCTTCGTCGCCATGCTCGGCGTGATTGCCATGTTCGGCATCATCATGCGCAATTCGGTCATCCTGGTGGACCAGATCGAAACGGATATTCGCGCAGGCCATCCGCGCCTGGATGCCATCGTCGATGCCACCGTGCGCCGATTCCGTCCCATCGTACTGACCGCCGCCGCCGCTGTGCTGGCCCTCATTCCGTTATTGCGTAATAGCTTTTTCAGCCCGATGGCCACGGCCCTGATGGGCGGCATCACGGTCGCCACCTTGCTGACCGTGTGCTTTGTTCCTGCCTTGTATGCAGCATGGTTCCGCGTCAAACCGGACGAAACGAACGAGGCCAGGCGTAATCTGCCTGATGACGATGGAAACGGAGGCAACGCATCACGGGCCGGGACCGCGCCCAGATCGCATCCATCCGATGATGGACTTCCCGTAAAAGGAGCGGACGCATGAAACGCACGCTACTGCCACGCCCCGGTGCACGCCATGCAGCCGACCACCGCACGGATTCTACAAGCGCGCCTCGCCCCGGCCTGTTCGCACGCCAGCGGCAAAGCCATCCCATTCACCGCGACGATGCGCCGACGCCACCACGGCAGCCACACGCCACGTACCTTGCTTGCGCGCTATTCGCGTGCGCGCTGCTGGACGGCTGTACACATCTGGTCCCCGATGCCACGCCGCCCCAGGTCACCGTGCGTGACGATCAGGGGGTCTTCCGCGCACCTGATGTCGTTGTACCCGCGGTACCCGTTATCGCGCCCGCCGCGTCGATGCCCGCCGATAGCACTGCCGCAACGAAGACGGCACCCTGGTGGCATCGTCTCGGGCAGCCTGCATTGGCAGCAACCGTCGACGAAGCATTGGCGCGAAATCCCGGCTTGGACGGGACAGAGAAACAGCTCGCGGCCGCCCGTCACGTATTGCAGGCAGCCATCGGTAATGCGACGTTGCCGTCGGTCGATCTCGGCGCCGACGCATCGCGCACGCGTGGGCCTGGCATTCCGACCATTGGGCCCGACGGGACCCTGCAGAAATCCGGGACAGCGTTCTACGACGATTGGTCGACATTCGTCAGCGCATCCTATGACGTCGATCTCTTCGGCGCCACACGCCTGGACAATGAAACACGACGTAAACAGATCGACACGGAAGCCGCGCAGCGCGACGCGGCACGCCTGGCGTTGGCCTCTCGCGTCGCCACGACGACGATCACGCTCTCCGCGCTCCAAGCCCAATGGCAAAACGCCGTCCGCACCGCCGCGCTGTCCGACGCCGACTTGGAAACCACGCTGCGCCGTGCGGCACTCGGCGCTGTCAATGACGATGCGGTGCTGTCGGCACGGATGCAGGCCGACTCGGCACATGCAGCGGTGGCGGCGGTGGAGACACAACGCGCAACCGCTCGCCACGCCTTGGCAGCACTGCTCGGACGCACACCGGACGCGGCGCCCCAGCCGCTGCCGTTCAATACACACCGCGATCCGGGAAGCAATGGAGACGGCACACTCGCCCCGGGCGGCGCGCCCATGAATCGGACCGCCCTGGACAGCACGGGCACGAATGCGGCAAACGCGGGGCCACATGGGGCAAACGGTGCCGGCATCCCGATTCCGACTGTCGTGCCATCGGAACTATTGGCGCAAAGGCCGGACATTCGCGCCGCCACGGCAGCGTTGCAAGGTAGCGCGATGGCGGTAGGGGTTGCGCGCGCGGCGATGTTGCCGCAGTTGAAACTGACCGCACGGCTGGGCCGTGGCGGCTTTCTCCAACCTGATTTGTTGTCCGGACCCGCGTGGATCTGGTCGGCGGCAGCGCAACTGAGCGCGCCTCTGTTCCACGGCGGCGCCTTGCGGGAACAAGTGCGCGGGGCGCAGCAGACATTCGAGGCAAGCAAGGCGCAGTATCGGCAAACGGTCTTGCAGGCCTTCCAGCAGGTCGCCGATGCATTGTCAGCGTTGGACGCGGATCGCACGCGTATCGATGCATTGGAGAAGCGTACGGCGTCCGCGGAGCGCAGTACGGACCGCCAACGAGAAAAGGCACGCCTCGGGGCGGTGCCGACGACGACCGTGCGAGCCGCGGAACAACAGGCCTTGTCCGCGGAGCGCGATTTGATCGACGCACGTGCCACGCAATGGCAAGACTTGATCAAACTGTACGAAGCGATCGGCGCCACGGTACCGGCCGCGTGACATTTTCACCATCAGACGCAGCATGGCACGTCTGCGAAAGCATGAAGCAATTGGCATCCAAGGCCGCGTAACGTCGGAACGCAATGCACATGTTGGCGTAAGCGACTAAGCACTTACGTGTTCGTTCATCCAGGTGCTTTCGGCCAGGTCGAACAGTCCGGCGCAAACCTCGATGGCCACGTCAGGCGCAACCGCGTTCATCACCGTCACGGCGTCCAACGCCGTGGCGATCACCTGCATCGCCGTTTGCTGTTGCCGCAATGCGGCGAGCCGCGCCACTTCGTGACGGCACCAACGGTTCAATTCGTCGATCGCGGCCCACACCTGCGCAGGCGCCGAGGCACCATCAAAACGTGGCATGGGTCCGTAAGCGAGTGCGGGGCCCGCGACGCCCGGCATCGCGACCATCCGCTCGCGGACGGCTTCCCACTCGTCTGCAAGCGACAGGGCAACGTCTAACGACGGGCAATCGGGCGACCCGATATCCCCTTTCGGGATTGCCAATGCCATTGCATCATGCACTAGACGGAGCCGGGGGTTGATTCGATTCGACGGCATTATGGATATCTCTTTTCCAAACATCGCCGCATGCGATCGTCGGTACGCTTCGCGAGGGCTCACTTCCCCTGTGTCGCGGATGCGGGAATAAGGTTCCAGTACTGCCTGGATTGCGCGCGTTATCGATGTCGCGGAGAGATGAGATTGCTGCCGTATGACTGCATCATCCGATTGCGCAAGCTGTTCGTCACACCAAAGACATCACGACGCTGCTCCAGCAAGACATCAGCCGACAGTGTCTCCTGGATCTTCCACACCGCCGCCTCGAAATCATGCCGTCCTCGCGGGTCATTGAACCCGATACGCGACAGCAATTCATCAATCGGTATCGACGACGCCAACAGCGTTGCCGCATAATGTTGCAAGACATTATCCCGAAGCACGGACTGCATCTCTCGCGATAAGCCAAAACGTTTGCAAAACGCGACCCACCGCTCGGACGGTGTGCGGCCGTCGGGAAGCTCCTCCCAATACGCTGCCACCTCTCTGCAAATCCATCTCGAAAAATGCATGGAGGGCGCGATGAAACTGGAGCCCTCGTCACAAAGATAGGTTTTCAGGACGGAACGCAGCGCGTCCGGATCAAATAATCCGTAGAGCGCTTGGTTACGCTGTGGGTCATAAGCACCCAGAGTATTCAGCGCCGCCCCCCAATCGGACGGCGGAAGCAAGGTCTGCATGCAGACGAATGACTCGTAAAACACGTCCCGCATGCCCACGGCATCGGCGTGGCCGAGCGTCGCCCACATTTGGAGCAGCGCCGTGAATGCCCGTCCCGCAAGCGCGGATCTTCCCGTTTCCACGCATCGCGGCACGATATTAATTGCCCAGAATGTCGCCTGTTCCAAAATGACAGTACGTATTTGTTCATCGAACCAGGCAAGATGTTTTGCGCCTTCGAGGCGGCACGCCAAACGGTGCATCAGTGCGGGTTGCGCCTCCCACTGCATGCCATTGACCATGCCGAAAGATCTATACCATTCCCGGCCATCTTGTATCTCCGCGACGAAATCATGCAGCACCAGAAAAAGGTCGACCGTTGTCTGACTCGGCAATGCCTGCACCGTGTCCATTTCCATTGCCAAGATATAGGACCGGGCAGCATGAGAAACACGCTCGCTCATCGCACCGGTCTTTTTTAAAAGAACCCGCCACGAACCGTCCAGCCGAAGATCAGGCCCGATCATTGCCAGCAGGTGCAGTTCGGCGTCATGCCAGACCGAACTTTCCGCACGTTCATCCCATTGACGGCAATGGTCTTCCAATGACAACGCCCTGCCCCGTTGGGACACGCCATCGACAACACGCTTCGCGATCCTGTACGCTATTCGGTCCGCAATTCTCGCGTGCTGCGCACGGCTGACGCCAAAGCACACCGTCAGCCTTTTCGCGATATGACATCCCCGCAGCCGAAACAGCAACATGCTTCCAATCTCGGAAGCCAGCAGATCCGACACTTTCGGTAGCTCGCCGCAAAAACGTCGGGTGAAATCGAGCACATACTTGGAAATCAGTTGATCATGGCCTCCCGCCTCCAGCAACACCTCAAGCACCGGCGGCCATTGGGCAAGCGGCAAAGGCGTCAGTTGCCGTAAGACTGCATGCACGGTTGCATACGACCTGATATGGTCTCGCGGCATGGTCGCGTGGTAGTCGGCAAGCAACCAATCAACCATCATCGCATTCATGACGTCGGGGGACTGACGTCGGAGCCATTCCCAGGATTGCTTGATAGACTCTTGCCACATCCGCCACACCACTTCACTATTACTTCCCTTGATAACGACCATCCTCGCGGCAAGTTGTCGTAGTAACGCCGGATGGCACCTATCAGGCAATTTCTGGATATTGCACAATGCACCAACAGCGTCGATCTCCTCGGTTGCGTCCTTGATTCGATGCACGACGCACGAGATATGCAATCGATTCAGCCGCTTGTCGCACAACGACAGCAGCATTCTCGCCTCCCATGGCAACCGTTTCATCAGTCCCAGCAATGCATCGTCCGACAGACCGGTGAGCGTCGCGTCTTCAGGAAACAACTCGCTCAACGGAACATCATAGGACAGTAAAACCACAGGCGCGCCATGCTTCCAATGTTGAGAGATATGGATGTCCGGCGTCGTGGCGGGCGCTTGCGGTGACGGCGGGTGCGGCGGACGTCTATTCGAAGGTAATAACACGCGCCTTCGCTTGCGCCACGGACTGACCGTTTCGGGCGTCGTACGCGATGGAGACTGGGTAAGTGATCTGATGACTGTAGACGCGGAGGAAGGGGATGGTGGTGGTGATGGTGATGACGATATCGGTATTGCTGAAGAAGCTGGCTCAGGGCTAAACGACGACGAGCGCCTTCGCGCCGGCGTTTCAATTGAAGATGGGAGAGGCGTAAGACTTGGCGATGGCTCCTTAAGTGGCGTGTCGTTAGCCGGGTCGTCCAGGACACCGGCCGGCCAGAATGGAGATGCCACTGTCCAGCTTGAATTCATGCTTAAGCTCCAATTGCAAATAGGTATCCACGGCGGCGTCTTCTAAAGGATCAGGCGGACGAACGCAATACGGCGCCGGAACAGCGCTCGACCGCCGAGTGAATGCCCGCGGCCGATTTCACACGTCTATCAGGCGATCGGACACCGTGCGCTATCGCCGCCGCCGCCGAAGCACCTCGCCACCGAACCGCGCCGTGATTCTTTCGCGTAATCGATCCGTCAAGCCGAAGACATGAAGGCGCCTTGCCAGGGTCGTATCATCCGGCAAGGCGCTCTGGACGTCCCAGCATGCTTCTTCAAACTCATGCCGTCCCTGCGAATCATGGAAGCCGGCGCGGGACAGCACTTCGTCGAACGAAGTAGGTGCCTGTGCGAGGTTGCGTGCATAGTGCTGCAACACATCGCGACGTAGCTGCGTTCTCATCTCCCGTGGCAGGTCGAATCGACTGCAGAACGCGTGCCATCGCTCGACCGGTCTGTCGCCATCGGGTAGCGCGTCCTAATATGCTGGAACCTCTTTGCAGATCCATTTCGCGAAATACGGTGACGGTGACATCAAGCAGGAATGCTTATCGCAAAGAAAACGCTTCAGCAGCGCATTTAATGCTACCTGGTCTACCAGTCCGAATAAATCGCTACCGTGCCGATGATTGAACAGGCCCACACTATCGAGCGTCGGTCCCCAATCGGGCGGCGGGAGCGCGACGGGCAAGCTGGAAAATGCCTCGTGGAAAACGTCTTCCTTTCCTTTCCGGTCGACTTCACCAAGCGCCGCCCACAAGCTCAGCAATGCAGCAAACGCTCTCCCACCCAATCCGGAACGCCCGTTTCGCGCGCAGCGCGGTACGATCTCGATCGCCCAGGCAGAGGCACTGTCCAACAAGGAAACCCGGTCTTCGTTATCAAACCAGGCACGGTGTTCGACCGGAGCGAGTCGGCACGCCAGACGGTGCATCAGCGCCGGCTGCGCTTCCCATGGCATTCCCTCAACCATCTTGTAGCTTTTCTTCCATGCATCAGCGCCCTCCACTTCGCCAAACGATTGGTGGAGCGCCAGAAACAGATTGTGCTGCGTCTCATTCGGCAACGCTTGAAGCGTATCGCTCTCCAAGGTCAGAATATGCCGCCGCGCGGCCATCATGACACGGTCGGAAGTTGCGTCACTTTTCTCCAAAAGCACCCGCCAGGAGCCGTCCGAGCGCATACGCGACCCGAGCATCGACACCAAATGGCGCTCGGCAAGACGTTTCACGTCACTTCCCACCCGCCTGTCCCACCGTCGGCATCGTTCATCCAGAGATCCTGACATGTACAACGTGCGCGGCGATTCCACGACGTGCTTGGCAATCGCATATGCAATGTTGTCGGCAATACGCGCATGTTGCGCGTCGCTAACGCCAAAATGCAAAGACATCGCTTTCGATACATTTCTGGTATGCAAACGCAAGAGCAAGGTACTTCCCAACTCGAAGGCGAACGTATCCGACACGCTTGGCAACGTTCCTTGAAAATACTTCGCAAAATGATCGATGTATCGTGTTACCAGTTGGTGATGTCCGCCAGCGGCTACGAGTACCTCCAGGATAGGGGGCCATCGGATCAGCATTAGTTTGCTCATATCCATTAATACCGCTTGCACCAAGGCATGCGGCTTGACCCGATCTCTCGGCAGAATCGCCCCGTATGCGGCTATCATCAAATTGACGATGGCTTCGCCTTGCAATTCATCAGGCTGACGGACAATCCAATGCTGAGATCGCCTGATGGATTCACGCCACATCTGGAGCACCATCTCGCTGCCGCTTCCCTTGATGCCAATCATTCGCGTTGAAAGTTCGCGAAGCAATATAGGGTGCCGTGCTTCCGCCATACGCTTGATGCCGCACATCACATCGATCATGCCAACCACATCCGTGACACGCTGGATTCGATATATGGCACAGCCCAGGCTTAATCGATACAGTCGCCTACTGCAGATGGACAACTGAACCAGGGAGTCCCATGGCAAGCCTCCCGTGACCACAATCAGACGGTCCGCTGGCAACTCAGACAGGCATGACGCTGCCCCGTATGTCGTCGCTTCCTCGCTTGGGTCGGCGAGCGGCACTGTACGTACGCGGCTTGCTTCAGGCGAGGTGATGTAGATATTCGGTTTCTTCGCGGTCGTTGGCGAATGCATCACGCTTGCCCACTCGTCGAGTTCACGGAACGAAGGGCGGATGAGCACGTCCGTCGAACCACTATCCATTTCCACACTCCCAATTGACGCGATGGCCCGGGGGACGCGTGCGTCACAACGGAGTTGCACAGAGGAACCGCTGGCGGAACGGGCACGCGAACGTTTAGTGGTATGGAGAATAACGGATGCAAAGCGCAACGGCGATGCAGTGGGCCACTTGCATTCGCGTGGTGCTGCAATACGGCGCCTAACGTAATGAGACGAAGAGGCCCGGACGGACGGAACCGCCAGTCCGGTCTTACAGTTCGCCCGGTTTCAATCCGCCAGGCGTGATGCGCACGCGTGATTACTTCGCGACCAGCACAACCTTGCCGATCATGTCGCCACGTTCCACCAGCGCATGCGCCTGCTTCAGGCTGGCGGCATCGATGCCATCGATGCGTTGCGTCGCCGTATGCCGGAGCACGCCGCGATCCACCAGTTGCGCCGCGCGTCGCAACAATGCGTGTTGCCGCGCGATCGTCTTCGTCGTATAGATTGATCGGGTGTACATCAATTCCCAATGGATCGCAATCGACTTCGACTTGAACGGGCTGATATCGAGGTTCTCCGGATCATCGATCAAGGCGAACTGCCCTTCCGGACACAGGACCTCGGCAATCTGCGGCACGTGGCGAGCGCTGTCGTTCAAACCGGCGACGTGACTGACATGCGCAAACCCAAGCGCCGCAAGCTGCGGTTGCCACGGCTGATGGTGATCGATGGTATGATGCGCGCCGTGGTCCAGTACCCAATCACGGCTTCGTGGCCGTGACGCCGTGCCGATGACGGTCAGGCCGGTCAAAGCCCGCGCCAATTGCGTCAGAATCGATCCAACGCCACCCGCCGCGCCCACTACCAGCAAGACGTTATCTTCCGTGGGGTCGGCCCTTTGCACTTCCAGGCGATCGAATAACAATTCCCATGCCGTAATCGTCGTCAGCGGCAACGAGGCGGCATCGGCGAAATCAAGTGTGGTCGGCATCGGTCCGACAATGCGCTCGTCAACCGCCTGCAGCGCCGCGTTACTGCCTGCGCGCGTGATATCGCCCGCATACCATACGCGATCACCAACCTTGAAACGGGTGGCGAGCGGGCCCACCTCCTTGACGACGCCCGCCGCGTCCCATCCCGGAATACGTGCGGTGCCTTCCGAGGGCGTGGACCCGCGACGCACCTTCGTATCCACCGGATTGACCGAAACCGCCTTGACCTCTACAAGTAGGTCATAATCGCGCAATGTTGGCACAGGCAGTTCCAAATCGACCAGCGCATCGGCGCGATCAAGGGGACCGGCTTGATAAAAACCCACTGCTTTCATCGTGTACTCCTGGTAGGCGCGCCCCAGCCTCGGGCACGGGGCGCATGTGCGATGGCACCATGATGAACGAGGCCAACGGTGAAAAACAGCCGTCTGGCACGCAAACACTTTCCGCGAATCGCAGAAAATGATCCGACTTGATGATGTTGCCATCTTTGTCCAGACCGCGGACGCCGGAAGTTTTTCACTCGCCGCCCGACAAATGCATATTTCGCCAGGTCTGGCGAGCAGCGCCGTTCAGCGTCTGGAAAAAGCACTTGGCTGCCGGCTGTTCGTGCGCTCCACGCGAACGATGCATCTCACCGATGACGGCGCACGCTATCTGCCGCATGCGCGTGCCATGCTGGCGGCGCAAGCGTCGGGCCAGCACGCGGTTCGGCGGGACGGTGCACGCGTCGCCGGACCGCTACGGCTGTCAGCACCATCGGATTTCGGTCGCAACCTGCTTGCGCCATGGCTCGACGCATTCCAAGCACTTCATCCCGAAGTCTCCATTCAATTGCGGCTGAGCGATCGGGCCGTCGACCTGTTCGCACAACCGTTGGACGCGGCGATCCGCTACGGCACCCCGTCCGATTCAGGCCTGGTTCTGATGCCTCTGGCGCCGCAGAATCGACGCGCACTCTGCGCCTCACCCTCCTACATCGCACGTCATGGCCCGCTTGCCAACATCACGGATCTGGCATACCACAATTGCCTGCGGTTCATATGGGGTGATCAAGTGCATGAACGCTGGCGTTTCCATCCGTCGGCGCGCACGCTGACGCCTCCCCGGACCGGGAACGCCGTGCAAGACGCTCGCACGCCATCGTCCGAGGTGTTCAAGACGGTCAGCACCGGCATGCCGGACGAGGCGGGCATGTCGTCGTCGGATACGCGTTCCAGCTCGCAGGACTGCGTGGTGGAAGTCCGGGGGGACCGGATCTGCGACGATGCCGATGTGGCGCGCCGCTGGGCCATCGACGGCCGCGGCATCGTCTACAAATCCCGTATCGACGTGATGGACGATTTACGCGCGGGCCGCCTCGTCGAACTGGTCCCCGGCGATTGGTGTGAACCCGCGCCTTTGAACCTGCTTAGTGCGGAACGGTCAACACTGTCGCCCTCCGTGCAACAATTACGGGACTTCCTGCGGTCACGTTGCCTTGAACACCTTTCGCGAGCCTGATGCCATGCCCTCGTCACCGTCGCTGACATCGTTGAAGGTCTTTGAAGCAGTCACTCGCCATGGCTCGATCCGCCAGGCCGCGCTCGAACTGGACCTGACCCCACAGGCGGTCAGTCATCGCATCAAGACCCTCGAAGAGACGCTTGGACGCGCGTTGTTCGTACGCCGTGTCAGCAGCGTCACACCAACCCCGGCCGCGCGCCTGTTGCAGGAACATGTCAGTGCCGCGATGAAATGCATCGACGACGGCCTGGCGGCGCTGACGCGAATGGACAGCACGCAGAAGCTATCGATTCAGGTAAGTCCGTTTTTTGCATCGCATTATCTGATGCCCGACCTGAGTGCTTTTACGCAGCGCTATCCTGACCTGGACCTGCGCATTTCCATTGCAGTCGAGATGCCCGACATGAAACGGGCGGAACTCGATGGCGTCGTGCTATGGGGATACGGCGGCGCAGGCGACATGTTTTTCGAAACCACGCTTGTCGACGATTTGAAGGTCATCACCTATAGCGCTGACCTGGCCGAAAAAAAACCCATCCACACACCGACGGACCTGCTGGATCACACGCTGATTTCGCCTTTGGCCGATACCTCCCTGTGGCGCCATGTGCTGTCATTGATGCAACTGCAGGATGCGCCGGCCAGGCATCTGCTGCAGATTCACACGCACAGCGCGATGCTCGACGCCACGGTGAGTGGGCTTGGCGTTGGCTTGTTGTCATATCCGGATGCCATCGCGCTGATCCAGCAAGGCAGGTTGCTGGCGCCGTTTGGACTCGACTATCTGAAACGCCTGCCGGCCACTGAAATGCCGCGCGTCACCCTCGTGCAATTACAGGATGCGCCACCGTCGGAGATCATGCAGGCGTTTGTGGCCTGGCTGCGGGAGATCGTACAACGCGACGCGGCGCGCGACCATGCGGTGACCAAGACCCCATGACATGGTCAAAAAACATGGGGGTAGTCATGGACGGCTTTTTCCCGAGAAAGGTAGCCGTGATCGATATCGCGCTGTACCAAAGAGGCCGGTCGGGCGGCGGCATTGCCATACCCGCCGCCGCCAGGCAACGCCAGCACGAGACGACGCCCTTCCGGTATCCGCTGCGTGCCTTTCGCGCGCAGCGGGGTACCATCGTCCAGGCTTACCGTGCCCGGAGCGCCGGACGCTCCACCATGATGTCCCCGTGCGGGATAGACGACGCGTTCGAACATCGCATTGAGGCTGAACACGAACCCCTCCTTTGCGCCGATCTCGATACGCTGGCCCAGTCCGCCACGCCACCGCCCCGCGCCACCGGAATCGGGACGCAACTCCTTGCGCCAGACGACAATCGGCCCGATGCTTTCGGTCACTTCGACGGACATCGTCTGCACGCCGCTCGGAAACGCCGTTGCACTCAGGCCGTCGCTCGACGGGCGGGCGCCGGTCCCGCCGCTATTGAAAACGAGCATCTCATGTCGCAGGTTACGCGTCTCAGGACGCACCCCTTCGAACTTCATCTGCAGATTCCATAAGGCGCTCGCGCCTTCCGCCGGCACCAGGTCCGACACCAACGCCTGCAACGCACCCAGGGTCACATCAGGCAGCAGATGGCCCAGGACGTGACGCACGGCCACCGCATGCGGCCGCGGCGCATTGAGAATGCAGCCCTCCGGGGCGGTAATCTGAAACGGCCGCAGCGATGCCCAGTTGTTCGGAATCGCCGGCGCGATGGCACATTTCAACGCGTAGCAGGTATAGGCCTTGGTATAGGTCAGCGGAACGTTGATGCCATATGCGCTGGGCCCGGAAGTGCCGGTATAGTCGGCGCGCATCGTGTCGCCTTCCGCGCTGACAGTGACCACCAGTTCCACCGGCTGGTCGTAGCCATCGACGGTCATGCTGTAGGTATGCGCGCCGCGTGGCAGTGCGGCA
Organism: Robbsia andropogonis; assembly: GCF_034047095.1. NCBI lineage: Bacteria > Pseudomonadati > Pseudomonadota > Betaproteobacteria > Burkholderiales > Burkholderiaceae > Robbsia > Robbsia andropogonis. The sequence continues at coordinate 684,897 of NZ_CP139164.1, read as the reverse complement.
ATGCGCTCGCGGGTGGCCCGCTCGCTGTTTTCGAATATGAAGGCGGCGAGTCCCTCGATATCGTCGAGGTCGAACTCGTTCATCATGTCCATCAATCGGCGACGGCCGGTGTCATTGCACGCGGCCAGGGAATGGAAATCGCCCACGACCTGATCCTGTTCACGCACGTTCGCCCGCAGGATGTCGATCAGGTCGCGGTTGATCTCGCCGGCACGGAACAACTTCATCGGCGGAAAGCAGATGCCTTCCTCATACACTTCCCGCGCATCCGGACCGAAACCACGGCCACCAATATCAACGACGTGCGCGGTGGAGGCGAAATAACCGATCAGCGTGGGCGCGCTTCCCGAGGCACCACCACGCGGCGTACGGAATACCGGTGTCACGACCGTAATGTCATGCAGATGCCCGGTCCCCATCCAGGGATCGTTGGTCATCAATACATCTCCTGGCGACAACGTATCAACAGGGAAGCGTTCACAGAAATGGCCCACCGCATCCGCCATTGAATTGACGTGCCCAGGCGTGCCGGTCACTGCTTGCGCGACCATCCTGCCCTGGGCATCGAACACGCCTGCCGACAAGTCACCAGCTTCGCGCACGCTAGTACAGAACGCGGTACGAATCAACGTGATAGCCTGCTCCTCGACCACCGAGATCAGCCGGTTCCACATGATCTGCTCACGCACCTTGATGGCCGTACCGCCTTGGCCGCCCGTCTTGCCTGCCGCGTCACCCACACTGGCGGTACTCCCCGTTCCGTTGCTGTCCATCGCTTTACTCCCCGGCCAAAGCCGTCTTTTCGGTCTTTATCAGCCACATCGATGTGGCGACGATCCCAAGGGGTGTCCGATGACACCTACCGCCATATCGCGGCAAGGTCCCACACTACATGCCGTGACGAACTAATCATCTCGGGCCTGCCGGGCCACGTCAGGCCTGATGGCGTTGAATCAATAGGCAACGATCCCGTTGCAGCGTCACGCTGAAGCCCTGGGGCACCAATGTCGACGTCTCGTTTTCCAGGACAATTGCCGGCCCGTCCAAGCGCCATCCCACGCGTAGACTATCGCGATGATGGATGGCGCACTCGTGGAAACCCCCGCGTTTCGCGTCGAATACGGGCCGCCGTTCGAGCGGCCGCGGCGCCTCTTCGCCGTCACATGCCACACCCGCGATCTCCGTCACGCGCGCGGGCACGGGGACTTCCGTGCGAAGCGACAATGCCCAGCTGACCACTTCGACATCGAGCCCTTCAACCTCATGTCCGAAGAGCTGCACATACACGGCGATAAAGGCCGCACGCAGGGCTGCAACGTCGGTACCCCCTTGGAAATACCCCACCGCAACCGGAACGGGAATCTCCCATCCCTGCCCCGCATAGCGCATGTAGGCGCGCAATTCACGTACCGTGGCGCCGCCATGTCCTGTCTCCGCGACGAAGGCGGATACCTCGCGTTCCATCTCATCGATCAGCGTATTGACCATCGCCACATCAAACTCGCCGAGCCGCATGACGGCGCTACGCAGCGATTCATAGCCAAAAGGGGCACGCAGAAACCCGATCGCGGAACCGACGCCGGCTCCCGGGGGCACCAACAGTCGGTCGATGCCGAGTTTCTCGCAAAGGCGGCCGGCATGCAGCGGCGCGGCACCGCCGTAGGCGATCATCGTGTAGCCGGCAAGCTCGCAGCCGTTTTCGACCGCATGAACACGAGCGGCATTGGCCATGTTCTCGTCGACCATCTCGGCAACGGCGCATGCCGATTGCACCGCGTCCCCGCCGAGTTGCGTGGCGATGGCCTGCTCCAATGCGCGACCAGCGGCCAGCCCGTCGAGGGCCATCGTACCGCCGGCAAACCGCGCCGGATCGAGTTTGCCCAGTACCAGATCGGCATCGGTCACCGTCGGCTTCTCGCCCCCGCGACCATAACAGGCGGGACCGGGCTCCGATCCAGCGCTTTCCGGCCCCACCCGGACCTGGCGCATTTCATCGACATGGGCGATCGAACCACCGCCAGCGCCAATCTCGACCATTTCGATGACCGGAATCGAGATGGGCATGCCGCTGCCCTTTTTGAAGCGATAGGTCCGCGCAACCTCGAACGTCCGCGCGGTCTTCGGACGCTGGTGTTCGATGAGGCAGATCTTCGCCGTGGTGCCGCCCATGTCGAATGACAGCACATGATCCAAGCCATAACGCGCGGCTACGTCGGCGGCATAAATTGCGCCGCCCGCGGGTCCGGACTCAAGCAATCGAACCGGGAACATCGCCGCGCTGCGTAGCGACATCAGTCCCCCGCCCGAATGGATCATGTACAGCGGGCAGCCAATGCCCTCCTTCTGCAACGCGGCGGCGAGCCGGTTCAGATAGGACGCCATCAATGGCTTGACGTATGCGTTGGCGCACACGGTATTGAATCGTTCGAATTCGCGAATCTGCGGTGATACCTCCGATGACAACGACACGGATAGGTTCGGCAACGCCGCCAGCAAGCGATCGCGCACCGCCCGCTCGTGTCCGGGATGCCGATAGCTGTGTATCAGCCCAACGGCCACGCTGTCGAAACCCTGCTCTGCAATCCCGGCGATCACCTTGTCAAGGCCATCGAAATCGAGCGGCACCAGTTCGTTCCCTTGCGCGTCCATTCGTCCAACCACCGTGAAGCGGTCACAACGCGGCACCAGCGGCGCGGGGAGCATGATGCCGAGATCGTACTGTTCGAACCGGCTTTCCGTGCGCATCTCGATGACATCGCGGAACCCTTCGCTGGTGATGAAAGCGGTACGCGCGCCACGGCGCTCGATCAGCGCATTCGTCGCGAGGGTGGTGCCGTGAATGATCGACTGAATGGCGCCGGGTGCAATGCCCGCGAGCGACGCAGCGCGAAGCAGCCCCGCAAGGATGGCCCGTTCGGGACCCGCGTAGTCCGTCAGGACCTTAGCCGAAAACAATCTGCCGTCACACTCAAGCGCGACATCGGTAAATGTCCCACCGATGTCGACACCGGCGCGAATCGATGTAAAGGCGGTTGTCTTAGCGGCGGCGGATACGGAATGGGAACCTGCTGTCGTCGTCACCGGTTGCTCCCCTGCATAAGTTTGTCTGATTCGAATCCATCTTGCTTCGAGGAACGGAATCAGGCAATCAACGACAAAATTCCCCGGGGGTAAATTAAATTTGCCCTATAGCCTTGCAACGCGTCGAAGTTGTCATTTTCCCCAGCACGTGTCGGCACTGCCCACGTCTTGTCGAGGTGAGCCGGCAGCGCTTCGCGTGGCACGTCGATGCGCCCACACTTCCGGATTCACCAGATGTCGCGGCCGTTCGTCACGCAATACGGCGACAACCTGTTCTACGGCAACGGTAATCGTCGCGACCAATGCTTCCTGCGTGGCGCCACCGATGTGAGGGGCGCAAACAAGGTTGGTCTCGGGCGACAATGCAAGTAACGGTGAATCCGCAGGCGGCGGCTCCTGTTCGAAGACATCGAGACCCGCGCCGAACAGGCGTCCCATCCGCAACGCCTCCGCCAGAGCAGCTTCATCGATCAGCGTCCCGCGCGAGGTGTTGAGCAGAATGGCCGACGGCTTCATCAGCGCCAGCGTGGCGGCATTGATCATATGCACGGTATCCGCACGTGCGGGGCGATGCAGGCTGACGACGTCCGCACGCTCCAGCAGTTCCGGCAGCGTCTCGACCCATTCCATACCGTCGGTGGCAAGCTGCGCACGCCGCGTGGCATCCAGACTGGGAGACCAGACGCAAACGCGCATGCCGAAGCCATGACGCGCTATATTGGCAAACGCGCTGCCAATCGCCCCAAATCCGGCTATCCCAAGAACCTTGCCGTACAATTCATGCATGGTGTGCGAAAAACGGAACTGCCAGTCACCACTACGGCTGGCATGATGCGCTTGCGGCACCTTGCGCGCCACCGCGAGCAACAGCGCCATCGCATGTTCGGCAACGGATCGCCCATTCGCGCCCGGCGTGTTCGTCACCGCAATGCCGCAATGCGTGGCATGCGCGACATCCACTTTATTCGTACCCGCGCCATGGTTGCCGACGACCCGCAACCGCGGCGCGTGATCCAGAACCCATGCCGGCATCCCGGCATCGCGGGTAATGACGGCGTCGGCGTCGGCGATTTCCCCCGCGATACCGTGCATTGTCGTGGCGCTTGCCTGTCGTACCGCAATGCCCGCCGCCGCCAGTAATTCCCACCCGATGGGATGGACCGGTTGTGTAATCAGGCACGACCACCTCTCACGCATGATTCGGCGTTTCCTTGTTTTCAAGTAAATGCATCAAGTCAACAGCAGGCACGCCAGCAAATGCGCGCCTTTCTCAAAATCCGGGAACAGCATGCCTCGCTGGCAGGCGACGACGGCGTCGCCGCGAATGAATGGGGCAGCGATGACACGGGAGAGGAAGAAAGGGACATCGTTTCGTTGGGCGCTCCGATAAGGCGACGTAGTTGCGTTACGTTGTTTTTACGTAAGTGAGTAAGGGCGTGTTGCAGGGATGATAACGTCGAAGGACCGCTGCCGCGCACTAAAAACAAAATGCGTGCTTTGCCATTCAGATATTGTCGGATGCCGTCCTCCGTCGTCACCGGGTTATGATGCGCTATGCGATTTGCTCGTGCCACACCGTTTGAAAGCTCATGAAGACTGGCTATACGTTGCACCAAGGCGACAGCGCCTTGCTGATTTCCATTCCCCACGTGGGTACAACGATCCCGGAAGTGCTGAAGCCCGTATATTCGGCTGCCGGTCTGACGGTTCAAGACACCGACTGGCATCTGGATAGGTTGTACGATTTCGCCCGGGAGATGGGCGCCACGATATTGTGTGGGGAATACTCCCGCTATGTCATCGACCTGAACCGCCCGCGCAACGACGAAAGCCTCTACCCGGGAAAGGTCACCACCGGCCTGTGCCCGACGGAAACATTTCTTGGCGAGGACATCTACCTGCCAGGCCAGGCGCCCGACGCCGCGCAAAAAGCAGCGCGGGTGAACGAATATTGGCACCCGTATCACCATACCTTGATGCAGCAAATTACCCGTCTGCGCGAACGGCATCCACACATCGTGGTGTGGGAAGGACACTCGATCAAAAGCCATCTACCACGCCTGTTCGATGGCAAGCTATGGGATTTGAATCTGGGTACGGCCGATGGTCGTAGCGCGGCGACATCGGTATCCGATGCGGTGATGCACGCGGCGGGATCAGACGGTGCCTATACGTCGATACTGAACGGGCGCTTCAAGGGCGGCTACATCACACGCCATTACGGCAAGCCTGACCAGGGTGTGCACACGGTGCAGTTGGAGAAATGCTGGTCGACCTACATGCACGAAGACGCACCCTATGACTACGCGCCCGCCATCGCGGCACGCCTGCAACCGCTGCTGCGCAAAATGTTGCAGGCCGCCGTCGACGCCTTGCCGACAACGCACGTGCCGCCACCGGCCTATCCGGACTGATGCCGGAAAAGGCAGCTGTGCAAAGGGGATGGAGAGAGGACATCGGTGGACGCGCGCCAAGTCTATGCGGCAAAGCACGTGATACCTTCATGGCTTCCCGTGATGGCTGCAGTGGCCGTCCGATTGCCGTCACTCGCCGCCATATTCACGCCATTGTTCGCCGCGCGCATATCGTTGCCGATACTCGCAAGATCGTAGGCGGCACCGAATCGATTCGCGAGGAACACGTCCAGATCGACCTGCTCTTGCGCAATGAAACCCGATTGTGGCAATAGTTTTCGCCGGAAAAGATCCACCGCCGCGCAGACACCCGCCGCGGTCGTGATCTGGATGGCGCTCATCGAATGACCCGATGGCGCATCGGTGCTCACCGCCGTCGCGCCCGAACCAAACCATCCCTCCTGGCAATGCCGCGCGACGATCTTGCGCGTAAAGATCTGCTCCATGTAACGCCCGTTGCGTATTCCATTGACCGCCACGAAGACCAGCACGATATCCTGCTCGGTTGCCGGCACCGCGTCCTGCAATAGCGCCTTCAATGCCGCCGGTTTTTGCGACAGCTTCATATCGTCCAACAAGAAGCGCATCAATGCGCAATGTCCAGGGTAGCGAACTGATTTATAGTCGAGCGTCCGGACCTTGCCCGCAAGCGTTTCGCAAAGCGTTCCGAGTCCGCCTGACGTGTTGAAGGCTTCGTATTCCACGCCATCGAGCGAAAAATGCTCCAGCCCTTCCATCGGTGCCGCGTCGGTCAGGATGCCATCGCGAATGGCTGCACACGGGTGCCGATATTCGTTGATCAGCCCGTCTATGCTCCACGTGAGGTTGTATTTCAACGCGTTGGTCGGAAACTGCGGCAACGCGCCGACGCGCATCTTGATATCGTGCACCACATCGAATCGACGACTCAAGCTGTGCGCCGCGATGCCGATAAAGCCGGGTGCCAGTCCGCATTGCGGCATGAAGGCGGTCGTCGCATCACGCGCAAGCGCACGAATGGCGCGGGTCGCCTGCACGTCCTCGGTAAGATCGAAGTAGTGCGCACCCGCTGCCGCCGCCGCGTGCGCGGCGGTGATCGCCAAGGAAAACGGCAACGCATTGATAACGGCGTCGTGCTCTCGCGCAAAGCCCGTCACCGCGGTTCCATCCGAAACGTCGATTACCGTCGTGCCGACGTTGGTGTCCGCGAACGCGCCCAAGGCCGTCTCATCCCGGTCCGCCACCGTCACCTGATAGTCACCGCTGTCCTGCAGCAACCGCGCAATCGTCATGCCGATGTGGCCCGCGCCCAACAATGCGATCTTCATGGCGTTCTCCATTTTTCGGGTCAAGGAGTGATGAAGCCTGTATAGGACCGACTTACGGGCCGACACGACTGGATGACTTCATTCTACGGAGAAACATTGACGGAAAAAATGCTGAAATTGACGAATAGACGAGTACTTCTCGCCATTTCGACGACTAACATCGACGTTTTGTCAGAAACGGATCGAAATTCGTCAATTGATCGATGTCTTGCTGTGCCGCCGACAGAACAAGACGATATTGATCGGCGAGGCAAAACGGGTAGTCATTGGAAAGAAAATAGGCGCACGGAATACGCTCGAACGAGCGACCGGTTTACATCGTGAAGCGTGTTTCCGGGCCGGCTGCGCCAGCAGTGCGACGCGACGGTCGCCGGGAAAAACAGCGGGGGCGTTCAGCGGCGCGTACGAAGCTGTTCCATCAACTCGGCAGTGACACGCGACGCAGGTCCCGGACGCTCCATCCGCGCATCCATGCCTTTTTCAAACAAGGTCGCCCCGACGTTCAGCAGACACTGGACGTCTTCGAGGGAAAGCTTGTCTTTATTCTCGGCGATCCAGGTCGCAAGATCGGAGATTGCATCATCGACCAAAGGCGCCTGATCGTTTGCGAAGCGGCGCTCGAACATCCTGATTACATCGAATGGGGTCATGCTCTGGCCTCCTGCATCTTCTTCCTAGCGTAGCACAGCGAAGCCCGTATTAACGCTCGATCTTTCGCGCCAGGATAATCGAGGTCGTCGTGCGAGCCACGCCTTCGATTTCCGCGATGTTGTCCAGCAGGGTGTCAAGCCTTTCCGGTGAACCGGCACGCACCCAAGCCACATAGTCGAACTCACCGCTCACCGCGCAGAGCAGCGTAATTTCCGGCATCCGCTCAAGCTGTTTCAACACATTCCGGCCGGACTTCGCCTGTACGACGATGCCTACATGCGCTTGCAGTGCGTGGACGTCGATATCCTTTCCCAAACGCACCCCATACCCCGCAATGATGCCATGACGTTCCAGACGGGTGATACGCGACAACACCGTGGTGCGCGCGACACCCAGCTTGCGCCCCAGGTCAGCAGCGGATTCCCGTGCATTGGCCTGCAGCAGGGACAGCAGTCCGAGATCGATGTCGTCCAATTCGTCGAAGCGCAAACTCATCGCGCGCAACCTTTCAAGATCACACCTGGGACCGTACGAGGCGGGCCGGCATCCCGCATGCCGTAAGGTGCGTCGCGCAACGCGATGCGCGGGACAGGCGTCATGCCGACCCCTCCGGCACCAGCACGTCGCGGCTGCCGTTATGACCCATAGACGACACGATCCCCGCGCTCTCCATCTGCTCGACGAGCCGAGCGGCGCGGTTATAGCCAATCCGCAGTTGCCGCTGCACTGCCGAGATCGAGGCCTTGCGCGAACGGATGACGAAGGCGACCGCTTCATCGTACAGCGGGTCCGCCTCGGTATCGCCGGTACCGCTTTCCCCGTCGCCGGACGCGCCCTCCGTGCCAGGCCCTTCGAGAATGCTGTCCTCGTAATTGGCCTCGCCGAACTGTTTCAGATATTCGACGACACGATGCACTTCCTCGTCCGCGACGAACGCGCCATGCACACGCTGCGGGTCACCACTTCCCGGCGGCAAGAACAACATATCGCCCTGCCCGAGCAGACTCTCGGCCCCCATTTGATCGAGGATCGTCCGCGAATCAATCTTCGACGAGACCTGGAACGCCACACGGGTAGGAATGTTGGCCTTGATCAGCCCCGTGATGACGTCGACCGAAGGACGCTGGGTCGCCAGCACGAGGTGGATACCGGATGCCCGTGCCTTTTGCGCGAGACGGGCGATCAACTCCTCGACCTTTTTGCCGGCGACCATCATCAGATCCGCCAGCTCATCGATGACGACGACGATCATCGGCAGCGGCGGCAACGGTTCGGGGGCATCAGGCGTCAACGAGAAAGGATTCTTCACGCGATTCCCAGAGGCGATACCGGCCCGGATCTTCTGGTTGTACCCCGCCAGATTACGCACCCCGACCGCTGACATGAGACGATAGCGCTTCTCCATTTCCCCCACGCACCAGTTGAGCGCGTTGGCGGCCAGCTTCATATCGGTGACCACGGGCGCGAGCAAATGCGGAATACCCTCGTACACCGAGAGTTCCAGCATCTTCGGATCGATCATGATCATCCGCAATGCTTCAGGCGTCGCCCTGTACAGCAGCGACAGAATCATCGCGTTGACGGCCACCGATTTACCCGAACCGGTCGTACCGGCCACGAGCATATGCGGCGCCCGGGCCAGGTCCACGACGACCGGCGCCCCGGTGATGTCCTTTCCCATGGCAATTGCCAACGGCGAATCATGCCGCTGGTAAACATCGGCGGCGAGGATTTCCGACAAGCGAATCATCTGACGCCGTGTATTCGGTAATTCGAGACCCATGCAGGTCTTGCCAGGGATGGTCTCCACCACGCGGATGGATGTCAGTCCCAGACCGCGTGACAGATCCTTCATCAGATTGACGATTTGGCTGCCGCGCACGCCCGTTGCCGGCTCGACCTCGAAACGCGTGATGACCGGTCCGGCGGAGGCACCGACCACGGTCACCGGCACCTTGAATTCGCGCAAGCGCTGTTCGATCAGTTGCGCCGTCTCATGCAACGTTTCATCGGACGCCTGTTCGACCGCTTCGGCCGGTGCTTCCAATAGGTCCAGTCCCGGCAATTCCACCCGTGGCGCTTCCGGCAACAGGCTCGAAAAAGCATCGATCGTCGCAGCGCGCGGCGCTGGATCTGCTGCAGGCGCGGCAGGTAAGACCGCCGCACCATTCGTGGACAGCCCGCCACGCGCCGCCAATGCCGCTGCATTGGCGGCCTGAATAGCCGCCGCATCGAACGAGGCGGCATTGACAGCCTCAGGCAGTCCGCCTCGGGCGGCAAGGGCCGGCGTCAACGCCGCTCTATTTTCAAGGTCGGCGTCGCCACGCTCTTCGTCATGCGCTTCGCCGGCAGGACGCACCACGCGCGCGATGCCAGGCGCCGCCGCGGCAACACGGCCTCGCCAATCGGTCGCGCCGGGATCGCTCGCGAGGGAAGCTGCCGCATCGACAACCCCGGTGACATCCAACGCAGTGTCAACATCAGGTGCGGCAGGAACGTCCGGCTCATCCCGCGGTGGCACGTCGATGCGCGTATCGGTGGACGCGCGCGACATCGTTACCTCGGGGTCGGACGAGCGCGGTGCGAACACCTGGCTCACAGGCTCGGGTATAGACAGCGGTCGACTGACAGCGTCCGATTCGCGTGGATTTTCCCAATCACCGTGCGCATCGTCGGATGCCGCATCGGCTGTTGTCGGCGCTATCGCGGACGTCGGCACCTCTGACGAACGCAAATAAGACGAGCCGGTCGGCGTCGACGTTGGAACAGATCCGGCGAGCGGCGAGGGCGATACATTGACAGGCGACGCCCTGGCAGGAGCCGATGCGCTCCCAGCCCGCTCGGACGATGACACCGTCGGCTCATCATCCGGCGGACTGATCCAGACGTATGGCACGCGCGCATCGGCCTCGTCCCCGTCCGAAGAGAATGGCGCCGACGCACCGACCGTCATGCTGCCAAAACCAGGCTCACGTTTCTGATCTGGCCGTGCGGCAACCGTGTCCCCGGCTGCGGCATGCGGCGCAACCGCGGACACATTCTCACGGATCGTTGCATCCACGGGCCGCACCCCTCCTGCTTCGGACCCTGTACTCACAGCAGGCACGGTACCTTTCCGGAACGCCGTGACGCCGTCCTGGTGGACCATGATCGGTGGACGCCAGGTGGGCTCACGTCGTACTTCGGCGGATAATGGGACACCCGCCACGGCCGACTGGGCGGTGGTCGGCCCCATGGATGAACGCGATGGCACCCCAAGCCCGGGCAGCACGCGGCCTGATGCGTCGACCGGCCCGCCCACGGCCTTGCCGTTTGCCACACTGGCGTTCCCGACAGTCGCTAGCGTCGTCGGCTTGCCCACCAGCGATTTCGCCTTCGACGTCCCGGACTCGGACGACTTGCCGGCATCTGCCCGCATACCGCTTCCCGGTGGCGTGAAATGCGCAGGCGCGGCCGCGCGTTGCGGTTCGCCGTATCGGCTTACGGCGGGGTTCGATGGCAACGGCATCGGTTGCATCGATGTGAGTGTCGCCGCACCATACCCATTACGTGCACCATGCTTCACCGCCTGACCTCGCGCGGCCGTGGCGCCTGGTGCCCACGGTTGCAATTTGCTCGCACCGGTACGACGCCCCGCGGCATCCTTGCCCCGCGCCGACTGCTGTGCCGCGCGACGCCAGTCATACACGCCCGGCGGAACCGGCGATGCAACCGTGCGCCCGCCCGACGACGCGGTCGATCCCACGGTGCCGCTATCAAAGCCGCCATGCTTGGTGCTAGCGCCAAACACCCCGAGACTTTTCGAACCGGACAATGCCGTTGATCCAACGCCGATAGGAGGCATATTTGCAGTTGTGGCGGCTGCCATCCCAATGCCGGCAGCCCCCCTTCCCGCGGCGCGCGCACCATGCGGGGACGGGTGCTCCCTCTCCGAATCCCCCCCACCGCGCTCAGCCCATGCCTGCACGCCCGCCGGCGCCCCGATGCCTAGCGAGCCAGCTAAACGCACGATCGCGGTCGCTGTACGACGCCACCCCAAACCGAGAGACCAAGGCAGCATGGTGATCCAGACTCCGAGACTGACGGCAAGCGCCCCGGGGCGGCTTAATACGATGCTGAGCCAGACAGCACCGCCCTGGCCGACCGATCCGGCACCGGGACCGCGCAACAAGCCATCGACGATACTGGCGCTGAGTACCGTGAGGATCAGCGTCGACGCGAGGCGTATCACTGCAGCGGCGCCATAGCGCGCATCGCCGCGCATGGCACCCAGGATAAAACGACCCAGATGCCATAGGAACGGCAGGAAAAACACGGCGGATAGGCCAAAAAGACCAAGAACGACTTTGAACATGCGACAGAGAGACGTAGCGGAAGACGCGGCAACCATGTGACGGTGGGCGACGGGACCGCGAGGCAGCACGAAGGTGCGCAGCAACACGAACAGCGAGTTTACCCGTTTGGCTCTCGTTTGACTTCCGACCCGTGGAGAAATTGTCGGACGCACCTGATTGCCGAAGCAGTTACATTTTCCGACTTTCCAGAACCAATCATCGATGGATTTCCGAAAAACCGTAAAAAAAGTGGCATTTATGCATTAAATGTTCGATGTGACAAGGGTTTAGCCCGATTCGTGAAATACCATAACGTTTGTTCAAATAGCGCCGCGCCATTGGGTAATGCGGTTTTTTGGGACAACGCCCCCATGGCCCGTTCCATTCAGTGGCAGCGCCCGAAACGCAGCGGCAACCGGGGAACCATCCGGACGCGCGGTGGACTCAGCGCCTATTGACCTCATTGGAGTTGTCGTGAAACAACCGTTCTACAAAGTCCTGTATGTCCAGGTACTGGTCGCCATCGTGATCGGCATCCTGCTGGGCCATTATTCACCCAACCTGGCCGTTGATATGAAGCCGCTCGGGGACGGTTTCATCAAACTGATCAAGATGATCATTGGTCCCGTGATCTTCTGTACGGTTGTGACCGGTATTGCCGGCATGCGCGACATGAAGAAAGTCGGTCGCGTCGGTGGTAAGGCCTTGCTGTACTTCGAAGTGGTCTCTACCTTCGCCTTGGTGATCGGCCTGGCGGCAACGCACATCCTGCGCCCAGGCGTTGGCTTCAACGTCGATCCGAAGACGATCGATGGCGCGGCGGTGGCTTCCTATGCGGCCAAGGCGCATGGCCAAACCACGACGGACTTCCTCCTGCACATCATCCCCGACACCCTGGTATCGGCGTTCTCACAAGGTGAGGTGCTGCAAATCCTGCTGGTGGCCATCCTGTTCGGCAGCGCACTCGCGGCGGCAGGCGAAAAGGGACATGCCTTGACCGAACTGGTCGAGAAGTTTTCGGCCGTTTTCTTCGGCATCGTCCGTATCATTACGAAAGTCGCCCCGATCGGTGCATTCGGCGCAATGGCGTTCACGATCGGCAAATACGGCGTGGCGTCGCTGATCCCGATGCTGAAGCTGATGGGCACGTTCTACCTGACATCGATACTGTTCGTACTGGTCGTGCTGGGTGCGATTGCGCGCGCCGTCGGTTTCAGCGTGATACGCTTCGTTGCGTATATCAAGGAAGAAATGCTGATCGTGCTGGGCACGAGCTCGTCGGAAGCGGCGTTGCCGCAACTGATGCAGAAACTCGAACGCCTGGGCTGTTCACGCTCGGTCGTCGGCTTGGTGGTGCCCACCGGCTACTCGTTCAACCTGGATGGCACCAACATCTACATGACGATGGCCGTGCTGTTCATCGCACAGGCGACAAACACCGATCTGAGCTGGGGCCAGCAGTTGACGCTGCTCGCGGTGACGATGCTGACCTCCAAGGGCGCCAGCGGAGTCACCGGCGCAGGCTTCATCACCTTGGCCGCAACGCTCGCCGTGGTGCCGACCATCCCGCTGTCCGGCATGGTACTGATCCTCGGTATCGATCGCTTCATGAGTGAGTGCCGCGCGTTGACGAACATCGTCGGCAACGGGGTGGCAACGATCGTCGTATCGGCATGGGAAAAGGAACTGGACCGCGAGACATTGAATCGGGAACTGAAGCACGAAACGGCGACACAGCGCGCCTGACGCCTGCCGACCCTTCCGTGGTCGATGACGCCGGAACGGCGTCGGCGCCGGGTGGGCGCCCTCCTTTGACGTCCATCGCCATGCGCCCGTCCTCCTCTCCTGAAAGCGCCGGCTTGCCGGTGCCCTTCATCCGGTCTCGCGCACCGCAGCGCCGTTTCCACATCACTGTCCTGCTGGTGCTGCTGCTCCTGCTGGCGGTAGCGTGCACGGCAACGTGGTCGATCAGTTGGCACCGCGGCATCGATGCATTGCGCGAGCGCGCGACGTTCCGCGCGGAGCGCGTCAACGCCAACCTGAAGGCGACACTGGACCGGTACGCGCTACTGCCTTATCTCGTTTCCACGCACCCGTATATTGAGACACTGCTTGCCAGTCCGCCGGGCAGTCCCGCCAGGCAGGCGGCGGTCGCGCGTGCCAATGCTTTCCTAAAGCGGGTGAATCACGAAGCGAAGGCCAACGCGACGTATGTGATCGACGCCAGCGGCGTGTGCGTCACGGCGAGCAATTGGGACCAGCCCAACGGATTCATCGGCTTGCACTACACTTTCCGCCCCTATTTCACCGATGCACTGAAGGGGCGCACCGGTCGCTTCTTCGCCATCGGCACGAGCAATGGCGAACCCGGTTATTACGTGTCGCAACCTATCCGGGCGCCCAGCGCGTCAGTCGACCCCGACGACGCGCACAGCGGACCGATCCTCGGCGTGGCGGCGGTGAAACTGGATCTCCAGTGGTTCGAGCAGACTGATACACAGGATCCCTTGATCGCAACCGATGAACACGGCGTGATTTTCCTGTCATCGGAACCGGACTGGAAATACCATACCGTGCAACCCCTCAGCACGCCGATCCGCGAGTCCATCAGGATGTCACGACAATACGCAACGCAACCCTTACCGGCGCTGCCAGTTGTCGTCGACCGCGTCCTGAGCAACGACACCGAGTTGGTCCATATCGGCCCGAACGCCCGCTATCTGGCGAGCCGGAGCCGCCTGGCCGAGCCGCATTGGGAGTTGACCACGTTCACGTCGCTGGACCCGGTCATCGCGAACGCGAACGATGCGACGGTGATCACCGCGTTCAGTGGCATCTGCCTTTACTTGCTGGGTTTCTATTTGCACATCCGCCGGGCGCGCGTGCGGGACATGATACGCAGCGGGACCCTGCTGCGTGCGGCCTATGCAGAGTTGAACCGACGTGTAGCCGAACGTACCGCCGACCTTTCGGCCGCGAACGCGCTATTGCAGACGGAAGTCTCCGAGCGTACGCGCGCCGAACAGGAACTGCGCAGTGCGCATCGCGAGCTGATGCAGACCAGCAAACTCGCCGCCCTTGGGCAGATGGCGGCGGGCATTACCCACGAACTTAACCAGCCGCTGGCGGCGTTGCGGACATTCTCCGACAACACGCAAATCTTGTTGCAACGAGGCCAGCAAGAAGCGGCGCAAGAGAATCTGCGCGCGATTGGCGCGCTGACGGAACGGATGGGGCGCATCACCAATCAACTGAAACTGTTCATCACGAAAGCGCGACCGCGCGACACGAGCGCGCCGCTACCGCGCGCGATCGCCAATGCGTTGATGTTGCTAGAGGCACGGCTGCAAACCGTGCGGGTGAGCGTCTGGTACGATCCGGTGTGCGTGCTCGACGATCACGCTCCGCACACGCCGGTCATTCATGACGGCCTCATGCCGCTACCGCTCGACACCCGTCATGGTGAAGCGCAATCGGGCGCCCCGGACTGGGTTGCACGTTGCGACCAGTTACGGCTGGAACAACTGCTGATCAATGTAATAGGCAACGCGGTGGATGCACTACGCGGTCACCCCGATCCATCGATCGATATCGTCACGACAATCACCCCGGCACATGTGCGGATCGTTATTCAAGATAATGGACCTGGCATCGATGACGAACACTTGCCGCATTTGTTCGAACCGTTCTACACCACCAAGGAGAACGGTGAAGGCATGGGATTAGGGCTGGCCATCTGCGCCGCCATTGCCTCCGAGCACGGCGGCACATTGCATGCCTCGAATCGGCCGGCCAATCAACACGGTGGCGACATGCACGGCGCGATTTTTGTACTGACACTGCGGCGTGTCGTCGATGTGGCCGATGCCCCCGATACCAAGTGAAATGATGCAAGACGGTCTGACAGTACTATTTGTGGAAGACGACGAGTTCGTTCGCCGAGCCAATATGCAGAGCCTGCAATTGGCCGGCTTCGACGTCAGCGGTTTCGCCAATGCGGAAAGCGCGCTGGCGCGCATCGACGCGACCTTGGCCGGCATCGTCGTTTGTGACGTCAAACTTCCCGGACTCAGTGGGCTGGACTTGTTGGCGGCATGCCGTGAACGGGCACCGGATGTCCCGGTGATCCTTGTCACCGGCCATGGCGATATCACCATGGCCGTACAGGCGATGCGTGACGGAGCCTACGATTTCATCGAAAAACCGTTCTCTGCCGAGCGGCTTGTCGAAACGGTCCGGCGCGCACTGGCGCACCGACAGCTATGGCTTGAAAATCAGGCCCTGCGCCGTCAATTGATGGTCAACGATCCCGTCGGTGCTCGGCTGGTGGGACAAAGCATTGCCATGACCCGCGTGCGGGAATTGATCGCCAATGTAGCGGACACCGATGTCCCCGTGCTCATACAGGGTGACACCGGCACGGGCAAGGAGGTGGTCGCGCGGCGATTGCACGCGCTATCGCCGCGGGCGGAACGCCCGTTTATCGCACTGAACTGCGGCGCGTTGCCCGAAGCGCTATTTGAAACCGAGATGTTCGGCTATGAGCCTGGCGCGTTTCAAGGTGCGGTGCGGCGGCGCATCGGCAAGCTCGAACACGCCTCCGGCGGTACGCTTTTTCTCGATGAAATCGAAAGCATGTCTCCCGCATCGCAGGTCAAGCTGCTGCGGGTATTGGAAGACGGCCTGATCGAACGGCTGGGCGCGAACGATCCGATACGCGTGGATTGCCGCATCATCGCCGCGGCCAAAGGCGACATGGCAACGCTTGTGGCCACGGGCACATTCCGCAGCGATCTGCTGTATCGATTGAACGTGGTAACGATTCCCTTGCCGTCCCTGAACGCGCGGCGCGACGATATCGGCCCCCTGTTCGACTATTTCGTGCTGGAGGCAGCGGTGCGCTACCAAAGGCCCGTTCCGGTGGCCGCCGAACAACGACGCGCAGGCTTGATCCAGCGGGACTGGCCTGGCAATGTGCGCGAGTTGCGCAACGCGGCGGAACGTTTCGTATTGGGTATTCCGGACGGACCGACCACCGATGCCGCGCAAGATCCGGCCTTGTCCTTGAAAGAGCGCACCGAGATGTTCGAAAGTGCTGTTATCGCCGACGCGTTGCGTGAAAACAAGGGCTCGGTCAGCGCCACTGCCGCCGCCCTGCAGTTACCGAAAGCCACACTGTACGAAAAGCTGAAGCGCTACAGCCTTCAGGCCAAGGGGGATACGGGCTGAATGGTGCTGCGGCGGCATTCCGCTTGCAACACCCACGGGACCATTCGCCAGGGCACGGCGAGGACGACGATTTCGCGGCCTCTGGTCGCATCACGTCGCCTTTTACTTGATCGCACCACGTCAAACGGTAATAATTCTCATTTTCTTATACAGCAACCCTGGCCTGCGGTCGGCCGGTGCTGCCATCTCGCCAGGAGTCGGATCGCCTTGTCCCAATCTCGCCCGTCCACCGGCCGCCCCCCGCCGTCCACGCGTCCGGCCGGCATCACGCCGCACTATCGTATCGGCGTGGTGGCACGCATGATCGCTGCGGTCGGTGGCGGATACGCCATTGCCGCGCTGAGCGCCGCGTGCCTTGCCCATTGGGGCGGGTTGCCGCGCGGCGATGCCGTTGCATTGGGGATGGTCGCGAGTTTCGCCGTGATGGCCTGCGTCGTCGTCTGCGTATTTGCAGCCCGATCTGCCGCACGTGCCTGCGTAGGCGTGGTGGTCGCGTGCGCCCTGTTGTTCGCGCTGTTGCACCTGCTCCGATGACCCATGATGCATCAACGGCGCGACCCGCGATGAGCAAGAAACCGAAAGCGGCAGCGGCCGCCGGCGGAGAAAAGCCACGCGGCTTCCGGCAATCGATGGCCTGGCTACATACCTGGGCCGGGTTGCTCGTGGGGTGGATATTGTTCACCGTATTCGCCTTGGGTACGGCGTCGTATTACCGCACGACCATCACGAACTGGATGCAACCCGAGCGACTGCTGCCGGCAACCACGCCGGTGCATGGCGACCCGGTCACGTCGACTGCCGATAGTCATGTCACGCGACCGATGAACCAGCAGGCACAACTGCAGGTGACCACGCAAGCAACGCGCTGGCTCACCCGTCACGCCGCCGCCGCGACGCGCTGGACGATTGCCCTGCCGGGTAGCGGCGTGACCAACGCCACCGTGTCATGGGAAGGCCCTGACGGCTATCATTCCCGCATCCTTCCGGGCGTCAATGGGCTGACGCCGCGCCAAACGGAAGGTGGGGATTTTTTCTATGACTTCCACTTCCAGTTGCATTACCTGCCCATCGGTGTTGCCCGTTGGATCATCGGCATCTGCGCGATGTTCATGCTGGTTGCCATTATCAGCGGCATTGTCACGCACCGACGCATCTTCGTCGACTTCTTCACGTTTCGGCCGCGTAAGGGACAACGCTCCTGGCTCGATGCACACAATGTGACGGGAGTGCTGGCGCTGCCCTATCACCTGATGATTACCTATACTGGCTTGGCAACATTGATGACGATGCTGATGCCGTGGGGGCTGCAAGAGCGCTATGCGGCGCAAGACGGCATGCTTCCGTTCTATAGCGAGGCCTACGACTTCAGGTTGGCCGGCAAGGCATCCGGACAGGCCACGCCGCTGCCGCCAATCGCGCCGCTGTTGGAACACGCCATGACGCGCTTCGGCGAGCACGAGGCCGCGACGATAGTCATCGACAACCCCGGTGACGCCGCCGCACAAATCAAAGTCAGTCGCGGCAGTGACGCTCGCCTGTCGGCCGCTCCCCAATCCATCACGTTCGATGTCCACGGCAAGACGGTGACCACGTATGACGCTGACAACGCCGTGGCCGACACGGTGGGCGTCATGTATGGCCTCCACGAAGCGCGGTTCGCATCACCGGGGCTACGCGCGGTGTTCTTCCTGTCGGGTCTGGCCGGTACATTGATGGTCGCCAGCGGGCTGATCATATGGACCAACAAGCAGCGTCAGAAACGCCTGTCGCACGGCAATCGTTTTCACCTCGGGCTGTGGTTCGTGGAACGGCTGAATCTTGCCACGATCGGAGGGTTGCCCCTGGCCATGGCCGGCTTCTTCTATGCCAATCGGTTGATTCCGGCGCTGCAAGCGCATCGGGCCGCACTGGAAATCCAGGCGTTCTTTGCGGTCTGGGCCGTTGCCGCAATGCATGCCTTTCTATGTCGCGGCCGCGCTGGATGGATCATGCAAAGCGTTGCAGGTGCCATGGCGTTCACGTTGCTACCGGTCATTGATCGCTTGACCGTCGGTGCCTGGGTCATGCCAGGCTTCGATATCGCGCTGCTGGCTGCCGCGGCGGTGCTTGGTGCCATGGCATGGTTCCTGGTCAAAAAATCATCCGGACCGGACCTAGACCGCATGGCACGTGCCAATCAAACCGATCGCCACGAGACGTTATCAGGCCCTAACGCAACCGAAGGCCGGCGGCCCGCAAGCTCGGCACTCCCCCATTTACCGGCGCGCTCCGCGTCCGAATCACGATGAACGACGCCATCGCGCTCGCCCTGGCCCTGACACCCGCCATTGGCGGGTTTGCCGTATTGAGCATGACGATGAGCCGCCACCAGGAAACCTTGACCGGCACCACGCTGCGCAGGCCGGTCAACCGTACCCTGCAAGCCGTGGCCTCGATCCTGCTCTGTCTCGCGCTGGCGGCCTGCATCCGGCATTGGGGCGGCCCGATCGGCGTAGTGGCATGGCTGGGGGTCCTGACCGCCGCCGCGCAAGCGCTTGTCCTCGTACTGCGCTACGTGCCTCGCATAGCGCTTCATCTCGCCTGGCTATTGCCGATCTCAGGCGCCATCATATGGCTGGCCGTCCGTTGATCCACCGTTCGTCGTCCCGATGAAATCGGGTCTGGTATCCGTATAAGGCTTTGCTATACTCCCGCTGCATGCCAGCCTTACAGAAACGGCGTGCATCCCGGAGACATCAACGATCATGGGTTCGCCCAACCAGACATCCGGTGCGGAACACGCACCCGGCACCGCGCATTCGCGCGAGACGCCAGAAGTTTCGCCTTCTGTTCACGTATCGGCATCCCAGCCGGGGCAAGACCAGCATCATGCGGCGGTTGCGGCCAGCCTTCTATCCGCGCGCCTGGATCGCCTGCCGGCCACGCGAACCATATGGCGTTTCGTCGTGCTGCTCAGTCTCGGTTTCTTTTTTGAGATGTACGACCTGCTGTTCACCGGGTATATCGCCCCAGGGATTGTCAAGAGCGGCATACTTTCCGCCACCACACCCGGCTTGTTCGGCAATAACGGCGTGGCAGGCTTTATCGCGGCGTTGTTTTCGGGACTGTTTATCGGCACCATCGCGTGCGGGTTTCTCGCCGACCGTTTTGGTCGTCGTGCCGTCTTCACCGGGTCGTTGCTCTGGTACAGCGTGGCCAATGTCGTCATGGCCTTCCAGGACACGGCATTGGGCCTGAACCTGTGGCGCTTCATCGCCGGCATTGGCATTGGCGTCGAGCTGGTGACCATCGGCACCTATATCGCGGAACTGGTACCCAAGCAGATCCGTGGCCGTGCATTCGCCTGCGAGCAGGCGATCGGCTTTGTCGCGGTGCCATGCGCGGCGATCTTGACCTACCTGCTGTCCGAGGTGCACTTCCTCGGGCTGGAAGGCTGGCGCTGGGTCGTGCTCATCGGCGCCCATGGCGCGATGTTCATCTGGTGGATTCGACGTCAACTGCCGGAAAGTCCACGTTGGCTCGCCCTGAAAGGCCGTACGGCGGAAGCCGAGCGCATCGTTGCCGATCTGGAGACCCGGGTAGCCAGCGAATATGGCAAGCCGTTACCGCCGCCATTGGCCCCGGAACCGGTGGGCGAACGCAAACGCTTCCGCGATATCCTGCAAGGCGTCTATCGCAAACGTACGACGATGCTGGTGCTATGCAATGTATTCCAGACCGTGGGGTACTTTGGTTTTGCCAATTGGCTGCCAACGCTACTGATCTCGCATGGCGTGACAGTCACGCGTAGTCTTGCCTATTCGAGCATTATCGCCGTGGCCGCGCCCATCGGCCCGATGATCGGGCTATGGATGGGAGATCGCTTCGAACGCAAGAGCATGATCGTGTTCATGGCGGGTGCGATCATGGTGTGCGGACTGCTGTTCAGCCAGGTCACCGGTAGCGTGCCGTTGATCGTGACCGGCGTATTGATCACGCTGGCGTGCAATATGATGTCGTTCAATCTGCATGCCTACCAAACCGAATTGTACCCAACCGCAATTCGTGCCCAGGCAGTGGGTTTCGTGTACTCGTGGAGCCGGTTCTCGGCAATCTTCACGGCGTTCGCCATCTCCGCCATCTTGCACGGCTTCGGCGTTGTGGGTGTTTTTGCCTTTATCGCTGCTGCCATGCTGATCGTGATGCTCGTGATCGGTCTGATGGGGCCCAGAACCCGCGACATTGCGCTGGAAAAAATCTCGCACTAAGCAATCAACAGCGTGGTGGTTCCAGCCTATCCGGCGCGGCAGATCGCGAGAAATACGCATACAATGTGTCATATATCTCGATTTGCCGCACCGCACAACCGGTATGCCCGACGCTCCACTGAATTCCTTTTCTGACTCTGAGGCCACCCCGCCTAGTGTGACGCGTGCGGACGCCCCATCCGGTGCCGCGACTGCCTCGTCGAACCCATCGCAGGATTCGTCCGACCCCGTTGTCCCGCCACCGACCACGGCAAAAGGACGTCCCAAGCGAAAGAATGATCCGGAGTTGACGAAGCAGAATATCCTCGAAGTCGCTACCGAGGAGTTCGCGACGAACGGCCTTGCCGGCGCGCGCGTGGATGCCATTGCGGCAAAGACCCGCACGACGAAGCGGATGATCTATTACTACTTTGGTAGCAAGGATGAGCTTTATCAGGCGGTTCTCGATCAAGCCTATGGGGGTATCCGGCATAACGAGGAGGAGATGCGCCTGATCGAACAACCGCCGATCGACGCCATGCGCGCCTTGGTCGGATTAACCTTCGACTATCATGAAGCGCATCCCGATTTCGTGCGGCTGGTCAGCATCGAAAACTTCCAGCAGGCCACTTTCCTGAAGCGGTCGGAAACGAGTCGGGGACGCAATGCCACCGCGATTCAACTGCTTGAGCAGATTCTCGAGCGTGGGGTGCGTGCCGGCTGCTTTCGCGCGAATGTTGATGCTATCGATCTGCACATGCTAATGAGCAGTTTTTCTTTTCACCGGGTCTTGAACCGATACACGTTCGGCACCTTATTTGGCCGCGACCCATTGCTGCCGAGTCAGCGCCCCGCCCATCGACAGATGTTGATCGAAGCAGTGCTGGCGTACCTCCGCCCCGATGCGATCATACCGTCCCAGTCGGCATCATGATGGAAGATCGACGCATCCCGCATTTATCGGGATATTTTTGCGGAAAACCCGCATCATAACGCTATGGATCTGGCATTTTTCGCAAAAAATGCGGCGTTCGTACGCAACGCGCATTTCCCTTGCCATCACAGTTCTTTATAATCGCCGCGAGGTCTTGCTTTGCGGGGGCCGCCTTCAAGACGTAAAACCCGGCTATGACTAATAAAGATTGCGGGACGAGATACCAGCCGATGGAAAAGTCGATGCGCAGCATAGCAACCCAAAGTCCCGCGAACGCGACCGATGGCTTGATAGCGAGCGCTGACAGCGAGACGGGAACCGTGGGCGTACCGATGAAGGCGGCATTGCCGTCGCACAAGGAACGTGTCCAATCGGCCGTGGCGGTGGTGGTGGGTAGCGCGCTGGAATGGTACGACTTCTTCTTGTACACATTGCTCGTGGGCAGCGTGATGTCCGCAAGTTTCTTTCCGGCTACCGATCAGTTTGCTGGCACGGTAGCCGCTTATGCCACGTTCGCCGTCGGCTTTGTGGCGCGCCCCTTTGGCGGCTTGCTGCTGGCGACATTATCGGACCGCTTTGGCCGGAAACGCATCCTCGTCGTCATCCTGTTGCTGACCGGTGGCAGCAGTTGCCTGATCGGCCTGCTACCCACCTATGCATCGATCGGCCTGGCCGCGCCGCTCTTGTTATTGTTCTTGCGCATTATTCAAGGCGTGGGCGCTGGCGCTGAATTCGCCGTGGCGGCGGTGTATGCCGTTGAAACGGGCGCAGCAAGAAACAGTGGTGTGCGCGGCGCGCTGCCCGCAACGGGTGTGTATGCCGGCATGTTGTTGGCATCGGCAGCGCTCGGAGTGTTTTCCTGGTTGACCGGACCGGCGTTTGCGGACTGGGGCTGGCGCATCCCGTTCCTGTTCAGCGGGTTGCTGCTGCTCGCAGGCGTCTGGATTCGACGCAACCTGAGTGAAAGTCAGGCATTTCATGCGGCACAAGTTCTGCAACCAGACGCAACGCGGAAAAGCACCGCAGTGCGGGCACTATTGCGAGACGAATGGCGCGGGGTCGTGTTTGTGGTAGGCGCGCAGTTCGCGCAAGCCGGTCTCGGTTTTCTATTTTTGACCTTCACTTCGTACTACCTCACGGCCACCCTCGGCATGCCGCGCGCAGTCGCGTTGCACGCCACGTTGATTGCCGCCGCGGTGGCCGTGGTCACTGCGCCGTTATTTGGCGCGCTGGCGGATCATATCGGTGTACGACGTTTCTTTATGGTTGCATTATTGTTTTCGATCGCTGCCAGCGTGGCGTATTTCCCGTTGACCGCCACCCGCTCGCCCACGTTGATCTGCCTGGCGATGGTCTTGACGATCGGCATCGGCGTGAACGGGTTGCTCGCCGTACAGGGAGCGTTGTTCTCGGCGCAATTTCCCGCCGCGGTACGCGCCAGCGGCGTGGCGCTGGGCCGCGAACTCTCCACCGCCGTTGTGGGTGGGCTAACGCCAATCCTGGCCATCTACATGTTGCGCGGGGCCGGTGCGACAGGCGTGGCCGCCTTGGCCGTCGGACTGACGTTGATATCCTTGCTTACCGTGACGTTCTGTCATGGAAAGAATACGATGCGGCATGGCGCGTAAAACGCTATTCATCCTTGCTTCTGTGTAGATAGCCATTCACCGCTACCAGGTAAATGGGATCCCTGTTCCCACGTTCATATAATACTTACACCTCTAATATATTAGGTGTACTGACTTAATTTGCCACTACCCATTTCTCTTTTTTTGCAGAGTTAGACGATCTAACGCGTGCACGGTACTTTTATTAGTCAAGGCTTAAAAAATTTGAAAGCTCGCGCGGCTTAAGGTTTTGACGGGTAATGGCGATTGAGTGATTTGCGAGGTACATCATTGCAAGGTGCATCTGTGGTATGACGGCGAATCCTTACACCAGCAAAATCCAGAGCAGATACAAAAAAAGCACCGTCGCTTAAGCGGTCCTATTTTTCAAGCACGAAAATCTTTACAGGTTCTTGATACATCGACCCGCGATTTTTACGCCAATTTGATGTGCGTTGGCGCTACGATTTCACTATCGCATCGTACTGCGGCAGAGAAAGATTAATTGAAGTGATATTGGGGTCGCCGTACCAATCCCAATGGCAAAGCGAGGAACGGCATCATGCATTTGTCGAGCAAAACCAATTCAGAAAGGCATTTCCTTCCTACGGTTCCTATAACGCCATTTGATGCATACGTCGTTGAAGTGGTGGTCGAGGAGCACGAGGGAGATAAGAAACGCGCCCAACTCAAGAAAGTGTTTGGATCATCGATGGGTGCGCGAGTACGCCAGGCAACGCTCTTTCCAATACACATTCACTTCACGTTCGACATTCCCGCAGCAGGCATGAAATCAACTCTTCAAGCGCTGATGACGCTTATCCCCAACGCCACTATCAACCAAATTTACCCGCGGGAGTTCGAGTACAGTCCGCGACGGAAAAAGTAATGATCTCAGGTATGTGGTTACCCTTAGTCACGCCATTCAAGCATGGCAAAGTGGACGTTGCTGCATTACGACATCTGGTGCAGCACTATGCCGGTACAGGTATCAGCGGGTTTGTCGCGCTGGGCACGACAGGTGAATCAACCCTTTTGTCACGGATTGAGCGTAGCGAGGTATTGGACACGATCTTCGACGCTGTCCCGTCCGGTATGCCGGTCTATATTGGTGTCAGTGGATTGAGCACATCGGAGATGTGTGAATTGATTCAAATTTATGACCGCTTTCAGCCTGATGGGTATCTGGTCCCTGCTCCTGCCTACATCCGGCCCGATCAAGACGGCTTGATCTGGCACTTCTCGACAATCGCCGATGTCGCAAGGAAGCCGATCATACTGTATGACGTTCCACTGCGCGCAGGCGTCGCACTGGCACCAGAAACCGTAGAGAAGCTGCTGTATCGGCACGAAATCACGGCGATCAAAGCATGTGTGCCCAGCAGCTTCAGCGCCTTCGGGAAACTCCCTCTCAGCATGCTGTGCGGGACGGATAATGCACTTATCGAATGCCTGCAAGCAGGCGGCAGCGGCGCCATTCTCGCCAGTGCCCACGTCTTCCCGGAAGAACTCGTTTCCATTGATCGAGATATCCGAGCGTCGCTGTCGGGCACGACCTCTTCCGGCCTTGAACGTCGAAGAAACGAAGCATGCCTGGACTTCGATGGGCTCTCGGACATCATCCGCCTGCTTTTCTCGACGACCAACCCTACCGCAATAAAAGCATGCCTGGCATTGCAAGGACTTGCGAGCGCGGAGACGCGCGCACCGCTGGCCACCGCATCAGAAAAGCTCATGAGGCAGTTAGCGCACGCGCTCGCTCAGCTAAACAACCTCGAACCGTTACCATTGGCTTTCTCGGATAAATGATGAACTTCCCAACCCTGGCCTCGCACAATCAAGAAGAAGCAAAATCGATTCTCTCGGACGATGCATTGCCTGCAAACGCATTGCAGCGACGCGTATTCCTGGATGTCACGCTACTGAACGATTATCACGGTAAGGTCCATACACCACGCGAAAGCCTCAGCCAATTACTGCACTCCCCCCTCGGCGTCTACATTGCCAGTATCAGCGTTGCCGGAGAAGACTTGATCGTGCGATTCGACATTGCCGCATCGGACGTGGACTTTACGTTGCACATGCTGATCAGCGCATTACCAGATGCCATGATCGGGCGCCTGCTTTCACGCAGCGTATAGGATGTCGATGCATCGACAGTTGATGCGACCTGCGACGTCGCATCAATTTGTCACCGGATCGAATTACTCGGAACAAACTTAATAACATCAGCGTTTGGCCTGGAAAGTCTTTTCGGATCTCATAGAACTAATGTCCAGATGACCGGCGACATATACTGGACGATTGAGTTTATAAAGACGGATTTAGAATTCTAATGTAAATAACTCTTTGTTATCGTCCATGCGATCTTTTTTTGCAGAGCTTGAAAGGCTTCATGTAGCTCTTGCGCTTGTTCTATATCACGGTTTGCGACCCCACTTTGCAAAACATAAACCAGTCCTTCGTCTGGCATGACGATTATTGCCTGACAACTGTTTCGAAGCGAAACGTCGGCAGTCAAGTCGATACAATCATTTTTGTACCACGCATTAGGTAAGATGCTGCTGTGCTTTTTTTTCATTTCTTCGACCATGCCTTGTGCGAATCGCGCAGTATCAGAAAGTGAGAGCGCAATTCCCGGAAAAATCAATTCCCCACTATTTTGCATTTCCGACGCCCATGCGCCGCCCCCCATTTTGAATGGCTGCATGACCTTCACAGATAAGTAATCACTTAGCCCGTCATAGCCGTGCCGGCGTACAGTAGCGTCCAACACTTCAGCAAGAACTTGAAAATCACCGGGATTGTAGTTATACGTCTCTCCATCAGCCAATGAAGGGTCAGCCGGAAAGGTTGCAAGAAAGGACAATGTGGCACCACGCTCACCGAGCTGGCCGGATCGAATAAGTTGTTGTAAATCATCCGCATCCTTCCCGCCACTCTGCCATTTCACACCCGACTGCATTTTCAGCAATTGGTACACCGTTGCCATGCTGTAAATCGGCCCCGCGTTATGCCCTATTACATCACCCGTCCGCGTATCCAAAGCAAGCAAACCATCCTGAAGCGCCGCCCCCACCATCGTGGCTAGGATAGATTGCGTGACGTCGATAGTTTGCAACCTCATATTGACGCTACTGTTCATGCCGTATTTCTCAATTAATGCTTCTCCGTTCAACAGCACCATCAGCCCTGCAACTTTATGCATGTTCATAAACTCGCGTATTTCATTCTCGATAGACGATATATGAGCCGCGCTCGGGCTTCGGGTAAATGTCCGAGCTTTCCCGACGCCAATAATGCGACGATGAAAAAGAAACTGCCCTAAACCCGGATCACCTTCTTTTTGATCTTGTGCCAGGGTTTCAGACTCATCCAAAGCTTTCTTTGGTACTGCCTCTGATGGCCCCGATACTGGAATCGATGTTGAGGCATCCATAGGCTGCGCCTTGGGTGTGGGTGTGGGTGTGGGTGTGGGTGTGGGTGTGGGTGTGGGTGTCGGTGTCGGTGTCGGTGTCGGTGTCGGTGTCGGTGTCGGTGTCGGTGTCGGTGTCGGTGTCGGTGTCGGTGTCGGTGTCGGTGTCGGTGTCGTTACTGGTGTCGTTACTGGTGTCGTTGCTGGTGCCGTTTCTCGTGCCGTTGCTGGTGTTGGTGTCGGTGCTAATGCCGTTGCTGCCGCCGTGGCTGCCGGTTCCGCATCGCGACTACCAGGAGAACACCCATTCAATACCAGAGCAGTCAATGCCATCCCAAATGACATCCGAAATTTCCAAAACGTTTGCGCGTTGTTAACAATCTTCATATAAAATAATTTTTTCAAAAAAAATCTACCGGGAGCATTTTTCTTCATCGTGAAAATGATATTTTTATATTGATCACCTACCCTGGAATTATTTTCAAGTAAAAAAATAACTTCCACGACAAAGAAAGTGAATGCGAAAATCGGAGACCACTGCATGATTGACGAATACACAAAAATACGAACCCATCACGTCCACCCTGACCCACCATCCAACAAATACTCAAATAATCGCGTGATTGACATGCGAAAACTTGTAATTGCAGCTATATCGTTGCTTACCTAATTCGTATTTCTCCATAGGGAAAGATTAAACCCCCCTAATTCTTCTAACATTCACGACCATTTTATTAAATAAAAATAAGATTTTATATATTATATCCTATCATCAATATCGCGAATATTATATCCAAATTGATAAATTACTTCCTCAATTGTGGATGCATCGCCGATCATTGCTCTTTCACCAAAATCGAAGCCTGGCTCGATCTCGGTTGTCGCGTATTCAGCAAGGATCACAAAGTCCGGATCGTATGGACGCCATCTCGAACACTGTTCATCAAGGGCTGCACCGGGTGCAGATGGAAGCTTCAAATGAAGCTCCCTTGCGATGCGAATATCTATCTCGGATTTCTGTTCTAATGTATTTAGGCCAAAATGCGTTTGCATCCTTGCTCTGATCGCTTCCCCGTCAAGCTTTGAGCGAAAAAATAATGCCGATGCCAACTCGCACGCGAGTAATTGAGGTATGTCGCTCAAGGTTCCATCAAATTCTTCAGCAAACAATTGAATTTCCTTTCTTAGCATATCATAAGGAATGCTATTTATTAATGAATAAAGCATTTCAGGCCAAAAAGCTTTGTCGTTTCTCTTTAACAGGTCCAGAGGCGATATCGCACAATCTTCGAACGATCCAGATGCGATATGACGCGCAACGACCAAATCAATTAAAGCAATAGCTTCCGATAATTTTTGCGGTGTTGCCCCGATGCGAGCTTCATTTCCTGAAATAACTTCGTATAGCTTCTTTCCATCAGTTATCGCAGTTACCAAGTTTCCAATGGTCGGAAATTGATTTATTGCGAACAGACATGCACGACACCAGCGCTCGGAGCAAGCCCGGCTGCTGCGCAACTATGCGAACAGCCTCAATACTGGTGATTGCCTGGATAAACAACAAGCGCACCGGCGTTCCAGTCCGGAAGCTTTCGATCTTCGAGATAGCCGTAAAAGTTGATTGGAATTGAGAGCGCAGAAGATCGTAAAAAGGCTTGCTGACCAAGCTAAGGGTAAATATTGAACGCGCAGGAAGCAAGTTAGCTAGGGCGCAAATAAATCTACCAGGGAATTTTTCAAGATCTATGCTAAGTGCGGAAACGACCACTTCCGGACCTTTGACGGGATTTGCATATGCATGCCAAGGATTCAGAAAGTGAAATGCCCGATTAAACCAGCCTGGAGATTTTTCAGACTTCCGTATTGGTAAAACATCGATTTGCGCTCTCTCACCGAAGTTATAATGAGGTTTTATGGCGAGCGTCGCCTGTTCTGCCTGGATTACAAAACGCGTGTTGCAAGCACGCCATCTCGAACATTCCAGATCAAAGTCCGGCCCTGGCGCTTCCTTACAATGCTCATGAAGTTCCGAGGCAATACGCTGATCGACAATAGACCACTGCTTGTCCGTCGTCACGCCAAAACGCCTGCGCATTATCGCCTGAACCATATCCCCTTGATGCTTTTTGTTAAAAAACAGTGCTGATGCCAAGGCCCCTGCAAATGAATCAGAAATATTTTCTGGCAGACCGTCATAATTTTCAAAAAATAACGTTATCGCATCTTTCAGATCATATGCTGGAATGTTCTCCGTAAGGGAATTAAGCACTGCCACCCAAAATGATTTTTCAGTTTGCTGCAGCAAATTAAAAGGTGTTATCTTGCAATGCTCAAAGGACTTAGATATGGCATAACGCGCAACGATCAGATTAACTAAATCAAGGGCTTGCGATAAAGAACAGGGTGGAAGTTTTATCACGCTTTCTTGTTCGGAAAGAACAGCGCTAAAAGCTTTTCCTTTAAAGAAAGCTAGATGCCTATGCCCGTGTCGGTCATCTGAACCACTCCGGTTACCGTCTGGTATTGTCAACACAAGCGCTCTTAGCAGCGCTGGCTGCTGGGCACGAATGCGAACAGTCTGAATACTGTTCAGCGTCTGCATGAACAGAGCCTCTAGAGGCTCACTAGTCCGAAATCTTCCGATGTTCGACATAGCCATAAAGCTTGACTGAAACTGCGACCGCAACAATGTATAGTATTTGTTGCTAACTAGACTAAGGCTGAATAGTGAACGTGCGGAAAGCAAGGAAGCAGACATGCAAAAGACATCACTGGGCAACTCATCCAGCTTACCCTGTCTCACAGCCACAACCTTTTCTTCTAATTCTTCATCGTCATCCGCATTCCCTAAATACAGAGGTGCTACGGCATCAAATAACACTCGCATGATCTGCATTCCAAAATAAATAGATAAATAAAGAAAGCGCTTACATCGCAAAACTATAGTTGCATGACTTGGGACATTCGTCTCACTGCTCATTTGCGGATTAGACCATGTACAAGGTTTGACATGCCGCTTTTACGAATCAAGCTTCGTTGGAATAGTGACGTCTTCGCCTTATCAAGTGAAAAGCCGAATCTGCCTACAGTTACGAACGCAAAGGCGACATCTTGAGGAAAACACTAAATAGTAGTCTTGACAAACATGAGGCCTCGACCAATCGGCGTTACCTCGACATGCCGCGCCTTGCGCAAGGCCTTTTCAAAATCGAATAAGGTTAGTCCATTCCCGGTCGACGATTGGCATTAAGTCCGATCGCCTTGAGAAGATAGTCAATAACGAGTGCCATGCCGCAACCGATCAGCGTTGCGCCAATCCGCTCCTGGTACAAAGCGATCTCCGGAGCAATTTGTCCGGGATCGACCAAACCAAGCATGCAAACGATGTAGGCAGTCAGGGCCGCGCTGAAGAAGAGATAGCTGACGCGATTCAACGCGTAGGCAGATAAGGCGCACAGACTCGTCGCGATAATCAACCATCCCGGACTCGGGCGAAGAAAAAAAATCGCGAGTGTTACTAGCGTTGCCCCCGTGACAGTCCCTATACAGCGCTGCAGCACACTGTGGAACTCTTCCTTCAGAGATGGTTTGAGCACGACCAACGCGGTCATAGGTGCCCAATAGCTATGTTGTAGCTTCAACATATGCACGGCCAGACTGGCGGCGGTACAAGCCAGCGCCGCGCGCAATGCCGTGGCCAGCGCACCACGAGTATCACTTCTTAAAGATTGAGACGGTAAGATCGGCGGGATCGCAGGCGGCCAGAACAAAAAAGCCGCCCCCAGAAATCCGATCTGAACCGCCCCGCCGATACCCACCATTAGCGCCCGTTGCGCCGCGTAGTCGGTCGATACGCCGAACGTTCCAGAACCATGAACGAGTTCACCGAATTGCGGCAAGATCGCCTGCAGCATTAGGCCAAAATCAATTGGAAAAGATGAGTTAGCAACACTGGCATTCCCACTATTGCTACCGGCAAAACTACCTGCGACGAATAGCGCGATCGCGGATTGCTGACAAATCCAGGTCAATCCCGGCCCGCGTATCGCAGCCCACCCGCCCAGTGCCGCCCAAATCGCGCTTGCCAACAGCATCGCCGTCAATGAGGCACCGATGCGTGAACCAATCCACGTGGACAACATCATGCCGAGGCACGCAAGTAGCATCGGCATGATCGAAATTCGCGTAAAACGTTGCAGCGCCCCTAAGCCGACAGTGAACGCGCCCCCGGCGACGACCAGCATCGGTACCATGTGATTTGTAATCTGACCGATCCACAGGCATACAGCGATGGTCGGCCAGGCCATCAACCCCGTCCGCCACAGGCACTGCTGCCATTCGGGCGAGAAAAGATTGTCCCACGGAGCCTGGGACGGTGCGGGAGTCTTGTTCGAATGTTCGCGCATGTCGGAAAAGAAGACAAAAGCAGCGCATGCCGCCTTCGTTGTTCACCGTAACATGTATTTTGACAACACAAGCCTTGTGTCTTTAAATCAAGAGATTGATTACATCGCTAGCGTCGGCCTGATGGCATTGATCAATACGAAGGTCTTGTTTTCCGGATCATTATCGTACTGCTTCTCACGCCAAGCACTTAAAGACTACCGCAACGGTATCTGACTGGCGCTCGACGATAAAGTACCGCCCCATCGTTCCCGTGCAAAGGAAATAGGTTGCGGTTCCGGCCAATATGACTCGTTTGGGTCCATGACCCAATACTGATACCCGTAACCATGGCATCCTCTTCACTCGTGGCCGTAATACGTACCCACGCCAGCAGGAATATACGCCTGCCTATCACAGCCCTCGTGCAATACGCTCGCACCGTCGATAAAAACGCAGGTAAAAAAACCCCGATATCGCTATCGGGGTGTGGTGTGTCGCGGCTGCTTGCGTCTCAAATTTTAAGGTTGTGATCCTAACTGCGGTGGCGCTTTCAGACGCGTACGCAGCTTCGTTGCATCGGCGGCCGTAATCGCATCGGCCGCGTTACCCCAACTATTCCGAATATACGTCGCCACGGCCGCCACCTCTTGGTCCGACAGTTTCCAGGCAAACGCAGGCATTTCCGCGCTCGTCGGATTGCTCGCTGTAGCGGCACCGCGCCCGCCCATCAAGATCGTTCGGATCACGTTGTTGGCACCCGGCGCTTGCACGCCCGGATTGTTTGCCAGGGATGGCACCATCGCCTCGACACCCTCGCCGCTCGTCTTATGACAGGCAGCGCAATTGCTTTGATAGATGTCATGTCCCAACACCATCATGGCGTCCGTTTGCTGCAGCGGTGTCGGCCGCTTTCTGTCAGACCCGGGCAAGCTCTTCAAGTAAGTGGCAATTGCGCTCAGGTCACCTTCGGTCATATGCTGCGTCGAATTCGTCACTGCCTCGCCCATCGACCCTGCCGCGACGCTGATGCGATTACCCCCCGTATGCAGGTAAGCCACGACGTCCGCGTTGCTCCAACTGCCAATACCGGTATAGGTATTGCCGGTGATCTCGGGTGCATGCCAACCCTCGAGGTCATATCCTTGCAGATAATCCGTATCGCCCCCGAGGAAGTTCTTGCCGCTGTGGCAAGCCGTGCAGTGACCAAGACCGTCAACCAGATAGGCGCCACGGTTCCACTCGATCGACTGTTTCGGGTCCGGCGTGAAAGGCGTCGGATTGAAGAACAGCAGATTCCAGAAGAAAAGTGATTGGCGAATATTGAACGGGAACGGCAACTGGTTTGCGGGCGGTGCTTCGGCTACTGGCGCAACCGTCTTCAAATAAGCAAAGACGTCAAGCAGGTCCTTGTCGGTAACGCGCGAATACAAGTTGTACGGCATCGCCGGGTACAGCAACTTGCCATGCGGCGCGACACCATCCTTGACAGCATGCAGAAACTGCGCGTCCGTCCAATCGCCAATGCCGTACCGCTTGTCCGGCGTAATATTGCTGGACACAATGACGCCGAACGGGGTATTCAAGCCCAAACCGCCAGCAAACGGCTTGCCGCCCTTCGCCGTATGACAAGCGATACAGTCCCCCGCTTGGGCCAGGTACAAGCCCCGCTTGATCGGATCGGCCTCCTTACTGCCATCATTCGCGCCGTATTGCGTGATCTGATCCAGCAGCGCGGTATCAACCGGCGCATTGGCACGCTGGTGCGAACGCCAGGCAATCAAGCCGCCAAGAATCACGGCCGCAAGGATGATCAGGATAAAAATCACGATCCCGATGCGGGCGGCGCCAGACCGGCGTGGCGAGTGTTGAGTAGGTTGTTGCGCCATCGTCTAGACCTTCACCAATGCGCCAGGTGCCTTCAGATACTGATCCCGAATGGCTTGCGCGGCATGTAACGTCAGCGCGGCCACCGTACCCGTCGGGTTGTAGCCGGCATTGTTCGCGAACGCCGATGCGCCGCAGACAAAGGTGTTCGGTACATCCCAGCTCTGCAAATACTTGTTGACCGCGCTGGTCCGCGGATCATCGCCCATGCACGCCCCGCCCGTGGTATGCGAAGACAGATTGGTCATCGGCGTGTACGGCGCGGCCGTCGGCTCTGAACGCTCGATTGTCTCGGCGTTCATCGCCTTGGCGATCTCCATGGACTTATCCGCCATGAACTTGCCCGAACGCTTGTCGTTCTCGTTCCAATCAAACGTCACTCGCAGCAACGGCTGGCCATGACGATCCTTGTATTCCGGATCAAGGTCGAGGAAGACGTCTCGATGCGGATAGCTGTTGCCCATTACATAGATCGAATTGTAGTTCTGGTAGGCCTTCTGGTAAGCCTTCTTCCAGCTTGAGCCCCACGCCGGCGTGCCCTTGGGCACCCCTCCCGACAAACCGATCGGCCGGCCATTCGTCGAGTGAATCAGCGCCGTGCCGCCGCCAATGAAGTCGAGATTCGAATGATCAAAGTTATCGCCATTGAAATCGTCGATCGATTGCGCCAGTGCACCCGCACCGATAAACGGGTTCAGTTGCTGATCCTTCAGCCAAAGTGATGCACCCGAGATGGTCTGATACGCATAATTGCGACCCACGACCCCTTCACCGGTATCGCGGTTATAGGGTTTGCCGATGCCCGAAAGCAACATCAGTCGAACATTATCGAATTGATAAGCCGATAGCACGACGATATCTGCGGGCTGTTCCCACTCCTGTCCGTCGTTATCGATGAAGGTCACGCCAGTAGCCATCTTCTTGTCGCCAGTCAGGTCGACGCGCAACACTTCGGAATCAGGAATCAAGCTGAAGTTCTTCCGT
Organism: Robbsia andropogonis; assembly: GCF_034047095.1. NCBI lineage: Bacteria > Pseudomonadati > Pseudomonadota > Betaproteobacteria > Burkholderiales > Burkholderiaceae > Robbsia > Robbsia andropogonis. The sequence continues at coordinate 650,445 of NZ_CP139164.1, read as the reverse complement.
GCCATGAGTGCCGGTAACACGCACGCTTGCGGGCTGCTTTTAGACCAATTGCCACAACCGAAGAATTCACAATAGCCGCAATATGTGCAAGGCGCCATCTTCACGCCAAGCGTATTCGTATAGGCGCCGGAGGTATTCCCGGCAGGTACGGCGAACGGATGATAGCCGAGATCCTTGGTCGCCTTATCGAACAGCAAGGCCGCCTGGGTGCGCGCCAGCGGTGGCAGCGGGTAGTCGCGCTTGCGCGGCCCTTCGAAGATATTGCCCCCCTCGATCTTCTGGCCCTGGATATTGCCCGCCTTCCCCGACGTTCCGGCAATGCGTTCGAATTTGTCGTAAAACGGCTCGAGGTCATCGTACGTCACCCCCCAGTCCTGCACCTGCAACCCCTCGACGAATTTACCCTTACCGTACTTTTCAACCGTATGCGAGTACGTCACGAAGTCGGTCGGCAGGAAACGCCACGTCATGCCATTCCAGTGCGCGCCCGCACCGCCCACACCCCAGCCAAACTGATAAGTGTTCAAGTCGCGCAAAGGGAGCGCTTCCTGATCCGGGCGGTTACGAAACGTCATCGTCTCCACGCTCAATGGCTGCAACAATTCACGACGCCGCGCAAAACGCAGTTCATCGGTGTCGATGCTGGTCGGAAAATCGGTACTGGTGTCACGCCACGAACCGCGCTCGATGGCCACGACGTTCAATCCTGCTTCCGTCAACTCGTTCGCCATCAGCGAACCGGCCCATCCTAGGCCAACGATGACGGCATCCACTTTTGGCCGCTTTTGCGCCATATTGGATACTCCTTGCTCTGTATTGTGAAGACCTGTCGTTATGAATCGATGATGCCGTTCACAACGTTTTTAGCTACAAATGCCTGGTCTTTAAGTCGTCTGGGTGGGCTTGCGAATAAAACTGACCGGTTTGATGTCCAGTTTCTGCCCTGGCTTGTCGATGTAGTCGCGAAAATCGTATTGCGCGCCAGGAAAACCCAGCATTTTCCAGCCAGCCATGTTCTTGTTGCCACCGTAGATCGGGTCTGAAAAATAGCCTTCGCGCACGTTCCAGAGCACCAGATTAAAGAACTGTTTTGCATCGACACCGGACATGGGCAGCGTGCCAGCCTCCCATTGACCAATCATCATGTCCTGTTCGGCCGGGGTCAGCGCAACGAAAGGCTTGCCACTCTTGGCTTTGACCGCAGAATCGAAAGCGGCCAAACCAGCGCGCCACCGTGCAGCAGGACCTTCCTTGAACTGGGGGCCGGCCTGCGGAAGACCTTGCTTGAGCGGACCATCCAGATAAAGATAGCTCCCTTTCCCGTAAGCGCCCGCCAATTGCGCATCGATAAACACCGCGCAGCCTGCCTCCTTGCCGCCAATGCTCAGCTCATCCGCTGGAATGATTCGGTCCGACAGCGCCGCCACCAGCTCCGCTTCTCCTGCGGTGAAAAACTTCCAGCCGTCGGCCACAACCGGCTGAGGGGCCGCCGACGCCTTCCCGGTCCAAGGCATCCCGCCCCAGATCACCTTCGCTTTTGCTACGGTCACACTGCCTATCAGCAGCGCGATCGATACGAGAAATCCCCGTCTGCGCATATCTACCCTCTGGATGCTTGTGAATTGCATTGTCAGCCCATACCCGGCTCATCTTGATACTAGTCCTGTCACGCGGCAGTTGCGTGATGCCTTATGGAACGATGGTATGTAGCAGCTGACGGTCCGGGGCCCATCATACAAAGCTCTCAGTCATTGCATGAGAAGCTGTATTACATATTCATTACGAAATAGATATCGTCAGCTATCGATGAATAATTGCAAAATTCACAATAATAGATGGCCTATGAAAAAACTCATAATGAACTAGCTAGTTAGTACATTTTATGCATAAAGATTTTTTTCATTACGCTTTCAAATTTTCTACGATGAAAGGAAGAACAAAATCAGGAATCGCGGGCGCGACAATATGCCACAGCAGCAAAATATCATCGACCTCATCGTAAGGGTTTTCAAAATACGATGAATATCGGTAAAACGCGCGGAGAAGTTTCCCGCTACGGCGAGGCGTGGAATCTGATGCGTTTAATCCGGCATCGAGTGCGAAGACGAGGACGATGTATCGAGTGGAGAAAGCGTGTCGGCAATCAGCGAACGACCGGCCTGCGTGAGTCGCGCGGTGCCGCGACCGTTATCTTGGAGAGACCAAACGACAAGATCGGCGTCGCCCAGCGCCGATAGTAGACGGCGCAACGTGCTCATCGGCAACCCGCTGCGCTTGCTGACCCGAGCAAGTGACAGACCACCGTCGGCGGAGGGGTCGGCAAGCGTCGCCAGCAGGCGTGCCAGCTGTGCTTCCGGCGAGGTGTCGTCAGCGGCGCGCATCAGACGACAACGGTATCTCGCACCGAGCCAGGCGACGTCGCATGTAATACCGTGACTTTTTCCATCAGCACCGGGATGGATTTCGACGTTGGCGTGCGAGCGCCATCGGCAAAACTGTCCAACGGCACCAACGGGTTCGTCTCGGGGTAGTAACCGGCGATGCAGCCAGCCGGAATGTCATACTCGACAAGCAGGAAATCGTCCGCGCGACGCGTGACGCCATCGTCCCAGACGCTGACCAAATTGATGCGTTCACCGTCCTTGAAGCCGAGACGGTCGAGATCCGCCTTGCACGCAAAAATCACGCGCCGCTGGCCAAACACGCCACGGTAGCGATCGTCCATCCCGTAGATCGTCGTGTTGTATTGGTCATGCGAGCGCGTGGTCATCAGCGTCAGCAGTCGATCTCCGAAACGGGCCTTGGCGCGATGAATAGGGGAATCCGTCGGTATCGCATGGACCTTGAACTCGGCTTTGCCGGACGCCGTCTTCCAGACCCGGTCACGCGAGGCAACCCCAAGATGGAAGCCGCCCGGTTTTGCAACACGTGCGTTGTAATCCTTGAATGCATCGAACACCGATTCGATCGCATCGCGAATCCTGGCGTAATCGTCGATGTACCAGAGATACGGGATCGCACTCTGCGGCAGCGTTGCCGCCGCCATCCGTCCGACAATCGCGATCTCGGACAGCAAATCCGGGGAGGCTGGCTTGTTGATCCCGTATGAGATATGAACCATGCTCATCGAATCCTCGACGGTCACGCCCTGCGCGACACCGGCCTGCATGTCGATTTCGGTGCGACCGAGGGTTGGCAAGATCAGCGCATCGCGACCATGCACCAAATGGCTCCGATTTAATTTGGTCGTGATCTGCACGGTCAGGTCGCAGTTTTCCAGTGCTTGCGCCACGCGCGGTGTGTCTGGCGAGGCCATCAGGAAATTGCCACCCAGGGCGACAAACACCTTTACCTGCTTATCCAGCATTGCCTGAATGGTTCCCACCACGTCCAGCCCGTGCGTGCGCGGAACCTTGAAGCCGAACACTTTTTCCATCCGATCAAGCATTGCTGCCGGCGGGCGCTCGTCAATGCCGACGGTACGGTCGCCCTGCACGTTCGAATGTCCGCGCACGGGACAGAGCCCCGCGCCGAGGCGACCGATATTGCCCCGTAACAACATCAGGTTCGTCAGCATCTGAATTGTACCGACGGCGTACTTGTGCTGCGTCAGGCCCATGCCCCAGGTCGAGATCACGGCGCGCCCCTTGATGTAGACCTCGGCCAACCGCACGATCTGGTCGTATGGCACACCGGACTCAGCGACGATCAGATCCCAGCGTTCGGCCCGACTATCGGCGGCCAGCGCCTCGAACCCCAGCGTATGCTCGGTAAGGAAGTCGACGTCGACAATGCGCTCGGCACCGCTGGCGATGGCGGCGTCATCGCGTTCGATGACATGCTTGATCAGGCCCTTGATCAGCGCGAGGTCGCCACCCAGCGAGGGTTGAATAAACATCGAACTGATCGGCGTTCCCGTCGTCGAGAGCATGTCATGAACATGCTGCGGGCTGGCAAAACGCTCCAAGCCCCGCTCACGCAACGGATTGATCGACACAATGGTGGCACCACGCTTAGCGCATTCGCGCAACTCCCCCATCATCCGTGGGTGGTTCGTCGCCGGGTTCTGACCGAAAATGAGAAGCGTGTCGCACGCATCAAAGTCGTCCAGCGTCACGGTGCCCTTGCCGATGCCCACCGCGGGCGGCAACCCTTTGCTGGTAGGTTCGTGACACATGTTCGAGCAGTCCGGGAAATTGTTCGTGCCATACTCCCGGACAAACAGCTGGAACAGGAAAGCAGCCTCGTTACTGGCCCGGCCGGATGTATAAAACGATGCTTGGTCGGGATGAGGCAGCGCACGCAGATGCGCGCCAACAAGCGCGAAAGCATCGTCCCATGCAATCGGCTTGTATTTATCGCTGGTCGCGTCGTAGATCATCGGCTCGGTCAGGCGCCCATGCTGCTCAAGTTCGTAATCGGTTTGCGCCAGCAAGCTGGTCACGGTGTGATCGGCAAAAAACTGCCGCGTGACGCGTTTCGACGTCGCTTCGGCAGCCACCGCCTTCACCCCGTTCTCGCAGAATTCGAACGTGGACGCGTGATTACGATCCGGCCAGGCGCAGCCCGGACAATCGAAACCATCCGGTTGATTCTGCGCTAGCAGGGTACGCATGCTCTTACTGACAATCTTTTCCTTGAATATGTTGATTGCCACGTATTTCAGTGCGCCCCAGCCGCCGGCCGGATTGTTGTAGGTTTCGATCTTCGGGTCTGCCATGTGCCGCTCCGCTGCTTTATGTGTGCCTTCCAAGCATATGCCTGCGACATTTTGTCGGCATGTACAGGCCAAACGAGAATAAAAGGATACAGTTTTCAGAGCACAGTGACATATCAATCGCTCCGGGGTTGCAATCCGGTTAATGCGGTGCGTAATCGGCCCACGGGACGGTGAATACGCGTGCGCGCTTTCACATGCGGCGCACGAACGGGTTACGATAGGGGTTTTCCACCACGCGGTCACTTCCACCGCGCCGCGAACCGTCCATCCGCCCTATGAATATTCTCGTAACCGGCGCCAGCGCCGGATTTGGTGAAGCGATTGCCCGCCGCCTGATCCAGGAAGGTCACACCGTCATTGCCACCGGCCGCCGTCAGGCGCGTCTCGACGCGCTGGCCGCCGAGTTGGGCAGCCAGTTGATTCCGCGCACGCTCGACGTGACGAAGCGCGACGACGTGCACGCCACGTTTGCCTGGATTGCCGAGAAAGTCGGTGCGTTGGATGCCGTGATCAATAACGCCGGGCTGGCATTGGGTTTGGAAACGGCGGACAAGGCAGATCTGGATGACTGGGAGACGATGATCGATACGAACATCAAAGGCCTGGTCTACTGCTCGCACGCCGCCTTGCCGGCCATGGTCGAACGCAATGCCGGCTGGATCATCAATATCGGCTCCACGGCCGGGATCTATCCTTACCCGGGCGGAAACGTCTACGGCGCGACGAAGGCGTTCGTGCATCAGTTCACGTTGAACCTGCGCTCGGATCTGGTTGGTAAGAATGTGCGGGTGTCATCAATCGAGCCTGGTCTGGTGGGTGGCACCGAGTTCTCGAACACCCGGTTCAAGGGCGACGACAGCAAGGCCGCTGCGGTTTATCAAGATACGGTACCGCTCAATGCGGAAGACATCGCGAACACGGTGAGCTGGCTGCTGTCGCTGCCGGAACACGTTAACATCAATGCGATAGAAATGATGCCGACCTGCCAGGGCCCGGGGCCCCTGAAGGTGCAACGCTCGCAATAAGCGGGGTATAAGGCGTGGAACGCGAAGGGGGCAATGCCCGCTGCGCTATCGCACGGCCATGGGAGTGGCGATGGATCGCGGCGCGCTAAGCGGGCGCCTCAATCCGGGTACGTAAGATATAGCCGAGTCCCCGCAAGGTCGATATCTCGGCACCACTGCCAGCGATTTGTTTACGCAAGCGATGGATATAGATATCAATGGCGTCGGCGCTCGCGTCATCGTCGACACCATAGACACTTTGCATCAAGGCCGTCTTCGACACCGTCTTGCCCTGCCGTAGCATCAACGCCTCCAGTATCGCATGTTCACGTCGGCGCAAGACAAGGGGTGCGTCACCGCAACGGAACTCGCGCGCCTCGGTAAGGTAATGCAAATCGCCACAGCGCAACCGGCCTGATCGGTCATCCAGGCGACGACGCACCAACGCTTTGATCCGGGCCACCAGTTCCCGAGCGTCAAAGGGCTTGACCACATAGTCGTCAGCCCCTAAACCGAAACAATCCACCTTATCCTCGATCGACCCGTGCGCCGTCAGCATCATGACCGGCACGTTATCGCCGTGACGCCTCAAGCGGCTTAAAACATGTTTTCCGCTGATGCCAGGCAAGCGCATGTCGAGCAGCACCACGTCATAGCCATGCGCTTTTAACAACGTCTCCGCGCCCTCGCCGTTGGCCGCGCAATCGACGGCGAATTGCTCCTCGTGCAATAAATTGACGAGCCAACGCGATAACTCGACATTGTCTTCCACCAGCAGCAGCTTCATATCGATCCCCTTTCTTCCGACGCAGGCCACGCAGGCAAACGCACGGTCACGCATAAGCCTGTGGCATTGGCGCCATTCGAGTGTGCCACCGCTGCACCATGCGCCATCGCCGGCACACTGGTATAAAGCGGCATGGTAAGCGCCACAGAACCGTGGTGGGCCTGCACGATCTGTTGGACGATTGACAGTCCCAGGCCCGAGCCGTCACTGTCTACTTCGCCATGCACGCGATAGAATCGCTCGAAGACGTGCGCCCTCGCTTCCGCCGGAATGCCGGGACCGTTATCGGTGACCGACAAAACAACTTCACGAACGGGGTTGCCGAACGCGTCGCCATTACCCGGATGCACTGCATATCGGCACGACACCGTGACTTGCCCACCAACACGGCCCGGCTTTGCATCGCTGCCATGCGTGCCGACCTCGGCATGCGTACCGTCCTCGGCCAGACACAACGCGGCGCCCGATCTTGCCCTGTTGCGTGCCCAATGCGCCGCCGTGTAGCGAATCGCGTTGTCCACGAGATTCAAGATCATGGCGTTAAGCAGGCCGGCGTTGCCCGCCACCGGCATCGGCACTGGGGTACCGTCCGAATCCCGCCGCCCTGGGATGCTGGTATCCCACTCAGCGCCCAGATCGATTGCGTGACGCTCCGCGGTGACAACCATCTCGGCAAGAACGTCACCGATGACTTCCGCGAGATCCACTCGAGATGTCAATGGATGGCGCGTGGCAGCCTCCGCCTGCGCCAACATCAATAACTGGTTTGTCATCGAGGCCATCCGCTTACTCGTCCGCTGTATTCCCGCAAGCGCTTCTTGCCATCCAGGCGACCCCGCACCCGCCTGTTGCAGGTATTGCAATTGCGTGTCGAGTACCGTCAATGGCGTACGCATCTGGTGCGCGGCATCGGCGATGAATTGCCTCTGCGTGCTGGCCTGTTGCTTCAAACGGGCAATGCTCTGGTTTATCGTGTCCACGATAGGCCGCAGCTCGGCAGGCAAATGTGCCGTGCGAAGCGGTACCAATGCGGTGGGATCGCGGTTGGCAACATCATCACGCAGACGGATCAGCGGCTTCAGTTCGATGGTGAGGCCAACCGGAACGAGCAGCAATGCCAGGCAGGCAAGCAATACCTGGCGCCACAATTGCGGATGCCATAAGTCCTGCACCATGCCCGCCTCGGACGCCCGGGTTTTTGCGACAACGACCGTGACACGATCAGTACGTCCCGCGTCGTACACCAGGCGATCATAGGCGACCGCCCGTAGCGAAAGTCCGTTATACATGGCGTCGAAGTAACGGGGGGGACCACCACCATCGTCATGGTCTGGCGATTCTCCCGCGTCACGCGGACTGTTCGCGGCGACGTTTTTTTTTATTAGTCGATCCGCCGATTGAGGCAAGGTCGGCACCCAGGGGTGGTAAAGACCGCATGAATAATTCGGGATATTCCGCGGGAGCGGTTACTCCCGCAGCACGCATAGGTAAATCCGGTGTGCCTGCCAGCAATCGTTGCCGGGCACCGGTATCGGTCAAGGCCACCTCGGGCGAGCCTTCGATCGGCTGCGCCGTCACCCGGTAATAAATGTGGTCTTGATACGGGGATTCAAAGAGTTCGAGCGCGGCTGGCGGGATGGGCGCGGACAACGCGCCTTCATGCCAATACACCGCCTCTACGATAACGCGTGCAGCGTCCAGCAACGTATCGTCTTCAAGCAGTCCGGCGGTACGGCGTGCCGAACTGTATGAGAGTGTGGCGGATATCAGCAAGAAGCTTAACAGCGGCAGCAGCAACCATCCGAACAACCGCGCACGCAAACTGGACAACATCGCCTAAGCGCTCCTTCTCATCCCGGGCGCCGTTGGCGCGGTATCACACGGCCGCCGGCCGCCACTTCAACAACCGCCGCTCGAGCGCGGTGATCAGGTAATCCGTCGCCAAGGCCACCACGGCCAGCACGATCATCGCGGCAAACACCCCGCTGGAGTTAAAGGCGCCCTGCGCCGTGGAGATCAACAGCCCAATGCCCTGTTTCGATCCCAAAAACTCCCCGACCACGGCGCCGACCAACGCGAAACCGAAACTGACGTGCAAGCTCGCAAGGATCCACGACAACGCCGACGGAATCACGACCGCCGTTGTCAGTTGCCGCCGCGATGCACCTAGGATCTGTGCATTCGCGATCATATACCGATCTGCTTCCCGAACGCCCTGGAACGCGTTGCCGAAAACAACAAAGAACACCATGACCACCGCCAGCGCCACCTTCGACGCCATCCCCAGACCGAGCGCGATCACGAAAACGGAACCTAGCACTACTCGCGGAATAGAGTTTGCCACCTTGATGTAGACACTGAAGACATCCGACAATAATTTATTGCGCCCCAACACCACGCCGCAGATCACCCCGCCCACGGCACCTATCAAAAAGCCCAGCACCGTCTCCTCAAGGGTAACCCAGACCTGCACCAACAAAGGTCCCTGCGAGGTACCGTTCTGGAACCAATCGACAATCTGTTCAAAGATCAACGAGGGCATCGAAAAAAAGAACGGGTCGATCCAATTCATCCGTCCGCATAACTCCCAACCCCCAAGCCAGACGACGAGGACGAGGAGGCGCAAGAAGAGGATCAATGCATGCCGTTGCTGGCGTCGCCGGCGTGCATCGCGTTCGGCATCATCCGCGGACGGCGTAGTTTCGTTAAGTGACAAAGTGGCTTCGTGTGCGGCCATGTTGGCGCTCCGGAATAGGAAAATCGTCAATACAGATATAGCGTGAAGATGCGAACCAGACCCACCCGAACGCATCAGGCGATATGCACTTCCTCCCTCAGATCACGCCAGATATCGCGTGAAATATCAATGAACCGCTGCTCGTATCGAATCTCCGATGTAACACGCGGACGTGGCAGATCTATCTCGTAAATCCGCTTCAGCGTTGCCGGACGCGCGGTTAACACGAGAACTCGATCGGCCAGCGCGATAGCCTCTTCCAAATCATGCGTGACAAATACCACGCAGCCCGCGCTTGCCGACCACAATTGCAGCAGTTCATCCTGCATCAACGTCCGCGTCTGCATGTCGAGCGCCGAGAATGGTTCATCCATCAACAGGATTTCCGGCTTGTTGATGAAGGTTTGCGCGAGCGCCACGCGTTTGCGCATGCCGCCGGACAACTGGTGGGGATAGTGTTTCTCGAACTTGTCGAGGCCGACCTTATGCAACCAGATTCGCGCTTCATCGTATGCCGCCGCCTTGGAGCGGCCGCGAAACATCGGGCCCGCCGCGACGTTATCGATCACGTTGCGCCACGGGAACACCGCATCAGCCTGAAAAACGAAACCAATACGCGGATCGATACCATTGACCGGTTGACCCATCACACGAACCTTTCCAGAAGTCGGGTTCAGCAAGCCGGTGATCATTCCAAGCGTTGTCGACTTGCCGCAGCCTGTCGGGCCGACGATCGCCACAAACTCGCCCTGCGCGACAGACATACTGAAATCGCGCAGTGCAACGGTGGCCTTGCCATCGGGGGAGATGAATTGGCACGACACGGACTCGAACTCGATGGCCGGCGTGCGCGAAGCGAGAGGTTGGTTCATTTGCGAAGCCCAGGACAATGCCTGCCATGCGTGGACGATGCGTGCGGCAGGCTGGATAACGGCATTGGATTGTCGACCTTACCGAGGAGCAGGTATTGAAAACCGATCAAGCAACGGTGTGCATGCCGATCAGATCACTTGATTTTTACCGCATCGACATAAGCGTTTGTGTAGGTGCGCGACAGGTCGATATGCTTGCCTTTCACGGAGGGACTGAAAGCCGCCAGAACCTTCAACACCGTGGCGGGACCATCGGCTGGCATCTTGCCGTCGGGGGAAAACATGGGCAGCGTTCCCTTCAAGGCGCTCACGTACAAAGCCTTGTTCTTCTGATAATCGGCAGGCATCTTTGCCGCGATTTCTTCCGCGCTATGCGTCTGGATAAACTGCAACGTACGCACGAATGCGCGCGCCAGTTTCGTCGCCTGCTCCTTGTGTTCTTTCAACCAGGAAGCCTGAACATAGAGACTTGATCCGGGATAGGTGCCGCCAAGCGCCGCTTTCGTGCTCTCGACAGTACGCATGTCCACGAGTACCTTTGCTTCTCCGGTTGCAAGTAGCGCGGAAATGGTTGGCTCGGTCGTCATGCCGGCATCAATGCGCTTTTGCTTGATCGCTGCGATAAAGCTGGCATCGGCACCTACTGGCAGCATCGTGTATTGAGACGAGGTGATCCCGTGTTGACCAGCAAGATATTGCGTCAGAAAACTCGTCGAGGAACCCAGGCCGGTCACGCCCAGGGTCTTGCCTTTGACGTCCGCCATGGACTTGATGGTCTCCGACGCTTTGGTCGATACAAGTTCAGCCTCGCCCGGCACCTGACCGAAAACAACGATCGCAGTGACTTCCTTGCCCTTGGATTGCAAATCGATAGCGTGATCGTAGAAGCCGACAACAGCATGGACAGCGCCTGCAAGCAGTTCGTTTTCCGCATCAACACCGGCCGGCTGTGACAGCAATTCGACGTCAAGCCCTTCATCCTTGAAGTAACCCAATTCCTGCGTCAATCGCGCAGGCAAGTAAATGAGCTTGGTAATACCGCCGACCATGATGGTCACTTTGCCACTGTCCGCCGCCTGCGCTGATGGCACCGTCATGCCAAGCACGCAGCACATTGTGACACCGACAGCGCCCAAGACCGAACGAATCCCGCGATTGCCAACTCGCATGTGATGTCTCCGCTTTTATTTTGGATCATGCCGTTCTGCGGTCCCTTCCGTGCCGTTACGCCGTATTGCTTACCCAATCGGCAGGTAGCGCCGGCACGGCAGTCTGAGACAACATCGACGAGATGCATTGTAGGGGGACGAATCCTTCCCCATGCTTTCATCGCGGCAACACAAAAGCGGAAATCGATACGGGTATTCCTGATGCGGGTTACCACGGACCAGCAACGATGGCGAGCCATCCGTGAACGTCGTGTTGTTAAACCTACAATATGGACAGTTCAGCGACGTCAGAATGTTGCACCAGCGCGTAAAATTCCGATCCGGCGCGCCACCGGTTGCTTTCTTCCAACCGAAGAGAGCCCATATATCGAGAGCAGCGTTTCTGCACTTCCAATGCCATCCGATTATCGATCGCCACCCATTGTGCTTCGGTTCTCACACCAAACCGGTGCCTGAGCTTCCTTCTGACGTCAGATCCCGATGGCAAATTTCTTTCATTCATCGAGGCAAGAAATGGGTTGACGAAAAACAGGGCAATAGCAAGCTCCTCGGCTAATTTGTCTGATATCTCCGTCACGATTCCATCGTATTCTTCCGCCAGTTCTCTGATTTCGCTTTCCAACGAATGCGCGGGCAGGCTCATCAACAACGACTCAAGCATGACCGGCCATGCGGCTTTGTCGGTGGCATACATGAGATTGATAGGCCATAAGTTGCATACCGCGAAAGAACTCAACCCGACATAACAAGCGACACTGATATCAATCGACGCAAGCGTGTCAGATAACGATTGAGGCGGTAGTGTTATCGCGAGCTGTACCTCCCTCAATGCCTTGCAAAACGCTCGTTCCTCGAAAGTGCCACTATGGTCCGGTATCTCGGCTGATGCAAATTGATGCGGGGAGAGAGCCGCCCAGCTCAATGAAAAATCTCGAAGCAGGGCCGGCTTCTGCGCATCGATTTGGATGGCCTGAATGCTCGCCAATGTATTTAAAAACGACGTAACCGTGACCGCACCGGCTTTTACTTTTTCGATTGCCGCGATGGCCTGAAAGCTCCGTTGAAACGTCAATGGCAACAAAGACGAGACATGTTTGTTTGTAAATACCAGATTGAGTATTGCCCGGGCAGGAAGAACATTCGCGACCATCAAGATAAGGTCGTCTGGCAATCTTCGAAAATTATACGAATATTCCGGAAAATGACCAGCATCTCCAGACGCTGTCTCTGGATTGCCGCCACAGATTGATTCTGGAAGAATAGATCTCAATGCATTATTGCGAATTTCCATTTTATCTTTTCCTCAAAGTTTGTATAGCGAACAGAGTAGGTAACCGATATCTTGCCTCTGTATTTTCGGTGTACGAGTCGTTGTGGAACAGTACGAAACTGCGCTTTTCGCCGCCAATGCTCTATATCTCAATGGCACACGTTACGGCAACGTTCCAGCAACCAGCCGCCCCTGACGCTGGTTAGTACGATGTAACCGAAATGTAGAGTGACCCTTGATCGACGGGGCTTCAAAATCAAGAATCAGATTTTGAGACGATGCCCGCATTTTGCACCCGTGTCAGAAATACTTCGCCATCTCGCCACCGGCTGCACTCTTCCTTTAGAAACCAAAGGTCGACATGCCCGTAGCGCGCAGATAATTCCAACACCATGCGATCCTCGATCGCGTTCCACTGCGCTTCGGTTCTCCGGCCGAATTGGCGTTCCATCCTTAACTGCACATCCTGCCTTCCCGGTTTTCCTATGGTATGCAAAAAAGTATGAAATGAACTGACGAAAAACAGCTTAACCACTGCCTCGGTGGCCAATCGATCAGATATCTCGGTTCCCGGCGCATAATCTTTCTCAGTAAATCTCTCGATTTCCCTGCTAAGCGCTTGCGCTGGCACATCCAGCAGCAGTGAGTCAAGTATCATTGGCCACTGATCTATATTAGTTATACTTAATAACTCTGTAGGCCATATCCGACAATGTTCGAAAGTTTTGACACCAACATAATTGGCGACAATCAAATCGACAAATAAAAGCGTTTCAGACATTGACTGCGGGGGATATGTTATTGCACACTCTTCCGTTCGGAGCGTATTAAAGAATAATTTTTCCTTGAAGGCGTCGTGAAGATCGGATAAACCCATTCCAATGAGTAAATCCCGAGGGAGCGCCGCCCAGCTCACGGCAAATTTCCGAAGCAACACCGGTTTTTGCGCATTTACCGAGACAGCCTGTATGTCATCCAGTGCTTCAAAAAAAGACATACCTGTGATCGAGCCGACCCTGACTTTCTCTACTGCCGCTACTGCCTGAAAGCTCGCCGGAAAAGTAAGTAATAACACTGATGAGAAACGCTTGCTTGTTAATGCAAGGCTAACAAGCGCATGAGCAGGGAGTACATTGACAATCGCGACAATAAGATCGATGGGCAGCCTTGAAAAACTATCCGCATACGTGCCGGGAAGAACGATATGTTCGGATTCTACAATTGCATCGCCACCGCAAAATGACGCAACATGATGACAAACCGCTTCGTTACCTCGAATTTCCATCTCAGATTTCTCTCAAAGTTTAACCAATGAGCGAACTGAGTAACTTTAATAATGCATACGTTTTTCAGATTACGAATCGCAGTACTAAAATACGAATCGTTTTTATATCAAATATTGGGTATTAGCCAGCCATACATTGGCCCGCGCGGCACACACGCAACAGGAAGAAATGTGCAGCGCAACAATATGCTTACGGCAAAACAGGCCAGGCCGGAAATAAGGTGATCACGCTGCTCACGGATCTGCTATCGGCTTTAGCCGTCAAACGCTGGTAGCACCATTTTTCGCCAACGTCAGAAAGCCCACGTCTTCACGCCACCGGCGACATTCTTCCTGAAAAGCAGCACTTTCGGTGAGTGGATAGCGGTTTCGCAGTTCTGTCGCTATCCGTTCATCAATCGCATCCCACTGCGCCTCAGTACTTACGTTAAAGCGCTTATGCATCAATGCCAGAACTTCTGGCCCAGTCCGCTTCACTATGAACGGCTGCGTGGCCAGCGCGTCACTGACGAAAAACTGCGCGACCGCTACTTCTCCCGCGAGTCGGCTGGATATCTCGACAACTGGACCATCATACCCCTCGGCAAAGCACGCGATGACGTTTTTGAGTGCATGTGCAGGAACGTCGTCTAGCCACGATTCCAGCATTGCCGGCCAAAACGCCTTGTTAGATAACAGCAACAATTCGACGGGCCCCGTTTTGGAGACTTGGAGCGATTTCAGCATGACATATCCGGCAACTTGCAAGTCAACCAAGGCAAGTGCATCGGACACTGATTTTGGAGGCAACGGTATCTGTTCTTTTTGCGCCTCGAGCGCACGCTCAAAAATGAGAGTATCTGATTCATCGGAATCGGAGTTGGGACTGATACCGCGATTTACGGGATCTACGCGATCTACCGTTAGGTTCGAATATGCCAATGCAACGTCTCTAAGCAAGGCAGGTTTTTGCGCCTCGATGCTGACCGCGTCAAGGCTGCTCATCGCCTGACGCCAGGTATTTAAAGAGACGATATCGGTGCGAATCTTGTCAATATTTTCGATAGCCTGGAAACTCGTATGAAACACCGGGAGCAACAAGGCGTGCAAGTACTTGTTTGTTAGTCCAAGATTGAAAATTGCACGCGCGGGAAGAACATTGGCGGCGGCGAGGATAAGCTCATCAGGTAATTTCCGCAACGCATTCTGATCGTCATTCATCATGCAAACCGGCAACGTCTCGCTAGATGCGGCGTCGCCACTAATCGACATATCTGTGGGATACCCTGCTGTACCAGGTGAAATGTTCATGAGCATTTTTCCGTATAAATGTGTTCGCATTTACCTTGGTAACCTTTTGACCAACGAGGTTCCGCCGCAGCCATGCAACAGTGGAAAGGTTACTGCCTACATTCACATGAAAACACTTTGTCGACGACGCATGCAGCCGCCGCACAATGCATTGTTAATTCCATGCACCGAGGAAATCCCAACGAATGCCAACGACGCAACCTATGGTCGGGATATCAGGTAATCGTCAGGAACCGCCACGATAGGTAATCACCACCTTTGCGTCCGTACTTCACAGGTGAACAATCGTTCATTCCGGATCAGCAAACGCGTCAATGCGCCCATTCGATGAATCTATCATCGGCACCTGCTATTCCGTAGGAGATAACGAATCTATTTTCCAAAGATAAGAAATATCAACAAGACCTATTTGCTTCGTTTCGCACTACACGTCATCGCAACCAATCAGAACCCCATTAGCAGGCGGGTTACTCAATTTTCTCGTATGTCAGCGAAGTAACGTAGCGAGGAGGTGTAGACACCATTTCATTCAATGTACTTTATTAATTTAGGTAAATATTAAGTACTATTTACTGAAATTAGTAAAATACAAAAAACTTCATAACACATATCAGGGAGACGCCGCGATGTATGTATTTACCAATGCCCTAAGAGACCGTTTCAAAAAGACCGCGAGGGGGGCTGTTAACCTTTTCGGCAAACTGCTAACCTTGGTCATCTGAACAACTGGAACCAAGGTGATGGGTGCACCGATCATTGATGACGAACTGTGGGCATTGATAGAACCTTTGCTGCCTCCGCCAAAGCCACGCCGCAAGAAATACCCAGGACGACTCCCGGTTTCCAACCGGGCTGCACTGAACGGCATCTTGTTCGTATTCAAGACCGGGATACGCTGGTGTGACCTCTCGACCAAACTCGGATTCGGCTCCGGGCCGACCTGCTGGAGGCGTTTGCGCGACTGGCAAAGGGTCGGCGTGTGGGGCGCGTTGCACGCACTGCTGCTCGCGAAGTTACGCGAGGTCGGCGAACTCGATTTCTCACGGGCGGTGGCCGATTCATCTTCGGTGCGAGCCGTTGGGGCGGGCGAAAAACTGGCCCGAACCCCACCGATCGCTCGCGACCGGGCTCGAAGCATCACATCCTCGTCGATGCCACTGGCGTCCCCGTCAGTGCCATCCTGACTGGCGCGAATCGCAACGACGTTACCCAGTTGCTGCCGCTCATCGACGCGATCCCGCCTATTCGCGGCGTACGCGGTCGACCGCTTCGCAAGCCCAAAGTCATCTACGCAGATCGTGGATACGACTCTGAGCCGCATCGCGAGCGGCTTCGTGCGCGCGATATCGAACCGGTGATCGCTAGGCGCCGTACGGAACACGGCAGCGGACTCGGCAAATTCCGCTGGGTAGTCGAGCGTACGCATGCATGGCTGCACAATTTTCGTCGTCTTCGCATTCGCTTCGAGCGTCGAGCCGACATTCACGAGGCATTCCTTAAACTTGGTTGCGCGCTCGTCTGCTGGAACATCTTCAGACGTGCCGAGCAGTCTTTTTGAAACGGCCTCTAAGCAACATATCACCCTATTTCTATTCGTCGGATAGCAACGACAAGGCCACGTCACCCCACGCACAGGATGCGACCAACCACAGTGATAGCGCGATCCAGACGTTGCCGCGCGAGCTTGTTCTCCAGTCCGTCACCTCGCTTACTGCCAGTTCGATCGTTAACCTCGGCTTAACCTGCAAACATTTCCATACCCTTTTGCAGCCAACGCATAAATCATGCTTCGAGTCGCTCATAAAGATCGAACGTACTCGGTTCGGGTCCCCCCCGGATGTCCTGTTCGCGCAGGCATTCGAAAGCATCATGGCGGTACCCATGACAAAACTGCATCCGGGGCTGTTTCGCGATTTAACGGAGACGACTGCCAATATTGCGATATGGTGCTACTACGACCATAGCCTCAATGGCCTCAAGCAAGCCGTTGCTACGGCTATAGCGCAAATGAAACTCCCCCCCGAATCCTTATTTGACGCGCTTGCCTTGATGGACCTTGTGGTAGTACGGTGGCAAACAACAGCGAAACTAGGATCTGAGACGGACCATCACGACGCGATACTGAAACAAACAAACGAGGCGTTCTGGCCGGAAATGCTGGAGTCGTTGATGGCCAGCAAGTCTCCCATAATGGTGGATACAGCCGCGCAATTATTCGTGCAACGTTATCAAGGAACGATGGAATCGATCTCCGCCGGGCTGGCTTCACGCGTGGCCGTTGCGCTGTTTTTCCATCATCCGGACAATGTGAAACCTACAGGTGAGTGGGTGCGAGAAACGATGTGTCGCCGTTTCGGCGTCACGAACGAAACACAGTGGAACCTTATCGATTTGCGTATTGCAGGCGAGATTTATGTCTACCTCGGGCCCAAGCCTGGACTGGCATTCGACGAGCTATGTGAGCGGTGGCGTCCGGGTGATACCGCTTTCGTTATCCTGGCGGAAAAGCAATCGATTGCTCGCAATGGCTCTCGCGTCGACTTCGGGGACAGGCCAATGGTGACGCCCGCGACAACGGTGACGCCCACGATTTGGACAAAGTGCAAGGCAGCCCTCGATTTCTGGAACGGGCAATGATGGCGTTTATTGCTTACGTCGCTTGATGCGTTGCTCAGCCACATCAATGTCAGCAGAATCTCGAATGGCGCTTATCCCTGCTGGTCCCGGTTGCGAGAGCCCAACCGCATTTTCAGCGTGTCGTTAGTTCTTCCGTAATCGCAAGAAAGCGTTCGACGTCGTCCGGCGAATGACAGTGCAGTGGTGAGATCCGCACCGCGCCTGCCAGATTGAAGGACTTCAGCATACGGCCGGAGTATAGACTCGAGGCAATCCGCTCGTAGACGATCACGCCGCGCTTCTCGTACTCTCGAACCGCATCGGTCGGACTCAGATTCACGAAACCGATACCCAGGATCAGGTCACGCTTCGTAAGATCGGCGTAATCCCAGAATACCTCCACGCCATCGAGTCGCCTCAAACCGCGCCGCCCATCGTGACCATCAAGCAACGCTGCCAGGAGCGCGCGCTCATGCAGCTCGATGCGCGTCATCCCTTCCACGAAAAGCGCGCGGTGCGTATCGGCATTGCTGAACTGACGGCCAATCCACGTCACGTACTCGACGATTTCGGTCACGACCGCGAACTGCGCGGGCGCCGGACTACCGAGTTCCCACACGCCTTCCTGCTTTGCATCAAGGCGGTGATGCGGCAGCGCGGCCACACGCGGTGACAGCCACGAGATACCGGAGCCGCGACATCCGAAGAACTTGTAGGGCGCGAAATTGATGCCGTCGACCGGCGTCTTCTGCAGGTCGATAACACCGTGTGGTGCGTGCTGGACCGCATCCACGATGATGAAGAGCCCAGGCTTCTTCTTACGCGCCCGCTCGACGAGCGTCGCAATGTCGAACTTGGCGCCGGAAATATTCGACGCGTACATGACGCTGAGCAACGCCGTGTCCGCATCGATCAACGACAGAATGGCCTCCACGTCCACCCCGCCCGTCTCCGGATTACTGGGCGCGACCCGCAACGACTTACCCGTGCGTTGCGCGTAGTAGGTCATCGCGTCGAAAGAAGACGGATGTTCGAGAATCGTGGTAACAGCGTTGGTGCCCGGCACGTTCTCCATGATCGCGCGGACCATGTCGAACATCGCGCCCGACGCGGTCAACGATGGGTAGATGCTGCCGTCCTTCGCGTTGAGGATCGTGCGGATGTCAGCCTCGCCGCGCGCCTGAACGTCCTGAAGATGGCGTGCGCGCGCATGAATGCGCTCCGGGCAATCGGGCAGCGCATCGATCCGCGCGAACGCGTCGACGGCTGCCTTAAGGCGGAACGAACCACCTGCGTTGTCGAAGAAAAGTCGCTCGCGCCCGTCGATGTCGTGGTCGACGTGGTGGAAACGCATCTTTATCTCGCGCATCAACAACGTGGAAAAGAACTCACCTTGGCTACTGCTCATCTGATTGCTCCTGATCTTTCTGCGCAATGTTTATCGTGCCGCGAACTGTACTCGCTCATGCGTCAAGCGATGCGAGATACGCTTTGCCCTTCTCCGCGTCGTACTGGCGCTCCCATCTCGCGATGACGAGCGGCGCCAGCGCGTTTCCCACCACATTCAGCGCGGTACGTCCCATGTCCATCACGCGGTCCACGCCAGCGATAAACGCGAGCCCTTCGAGCGGCAGCCCCGCGCTTGCAAGCGTCGCGAGAAGAATCACAAACATGAAGCCTGGCACGCCTGCCGCGCCCTTGGACGTCACGACCATCGTCAATACGAGGACCATCTGTTCCTGCCAGCCAAGATGAATGCCATACAGCTGTGCGACGAACAGCGTGCCGATGCCGAGATAGATCGATGCGCCGTCAAGATTGAACGTGTATCCGGTTGGCACGACGAAGGTCGTGATGCTCTTCGGCACACCATAGTCTTCCACCTTTTTCATCAGCTGCGGCAGCACGGTGGCCGAACTGCAGGTTGAAAACGCAATAATCAGTTCGTCCTTGATAATCCGCAGCAACGTAAAGATACGAAAGCCGAACAGCCGTGCAGTGATGCCGAGCACGACAAGCGCAAACAGCGCGATCGCAAGATACGTGACGGCCACCAGCTTGAGCAACGGCAACAATGAACCGAAGCCGAAACTCGCAACGGTCACCGCAATCAGCGCGCACACGCCTATCGGCGCGTAATACACCACCATATTCGTCACCTTGAACATGGCGTCCGCAATGCCCTTGAGCATGGCGATCACCGGCTTGCGGAATTCTTCAGGGACCGATTGCAAACCAAGGCCGAATAGCACCGAAAAGAAGATCACCGGCAGCAGGTCGCCTTTAGCCATCGAAGCGAAGATGTTGTCTGGAATCACGCCAAGCACGAGGGTCATCAGGCCATGATGACCCTGCACCTGCTGCGTTGCCTGCTGATAGCGCGAAATGTCGGCGTGACCGAGCTGCGACATGTCGGTGCCGACACCGGGGTGTAGCACGTTACCGAGAATAAGCCCGAGCAGGATGGCGATCGTCGTGATCACCTCAAAGTACACAAGTGTCTTCAAGCCAATGCGCCCGAACGATTTGCCGTCTCCGACACCGGCGATCCCGACCACCATGCTCGTGAATACGATCGGCACCACGATCATCTTGATCAGCTTGATGAAGACGTCGCCGGCGGGCTGCAACAGACCAGAAATAGTTGCGTCCCGTGCTTGCGGAAAGTGATTCAACACCAGTCCCGTGGCGACGCCGATGACGAGACCGATCAGTATCTGCCATGCGAGTCCGACACGGGGGGTGCGCTCGATAGGGTTGCCAGGCGGGCTTTCAATGACGGTATCCATGCTCTCTCCAGATTGGGGGCGGGTCAATGGAGGAACCTTAAGCAACCGAAATAAGTAATAAAAGCGATTTTTTTGTATGAGAAACTATCGCTTTAATTCATGAAAAGAATCGTGCGATGCTGACGTTCAAGCAGATGGAAGCACTTTACTGGATCGTTCAACTCGGTTCGTTCGAAGCGGCATCGAGCCGACTCCACACCACGCAGTCGGCTGTTTCGAAGCGGATTCAGGAACTCGAACGCGCCTTCGACCTGACGCTATTCGATCGCGCGCACCGTAGCGCGAGGTTGACGCAGAAAGGCGAGGAGTTCTTCGCGTACGCCAAGGAACTGCTCGATCGGCGCGACCAGATTGTCGAGCGAATCAGCTCAAAGGAGGCGCTGGTGCGCCAGGTCCGCATGGGCGTGACGGAACTGACCGCATTGACTTGGCTGCCCCGGCTGATCGGCGCGATCCAGGCGGCTTATCCGAAGGTGGTGGTCGAAGCGGAGGTGGATTTGAACGCGACGCTGCGCGACCGGCTCGCGGCCGACACGATCGATATCATCGTCGTACCACAAATCCATAGCAACGAGTCCTTCGTCACGACGCAGGTCGGCGAAGTGGAGAACGCGTGGATGTGTGCGCCGGCGCTGGCGCCGAAGCAGGACGCTCTTCCGCTCGCCGAGATTGCGCAGTATCCGCTGATACTACAGGGTGGCCTATCGGGAACGGGCTTTATTTATAGTCGCTTCCTGCAAGAGCACGGGGTCAACATGCAACGCATTCTTGCAAGCAATAGTCTGGTCGCGCAGATCGGGCTGACACTCTCAGGCCTTGGCATCAGCTACCTGCCGAAGGCGTGCCTGAACCACATGGTCACACGCGGCGCTCTCGGCCTTATTCAAACACGACCGGCGCTGCCACCTGTTTCATACGTCGCGATGCATCGCGCGGAACAGCCGTACTCACTGAATGCTGAAATCGCCCGGCTCGCTGCGCAGTGCTGCGATTTCAGCTTAAACCTGCTCGATCCGGGCCGACACGGATAGACTGAAGGAACCGCCATTCACCCTTTGTTGCTGTCGGCCTAAGTGTGATCAACCCGAGAGAACGCCAGCACGATGACGCGCGAGGATATCCGAGGTGGGACCGCAAGCGTACGCCCCGCCTCGATACATCCTTATTGCCGCTCCTCGCCAGTTTGAACACGCCGCTAGATGTCTTCGGGCGAAGATTTAACGGATCGCATTCAACTACTTACACGACACGCGGCAAAGGCATCGAGTAACGCCATGGCATCGGGCTCCTTTTCGAGATCCACGATGACGCGCTGCAATGTCGTCAAGGACGCATCATTGGACTCAAGCCCGTAACGCATGCAACGTCGAAACTTATCCACTACCTCGGCTTCGCTCATTGGGTCGTTCGGTGCGCCTTTGATTGTCTCGCGACGCTTCTCGATGATGCGTCCATCGTGCAACGTCAAGCGTACTGCCGCCGGCGCAATATCCGTCGGCTCGATCGTCGCGCTTTCCACCGCGGTAAAGCGCGCGCCCCAGGCAAGATCAGCCGCCCGGATGCGCTCCGGCAAGAAAGTCTCGATCGATACCACCCCGTCCACCAAGGCGGCGGCGAACGTGTAGGCGGCATTGAACTGTGCATGCACAACGGGATTCGGATGCGTATTGTCGAAACGCGCACCAACAATCTGTCGATTGACACGGCCCAATTCGATTTCGCCGCTGACAATCTGGTCTGGCGTCAATCCGTCGGCGCGACAGTCCAACGCCAACTGGATCACCGTATGCGTGCAACGGCAACAAGGATAAGGTTTCATGCTGAGATCGCGCAAATGCCACTGCCGCCCCAAGTCCTCGAAGAGAATCTCCGGGCGTATCTCGTCACGTTCGTACAGCTTGAACAACCCTGCGTTGCCTTCCAGAAAGCGTGCCGGACCCGTCAATCCATTCCGTGCCAGATGCGCCGCCAGCACCCCGGAGCGCGCGGCGAAACCCGGCCCCATCCGCTTTGCCAGCGCGCCATCGGCGATGAATTGCGTCGTGCCGCTCAATTGCGTAAAACCCAACCCAAGTGCGTCCAGCATCTTTACCTCATCAAGGCCGAACAGATAGGCGCAGGCTGCCGCGGACGCGATCGTGCCAAGTGCGGTAGTGGGATGCCAACCCTTGCCCAGCGAGTTGTAGCACGTCAGGCCCAGGCGGCAAAACAGCTCGACGCCAATGGCCAGCGCCGCCAGAAGACGCTTCCCATCGATTGGCGACGTCGTTCGAGACGTATCGACGGCGTCCGCCTCCACCGCCGCCAACACGGCCGGCAAGACGACGCAAAATGCATGAATACGCGCGGGATCGTGCTGATCATCAAAATCGAGGCTATGCGCCGCTGCACCGTTCGCCATTGCCGCGCTGACGGGATTCACTTTGCGGCCATCCAACAAAAGTGTTGCAATGCCATCGGTTTCCCACGCGGTCAGCGCCCCGATCAGCGCCCGCATGCCGGGCGCCTTCGCGGCGCCGCCGATTACCCCGAGCGTATCGAGGGTAAACGCCTTGACGGTCTCGACGACCTCCGGTGGCAAGTCCTCGAAGCACAATGCACTGAGCGTCTTCGCCAAGGTTCGGCCCGGCGCTTCCGGCATCCGGTAGGGCACCGGGGCCTGTTGATCTGTCGGCATTGCACTATCCTTCAAACTGGTGTTTCTTATTGGCGAGCGCCATCAATGCGTCCCGTCATGGATGACCGCATCCGGCGCGGCGCGCCGTTCAGCGCTTGCATCCTCGCGTAGGAGATCCGCAATTTCCTTGCGCAACGCGAGGAACGACGGGTCCAGCTTCACATCGCCGCGCCGAGGGCGCGCAAACGGCATAATGATTTCCCGCAGCACGCGCGCCGGACGTTGGCTATAGACCAGGATGCGATCCGCCAGATAGAGCGCCTCCTCAATGCCATGAGTCACGAAAAGGACTGTCTTGGGCTCCGCCTCCCAAATCCGCATCAATTCTTCCTGCAACCCGTCCCGGGTCTGCACATCCAGCGCGCCGAATGGCTCGTCCATCAATAGCAACGTCGGCTGAATGCAGAACGCGCGGGCGATGCCCACACGTTGCTGCTGACCACCGGACAACTCATGCGGCCAGGCTTCTTCATATCCCGCCAAGCCGACCAGTCGTAGATACTCCGCCGCGCGTTCGCGCCGTTCGGCCTTCCCCACGCCCGCTATTTCAAGGCCGAAAGCAACGTTGTCGATGACCGAGCGCCATGGCAGCAACTCGGCGCCCTGGAACACCATGCCGCGCCCGGTTCCCGTCTTCCCTGTGATGTCTTCACCGTTCAGCACCACGCGGCCACTGTCCGACCGCACCAGACCATTGATGATCTGAAGCATCGTCGACTTGCCACAGCCGGACGGCCCGAGCAACGCGACAAACTCACCGCTTGCCGCCTCCAAAGACTGCGATACCAGTACCGGGTTACCGTTGTAGGCCTTGGAGATGCTGGAGACGGTCAGCTGCGCCATATCAACCCAGCTCCTTTAACGCACGGTCGAGATAAGTACGATCGATCACTTTGTGTAAAGCAACCGTGCCGCGCAGTGCGCCGGCCGACTTGTAATAAGGAATCACTTTCGCAACCTGGTCGGCGGTGAGCGTTTCCATGTTTCTAGGAAATGCATTCATCGTGGTGGTCAGCGTCGTCCATACCGGCTTCAACGTCGCCTCGTCAGCCGTCTTCAGATCTTTCGATGAAGCATATTTCGCCGTCTCGGCCTGATACCACGCGAAGTCCGCATCGGTTTTGCGGAAAGCGGTCAGGCCAGCCTTGATGACGTCCACAGCGGCGCGTTGGTTTTCCGGTTTCTTCAGCCACGCTGACGTTGCCATCAGCACGGCGCTGTACCAATTACCAAACTCTTCCCATGGCTTTACCAGAATGACAAAGTTTGCGTCTTTTTTCTGCAGCTCAGCAGCCTGCTCCAATTGCATCGGCACCGCATCAACCCGCCCGGCGAGCAACGCGCGCGCACGATCGCCGGAACTGCCCATCTCGATGAAGTTGATTTTTTTCGCATCGATCTTGCGCCTCTCCAGCGCGCCCAGCAGCATGACCTGCATGAAGTCGCCGATACCACTGACCGCGATCGTGCCACCGTTCTCGGCGATGGCTTCCAGACTCTTTACCTTCGACTGGTTGACCACGACCACCTGAGAGCAGTTATTGTACGAGAGGCCGATGATCTTGATATCGGCGCCCGCTTCAGCAGCCGCCAAGGTCGAAGCGATATCACCATCACCCAGGTCGGAAGTACCCGCGATCACTTGCTGCACGATCTGCGGAATCTTCGCGGTGAACTGGACATCGGGCACCGCATAGCCGGCCGTCTCGGGAAGCAGCGTACGGAAGGCCCACTGCATGGGAACGTTGACCGCGGAGCACGCCGCCAGCGTGCTGATCTTCAGCACGCGCCCATCCGCGGCGAACGCACGCGGACTGACCCCCAGGCCGGCGGACAACCCCGCCACCGAGGCAACCACACTCCCGACACCGCCCACACCCAAACGCAATATCTGCCGACGACTTATCGAATCGAACATCGCACACTTCCTCCCGTAGCATAATTGTGAACTTCTGCCGCCCTTCAACGCTTCCGCCGCGCCGCCGCGTACCACGGTGCGCTCCAATCAGCGAGCGCTTTCAGCAGACGGGTGGCGGCCGCACTGCACACCATCAAAACAACAATCAGCGCGAACAACGGCGCCGTGGTCAAGTCCAGCCCGGCATCGTTCAGCAGTTTGCCAAAACCGGTGCTGATAAACATTTCCGCCGTCACCATCGCGCGCAGTGCGTGCGTCAGGCCGATGCGCATAGCAATCATCGTATGCGGATGGAGTGCCGGCAACAAGATGTAGCGAAACACCTGCAACCGGGTCGCCCCGTAGGCGCGGGCGACATCAATGGATTTTGGGGATACGGATCGGGCCGCCTCCGACATCGTCAGGACGACATACCAGACCGTCACCACGAATACGATCGCTGTCGTCATCAACAGACCGCGACCCAGCATCACGATGAACAACGGCACCAGGGCGGCCGCGGAGGTGACCACGAACATGGCGGCCCACGGTTTGACGACGGCGCGAACGACGTGGATCCGGCCCATTGCAATCCCCAATGGAATGCCGATGACGACGGACAGTACATAGCCGATCAGCATCTGCCAGACCATCTCGCCAAGACCGCGCCAAAACGTGCCATCACGCAGGGTATCGTGCAGCAACGTACCAAGCACCTGGCTTGGCGTGGCCAGCAGGGCATCACCAAGTCCGGCACCGGCAGCCTGCCACAACAGGCATACCAACAAAATGCCCAGCGTATTCAATATCCACGACGGAATGCGCGTCACACCCATCATGCACTCCGCGAAAGCCAGCGGCACGCACGCCGCTCGATCAATAGCAATCCTTCCTGGACCACCAGTCCAAGCAACGCCAGCACGACCAATACAGAGAGAACGCCAGCGCTGTCGAAGCGGGCAGAAGCCTGCTTCATAATACCGCCGAGGTTGACCGTCGCCAGAAACAACTCAGCGGTGATCATCGCATTGACCGCACGAATCGCACCAATCCGCAACGCGGTCAACAAGAAAGGCAGGCATGCGGGCAACAACACCAGTTGGATCAATTGCCACCGTCGCGCACCGTAGGCGCGCCCCACATCGAGCAGCCGAGGACTGACGTCTCGCGCCCCGGCATCCACGACGATGATCATGTCGAAAACGCACATGATGACGACCAATGCGACACGTGCCTTAAAAAACAGCCCGTACCAGATCATGATGAACGGTGCCCACGCGACGCTGGGCACTGCATAGATCAGCGTGACGACCGGATCCAACAACGCATGCACGGTGCGCGATCGGCCCATCGCCAATCCCACAGGCACCGCGATGAGCACGGCGATCAAGTACCCTAGCGCCATATGCCCCATCGAGGCCCACAGCGCGGCCGGAAGCGAACCGTCGCCAATCGTGGCCGCTAGTTTGTGCAACGTCGCCATCGGGGATGCCAGCAAGACGGCGGATTGCGTCCGGGCAACTGCTTCCCATACGAACAATCCCGATACGACGGAAGCAGCGCCAAGTGCCGCGGGCATCCGCGACGCCGACGGGCGACCGCGTGGGGATCTCGGCACTGCGCAAGCGCGTGTTTCCCCCTCGGGGGCCATGTTGTCGGCAACGGTGCGATCGCCACCAGTGCGAGATGGGACGAGTCGTCCCTTGGGATGATGCGACTTCGTTGCGCGCTCGGTCATTCCGGAATTCTTTCCTCTCTTGCAATCCCACCGCTGGGACGTAAGCAATTCATCGCCCGTCGATGCTACATGCACCTACGCAAGCTCGGTCAACAATACCGCAATCCCGATCGCTCCACGTCGATTACACGCTAGCGGAACAGGTAATCGCGCCACATTGCCGCAAAAATAACGTGCGCATCCATCGTGATGCCACGATCATTCAATGTTCGGTACTGGCTAGTCGAATAGATGATGTTGCATATTACGTCATATCATCTCGAAAAAAATGCGCGATTGACGGAACTTATTACTGTCCGGCATAGTGCTGCATTATTATTGATAATGCATTGACCTATCTGATTGAAAAATAGCATAGTCGACTTATTTGGATGCCGCGGCAATCGCCTTTCGGCAAGGTGATCTAAGCGCGGCAGCGACCGAAAATATTGTCTGTTTGATTGATCATTTAATGACAACCTCCGATTCGCACCCTTTTCCTCCGGATCCCCATGCCGCCAGCGACGCGGGGCTGGGGCCTGGTGCATTGGATGTCTCAGACAATCGCCCTGCGCCCGTCAGGCTGATTGCACCGTCTTCCGATAACTCCGGCGGACGTCAGCCGTTGTATGCGCGCATCCAACAGTTCATCCGGAATGAAATCGCCAGCGGCCGCTTGCGCGAGGGGGATCAGATTCCCACCGAGTCGGATTTATGCGATCAGTTTCAGGCGGCTCGCGCAACCGTGGCCAGAGCGGTGCAGCAACTCGCTTATGAAGGGTTGATTATCCGGCGACCAGGCAGTGGCAGCTTCGTTTCGATTCGCTCGATTAGTGCCCCGTTGCATTTGACGCAGGTCACCTCCTTCGAAGACACGCTGGCAAGCGAAAACGGTCGGGTCGACTATGAGTTGCTCGGATTCACGATGCGCGCGATGGGAGAGGCGGATGGCGCGGCCCTTCGCCGGTCACCAGTAGAAAAGGTGTTCGAATTACGTCGATTGCGTTTAGTCGAGGAACAGCGGACCAGCCTTGAAATACGCGTCATTCCGTTGGCGATCGGTCGATCGATGACAGTCGACATGCTGCACACGCATTCGATCCATCAGATGCTCGAGGAACTTGGCAGACCGGTCCGTCAGGTTCTTGGAAAAATTCGCGCTAAAGTCGCCGATGCGATCACCGCGAGTCATCTTGACGTGGCATTGGGAAGCGCGCTTCTGATTCGTGACTACACGCTGCACGATCAAGACGGTGAACCGATCATCTGTGGTGAATCGTGCTATCGCGCCGAGTACCACATCGATTACCAGGTCATCCAAAGTGACGACCGTTCGCGGCATCGGTGAAGTACCCGAATCACTTCATGCGCCAAACCGTATGACATATCCGCACTGACTTGGCACCAGCCACTCATTCAGGAACGTTACGTAAGGTTACTCATCTCGCAATGCCGTAGCACCTGTGACGGAAGTGCCGCTCTACACTGGCTTCACATCGAAACCAGATGGTGTGACGTCAAGCAGCGATCTCTCCGCGATGCGACACGCCAGGACGGCTTCCGATCATCGCCACGCGAAAAAGCAGTGTGAATACTGCCGACAGCGCGGCACGGAATCACAGGAGAAAAAGCATGAACAAGAAGGCAATCATCGGCACGGTGCTGGGTCTCGGCGTGCTGGCAGCATCCACCGCCGCGTCGGCACACGTGGATGTGGCGATTGGCGTGGGCGTTCCCGTGTACGCAGCGCCGGCGCCTGTGTATGCCGCTCCCGTACCGGTCCGCTACGGCTACTACAATGACGATTGGCGGGCACGCCGCTGGCATGAAGAACGCGCTTGGCGCCATGAGCAATGGCGTCGCGAAGAATGGCGCGATTACCACCGCGGCTGGTAATTGCCGCACATAGGCGCGGGAGGGACAGGGGCGAGGTTTGGGTGTAGATTAGGGTCATACCGCGTCTATTTTGGCCTCAACGACCCATTACGCAATGATCCATTCCGCCCCTGATTCCCCCGCTACAGCCGCCATCGACATTGCGTCTCCTATGGGCGGCCAGCCTTATTATGTGCTGGTCTCGAACGCACTCGATGGTGCGATCGGAGTCTATCGGATGGATCGTGAGACGGGTGCGTTGACGGCGAGGGCCAGCCTGGAAACGGGCGATGCCGTCTCGGCATTGGCACCCAGTCCCGACGGACGCTACGTGTTCGCGGTCACAAAGGGGCCAAAGGCCGGTGGCGCGGGCATTGCAGTCTTTGCGGGCGTCGACGCGGCCGAACCCTTCTCATTGCTGCACCATACGCCCATCGCGCATCCGCTTGCCTACCTTACCGTGGACCCGTCGGGACACTATCTGGTCGGCGCCTCCTATCATCAACATGCCATCGTGCTTTATCGGGTGACCGATATCGTCAATGGTCATGGTGATCCGGTACAGGTCGTCGGCGACATCGGCCACGCGCATTCGGCCGTGTTTTCCGCGAATGGTCGAGACCTCTATATCGCCGCGCTAGGTGATGACGCCATTCATGCATTCGCATTGCAGACCTATCCCACGCTAACCCTGGAAGCGGGCCCTACTGTCACCCTACCGGCAGGCTTCGGCCCACGGCATCTGCGATTAAGTGCGTCTGAAACACGTCTCTTGGTATTGAGCGAACTGCAAGGCACACTGGCGACTGTTTCGCGTAACCCCGATAGCGGTGCGCTCGGCGACGTTCAGGTTGCGCCGATACCCGACGCGATTTCACACCTTCATCCTGGGGCGGCGCGTGGACCTGCCAAATATGCGAGTAAGGGGCCGGCGCGTCCGGCAACGTGCCTGCCGCCAGAGGATCACCATGTCGAACAGACGCGGGCGCATACATTCGCACCGGTGCCCGATACCTCCCGCGAAGGCGACGTATGGGCCGCCGATATCCACGTGTCGCCGGATGGACGCTTCGTGTACACATCGGAACGCACGACAAGCCAATTGATTGGCTATCGTCACCGCGCCGATGCGCATGCGATGGGGAACGATACGGCCGAACCGGCCATTGATTACTTCCATTCCGCGCATACCGAGACGCAGCCCCGTGGATTTCGTATCGATCCGCAAGGTCGTTTCCTCGTGGCCTGCGGAGAACGCTCACAATTGGTGAGTGTTTACCGTATCAACGTGGAAGACGGCGCATTGCAGCGCGTGGCGCAAGTGCCAGGCGGACGCGGCGCAAACTGGATCGAGATCCTCGCGCCGCGGTAACAGGCTGGGCGTGTGGCAATGCGGGCACCGGCACCGATCGCCCGCTACGACGTAATTTGAACGCCCTCACGACCACGCCGATTCTTCCGTGAACCGCGCCCGATCAGGGAAAGCCCCCAACGACATTTCGAGATGGTAGCGATACCATCGACCATCGGTGAAGACATATGCCACCTTTATCAATATGGAATGGTAACGCTACCATCGCTTCTCTTCCTCGCCAGACAGACATGTTATGACCACCAATAGAAAGAAGCCTGAGGACCTCCGCAGCTATCGCTGGTACGGCGTCAATGACCTGCGATCATTTGGTCATCGGTCGCGAACGGCGCAGATGGGCTATCACGCCACCGATTACATGGGTAAGCCGGTGATCGCGATCCTGAACACGTGGAGCGAAGTCAATTCCTGCCACACCCACTTCAAACAGCGCGTTGAAGAAGTCAAGCGTGGCATCTGGCAGGCCGGCGGCTTCCCGGTGGAAATGCCGGTGATGACGCTCGCCGAGCCATTCCAGAAACCAACGACGATGCTGTATCGCAACTTCCTGGCAATGGAAGCGGAAGAAGTACTGCGTTCTTATCAGTTCGATGGCTGTGTGTTGATGGGCGGCTGCGACAAGACCACGCCGGGGCTGCTGATGGGCGCGATCAGCATGGATCTCCCGACCATCTATCTGCCTGCGGGACCGATGCTGCGTGGCAACTAGAACGGCCGGACATTGGGGAGCGGCTCCGATACGTGGAAATACTGGGCTGACCTGCGCGCCGGTAATATCACCGAGGATGAATGGAAAGGCATCGAAAGCGGTATCGCGCGTTCCCCCGGTCATTGCATGACGATGGGTACCGCTTCGACCATGACCAGCGCGACCGAAGCATTAGGCATGATCCTGCCGGGCTACTCCTCGATTCCGGCGCCGGACTCGCGCCATGCACAGATGGCGTCGTTGACGGGTCAGCGCATCGTCGAAATGGTCTGGACTGATCAGAAGCCATCCGACATCTTGACGGCGAAGTCATTTGACAACGCGATCACCACGGTATTGGCGATGTCCGGATCGACGAACGCGATCGTCCATTTGGTCGCCGTCGCGCGGCGCGCCGGCATTCCACTGACGCTATCGCGATTCGATGAATTGTCCCGCATCACGCCAGTGCTGGCTAACCTGCGCCCAGCCGGCAAATATTTGATGGAGGACTTTTACTACGCCGGCGGCCTGAGGGCACTACTGGTGGAATTGGGCGATCTGATCGATGGTACGCAGATGACCGTCAATGGCAAGACACTTGCCGACAACATCGCCGGCGCCGACATCCATGATGACGACGTGATACGCAAACGTGACAATGCCGTCCTCGAACGCGATGGCCTTGCCGTATTGACCGGCAACCTGGCGCCCGACGGTGCGGTCATCAAACCGGCGGCGGCTGAACCGCATCTATTGAAGGCACGTGGACCTGCCGTGGTCTTCAAGGACTACAACGACATGGCCGCACGCATCGACAACGATGACCTCGACGTATCCCCACATTCGGTCATCGTGCTGCAGCATGCCGGACCCGTTGGCGCACCAGGCATGCCGGAGTGGGGCCAGTTACCCATCCCGCAAAAGCTGCTGAAGCAAGGCGTGCGCGATATGGTGCGGATCTCCGACGCGCGGATGAGCGGCACCAGCTATGGTGCCTGCGTGCTCCATGTGGCACCGGAATCATTCGTCGGTGGTCCGCTGGCGCTCGTCAGGGATGGCGACATTATCGAATTGGATGTAGAGAAGCGGCGTCTGCATCTGGACATCAGCGACGCCGAATTGGCTACTCGCCGTGCAGCCTGGGTCGCGCCAAAGCGCCCGTTCGAGCGCGGCTTTGGCGTGATGCATCAAATCCATGTCACCCAAGCGAACAAGGGATGCGACTTCGATTTCCTGGAGGAACCCGTGAAAGTAACGGCCATCCCGACCGACGAGATGCTGCAACACGGCGCACGCGATGAGCCAGAAATCCATTAAGACTACCGCCCGATTGGCGACCTGCTCATTCAACCGAACAACACCATGACTTCATCCGATATCCCCGTCAGCGACGCCGCGCTAGAACAGCTGCGTCATGTCTCCACCGCAACG
The DNA here is from genome assembly GCF_034047095.1 of Robbsia andropogonis. Lineage (NCBI taxonomy): Bacteria > Pseudomonadati > Pseudomonadota > Betaproteobacteria > Burkholderiales > Burkholderiaceae > Robbsia > Robbsia andropogonis. The sequence goes on along the minus strand of NZ_CP139164.1, from coordinate 618,246 downwards.
CTGACCACGCAGTTGTTCAAGCGTGGCTTGCGCAATGTCTTCCTGCAAGGGGTACGCCCCTTGGTGCCGCCATCGCCGGGCACACCCAATGTCGTCGGACCCGCGTTTACGCTGCGCAATATCCCCGCGCGCGAAGACATCGATCACGTCGGTATTTTCCAGGACCCGGATCATCCGCAACGCAAAGCAGTGGAAAGCGCACCGCCAGGAAGCATTCTGGTACAGGATTGCCGTGGTGAAACATCGGTCGCCTCGGTCGGGTCCATTCTGGCATTGCGCCTGGCAAAACGCGGTGTGGCAGGCATGGTGTCCGATGGCCCCGTGCGCGATAGCGGCACGATCGCTGAATTGGGTCTACCGCTCTGGTGCGCCGGCGCCAGTGCGCCATTGAATCTGGCCAGGCATCACGCGGTCGACCAGAACGTGCCGATTGCGTGCGGAGGCGTGGCAGTGTATCCGGGCGACATTGTCGTATGCGATGTCGACGGCGTCGTGATCGTCCCGCGTGAAATGGCGGAAGAGGTCGCACGAGATGCCGGCGAGCAGGAACTAATGGAGGCGTTCATTACGTCGCGGATCGCCGAAGGTCGGCCCTTGCGGGGCAACTATCCGCCTAACGACGAAACACTGGCAGCCTACCAAGTCTGGAAGACCCAGCGCTGATCCACGCGGCAGCACCGCTGGCGCAGATACGCCCCGGCTTTGACGGTAATCGTCGTGGTCCATAAGCGAGGGAGTCGCGCCCCTCATCGTGCAGGAGATTTTGTGAACACCGCCACTCCGCAGATTGACGCCCGACGTTTGATCAATCGCTTGGCATTGCGGCTAATGCCGCTGCTGGGGCTGCTTTACTTGGTGGCCTACCTTGATCGGTCGAATATCGGCTTTGCCAAACTGCAAATGCTTGGCAGCCTGGGGTTGAGCGAGACCGCCTATGGACTGGGCGCGTCGCTGTTCTTCATCGGCTATCTACTGTTCGAGGTACCCAGCAATGTGATGCTGCACAAATACGGCGCGGCGCGCTGGATTGCGCGCATCATGTTCACATGGGGAGTGGTGACGATCCTGCTCGCTTTCACCAAAAGCGCCACCACCTTTTATGTGTTGCGCTTCCTGCTGGGCGCGTCGGAAGCCGGACTGTATCCGGGCGTTATTTATTACCTGACCCTGTGGTTCCCGTCGCAATCCCGTGCGCGCATGCTTGGCTACTTCACGCTGGGTAGCAGCATGGGCAATATGATTGGCGCGCCAATCTGCGGTTGGCTGCTGGATAAGGGCGGCTTCCTGGGCCTGGAGGGCTGGCAGTTGGTATTCGTGGTGACCGGCCTGCCATCGGTTCTGCTGACCGTCGTGGTGCTGTACTGCCTGCCTGAATCGCCGGCAAGGGCACGCTTTCTCAGTGAGGGAGAAAAACGCTGGCTTGAAACAACTCTGGAAGCCGAGCGCGCGCAGGTTCGGCAAGCCGAGACAACGGACGTGCATGTCTGGCAAGTGCTGACCGAGGCACGGGTGATCGGCATGGCCTTTTATTACATGATGCTATCCATCTCTGTGTACGGTGTGGCCTACTGGCTACCGACACTCGTCAAGGGCTTTGGTGTCAGCAATACCACCAACGGCATGTTGAACGTCGCTCCCTGGTTGCTCGCGACGATCATTCTGGCCACCGTTCCTTCAAGGCTGCGGGCGAAGACCGATGGCCGAGATCGCATCGGGCCGGCCATGCTGATTTCGGCAATTCTCGGCATGATCTGCTTTCTGGGTAGCGTGTTCCTTCCTACCAATACCTCACGCTTCGTCGCGTTATGCCTTGGCGCACCATGCCTCTATTTGCTGTTGCCATTGTTTTGGACGATGCCGCCGCGGTTTCTGACGGGTGCGCGTGCGGCAGCGGGAATTGCAGCAATCAATTCGCTTGGCAATATCGGCGGCTTCATCGCGCAAAATATCGTGCCGTGGGTGCGCCAAGTCAGCGGCAGCGCGAAGGCGCCTATGCTAGTGCCTGCCACATGCCTGATGATTTTCGCGATCGTCACGGCGATCTTGCTGATCCGCCGCGGGCGCGGCGTCCTGCCCACCAGTTAGCGCTATTGACGCCGCCGCTTTGCACTGTGGAACCAATGGCACGGCACGTTTCGTCGCGACGCATCGCGCTTCGCTTTTCAAGGCGCCCCTTGGCAACGCACGTGGCCTTATGCGAGCTGTGCCGCAGGACCGAAGAATTCAAAAAATGCCTGTGATTCCGGTACACCGAGAACGGTGAGATGGCGCTTCACCATTGCCATGAAGGGGACAGGACCAAGAAAGTAGACGTCGATATCGCGGGACGCGGGCAACCATCCAGCCAGTTTATCGAGATCGAGCATGCCTCGCGCATCAGCTTTGTCACAGTCGGCGGGGTCGCTCAGACAAACATGATAGCGGAAGTTGCTGCGCCCGGCGCCATGCTCCCGAATCCATGCATCAAATGCCTGTACCGCGCCATTCCTCGCGCAGTGAATGAAGATAACCTCACGATCGGCTGGGGCCGCCTGAAGCATCGCAATAGCCGGGGTGATCCCTACTCCCGCGGTCAACAGCACCAATGGTCGAGCCGCATCTCGCAAAACGAATTCGCCCGATGGCGGAAACACGTTCAGCACATCGCCTACCTGCATGTGCTCGTGCAGATGCGTCGATACGATACCCCCGGCTTGACGCTTGACACTGATGCGTAGTTGCCGTCCATCCGCCGCGGCGGAAAGCGAATAGTTACGACGGTGCGATTGACCTTCTATATCAAGCACCAAACCAATGTACTGCCCAGGCGCGTGCACTAATACCGGCAGCCCGTCGTCGGGCGTGAGATGGAACGATGTAATTTCGCTACTCTCCGGCACTTTCTTCGAGATCACGAAGCGGCGCGCGCCGCGCCATCCTCCAGGCGCCGTGTCATTCGCATGGTAGCGCGCTTCCTCAGCCTGTATCAGGACATCCGCTAATTGTCCGTACGCGACGCGCCATGCATCCAAAACCGCGTCGGTCGCGACTTCCGCACCCAACACCTCCCGTATCGAGCGTAGCAAGCAGGCACCGACGATAGGGTAATGTGCCGGCAGTATCTGCAGCGATACATGCTTGTTGATGACCTGCGACACCAGCGGCCCGAGCGCTTCAAGGTTGTCGATGTGCCGGGCGTACATCAAAACGCCCCGCGCCAGTGCACGTTGCTGAGCACCATCCACTTGGTTCGCCTGATTGAAGAACGGACGAACGTCCGGATGTTCACGTAGCAACATTTCGTAAAAATGCCGCGTAAGCGTCTCGCCCCCGGTTTCCAGTAGAGGCACAGTCGCCTTGACGATGTCGCGTTGGTCTGGAGTCAGCATTGTCATTCTCCTGAATGGTTGTATGCATGTCATAAACACAGACCGTGCCACAATATAAATTCATATATTTCAGCAACTTGTATGTAATATAGTCATATTGACCCAACCATGTAACGTGGTCTTTATGACCAAGAATGCATTTATGCAGTCTTTTTGACTACACCTCGCAATGACGCTCCTATTCAAAACTTTATTGCCCTTGATAACAGATTTGACGAAGGAACTGAGCGAACACGATCGTTTCTCGCGTCTGCTCGACGCACTGTACGCACTGCTTCCATGCGATGCGATTGCACTGTTAAGACGCGAGGGCGAAACGCTCACACCGGTGGCAACTCGCGGGTTGAGTCCGGACACGATGGGACGCCATTTCCCGCTCGACCAGCATCCCCGCCTCCGAACATTGATCGACTTTGAGGGCCCTTATCGGTTTGCGCCTGACAGTGCGTTACCCGATCCTTATGACGGATTGATCGATAGCGGTGTGGGACTGGCTGTACACGACTGCGTCGGCTGCCGTCTGTCGATCGATGGCGGCGGCACGGTGTGGGGCGTATTGACGCTCGATGCACTGAACGCGGGTCGATTCGATGCCGCGGACCTGGAAACATTGGCCGCATTCGCCGCATTGGCCGCTGCAACGGTCCTCGTCAACGAACGTATTGCCACGTTGGCACAGCGTGTCGTGGATGAGCAGCAGGCCGCACAGCTTTATCGTCAAGCCGCGCTCGCGCAACGTCGGCCTGGCATGCTTGGTCAGAGCCGCGCGTTTCACGCTCTCTTGGAAGAGATTGACACCGTTGCGCCGAGTGACTTGACTGTATTGATTACCGGCGAGACGGGTACGGGCAAGGAGCGTGTCGCCGAGATGCTACATGGGCGGTCGCTGCGTCAAGGCAAACCGTTGGTAAGCCTGAATTGCGCCGCGCTACCGGAGTCGTTGGTCGAAAGTGAATTATTCGGACATGTCCGCGGCGCGTTCTCTGGTGCCCAACACGACCGTCGCGGAAAATTCGACTTGGCGGACGGGGGAACCTTGTTCCTCGACGAAGTGGGTGAACTGCCGCTCTCGATCCAAGGCAAACTGTTGCGGGTATTGCAAGGAGGTCAGTTACAACGCCTTGGCTCCGATCGAGAGCATCGGGTAGACGTCCGAGTGCTTGCGGCGACAAATCGTAATTTGGCCATCGAAGTAAGGGCGGGACGATTTCGTGCAGATTTGTTTCATCGGCTTGCCGTGTACGCTTTGCATGTACCGGCACTGCGCGAGCGGGGTCATGATGCGTTGCTGTTGGCCGGCTATTTCCTCGAAGATAACCGCAGTCGGTTAGGTCTACGAAGCATCAGGCTGAGCCGGGCGGCGCAACAAATCATTCTCCGCCATGACTGGCCCGGCAACGTGCGTGAACTTGAGCATATGATTGGCCGGGCGGCACTGAAGTCGCTGTCCCGTGCAACACGCCATGCCGTAGCGCGTCCGTCGATGCTTGTCATTGACGTAAGTGAACTGGATATCGATGGGCGGGCAGGTGACGTCGCCAGTGAAGATAACCGGTCGCCTCAGCAAGCACTTCCCGACGATTGCGTCGACGCCTTTACCAACAATCAAATAGCGGCTGGCATGTCACTACGCGAGGCGACCGACGCATTTCAAAAACGCGCGGTACTCGCGGCTTTGGCTCGCCACGATCAGCAGTGGGCGGATGCGGCCCGCACGCTTGGCATCGACCGCGCAAACTTGAATCGATTGGCAAAACGGCTACAGCTCAAATAAATTCTTCCACGCAAGACATTTTGTGAAATGTTCTGTTACGAAGCGATGACTAAAAATTAACGCGACCGGTAGGCCCATTGATTTTTCGGCATTTTTTACTGTTGAACGTCCGAGTTATCCACTGCACCTGTGGAAAAGTTGCTGCAGCGAATGTCACCTGAGATTTACTGATCGACGCACTAGGCCGTCACCCCGACAATTTTAGAAAAAGCGTCTTCGCCGCCGAATGTACAGCAAGATCGCTCAAGTGCCACGCTTACATCACGCCGCGAAAACGCCGTGCGGCGCACGGACTTATCTCATAATATGCAGGCTGGCTTCCAGTTTTCCGCGCAACGCTTATCCCATCGCCGCTGTCAAGCGCCCGGCGAGCAACTCGTATTTGGCAACGGAACAATCGCCGAGTGCCTCGTCCCGCGTGGCAGGCAAGTCCTCATAGGGAATCGGTTCAGCGAATTGCGAGACAGTCAGGTCCCATTTGGTTCCATCAATCACGTTGTAGAAATGGGTACCACCGCTAGTCCGCGTTTTCAGCAACGCACCACCGAAATGATCCTGTACGAGCAGCGAGGTGACACTGCAATGATTCCGAGCGGGATTTGCCAACGCCCACGCACCTGACGGGCTTGCCGTATCAGCCGCCCATAGCCGCCTTAAAACACGATATAGCGCAAGCGGCGTTGCAAAGACCCGCTTAGACGCTTCGGCCGTCGATCCCGCGTCTATTCTTGTACCGTCGTGTTGCATCGCGGCGCGCTCCTGATAGGTAGTAAGAACGTTGCCAATAAAAACCAGGCGTATCACCGTATGCCCATATCCCACTTTCCATCGGCAAATGCATGGTGCCAAGCAATAATGCAAAGCACGTCATCATATAACACCGGCGGAATGCAATGACGACACGGCCCTATCGCATCCCTCTGTTCACGCGGCACGGCGCTACTCTGCAAGCGTGCCTGCGGAATTCAGCCGCATCGCCGACGCCCTAGCCGCACATTCCTCCCGAAGTCGATCAAAAGCGGTAAGTACCTGCGACGGCATGAGAAGGTATTTCCACGTTTTCTCTTTTAAAAACCGTCCAGGCATCAGTTGCGGCGGCACGATGACCGTCGAGGGCGCCCAGCCCGGTTGCCATCGTTTTGCAATACTCCGACGCATGGCCAGGGAAACGGCTGGAATGCCCAGACTGGAGGCCAGATGCCCGATGCCTGAATCGTTACCTATCACCCATGCCGACATCGCAACGCGTTCAGCTACCTCATGCAACGATGGATAAGCGCGCAGCGGAATGCCATAGCTGATCACCCATTGCCAATCCGACAACGCTGAGAGCGGCACAAGGAACTCAGGGGAAAAACCGCGGCGCTGCAGTTGAAGCGCCACATTGACGAAACGCTGCGGCCGCCAACTCTTGTGCTGATCGCTCGCAACGGGGTGGATCAATACAAGATTCGAGTCGCGATACGATCGTCGCTGATCAGGCACTTTCATGCCGTTCGAACGAATCGCATCTGAAATACCAAAGCGTTCCCTGCAAATATCAATCTGGATATCGACCATGTTCTTTACTTGTCGATATACGGGCCACTCGTCCATCACCACGACCCGTGCCGGCCCCTCCGGCGTGCCAGCTAATCTGTCCGCGTCATAGGCATGGAGAATGACATCGCAATCTCGAAAAGCGTCAGGCATGTCCTTTTCATCCGGGACGGGCATTACATCGACCGTTGGAAACCACTGTCGCAACGCATGAATTTGATCACTGATGACTTTTATGAAGTGGCCGCGTCGCAGAAAATTTTCTACGATCACCATCGAAATCAGCGAATCGCCGAGACGCGGCGACATCACGAACACATACTTCGCCCCCATCTCGAACGGTTTATCGAGCGATCGATCCAAAGCACGTGTCATTGACATTTTTCCCCCGTCCGCACGCTTCAATGCGACAAAATTGTCTAGAAATATATTAGACCAATTTGTCGCCTTTCCGGGTCAGACATTTAATGTCGTCGCAACTTAGCAACAAGCAACGGCACACGGCAGCAAGTGACCGGGTCCGATGCGTCGCGCACGGACTAGACAATATTGTCTAAATATAAAATAATAGACACTAGCGTCTACTAAAAACTTGACTCGGCGGGCGACTGGCAATCGCCCGAGACAACGCGAAAAGCGAGGCCAGTGAACGGCGCACTAAAAAATCGCTTTTACAGCGACACATAGATACACACCACGCGCAACCGGCAAGGTCGATCACCATGACACACGGCTCACCAATTGCTGTTCCAGTACGATGCATCGGCGCGCTCCTTGGCGTGCTCCTCATGACGTCGGTGCACGCTGCCAGTTTCAACTGCAATAACGCCGCGTCCTTTTCCGAGAAGGCCGTTTGTCGCGACTCGCACCTATCTGCATTGGACGATACCTTGGCGTCGCGCTACGCGACGGCCTATGCCACAGCCGTGGATAAACGTGCGATCGCGGCGGTTCGTGATCATGAGTGGCGGTGGCGACAAACGCATTGCCGAGATAATGGATGTGTTCAAGACTGGTACCAGCGCCGAATCGCGGAACTGGAAGCGGACATCGTCAGCAGCGCAGGAGCGAATGCCACCGTTGCGTCCTCGCCGATCATAAAAAGCGAAAATGGTATGGTGAAGACAAAACGAACGCTCGGAATGACGACTAGCGTGTCCGGGAGCAATGCAGCGTCTCTTTCGCATTCGGCCGGGACGGCAGTGGGAGAATCCGAGATAAAGGTAGAAAAGGTGAACCTTACGCAGGCACCAGTGGGGCCTCTGCCCCCGAATTTCCAGGGCCGGCCTAAAGGCGTGATGCCGATCGGCGTGACGGGAAGATTCATCGATACCGTGACAGGCAATGACATCTTGCCTTTGCCGCCAACCAATTGGGCTTCGGTACCCGCGCTCCCGTCTCCGACATCGACGACCGACGATTCGCCGGGTCTTCGTCTTATCAACAAGGGTGGACGGACTACCGCACGCACGGTAGGCATTTTCGTCGGGTTCTAATACAGTAACACCCTGCAGAATCGCATCAATCAGATAGCATCATTCTTCGGTCGATCATAGAGCGATCCCGTCCGATACAATGCCGGAAACAATTTCGGCCACAGCACCGCCACGACCAGGGTGGCAATGCCGCCGGATATCACCGCCGCCTTCGTGCCCAGCCATGCGGCAGCAACGCCTGATTCGAATTCGCCCAATTGATTCGATGTGCCGATAAACAGTGAGTTCACTGCGCTGACGCGACCCAGCATGTCATCGGGTGTCCGCAGTTGCACCAGCGCCGTACGCACAACGACGCTGATCGTATCGGCCAGTCCCAACACGAATAGCGCCGCTAGCGACAGCACAAAGTCATGCGATATGCCGAATAAGACCGTCGCCACGCCAAAAACGCCTACGCCGATCACCATCGTCCTCCCGGGCCTGTCGCGCAAGGGAGACCGCGCAAGCCATATCGTACCCAGCAGCGCCCCTACCGCGGGCGCCGAGCGCAACGCGCCCAGACCGATCGGGCCGGCGTGCAGAACATCATGCGCATAAACGGGCAATAACGCAGTCGCACCGCCGAACAGGACGGCAAACAAGTCCAATGACAATGCCCCCAGAATCACCTTCTCGCGGCGGATGAACGACAGCCCACCGAACAGCGACGCCAGCGTGAACTTCGGCTTTGCCGCCACCGCCGATCCCTGATAGGTGCGAATGCCGCCGACACAGATTGCCCCCCCGAAAAAGCACATGCAACAGACCGCGTATACGGTGGGAGCACCGGCCAGATACAGCAAGCCGCCAAATGCCGGTCCCAGAATTTGCGCCGCCTGATTCGCCGATGCGGAAAACGCCGTGGCACTAGCGAGTTGCGCCCGTTCGATCAGACGCGGCAGAAGCGCTGATAGCGAAGGTGACTCGAAAGCGCGAACGCCGCCAACGAACCCGGCAAGCATGAAAAGACCGATTGGCGTGAGCCACCCGGCAACACTCGCAAGGCCGACCACACCCGCGCCAACGCCTTGGAGCGCCTGGCAGATTGCAGCGATGCGTCGCCGGTCGTAGCGATCCGCCACATGCCCAACGACGAAGGTCAGTAGAAACATCGGCAGAAATTGACAGAAGCCGACCATGCCTAATGCGAACGCGCTATGCGTCAACGCATACATCTGCCAACCAATGGCGACAGACAGCATCTGAAACGATAGCGACGTCAGTGCACGAGCGCACCAGAATCGACGGAATGCGGGGTGACGAAGCAATGCCATCGCACGGGTGCCGCCATCCAACTGCTCTCGCATGAAACAACCGTTTGGAAGTGAAAGATCACGCCCTCGCTAAACGCGATGCGTATATATCAAAAAAACCTTCCATGATTGTACTGCGGCGCCGCGTCACGGCGGCGGCTACTTTCATGCGAGCCAGGATCGATGCGGATGTGATATCCGTGACGTTCAGCAACGTCAGGCCACTACAGCAAAGTCCCGCCGACTATCCGGTGAATCGGTCGGGATAGGTCAGCCACGCTTGCGGGCCGCTCGCCATCTCGCGATCGTCGAGCAGACAGCGATCCAACATCGCGCGCAGTCCGGCCTGATCGAGATGGGTGCCAATCAGAACGATCTCTTGTCGGGCATCACCGACGTCGGCCTCCCAATCGGCATCGATCGACGCGCGTGATTCGGCATCGTCGGGCCACTGCTCGCGCGGCACGGCTGCCCACCACAATCCCGCTTCGCCGTGACGGCAGACCGCACCGGCCTGGGACCACGACATACACAGCGTGGGCCGACTGGCCAGCCAGAACCACCCTTTTGAACGCACCACGCCCGGCCATTCGCGTTGTAGTGTGTTGTAGAAACGTTCTGGATGAAACGGCCGCCGCGCGCGGTAAACAAAACTGCCTATGCCGTACGTCTCGCTTTCCGGCACGTGTTCACCGCGCAACTGCTGCAACCATCCCGGCGCGCGGCTCGCCTCCTCAAAATCGAATAACCCCGTGTCCAGCACCTTCTCCAGCGCCACGCGTCCGAACTGGGCCGCCTCAATTCGGGCGCGCGGGTTCAATGCTTTCAAGATGCCGATCAATTGCAACTGCTGCGCGTCATCCACCAGATCCAGCTTGTTGACCACCAGTACGTCACAGAACTCGATCTGTTCGATCATCAAATCCACGACGGTCCGCTCGTCATCCTCTCCCATCGACTCCCCGCGTGCACGCAAGCTGTCCATCGACGCATAGTCGCGCAGGAAATTGCACGCATCGACAACCGTGACCATGGTGTCAAGCCGCGCGATGTCGGACAAGCTCACACCTTGCTCGTCGGCGAATGTGAAAGTCTCCGCAACCGGCAACGGCTCGGAGATCCCGGTTGACTCGATTACCAGTTGATCGAAACGTCCCTCACGCGCAAGGCGCCCCACTTCGACCAACAAATCTTCGCGCAGTGTGCAACAGATGCACCCGTTGCTCATTTCCACCAGCTTTTCGCTCGTCCGGCTCACCGCAGGCATGGTGCCGTCTGCAAGTGCTTCCGCTGCCTCGGTCGACCGGGCAGCCACCACATCGCCGCGCACGACAGCCGCATCTATATTGACTTCGGACATATCGTTGACGATAACCGCGACACGACGCCCTTCGCGGTTATGCAGGATGTGATTCAGCAAGGTAGTTTTCCCCGCACCGAGGAATCCGGATAAAACAGTTACCGGCAGACGCAGGTCTGCTGCCGCCATATCAGCCGTAAGCGGTGTTGGCATTGTCGCGGCACCGGATGACCGGCGGGGATGCTGTGTAGAAGACATGGTCTTAGTAAGGAGAGAACGGTTTGTGGCAGCACCGCCACCATGCGCGCGCGTGGTGGCCAAGAAAATAATTGTCAGCGTAATGAAATGTTATATTATTACATTCGCTTGACGTGCGTCGAGAAACAATCACGCGCTGGTCTGCCTTACGAATTTTTAAGATGCCATAGGCAACCTTGATTCTCGTGGGCGCCACATGCGTGTGCCCCCGGGCAAAAAACTGGCCCACGAATTGAAATGATATAACATTCACAACTCGGTCTGGATTTGTTGCATCGGCGTCGTCGGCGCATCGGCATTTTTGTAACCATCGAAAACTGAGCCCATCGTGACCACCCCGTTCTTTCCGCGTCCCACGCCCCTTCACGCTGCCGTCGGCATTGCTATTTCACTGTTGGTTTCCGGACACGCCGCCAGCGTTCACGCGGCCGATACAAGCACGACCGGCACGACCACCGCCACGGCACGGGACGCATCCGGCACGGTTGGCGACACAGCACAATCGCAGGTCTTCGTGACGGCCAATCCGCTCGGCGACAGCGAATTGATCTCGCCGGCCACCGCGGTCTCCGGCGATGCACTGACGCTGCGCAGCGCCAACAGCAGTTCCCTGGGTGAAACGTTGAATGGTCTGCCAGGTGTATCGACCACGACGTATGGCCCGATGGTGGGGCGACCGATCATCCGCGGCATGGACGGCGATCGTATCCGCGTGCTGCAAAACGGCGTGGCGGCATACGATGCATCGTCGCTCTCTTACGACCACGCGGTACCGCAGGACCCGCTCTCCGTCGAGCGCGTAGAAATCATTCGCGGTCCCGCGGCGCTGCTGTACGGCGGCAACGCCATTGGCGGCGTCGTCAATACCATCGACAATCGTATTCCACGCGAGCCGATCAAGGGCGTCACGGGCACCACCGACGTCAACTACACATCCGGCAACCAGGCGCGAGCCGGTGCCGCACAGATCGAAGGTGGCAACGGGCAGTTTAACTTCCACGCCGATGTCTTCGCGCGAAAGACCAGCGACGAACGCATTCCGGGGTACGCCCACAGTGCCGCGCAACGTGCGCAGGACGATCCTGACACAGCGCAAGCGTACGGCAAATTACCCAATAGTGACGGACGGTGGTCCGGCGGCGCGGTAGGCGGCTCCTATACCTGGGCGAATGGCTATGCCGGTCTTTCCTATAACGGCTTCCAATCAGACTACGGCTCCGTGGCCGAGGACACGGTGCGCTTGCGCATGCATCAGGACCACGTTGCGTTTGCGTCCGAGGTCAGGAACCTGCAGGGCCCGATCGAGCGCGTGAAATTCGACTTCGGCTATACCGACTACGAACATCGAGAGATCGATGATGGCGTTACAGGCACGACTTTCCGTAATCACGGTTATGAAGGCCGGATCGAGGCGCGACATAAAAAGATCGGGCCCTTCGATGGCGCGATAGGGGTGCAATTCAGCCAGAACACATTCTCGGCGCTCGGCGACGAAGCACTGGTGCCCACCACGCGCACGACGAACGTCGCCCTGTTCGGACTCGAAGAATGGCAAGCCACGCAACGCTTGAAGGTCAGCCTGGGCGGTCGCGTCGAGCGCACCATGCTGTCACCCACAGCGGCCGGAAATGAGCGGTTTGCCAGCGCGGAGGACCGTAACTTCACGACCGGCAGCGTCTCGCTTGGGGGACTGTATCGATTGACGCCGGCGTGGGCGGTTGCCGCCGATATCGCCTACACGGAACGCGCGCCCACGTTCTATGAGCTGTATGCCAACGGGCCGCACGACGCCACCGGCCAGTACCTGATCGGCAACGGCAATGCGCAAAAAGAAAAATCGGTGTCGACAGATCTGGCGCTGCGCTACGCAAACGGGCCGGACAAAGGCAGCGTCGGTGTGTTTTACAGCCGCTTCATGAACTACCTGACCGAATACAACACCGGCAATCAAGTCGACGACGACGGCGCGATCGTGGCCAACGGTACCGCCGACGCCCTGAACCAAGCGGTGTATCGTGGCGTGCGTGCCGAGTTCTACGGGGTGGAAGCGAGCATGACCAAGCGCGTCTTCGCAAACGGCCCACACCATGTGGACATCGACATCGACGCCGACTACACGCACGCACGAAACGCGGATGATGGTGAACCTTTGCCACGTATCGCCCCATTGCGCGTCACGTTCAGCACCGCGTATGGCTATGGTCCATTCGGTGCCCGGGCAACCGTGGTCCATGCCTGGCGTCAAGCGCGCGTGCCTGCCAATGACACGCCTACCGATGGATACACAACCATTGGCGTGTCACTGACTTATCGTTTCCATGTTGGCAGCACGCAGTGGCTGGCTTATCTACGCGGCGATAACCTGACGAACCAGGATGTGCGCTACGCTAGCTCGGTCGTTCGCGAAATCGCGCCGCAGATGGGGCGCAGCGTCACCGTGGGTTTGCGCACCACATTCTGATCATCCAATGGCCGGGCACCACACGTGCCCGGCCAACGCGGAATATCGAGAAGTCGAAGATGCGAAACGCTATTTCCTGGTGCGAATCAACAGAGACGAAGGATAGTCTGAATCGCCCTGACGTTGGACCTTCACCGCACGCCTTGCTATAAGATGCCCCTCGCGGGCAACAGGTGAGATGTGACCTCCGATTTTCTATCGGATGTTTTCCTATGCAGTCCGAACGTTATCTTATAACGTTCGGCCAGGATGCATATCCTTCATCGGTTGCGTATTGTTTATCCGAATCGATCGAAGAAAGGAATGCGTCTCATGCCGTCAACCACCGCCTCTCCCGCCATGGGTGTTGCCGTTGCCCTGCTGTTGTCGGGACCCATGGGGGCCGTCGCTGCAACCGAGACGACCGCGGGTCAGGAGGAGCGCGAAGAGAAAACGCCGGGATACGCGACGACCATGGCAGCGGGCACGGCCCTCCAACCGGATATGTCGCCCATTTTCGTGACGGCGAATCCTTTGGGTGACAATGCACTGATTTCACCGGCTACCGCCATCGTCGGCGATACTCTGCTGGTACGCGCAACGCACTCCCTGGGTGAAACCTTGAACGGTCTGCCCGGCATTTCTACGACCAGCTATGGTCCAATGGTGGGGCGCCCTATCATCCGCGGAATGGATGGGGACCGTATCCGTATCCTGCAAAATGGCGTTGCCGCCCTCGACGCATCGTCACTTTCCTTCGATCACGCGGTGCCACAGGACCCGCTTTCGGTGGAACGGATCGAGATCGTCCGTGGACCGGCCGCGCTTCTTTACGGTGGCAATGCCATGGGGGGCGTGGTCAATACGATCGACAATCGCATTCCACGCGCACCCATCGACGGCGTGACCGGCATCACCGATGTCAACTATACGTCGGGTAACCGCGCCCGTGCCGGTGCCGCGCAAATCGAAGCGGGCAATGGTCGCCTGAATTTCCATGCGGATGTCTTTACCCGCAAGTCGGCTGATCAGCGCATTCCGGGCTTTGCGCGTAGCGCGGCACAGCGCGCCGACGATGCCAGGACGCTGCCACAGCCCAACGGCACGCTGCCGAACAGCGACGGTCAATGGTCAGGCGGCAGTGTCGGCGGCTCGGTTACCTGGGCCGATGGCTATGCGGGCTTGGCTTACAACGGCTATCAGTCGCACTACGGATCGGTTGCCGCACCAACCGTACGCCTGAGAATGCGACAGGATCGCGTCGCGTGGGCATCCGAGTTCCGCAATCTCTCCGGCCCTTTCACGCGCTTGAAAATCGACATTGCCGCAACCGACTACTTGCATCGGGAGCTTGATAACAACCGTGAACACGGCGTGTTTAGAAACCGAGGATACGAGGCACGCCTGGAAGCGCGACATCGTCCTATCGGGCCGGTCAATGGCGCGGTAGGAATGCAGTTTGGACAATATACGTTCGCAACGACAGGCGCGCACGCAATGGTGCCAACCACCCGCACCGCGCACGTAGCGCTATTCGGTATCGAGGAATGGCAGGCGACGGATCGACTAAAACTCAGCGTGGGTGGTCGAATAGAACGGGTGACGTTGTCACCAGCCGCATCCACCGACAGGCGTTTTTCCCGGGCATCGAAGCGCGCATTTACCAACGGCAGCGTTTCGCTCGGCGCGTTATATCATCTGGCGCCGACGTGGTCGATCGCCTCATCCCTTGCGTATTCCGAGCGCGCACCCACATTCTATGAGCTATACGCGAATGGTCCCCACGACGCAACCGGCCAGTATCTGCGCGGGAATGCCAACCTGAAAAAAGAAAAATCGGTCTCCACCGATCTTGCCCTCCGTTTCGCGAGCGGCCAGGACAAAGCCAGCATTGGCGTGTTCTACAGCCGCTTTTCAAATTACTTGGCCGAATACACCACGGGCAGACAGATAGCCGATGGACATGGGCACGGTCATGCGCATGTCCACGCCGCGCATGATCACCATCACCATGAATGCGATCACGCCACGCAATCACTCGCCGAAGCGGTGTATCGGGGCGTCCGGGCGGAATTCTACGGGGTGGAAGCCGGTGTCACCAAACGGGTTTTCACGCGAGGGCCACATCATGTGGATCTCGACTTTGGCGCAGACTACACGCGCGCGCGCAATGCTGCCACTGGTGAGCCCCTGCCGCGCATTTCACCACTGAGAATCACGATGAGCGCTGCCTATGGCTACGGTCGATTCGGTGCGCGTGCAACGGTGATACATGCGCGGGGGCAATCACGGGTGCCGAAAAACGACACGATTACCGGCGGTTATACGACGGTGGGCCTGTCGTTGACCTATCGCTTCCAGGTTAGCGGCACGCAATGGTTGGCCTATTTACGCGGCGACAACCTGACAAACCAGACGGTTCGCTACGCCAGCTCGGTCGTACGGAGTATCGCGCCCCAAATGAGCCGCAGCGCAACCGTCGGCTTACGCACAACGTTCTGACCGCCTCCTTGACCAGTGTGGGTGGCACACCACGCGACGTCAGACGGCCAAACGCCGTCGTTCGTAAGTTTTCAAATGCAGGAAAACCACATCCAGCAGCGTGGGCGTCGCCACAGTCAGCGAGGTCGCATGCGCCGGGCGACGCGCGATCAAATCGCCTATCAGATGCTGCGCTTCCACCTGCGCGCCTCGCTCCAGATCCTTGCACATCGACGCCGTCACGGTCGATGTAGGGTCCGTTGCGGTACGGCGGATACGCCTGACCACCTCATCGGACGGCTGCTGACCATTTGCCACGGCAATAGACAGGCATTCGTCGCATAGCGCCGATGCGAATGCCTCGCCGCCACTCTCGATGATCGTGCCTACCGGGCCGCGCATCAGACAGGTCATGCCGGCCAGCGTGGCGATCTGCACCCACTTCTCCCACATCTCGCCCTGGATGCGCGACGACAGCGTGCTGTTAAAATTCGCGCCCGCCATGGCATCCGCCAACGCCTGTACACGCGGCGTCACGTCACCATTCCATTCGCCAAACGCCAATTGATGGCCCGTGTTGTAATGCACAACAGTGCCATCGGCGTCCAGCGCGACGGAAATCTTGCAATACCCACCCAGCACATTCACCGGACCGAAACGCTGCTGCAATGCCTGGACATGGGACATCCCGTTCAGTATCGGCAGGATCATCGTATCCGGGCCGACCGCGGGCGCGAACGACGCCATCGTGTCGTCGAGATCGTAGGCCTTGCAGCCCACCAATATTACGTCGTACGGCGACGCATCCGCACCGCGCTCGGCAAGTTGTGCCCGACTGACCGTCCGCACATCGCGCAGCGTCACGTCACCCAGTGCACTCCGTACCGACAGCCCATTCGCGGCAATCTGACCGGCGCGACGCTCGCGCAACAGGAACGTGACATCCGCCCCGTTTTGCACCAGCCTCGCACCAAAATATCCACCCAGACCGCCCGCCCCAATGATCAAGAAACGCATGTCGACTCCATTATCCTGATAATGCGGTTTCCCTGACGGAAACCCGATGCCTGCGCGATCATCGCATGATTTTTTCTTGCCCGCCCGCCGCGGTGCCAAAGCCGTGCCCGCGGGAACAGGAGCGTACCCTCGGCGGTTTGACGTCCAAGTCGGATAAGATAGGTGGATATATCGGCGAAATCGAAGGAGCGCGTATGACCTCACGGCCACGTCTTACCCTGTCTGCTGTCTTATTAAGCCTGTCGCTCGCATCTGGCATTGGCGCATTTCCCCTGTCGGCCGTGGCGGCGGATGACACGCCGGTAACGGTGGCGTCAAAGATCGATACCGAGGGTAGCTTGCTAGGCAACATGATCAAGTTGACACTGCAGGCGCATGGTGTGCCCGTCAACGACAAGATCGGTCTGGGTGCCACGCCGATCGTGCGCAAAGCGCTGGTCTCCGGTGAAATCGATGTGTATCCGGAATACACCGGTAACGCCGCGTTCTTTTATAACAAGGCATCAGACCCAGCGTGGAAGGATCCCGCGAAGTCCTATGCCACCGCCAAAGCACTCGATGCACCCCAGCATCTTATCTGGCTGACGCCCGCTCCCGCTGATAATACCTGGGGTATTGCGGTGACCAGCGCGGCAGCCAGTGCGCACAAATTGAAGACACTCGACGATTTTGCGCGGTGGGTCGGGGCCAAGGATAGCGATGCCAAGTTGGCGGCGTCAGCCGAATTCGTCAATAGTGCCTCTGCGTTGCCTTCGTTCGAGAAGGCCTACCAGTTCGCGTTGAAGCCATCGCAATTGATTGTTTTGTCGGGGGGCGATACCGCGGCCACGATCAAAGCGGCTGCGGAACAGACCAATGGCGTCAATGCGGCCATGGTGTATGGCACCGATGGTGGGATTGCTGCCGCCGGCCTCGTCGTCCTGCTCGACAACAAGCACGTGCAGCCGGTGTATGCACCCGCGCCGGTAATTCGGGAGTCTGTGCTCAAGGCACATCCGCAGATCGCAGACTGGCTGAAACCGGTATTTGCCGGTCTTGATTTGAAGACACTACAAGCCTTGAACGCTCGCATACAGCTCAACGGCGAGCCGGCGGAAGTCGTCGCCGCCGCGTACCTGAAGTCCAAGGGCCTGCTGAAGTGACCGTTTCGGTTCCTGGGAATACGCGGCGCGACGCGTCCGGGTCGCGCACGCAAACCGCGGTGGCGAGATTCGCACGTGATCGGCTTGACCGCGTCGGCATGCTGTTGACACTGCTTATCGCTTACGCCGCATTTTGCCAGCCCTTCGTGCTATTCCGTGCAAACCGTATCACCGCCGGCAAGGAGGTCTCGTTGCTGGCCTTGACCTCCGCCTGGCCGCCAGCGTTTTCCGATCACGCAGCCGCCGCGATCTCGGCCGACCCTGGCGGCAACCTGTTTCAGGTGCCGCAGGCCCCGCCTCCCCTACCCGTCATCACATGGCATGGCGCGACGATCCTGACAGCAGTACTCCTTGCCGTGTGCCTGCTATTCGTATGCCTGCGCAGCGGGGCATGGCTACGGGCCGCCTTTGGTGGGTTGTTGCTGCTGGCTGTGCTCGTCGCCCTTGGTGAAGCGCCGGCATTGCTCGTAAGCCCGACCCAGACGTTTGCGCGTGTGTCGCCGGGATCCGGTGCGTGGACCTTGGTGTTCGCGTTTTCGATCCTCGTGACCGATGCACTGGCCAAACACAGCTTGCTTCCCTGGCAACGGCTCGCTGTTTTGGCCGGCGTGCTCACCGTCCTCGCGTTCCTTTTCCATGCTGGTACCTGGGCTCGCCTTTCCGTGATGCAGGAATATGCCGCGCGGGCAACCACCTTCTGGCATGAAGCGCGTCACCACCTGAGCATCGTGGGTGGCGCCGTTGGCGCCGCGCTGGTGGTGGGTATGCCACTCGGGATTGCCTGCACACGCATCACCGCGCTACGCATCCTCATGCTGCCGCTGTTGAACATCGTTCAGACAATACCAAGCATGGCGCTTTTCGGATTATTGATGGCGCCGCTTGGATGGCTCGCACTGCATAGCCCGGCGATGGCTGCGCTCGGCGTTCGCGGTATCGGCATGGCCCCAGCCATTCTGGCCCTTTTCCTGTACTCCTTGCTGCCGCTGACCGCGAGCGTGGTCACCGGCATCGGCGAAGTGCCGGAGACATTGATTGAAGCTGCCAATGGGATGGGTATGACCCGGCTGCAACGGCTCCGCATGATCGAATTTCCGTTTGCCCTGCCTGTGCTGCTCAGCGGCATTCGCATCGTGCTGGTGCAAAACATCGGACTGGCGGCTGTGGGCGCCCTGATCGGCGGCGGCGGGTTTGGCACGTTTATCTTCCAGGGCTTGGGGCAATCCGCCACGGACCTCGTCTTGCTCGGCGCCATGCCAACGTTGGCCTTGGCGTTGCTTGCATCAATCCTATTCAGTGCTTTTGCGGACATGAGTCGCATCGATGGTGATCTAACCACTGGTTCGCGTCGCAGTAGCGATAACCGCATCGACCGTGCCGCGGCGGCTTCCTCATCGCAAGACGATGCCGCCGCAACGCCTTACTGACCTCGTCCATCGTCGCCCATGACCGCGCGCCGCACGCCTCCCCCTGGCCCCCGTACCCTTTCCGGTCAGACCGATACCGACGATGTGGCCCATGCCCGTTCGTCCCGCGTGAGCGTGAGGCCGACGGCCGTCCTGGTCCTGCGCGTGACTGCCTTGGGGATGCTGGCTGCAGCGCTGGCGATATTCCTGACAAAACCGCAGTGGTTCGCGGCATGGTTCGCGCCCCTCACCGACTACGGCGCCCCCTCGATTTACAACCGCGACAGCCTTTGGAACCTGACGATGGCCCATCTGCTGCTGGTCGTGGAGGCCAGTGCCATCGGTGGATGCACCGCGATCACCGCGGCAATTATCGTGACGCGCGCCCCTGCCGCGGACTTCCTGCCGATTGCGCGAAGTATCGCCAACATCGCGCAGACCTTTCCGCCGGTCGCCGTGCTGGCGTTGGCCGTGCCGGCGCTTGGTTTCGGCGCCAAGCCGGTATTATTCTCGCTGACGTTGTATGGGCTGCTGCCTGTCTTCGAAAGTACGCTGGCCGGGCTGCAACGCATTCCGGAGGCGACGCGCGAAGCCGCCTTTGGCATGGGTATGAATGCATGGCAAAGGCTCTGGCAGGTGGAGCTACCGCTGGCGGGGCCTGTGATTTTTCACGGCGTCCGGCTGGCGGTCGTCATCAACCTTGGCACGGCGACAATTGGTTCGACCGTCGCGGCTTCCAGTCTGGGGGATGTGATCATTGCCGGATTGCAAACATCCAATACCGCCTTCATCGTACAAGGTGCCATTGTCATCGCGGCCCTGGCGGTGCTTATCTATGAAGTGCTCGGTGTTTTCGCACGCTGGCGCTGGCCCGTACGCTGATCCGTCGTCCGGACAGTCGTTTTTCCCCTGATCCGTCGCCTGGAGCGTGCTGTTGTCGCAGGATGGCCGCCTTTTTCCGGGTGTACCGGCGGCCCTGCGTTCCGTGAAGCATGCCGCATGCGATCTTCCCTGCAGCACTTTCGCAGGCAACATGTGCGAGGCACCGCACTCGGCCCTTGTCCCATGACGCAGCTTGTCGCACTTTTGTCATATCCCATCGCGAGACTGATGAATCTGCAATGAAGGAGTACCGGCATGAGCGTGAAAATCCGCAGCTATCTATCGCCGACCCTTGTTCTACTTGCGTTGGACTGGCCTGACGCGCCACAGCACCCGGATTTTCTCGGTTTTGCCATCAAGCGCACTCCCGGATTTCGAGACGATCGGAATGGCCTCCGAGCCGGCAGCAGTTGGTTACCAAATCGTCTGTCGTTCGGTGCCGCGACGCACGTGGCGCAGACCCGATCCGTCAACACGGACACCCCGAGCAACATCGCCCCCATCCAGAAATTCAGTTGGTGGGATGCGCGCTTCGACGACGCCGATCGCGAACATACGTTCCGCTATGACGTGTACCCGGTAACCGGCACGCCCGACACATTGACCGTCCGCACATCGGACAGGGCGACATGCAGTGTGACACTGCCCTCTCATACGGTGGACGGTATCGGCACCTGGTTCAACCGTGCCGTGGTCAGTTCGCAAGCATTTTCCCGGAAAATCGCGGCATTACATCTTCCTCCGGGCACGGCCCCCAACGCGCAGGATACGCTGGCATTGCGCGGCTGGCTCGCGAATGGCATGGAACACGTATTCGATACCATTCTGTCAGGCGCAAGCCGCGCCGTCGGGGCGGTCTATCACTTGACTGATCCGCTCTGGGCACTGCCCGCGCTATCGACATTTGGCAAGACCCATGGAAAAGACGCGGTTGCCATCGTCTACGACGCACACCAGGGAAAACAAAAAGGCCAGACCGCGACAACATCGCCAAATCAGATGGCGATTGATACGCTAGAAGGCAACGTCACGCTATTGCCGCGAGACAAAACCCATATCATGCACGACAAGTTCATCGTCTCCGATGGTCCGCACGCCGCAGGGAAACCGATGCGCCTGCTTGCCGGTTCGGCAAACTTCACGACGGAAGGCCTTACGGAGCAGGCAAACGTCCTGCATGTCTTCGAGGCACCACCGCTCGCTGCGCTCTATAACGAACGAGCACGATTGCTGGCGAGCAATCCCGTCATTGCCGCAACCGCCAATGCCGAACCGGGTTGGTCAGATCCGGTCACCGTGGGATCGGCCCGAATACGCGCCTGCTTTTCGCCAGAGCCCGGCGATGCGCGCAATCAGATCGACACCATCGTGACGGCAATCGGCAAAGCGAAACATTCTGTCATGTTCTGCCTGTTCATGCCCACCGACGCCACGCTGCGGCAGGCGTGTTTCGATGCCGGTGACAAAGGCCTGACCATGTTCGGCCTTGTCAATCACATTAGCCCGGTGAAGGCGGGCGGAAACGACAAGGCCAGCGGGCAATCGGCACCGTTGAACGCTTCGGCGCTTGCAAACATGGCGCTCTACCATCGCAGCCAGCGGCAGCGCGATGTCATTGATGCGGCGCACTTTACCCAGGACACGGCCCCCGACGGCTTTCTACCCGAGTGGCAACGCTTCCCCGGCGCGAAGGCGCCGCCTTATACGCCGGTGATCATTCATCACAAGTTCGTCATCGTGGACGCCGATGGCAACGACCCCGTTGTTTATACTGGTTCGGCAAATATGAGCAAGAATTCCGAGCGCTACAACGATGAGAACCTGCTGGAAATTCGGGATAAGCGCGTTGCGGCAATCTACCTTGCTGAATTCCTGCGACTCTACGAGCATTACCGCGCGCGTGCCATCGCGCTGACCGAGCGCAACAATGGCACGCCGTCGACATCATCACGACTGTACTTGGCAACCGATGGCGCATGGGCCAGGAAATACTATGTCAAAGGCAGTCCGGAACAGAAATCGCGGATTGAATTGGCAGGCGATAACCATTCATAAATCAGGTAACGTAGACATTATCGCGGCGCAGCATTCGCTGCCGGCAAGGTCTTACCGCGGGCACAGGCAATGTCGAGGCATAAAGCGCCGCCCCAAACGTCATATCGTCACGTAGAATATTGGCACCACGTCATTCAGAACGTGTCCAGCGGCCCGCAAGCCGTATTGCCATTGCCTAGACCACGCCATGACCTGTCATTTCCCAACCGTACGCGGCCATGCCACGCACCGGGCCGCCACCACTTCGTTTGCGTCCGGCATCCTGGTCATCATGGCCACGCTGCTTTCGGCATGTGGCAGTACGCCGCCCGCCGCGACGTCGGGTAACCCGGTGATGAGCAGCGCGCCACTGACCGAATTACCACCGATCTACCTGCAGTCCTCGCGTCAGGCCGACGACGTGGCCCGATGCATGGGGCAACGATTGTTTGCGCGCGCGCAAAATGTCGACACGCCACGCGGCCCGGCGCAATTGATTCGATCGAACGGCTGGGACATCGTGATCAAGCAACAGGACAACGGCGCGACGCTCGTTGCCGGCGACTATCGCGACAATACCAAACGGCAGGCGGAACGCAGCGAGCCTGACGTGCGCTTCGCAGTGGCGCGATGCACGCTCTGATGACGTAGCGATCTTTTCACCGCACCACCGTCCAATCTTCGCGTGCCGCGCAGCCCCTTCGTGCACGCGTACCATCTTCACTTCCCCTTTCTTTACCTTTCATGAGCCTGGTGCTGTTCCTGCATGGCCGCTGACAGAACGTGATCGGACGGCACGACGGCTAGCCGTTTCAATCTTGCGTTGGAACGTTCTTCATTTCTCTCATGAGGTGTATGAATGGGTGATATGGTCACACCGGATTATTCAACTTTTGGCACCCCCGGCTTCGATTACAGCAGTGTATTCGCGGCGGACATGAGCGGCTCGGACGACATAACCAATTCGATTATTTCGTCGGTCCAGGGGGTTTACAACAATGCGTCAACCCAGATGCAAAGCGTCGACTGGTCTTCCATCCTGGGCGGTGGCGACGGCACGCCTGTACCAAAAGCCGATGACAAGCGTCCCGACGGGGACACCCGCTCCGCGCAGCAGATCATCGACGATGACCCGACGCTAAAGAATCTTGGCAATCAGAGTGGGGTGCGTGACAACCTGGACAAACAGGTTGGCGATTGGCAACACGATCCCGACGCCGCATATCGGGCCTCGGAAGTCGTCGATTTTATCGATACGGACAAAGCCTATGATGGTACCGACCGTGGCAGTGCCGCTGGTGACCACGACATCGAAGGCTTCACATCCGATAATGAAGCGCGTCACGGTACCGAGGCGGGGGAACTGCAAGATTTCGAGAAAAACGGCTATTCGCAGTTTCAGCAAGATGGACATATGCTCCAGACCACCAATGATTCACATGTGAACAAGGACGGCACAAACCAAGATAACTTCGAGTGGGGCATGAATCAGGTCGGCAATGTATTAGGGGGTCTTCTTGGGATGTTCGGTCTTTAAGGCTGATCGCCCGACGACGTCGGGCGGAGACAAGCGGGTCCGCGTCATGCCGTTATTCAGCCTTTGACAGACAGGTTGTGTACGTGGCGTACCGAAATAAAATACGGCGCGCGATAGGTAGCGCACGTCCCCCCTGCTTCTGCTTTCACCGATCGATGCTACGAAGCAGGTACGGCAACGCCTTAAACCGTGTCACGCCCGGGAACATTCAGATCCGAAAGGAATCGGCTGATCGACATCGTGTCGTCAATCGCCCATACACAATGAAACCATCCGGTTGGTATGACCAGAAGATCGCCGGGTTCGATCAGGACATCCACCCCTCGCGCCTTGGTGAATTCCGGAAAACGCACAAGATCAGGATGCTGTACATCGACGCGGCACGGGCGAAACGCATTGAAAGCGTCCATCGCATAGAGCAACGCGGCCTGTGCCGGACCATAAAGTCGGATGCGTTTGCGGCCCATGAGCTGGGCAAGAAACGAATTCTCGGTATCACAATGCAAGCGTGTTGCCAACGCGTCGCCGTGCCATGCGCCGAACCACCACTGCGCGGGCCCGAACACCTTGGGAGAAAACAGCGGCATCGCGAAGCGTTCCTCCCATTGCGGCGGAAGCGCGCAGCCTCCGGTATAAAGCGGCTGTCGAACGCGCGTCGCCGCGGCGCCCGGAGACAAGGCACTATCGGCCCATCCGGCCGTGGCGGCAGGGTCGCGGGCGATATCGTTGTCGCGCAAGCCTTCGCGACTATCCGGAAAGCAGGCATCGATGAACGCTTTCACGGTACGACAGACGTGACCACCAACGCTGATTCCTAGCGCTGTCTGCGCCTCACGGTCACGCCAATCGTTCACTGTCCAGCGTGTTTCCGGCCAGCGCAGCAGATTGCGCAGGACGAGCGGGCGACTAGCAGCGATTGCATCATGCACCGCGTATTCCACCTCGGTCCTAGTCGCGGACCCACACCCTCTTTGATCCACGGCAGAAAGTGAAAACGGCGCGCGAGACACGGCGCGTTGCAAGGCGTCACGCTGCGTGACGCTCGGTCGCTTCAGCAATTGCAAGAAATACGCTGCCGGCCAAGGCGTCTGGTCAATGCGGATGCCTCCCAGCGCGACACAGTCCGGGTGGCGGGGGTCGAATCGATCCGGCGCATCGAGCAGGATCGCGAATACGGGCTCTACAAGCGTAATCGTCGATCGCGCTGCCCCGGACGGCACCTCGTCCGTGATGGACGCGTTTTCAATATTCCACTTGATAGAAATCCGGTCCCCGAACACAAAGCAAACGGTCTGTCGCGCCCTGCCGGACAGGATGCATAATTCAACAATCGCCGGCGACACCGGTGGCACGTAGCAGGCGTTCAATCGCGCGCACATGTCGTCAAGCCGAGCGGACAGCGTTGGCGTTTCTTGCGAAGTAATCGCCCGCTCCGCGCCAACGGGAAAGCGCATTGTACGTGACGTACGCATGTCAGGCCCCCACGGACGACCGGCGAGCAAGGCTGTCATCTTTTTACCCCTTTTCCGGACGCAATGGACATGCGCCTGTTTGCGATGACGCGTCCGCGATCGGCAACGGCTTACGCCAGTAGACGGCTTGACGATTGACACGAATCAATGGCGCGGTGATCCGATGTTGGCGACGGAATAGATCGACAGCCTGTGCACAGCCAGTGGGCAGGCCGTAGTCGTCGATGATCACGGCACCACCCGGCGACAGGCGCGGATACAATGCCTCCAGCGCATCGCGTGTCGAGTCATGCCAATCACCATCGAGACGCATCAGCGCAAGAGGCCCGGTGGGTGCATTCGGCAACGTCTCGTTGAACCAGCCCTTCAGAAAGCAAACACGGTCATCCAGCAGCCCTGCTCGAGCAAATGCCGCACGGACCGCATCAATGTCGGATTCCAGACATTTCGCCAGGCCCATCACATGGTTCCAGACGGCATCACGAAGATGTACGGCCGGGTCTGGCGACGGCAATCCAGCAAAGGAATCCGCCACCCAGACGCGCCGGGCAGGATCGCGAAACGCCGCCAACGCCGCGCGCATCAAGATCGTCATGCCACCGCGCCAGACACCCGTCTCGATGAAATCGCCAGGGATTCGCCGCGCGATCACGTCCTCGGCGAGTTCGATCACATTGTCGAGCAGCGCCCCTTCCGACATCGTCAGACATCGTGATTCGTGATGCATATGATTCAACGACACGGCGATCTTTGCCGGAGGAAAACCCGCCACTTCCGCCGCGGTCTTGCCGGCGGCGCTCAGCCACGGTGCAAAGACCCGATCAGCATCAGCGAGTCGTGCGATGCAATCGCTCTCGGTGATCGGACCGTGGAAGCACACGCCAGACGGCAATGCCGCACAAGGCGAAATGCCCGATGTCCGCGCGTCTAATGCACCGCTTACATAGCGTTTGACGATATCCAGATAAGCATGCGCGACCGAATGGACGCCACACTCCGACCCCACCGCGCGCAAGGACGTCGATGCGCCTTGCGCGGATACCGTCAGAGGCGACTCCGCCAACGGCCAGGACGCATTTGCCGGAACAGCCTGGGGCGATTCGATATTCATCCCGTTCTCCGTTAGCCTGCTACCAACCATTTGCATTCCCCACCATCCCGGAACGGGGCCGCGCGCCGCGATCGATGGGTTGCACGTCACCATCACCGCCGTCATGGGCGTCATGGGCGTCATGGGCGTCAGCGCCATTCAACCCAGGTGCGCCATGCAACTGCGCCGCGACATGGACCAACGACACTTGATCACGGACCTGTGCAATGAAGATACCGATCATCAGCGCCAGCATCAGCACGGCCAACGCACCCTTGATCGGATGCGCCAATGCATTCAATTCAAGCTTCTGCGCAGTCTTTCCGACAAGCCCGAGGCCGAAGTCGACCAACAGCAGCAGCATCACGCACGGCGCCGCGAGCTTCGCAACGGTAACCATCAGTGAATCGGTGGCATGTATTGCAAACGTCGCAAGAACCGCGGACGGCACCGGTGTCGCGCTTTCCAGGGGCCACCATCCGTATGATTGGTACAACGCGCCGAGCAAAAACGTCATGCCACCCAATGTCCAGAACGCCACAATTGCGCATTGACTCATCAAGGTGGACGTAATCGTCGTTTGCTGCCCTTGGCTGGGGTTGCTCATCTGGACGTTGTTATAACCGGTCAAGTCATCGACGTAGGTACCTACCGCCTCAGCCACCCAGAACACCGGCGACACGACGAACGCCATCAACAATCCGATCACCGCCTCCTTGATGCAGAGAAACACAAGATGCCAGCCATGCAGCTCAGGCAGCATGGCTTGCTGACCGAGTGCGATGAAAGCGCTCCATAACACGACCAAGCCGTTGCGGATCGTGCCCTGCAGGACCTTGTCGCCGGTAGGCGGGAAGATGATCATGATCAACATCAAGCGCAGGCCGCACAGTGCCACCATTGTGAAAAACTGCATGAACGTCCCGCCCCATTGCGGAATGCCCGCGTTCAAGGCGTTCATCCCATCGCCTCCGCGATCCGTGCGGCGTGCTGCCGCGCGATATAGCGCACCACGGCCCCCTCTTCGGCCTCGTCATCCGCGACGTCATCCTCGACCCGTTGGGCCGCCAGATGCAAGGCGTCGATGCGTTTGCGACACACGTCCAGTCGTGCCTCGTTTTGCAAGATCGCACGCTGTGTCCGCGCGACATCGGCCTCGCACGCCTGCACTACCGCTTCGAGGCGAGGCAGATCAGCGACCAACGCATCCTTCTTCTTCGCCTGGGTCATGCGTTGATCCTGCCAAGCCAATACATCGTCGATCCGCACCGCCTGAGCGCCGCTCAGCAGCATGTCGATGCGCGCGTCCACGCCCGCGAGTTCGCCCTCCGCGTCCTCTATACGCGCACGCTGCTCGCTTTCACATGTTCGTGCATCAACCAGTGCGGCGCGCTCGGTGGCCAGTGTCTCGCGCAGTGTCCGTGCCAACCTCTCCAGGCGTTGCATCACGACGTGAAAACCCTTGACTTCGCGGCCCCGGTCACCCTTCGGTGGCACCCGTCGGCTGCGGCGTTCTTCTTGCTGCACTGCCATTGCACGCTCCCTGTTCGTCAAACCTGGTGCAACCTGTCCAACCAATCAAACGTCTGTTCAGGCACACTCGATTCGTCGGTGCGCTGACTGAGAAATTGACGGATCGGCTCTTGCTTCCGGACCGCTTCGTCGGCCACCGGGTCCGCGCCCTCGCGATATTCACCTAACTGAATCAATGTTTCGATATCGCGGTGTTTCGCCATCAGACGCCGCACATGACCAGCGGCGTCGCATTGCCGCCGACCAGCCACTTGCGGCATGACACGTGACAAACTCGCGCCAACATCGATCGCGGGATACTGATTCCGTGCGGCGATATCACGGGATAGGATCATATGGCCATCGAGAATGCCCCGGACTTCTTCCGCGATCGGATCACCACCGGTCTCGTCTTCCGCAAGGACCGTGTACAACGCGGTAATGGCACCGTGTTCGGATAACCCCGCGCGCTCCAATAATCGCGGCAGCTCCGCGAAGATCGATGGCGGGAATCCTCGCCGTGCCGGAGGCTCACCCGCGGCCAGGCCGATCTCGCGTTGTGCCCGGGCAAACCGCGTCAATGAATCCATCATCAGCAATACACTCTTTCCCTGATCACGAAAGTATTCCGCGATGGCGGTCGCCGCATACGCCGCCTTGACGCGTTCGATCGAGGAGCGATCAGACGTCGCGCAGACAACGATCGATCGCGCCATGCCCTCCGGCCCCAGGATGTCCTCGACGAATTCGCGCACTTCCCGCCCCCGTTCCCCAATCAGTGCAATGACGTTCAAATCACACTTCGTGCCGCGTGCGAACATGCCCATCAGCGTGCTCTTGCCCACCCCGGCCGGCGCAAAGATCCCCATCCGTTGCCCTTTCCCGAGTGTCAACATCGCATCCACCGCGCGCACGCCCGTGAACAAGGGGGACTTCAACAAAGGACGACTCATCGCATTTGGCGGGTCCGCGTGGATGGGCCGCGTCTCCGTGGCATCGATTGGGCCCTTGCCGTCAATCGGCCGCCCCAAACTGTCCACCACACGCCCGAACAAAGGATTGCCCACCGGAATAGTCAACGGTCGGCGCAGCGGCACGACCTGCGTATCACGGGAGACGTCGGAGACACGACCGAATGGTGACAACAACGCCGTATCGCGCGAGAAACCAACCACCTCCGCCTGTTGCAGCAGTTGCCCGTCAGGCGCCCGAAGTTCACACAACTCACCCATGCGGACGTCGACGCCAACGATTCGAATCAGCGTGCCAATCACCTCCAACACCTTGCCCTTGGTGGTCAAACCAGGCCGTGCGTCCAACTCCCAGGCAATCGCGTCCGTCAAGCGGGCGAGTTGCGCTTGGACCTTGATATCGCCGGCGCCCGACGACGCGTGGCGTCGGCCGCCCGGCTGCGCGTGGATGCCGGCGCGCGGATTGGCGCGTTGCGTCGTATCAGGTTCCGTGCCAGCATCGTCGACACGATCGATTTCATCGCGGTCCCGCATCGTCATGCGAAGGCTCCTTGCATCTGCTCCTTGGAGAGAGGCGGCGCCGGACATAGCGTCGACGGCGATGGCATGTGTCCCCATGTTCCTACTTGCCATGGTTCATCCGTGCCGCCGTCGTCATCATGGGGCGGGTGCTGGTCAACCGCACGTGTCACCGCCGCCCGCACCGCTTCTAGTTGTACTGACAGGCTCGCATCGAGGAAGCCAAGGTCACTGTCGCAGATACAACTGCCCGGCATCAACGAACGGTCTGCCGTCACGTCGACGCTGACGGAACGGCCACGCGCGCGCCATGCAACGGCAGCATCGTTGAAAGCATTGGCAGCCGCGTCGTATTCCTCCGGATGCACGCGAATACGCAATGTGCTGTTGTCGTCTATGATGCGTTCCACGGCTTGTCGTGCCTGTCCGAAAAGCACGGCGGGCGGCTGGTCCGCCACGATCCGCTCCACCGCCGCGACGACCAGATCCGCAACGCGTTGATGCACCGCCATCTGGACCTCACGGCGTGAGGCCAGCATCTTCGAGGTATGTTCATACCATTGCGCTAATGCCTCATGCCGCCCGGCTTCGAAGCCGCGCTCGCGCGCCGCATCGAATGCTTGCTGTGCCTCCGCATGCATGTCGCAGGCATCCCTGGCCGCCGCTTCGCGCACCGCATTAGCCTTTCCATGCGCGTCGGCCAGCACCACCCGATACGATCGCTCCAGGGCCAGATAGCCCTCGTCCAATGCGACAACACGCGATACCGCGTCGCGCGGTACGATATCGTCGTCGATGCCAATACCCTGCGGTACGTCGCCGCCGCACCCTTCCAGGCCGGCACGCCTTAGCCAAATAACCATGTCTGCTCCCCAAAGAAAGGCTGCAATTGATCGATGACACGGAAGCCGTCATGCCGATGCGCGTTCGGATTATCGACCGCGTACGCATGCACCCACGGCAGCGTCGGCACATCTCGCGACCACATGAACCGCAGCAACGCCATCGGTTCGAATCGCTCGCAAAACCCACCTGCGGCAAAGAGCGCGAAGCCTTCCCACGCCAGCGCGACATCGTTTATCTCGTCGAGAGGCGGCATGCCATGCTCCCGCATCAGTGGCGCCACTGCCGGCGCATGCGCCTGTTGCAACAACCAGCGAACGGTCGTCGAGGTATCGCCGCCAAGCCATTGCCCCAGCGTGACGCGACTCTCCCGGTCAACCCAGTAGCGCAGCTCGGCACGCCGAAAATGCAATGCCCTCAGTCGCAGGGCGCGCAATGCATCGTCCAGATGTAGCGCCGCGATACGTGACACCGACGTGGTGAAGCGATCGATCCCTGGCGGCGGGAAACCACTGGCGCCTAACCACTGCTCCACCGCGCAAGCCCGTTCCCGCAACGCGCTGCGTGACCGTTGCAATGCTTCGGGCCATGCCAGCAGCCAATGCATCGACGTATTCGCAGCGCCTTCCGGCATCAGCCAGCTCGGATCGATCCAATCGAACAGCGCCTCACGATTCGCATGGTAGTGACGCATGCAGGAAAGCAATCGTCTCGCCTGGCATGGCGGTTGATCGTTTGCCGATACCGTCGTGTCCGCGTTGCCACCTGACAAGTGTGCGTCGTCAAGCGGCATATCGCCCCGATCCGATCTGTCGGCGACGTGCTGGTCATTCGGGCCCGCCGCGTCTCGCGCCCACTCGTCATGGCCACCATCGGCATCGCGACAGGGCGCGTCGTCGCGATCCGCCCAGGCGGGCTGCGATTCCCGCCACTCCTCTACTGTCGTCGCCATTGTTCACCGCCACCATTCGCAACCGTTTAGTCCATATCGCGCGCGGCTAGCGTGAATCGGCCGCGTCGTCCCGTTTGAAAAGATTGCCGGGCAAGGCCGCCGCAAGCCTGCCCGCATCCAGTTTCGGCACCAGTCCCGCCACCCCACGCGGCGCGGCGCCCCCCGGTTGGGACGCCTGCCCCCCGCCAGTTTCACCGCCCGCCGCCGCGTCTGACATCCGTTGACCCGCGGGCATCGAGGACGTGCCGTTACCCTGGCCTTTCCCCACCCTGGGGGTCGTTCCGTCCTTCGGCTTGCGGCGCATGGTCAGCAAAAGAACGATACCGGCGAGCAGAAATACGCCAACGGCGATGCGCATCGGTGACCACGTATCGGCGGCGTGCGTGGCGGAAATGACATCCATCGGGTCGGCCGGCACCGATGTCACACTGACTTGGTCATACGACAGGCCCTCGACACTATGGACCACGAGATTCTTGATCTGAGGCGTCAACGTCGCCAGATTGGCATCCGGCTGATACTTGATGAATACGGAGGCGGACGACGGCTTGACGGCATTGGCAAGCGGATCGTTATCCGGCAATACGATGTGAACACGTGCCACCACCACACCATCGATCTTAGACAATGTGTCCGACAACTCCTGGGAAACGCCGTAGATAAAGCGCACCCGTTCCTCGGTGGGCGTGGAGACCAGGCCATCTTTCTTGAAAAGCTTGCCTAGATCGTCGTAGCGATTCGCCGGCAGACCGTCCTGGCGCAGTACATCCATCGCCTTGACCATCTGACCTTCCTCGACCTTCGCGCTCCATGTCTTGCCACCGTCCGGCGATACCTTTTCCGCGTCGATACCTGCCTCGAGCAACGCTGCAACCATCTGGTTGCAATCACGTTCGCCGAGGTTGCCGTACAGTTCCTTTTTGCAGCCGCTCAACGTCAACGCCATCGCCAACGCCGCGCCGAAAACGACGCCACGAACCATGGGGCCGTCACGACGCGACTTGATCACCATGCGCGCAGCATGGCGGGATGCCAAAGAATCGATCGCCTCCACGTCGCAAGACACATCGACGTCATCGGCGAACGTATGTGAGAAAGCCTTTAATGGAGCGCTCAT
Source organism: Robbsia andropogonis (assembly GCF_034047095.1). Taxonomy (NCBI): domain Bacteria; kingdom Pseudomonadati; phylum Pseudomonadota; class Betaproteobacteria; order Burkholderiales; family Burkholderiaceae; genus Robbsia; species Robbsia andropogonis. The sequence goes on along the minus strand of NZ_CP139164.1, from coordinate 585,861 downwards.
ATCATTGATTCTTCATCAAGGTTTCGATCGCGTCCTTGGACGAGTTGACCACGCTCATTTTCATCTGCAAATCGACCTGCATGCTTGCGGCCTCTACCTGCACCTGTGTCATTGCGGTGGTCAGTTCCCCCATCGACATGCTGTTCGCGTTGTTCAACATGTACAGCATATCGTTCGACACATAGGTGAAGGCTTCATCCTCACCCTCGACGAGTTTAGATATAACCGTTCCCGCGTCACCTGTCGGTGCGGACGGTCCTACGCGCGACGTGCGCATCATCTCTGCGAAATTGTTTCCCTGATGCGCGAGAGACGCGATTTCCGGCTCGCCCTTGATCTGCATTTGCTCATGGACCGATTGCGTGCCATGGGCATCCGGGGCGAGGGCCGGCTCCTTCGTCATCAGTGCCGAGTGCAAATGGGACACACCAAGAGCGGCATCCATTATCAATCTCCTATCTATAAAATGGAATACATCCGATCACAGGCGCAGATATTGGCTGTAGTCGCTGTTGGTGATCGTCTCCATCGGTTGCATGCCGGTCTCCTGTGGCGCACCACTCGCGCTATGTGGCCCAAGCACATCGTGCCTCGTCCTCGACTCGCGCTGGTGTATCGGATAACTGGCGTAGTCGTCACGTAACCGCTTCAGCGATTCGGGCTCGTTGAATTCGCCAGTGGCGTATGCATCTTCGCGGGCCTTCTCCATATCATTGCGTGCGATGACCGCATAGACGAGTGAACGCGCTTCCGGGGTCAGCTTATCTTGATGCAGTAATTGTTCGGCTTCGATCTTCCAATCCGAATTGCCGCTAGCACTCAGGCAGTAGACAAGCATCGCACGGCTGCCTGGCATGCAACGGTCCTGCGACACCAGTGTCGAGAACAATGCGATAGCGTCGTGCCATTCGCCACGTACCACGTGTACAAACCCATCGAACAGGTTGAGTTCCGTCAGCGTCGGCCGCAGCACATGCATTGCGTCCAGCAATGCCGACACATCGGCAACGTCTAGTCGTGGCGACGGAAATTGATCAATCACCGCCATTCGGACAATTTCGATCAAGCCACCGATCAGTTCATGGCTGCACTGCTTGTATTCCGTTTTCGCGTTCATATCCAGTCTCTTAAAAATGACGAGGGTCGTGAGGGGTGTGGATCGGACGAGCGAAAGGTAGCAAGCGGGAGTTTTTTCAAGATGCATGCATCCGAAGCGACCCGCTCGTTTGCGAAGCCGGCATCGATTATCCATTTGCGCCGTTTCCCGGCTTCGCACGACCGATACCACGCGATCAGAAATCTATCGGCCATTCGCAATACCCTCAGAGCCCTGCACTAACGCGGCGTCACGCAAACGCAGGACGTCGCGCCGATCGGGCTTCGCGAATTCCCGCACGGCTTCGCCCGACGCAGCGGCATGGGCAAGGCAGTTCGGTAACGTGCCCACTATCCCAAGGACAGCATTGAAAAGCGACGATGGCTGACGAAAAAACTGAAGCCCCCACCCAGAAGAAACTCGATGACGCGCGCAAAAAGGGGTCGAACGCGAAGAGTCCGGATCTGGTCTCCGCCGCATTGCTGCTAGCGGCGTTGGTCGCCTTGCAACTGGGGGGAAACGATGTACTGGATGTACTGCGCCAGATACTGGACATTGCGCTGGGTTTCATGTCAACAGACCGATCCACGCAGGCGATGATGTCCGCGCTATTTCATATTCTGGGTGTCTGTGCGGTTATCAGTATCGTTATTGCCGTCATCGGCATGCTGGCAGCCGTGTCGGGAACGATGACGCAGGTGGGTGTCCGGTTTTCAATGGAGCCGGTGATGCCCAAACTCAGTTCGGTCAACCCGGCCAGCGGCATCAAGCGCCTTTTCTCATGGAAATCCCTGCTCGACATCGCAAAGATGACGATCAAGGCCATTATTCTCGGCATCGTCCTGTGGAAAACGATTACCGATCTTTTTCCGATTGTCACGCATGCGTTATACCAACCTTTGCCGCAACTATCCGCGATGCTGTGGAGTGCTTTTCTCAAATTGATCGGCGTCGCCTTCCTAATTTACCTGGTGATCGGCGCCACGGATTGGAAATTGCAGCATTTGATATTCATGCACTCGCAGAAAATGACGAAGGACGAGGTCAAGCGTGAACGGAAAAATACGGACGGTGACCCAAAAATAAAAGGCGAACGAAAGAAGCTCGCGAAGGAGTTGATGCGCGGTGATCCCCGACCCGCGGCAGTGGCGCGCGCGAATGTCCTGGTGGTGAATCCCACGCACTATGCCGTGGCAATCCGCTACGCACCTGAAGAATATCCACTACCGGTCGTGCTCGCGAAAGGCATCGACGCCGAGGCGGCATTTCTACGACGCCTGGCCACTCGGCATGACATCCCGATCGTCGCCAATCCGCCGGTCGCCCGAGCGCTGCATGCCGTTGATACCAACACGGCCATACCGGAACCGATGTTCGAAGTGGTGGCGGCCATCCTGCGATGGGTTGACAGCGTCGCGCCTCATTGCACGGCACGGCACGCCGCCGGTGAAACCATCCCCACCGCGCCGATTTCTAACATCTCCTTATAACGTCTTCGTTGGAGTCTTTGCATGTTCAAGACATTGAAACTGCCGGGTGGCGGTGAAATAGGCGTAGCGCTTCTGTTGATCGCGATCATCTGTTTAATGATTCTGCCGCTGCCGCCTGACGCCATCGACGTCTTGCTGTCGATCAATATATGCGTCAGCGTCACGCTATTAATGGTGACACTGTATATCCCGCAGATCACCCTGCTGTCGTCGTTTCCTTCGATACTGTTATTCACCACGCTTTATCGGCTTTCGCTAAACATCGCCTCAACGAAATCGATCCTGCTGCATGCCGATGCGGGCACGATCATCGAAAGCTTTGGGGAACTCGTCGTCGGCGGCAATCTGGTAGTGGGACTGGTGGTATTCCTGATCATCACCACGGTGCAGTTCATCGTCATCGCTAAGGGGTCGGAACGGGTTGCCGAGGTAGGCGCCCGCTTCACATTGGACGCGCTGCCAGGAAAGCAAATGAGCATCGATGCCGATCTACGCGCGAATATCCTGACCGCGGACGAAGCACGCCGCAAACGCGCGCGCCTTGCCGTGGAGAGCCAGCTCTATGGCGGCATGGACGGCGCCATGAAGTTCGTCAAGGGTGATGCAATCGCAGGCCTGATCATTACACTCGTCAACATGGTCGCCGGGATCGCCGTTGGGGTCGCCTATCACGCCATGACGGCGGGGGAGGCGGCAAACCGCTTCTCCATCCTGTCCATCGGTGACGCGATGGTGTCGCAAATTCCGTCCTTGCTTATTTCCGTCGCGGCGGGCGTGATGATCACCCGTGTCTCCGATGAAAGCCAGGATGGCGGCAGCTCCCTCGGCAACGAAATCTTGATGCAAGTCGCCGGCAATGCCCGTGCGCTCTATTTCTCCGCGGTCATGCTATGCGGCTTTGCCGCAGTCCCGGGCTTCCCCTGGCCCTTGTTCCTGTTGCTGGCTAGTGTATTGGCGTTTAGCGGCTATAAGTTAAAGAACAAAGAGGGCGGGAAGCAGCCCGCCCGCGGCGAGTCGGTCACGGCGTTGCAACGAGCAGGTGCAAAAGCGGATACGCCATCCATTCTCAAACAGGCGCCGCAATTCACGAGTGCGCTAGGTGTGCGATTGTCTCCTGACCTGATCGGCAGACTGTCGCCCAGCTTGTTGAACGACGCATTCGATGCGCAACGCCAGCAGTTACAGGAATTATTGGGCTTGCCCTTTCCCGGCATCCTGATGTGGCCCGGTGCAGACTTGCCCGCCGATACGTACGAAATCCTGATTCACGACGTACCAGCATCACGGGTAACCCTCCCGGCCGGCAAGGTGTTGGTCCCCGGCGCCGCGACAGACCCGCAATTAGCCGCCGCCTGCGAACCGGGACCGGCTGCGGGCGGATTGTCGCAAGGCTATTGGGCCGAAGAACGGCAATTGCCATCAACAATCACCGTATGGCGGTCCGAAGAAATCATTGCCAACGAGACAATCGCACAACTGCGTGCTCGTGCACACCTGTTTGTCGGCATTCAGGAAACGCAGTGGGTCCTGGATCAACTCGGGGCGGATTACCCCGGGTTGGTGGCTGAAGTGCAGAAAGCCTTGCCGCTTCAGAGGATCGCCGATGTGCTGCGCCGCTTGCTCGAAGAGTCGATGTCTATCCGCAACGCGCGCAGCATCATGGAAAGCCTTGTTATATGGGGTCCGAAAGAAAAAGATATGCTGATGCTTGCGGAATACGTGCGAGGCGACCTGTCCCGTTACGTCGCCTACCGGGCGGCCCGGGGTAACGCGACGCTCGACGCGGTCCTGTTCGGAAACGATGTCGAACAGCATATCCGGCAGTCGATCAAGCAAACGCCGACGGGCAACTTCCTCGCCTTGCAACCGGATCAAATCCAGTCCTTATGTGAGCGCATCACCGCCTATGCGGGCAGCATGCCGCGCGATGACATCGCATTGGTGACATCGATGGATATACGCCGGTATGTGCGCCGGATGATTGAAAGCCGGATCGCGTGGCTACCGGTCTTCTCTTATCAAGAGCTGGGCGAACATGTTGAATTGCGTCCACTGGGGCGCGTCACCCTTTGATTCGCCTTTTTTTAGACCGTCGCATACGTTCGTGATGCGACGCAGCGCATATCTCCACCTTGGAAGGCAGGCGTGAGCCAACCCATTCGTCCACGCATCGTGCCGCCGTCAGACGTGGCCACCAACAGTGGTCCTTCAGTTTATGGCGCGGATGCATTGTCCATTGCGCGTGACGGTGCTGTCGACGTCGCATTGGGGCGGGGTCGGCGCGACGCGCCCGCGAATAGCGTATCGCCCCAACTGCGCCGCGCAGGCATCGATTATGAAAGGTTGCTTCGTGTCGCACGTGAACGCAATGAACGGGCCGCGCGCCTACTGGGAAAATGCGATGCATCGTCCGGCGGGCTGGCAGACGTCAACGCGTCGGGGACAAAGGCCGATCCTCGAGACATGCAGCACGACGCATCGAGGCAGCAAGACACAGCAGCGAATCCAGCGGAAGATCATGTGCCAGATAGCGTATGTCATCTCGAAAATAAGCTTGCAAGCGATCCCGATTATGCTTACGCCGGAGACTTCGATACCCTGGTTCACGCAGGTGGCCCGGAAACACTGCGGTTGGCTACATTGGCGCGTGAGCAGAGGCTTTCTGGCTTGTCCGCGCCGTTCCTCGCGCAACTGGCGCGACAGCAAGCGCAAGTTGCGCGACTGATGCACTTCCTTGCAGACCGGCTCGCCGACTTCTGCTGTGACGAAGCGATCATCGCCAATGGTAACTGGACCATCGATATCCAGCTTGCCGCCACGTTGCTGCCGGATTGCGCCTTGCGTCTGACGCTTTCGCATTTTGATTTGATGCTTCGCTTCAAGGTATCGGATCAGATGACCCAAAAGATACTCTTGCTGCACAAACACTTGCTGCGAAACCGATTGGTTGCTTTGCTGAACCAACTCGCCACGCCACGTGACGTCCAGATCGATATCACCTGACGCGTCTTCCAGTTTGCGATCTCGCGGCAATTGCTAATCATGGCAAGCACGCCAAAGCCAACCACATTAACGTTGGGACACACCAAAGCGATGACTTCGATGCCACGCTACGTCAAGCCTAAGGGCTTGCCGCTCGCCCTCTCCGGCGGCGCGACTCTCCCCGCACCGTTGACAAGCTCAATCGGACTGGCCAACCGCACCGCGAACCGTCCCACGAATACCCTCGCCAAGCATCGTGGCAACGCAGCGACCGAATCGTGTACCGAAGGCCAATGGCTGACAGGCGTGCATCGGCCCGATGCAGAAGGCCCCGGACAAGGTCGCACGATCGATATCGCCAGCGGTACGGTCTGCACATGGCGTCCGTTACGTGACAGCGCCCATCAATTACCGCGCTTCACGCCCAACAGCGCGCGACTAAGCCGCCTGCTTTGTGACGCGCGTGTTCCGGCTACGTTGGCACAGGACTTCGGCATCTCGCAATGGCGCCTCGTCTTGAATGGCAGCAATGCCAACGCAGCGGACACGAACGGCACAGCGGGATCACCGCGCTCAGGGACGCAAGCGCCATCGTGGGTGTGGATAGCGCTGCAACACGAGCGCGGGACGGCCCGCATCGGCGTTGATCCGCATCTTTATCCAGCATTGGCCAGCGCAGCCACCATCGCTCAGCCGACCATGCCGCCTGCATCCAGGCATGACGTGACACCGGAGCAACATTGGCAGACAGGCACGTCCACGGCGTCCTTTATCGGTATGCCGGACGCGCTACGCCATACGGTAACGGCTATGATACTGGCCCCGCTGCTTGATGCATTCGGACAATTGGGACTCGAGGACCTCATTGTCAACGATATCCGGCACGGCACCAGCGCCACCACCGTGGACCGACAAAACCTTGCGCGTCTACACCTTCATTTCACGCTCGACGATCATCATCACAAAGGCGTGATCGATCATATCCCGTCGCGCTGGCTCGAACGCCTCGAACACCGGTTCTCGCAACAGCGCATCCCGTTTGGCGGTGTGATCAGTGCGCTGCGCATTCCCGGCTATCTCGTACTGGGTGCGCGCACCCTATCCGTGCGCCAGCTGAATGCCCTGCGTCCCGGCGACATTGTTCTTCGTGCGGTACAGCAATCGCTGACACCATGGTTTCGCGCGCAATCGACGCAATGGCGGAATGACGACACCGCTGTCGACGCGAAACACGCAACCCCGCATCGCGATATTGCCGCACGTATCGAATGGGGCGTCCCTGGCGCGCGCCAGTGGGTAACCCCCATCTTGCTGTCCGGCACCCGTATCACACTCAACCAGGACCCCTTCATGCCTTCGCATCCTTCCTCCCGCGACGTAACGGAACGTGACGAAACCCTTGGCCACAAGGGTTCCAATGCTTACCAGGCCAGCCGCGCCGATGACCTGGCTCGTCTGAACAATCTCGACGAAGCGGGCGACGGCGACTGGAAAGACCCATTAGAAGACCGCGATATGACAGACGAGCCGACATGCGAGGACGGCGCACAGGAGCAAGATGCGGTCCGGCAAGAGCATGCCACGAAGTCTCTCGACGACCTCGATCTTCCAATCCGCTTCGAAATCGAGACCGTCACGTTGCCGCTGGTCCAACTGTCGGCGTTGCGCAGCGGTTACGTGCTGGAGTTACCCACGACCTTGGCCGATGCCCGCGTCCGAATGGTGTCATATGGCCAGGTGATCGGCACCGGCGAACTGGTGACCATTGGCGAACATCTCGGCGTACGCGTTCTCGATATCGCAAACGGCCATGATCCAGTTCAGTGACTTTACCGGGATGCTGATCGCGGTTCTCGCGATCAGCATGATCCCCTTCATCGCCATGGTCGTCACGTCGTACGCCAAAATCGTCGTCGTGCTCGGACTGCTTCGCAACGCGATGGGCGTGCAGCAAGTGCCCCCGAACATGGTGCTCAACGGCATTGCCATTCTGGTATCCATCTACATCATGGCACCCGTCGGCATGAGCGCATTCGATACGCTGCAGCACGAGCAGGTATCCAACGAGCCTTCGCAGATGATGATCCAGGCGTTCGGCGCCGCGCGCGAGCCCTTTCGTACATTTCTGCAAAAGCATGCCAAGGAACGCGAGAAACGCTTCTTTCTGCGTTCAGCCAAAGTGGTCTGGCCTGCCGCCATGGCGTCGCAGCTACGCGAAGACGACTTGATCGTGCTGGCCCCGGCCTTTACGCTGACAGAGATGACCGATGCGTTCAAGATTGGCTTTCTTTTGTACATCGCCTTCATCGTCGTCGACCTGATCGTCGCGAACGTTCTGCTGGCGATGGGCCTGAACCAGATACAGCCGACCAACGTCGCGATCCCGTTCAAATTACTGCTCTTCGTGGCAATGAGCGGCTGGTCCGAGTTGATACACGGACTCATCATGACGTATCGCGTATAGCAATGCTATCCGACACGGCCTCTTACCGGAATACGAGATGAATACCGATGCTTTGATTAGCCTGACGATGCAGGGTATGTTGCTCTGCCTCTACGTGACGCTTCCCGTCATCATCGTATCGGCGGTGTCCGGCTTACTGGTGTCATTCCTGCAAGCAATCACATCGCTGCAGGACCAGACGATCTCGCATAGCGTGAAGCTGATCGCAGTATGTGCCACCGTAGCCATGACGGCGGCGTGGGGCGGTGCATCGATTTTGCGCTTCGCGCAGCAACTGGTTACCGTGGCCATCCCATCATGAGTATCGATCGCACCGGACACCCGACCCATCAGCCTGTGGAGCGGGTGGCAGGGCTCACCGAAGAATCAGCGCACCAGGCACGTCGCCGACGCGCACATCGCACGAAAGCCCGAAGTTACCGGCATGTCGTATTTTCCCATGTCGACCATGACCCGGAGCCGCGTGCCGCGCGGCATGGTGAAATCATGCAACGAATGGCGGCAGCCGGCGTCGTACCCCGACGTGTCAATGGCAATCAAGGGCAAGGCAAGGGCGGTGGACACGGGAACGGACCCGACGACGACGGCCACGGCGTCCGCCAGGGCCCCCGCCGCGGTCGTGTCCGTCCGATCTCCGGCTATGGCGGGCAGTCGCGAAACGGATCGCCATCTCACGGCAATCGGCAAGGTGGAAAACAATCCAGAAACGGTGCGCACGACGACCGTCAAGGCCAAGGTCGCGGACAACAGTCGGGCAAGGGATCACACCAAGGCTCCAACGCCGGAGATGATCGTCAAGGCGGGCGCAAGCAGGACGACAACAGTCGCGTTTTACCGTTTTCTAGGCCTTCCCCGCTTTCGTCCGCCGATAACCGGCTGCCGCATAGCGGGACAGCCGTATTCAGGCAGGGCTCCTCCGCCGCACCCATATTGCCGTCCAGTTCAATCATGCAGTCGGTTGCCGCGCAATGGTCCGATCGTCCGCTCGAACTGAAAGGCCGAATGCGCGCCGCGTGGGTCGATCAACATCGCCTACTCGGCGAGCAAGCACGAGGCAATGCAGCCGCACGGACTACCCTACCGGCGTTGGCGCTGACCCGGGACGCATTGCAAGCGCGGCTGCGGCTGGGCAGCCAGGGTGCGTTTTACGAAAACGGAATTGCCGATGTCTATCGCGACTTGCAACAAAGATCGGCAAGCAAGCCAATCACCAGGCCAGTATCACCATCGACGTGGCACGGACAGCCTGGCGACACGCGACCGGCTGCTGCAACATTCACCGTCAATGCGCCCTCTCCGCTTGAAGGGGCCAGTGCTGCCGCGGCGCCCGGATGTGCAACATACCATGCGCTGTTACCGTTGCTTTTATTCAGTGGCGGCCGCGCATTGCCACCGTCATTGCTGCAACGGTCGTTGCGCCAGGTCAGCAACACGATGAGCGGCGTGGCATCGCGGCAAACGCCCGAACGGGTCTCCGCTCGCTTGCATGGAGATGAAAAGCAGCGGGAATGACGAGACGGTCAAAGGCTACTTCGTGAACAATGTAATTGCTTCGCATCAAGGTCTTGGAACACGATATCGACGCCGTACACTGCCTTCGTCAAAGCACAGTCATTTTAAATTCGTAGTCTTAACCAAATTGGAAGATCGGCATGAAGATCCTTCGCATTCTGACCGGCACCCACGCGGGCATCCAGGCGCGACTGACGCCAGGATCATATCGCGTCGGCAGATCGGACGATACCGATATCTGCATCACGGATTGGGACGACGACGAAGTGCTGATTTCGTTGCGCGACGATGGTGTCATCAGCGCCAAGCGGATTGACAACCGCCCTGCTGCGCTCGATGCACATCACGAAGCCGCGGCACCGCACGCCGATGACACGTACGGCGCGTTGGCCAACGCGCGCAGGCACGGCAGGGGATATGGCGAAGACGAATATTCCGACAATGCAATTCATGAAGACACCGTTGCCAATGACGCCGATGCGTTCGATCCGTCCGTCATTTTGATCCCGGACTTTGTCCCTTTCCCATTCGGAAACACCGCCTTGTGTTTCGGTGACGAAGATCAACCCTGGCCACCCGATATCCAATTGCTGGCCGGCATGTATACGAACAAATACAGTGCGAACGATGACGACGCGCCGGACGAACAATTAGGGTCCACGTCCGCGCACAACGATGACCAAAACCATGCAGGCGGCACCGCCTGGTTGCAACCACCCACGCGCGCGCAGCACTGGTTGCGCAACGTCTGCACCGGCGCCATGGGTGCCGCAGTCATTGTGGTGTTGACTACGTTACTGTACGAGACGCTTCATCGGCCGCCTGCTTCCGCTGATACCGGCACGCCACTGGCGCAACGCGTGCAGAGTGCCCTGCTTGCAGCCCGCCTGGCAGACCTGCACGTGCGGGCGCACGGGGAAAAAGCCGTGATTGTGGAAGGGATGGTTAGCACGGCGGGCGATGACATCACCGCACGCAACGTCTTCAAACAGTTCCCCGGCGCCGATATCGCCCGGCAGTACGACGTGGCGCAAACCGATATCGCCAACCTCTCGGAGTCGTTGGCAACGGACAGTTTGCGGGTTGGCTATATCGGCAACGGTGCGTTTGCTATTACCGGCAAGGTGCCGTCCATCTCGAAATTCCGTGACGACCTGAACCGCGTACAGGCGGACCTGGACGCAAACGTGACGCGGATCGACGTGGACGTCGGCGAGTTGCCCCCGACCACCGGCCTCAATGTGTATTCCGAGATGATTGTCATAGGCGACACACGATACGTGCAGACAGAAGACGGCGTAAAGCACCTGTTCACCGCGTCGAACGAACTTGAGACCCCCAATCCATCGCTGCGGGAGTCGTTCATTCCAGCGCGATCACGCATTGACTGACCCGTACGACAAACACCGCGCTACTGACAATACGTTCCCCGACCCCGGACATCGCCATCAACGCTGTCCACCCAAACAACGGAGCAAAGCATGTACGAAGAGATCGAAGCCGTACGCCATGAACTGAAGCAACTGCCCAGCGTTTTGACATCGATTGATGCACATCAACGAGTGAGCACCATCCGTGCCGCATTCGCGGCCACTGCGCAGCGGATAAGCGACAAGACCCACGAGGCCCGCAACGAAAGCGAGCGCGCGGACATGCAAACGCTGTACCGCGGCATGGTGGCGGCGCAGCGCATGGTGGAACGGATGGCCGACCTGGCGTACGGCGACACCCCGATGCACTGACGGCCTGTACCGCGCCTCGGGCAACGTTACGCATGATGTAGATGCATTCGCGCGGTAACGCGCAAACAAGACATCGGCAAAAAAGCCGGTGTAGACCAGAACGAGATGACTGCGTCATGACCCCTGAAATAGGGCATGCCATATCGTTCGCTTTTACTTCTTCACTTTCAAGGAGCATCACTATGTCATTCGGTTCCTCATCCGCAGCAGGTGCAACCGCCGGTATCTCCAGCGAACTGTCGACAATGATTCCGACCATGATGGCCGCGGCCAATGCACAGATCGAGATGTCGATGCTGGATTCCGTATTGAATGTCGCAAAAACCGGCGCGTCGGACACGGAGGACATGTCCAAAAAGGGCTGATACAGGCTGCTCGTGGGGTGCTTGGCTTGCCTGGCGCCTCGCGGTCTCGCCCTTGCCGGGAAACCAGGCGGGGAGGCTCCGGGCCAAGACCCGGCGCATCACCGCCGCGGTTTCCCATTTTTGAATTCGGCGTGTCGGGACGCGACTAGCCCGATCGGCGAGGTCTACATGAGCATCGAACTATTTGCCGACGTGGTCAAAGACGTCTGCGCCGTCGTCGATCTTCCCGATCCCGACTACGTGCTGGAAACGCGCACGTTGACAGTGGAGGGTTTTGACGTTCGCCTCGATCATTTCGAGAACGACCCGGAAGCAATGTATGTGAACTTTCACTACGGCACCGTCACAGCGGGCCGTACCCTGCTCGTGTTCCGGCTGTTGCTGGAAGCAAATCTTCTGATCTACGCACAGGACCAGGCACAACTGGGACTGGATACCGATACCGGCAGCATTGTGCTAATACTACGTCTGCCGTTGAGCGATGATGTCGATGGCACGGTTGTCGCTGATTTGTTCACGCACTATGCGGAGCACGGCCGTTATTGGCGATCCAACATCATCGAATCGAGCGACGAAATGTTTACCGGCCTGATCAACGGCGACTACACATGGTTGCGGGCATGACAAACCGATGCGGAGAGCCGGCGCTAACCTTGCCGTTGCGGCCTCAGCAACGTAACGCGCATGTAACCTTCGCCCGCCGGGTCCAACAGCACCAGAGTCTGTTTCTCAGGCACGACGCAGCGGATGACATGAATGACATTACCGGCTCGTAATTCGATCGCCAATCGCGCAGCCGACGCCGTTACGTCAGTCGTGCGCCGAGCCATCACAGACTGCACCACGGAGGCATTCGCACTCGGGGGAGCGGTGGAAACCACGCGCAGTGACACCGTATCAATCGGAGGTGCCAGCGATTGGCCATTGCCACGCGTTGACGTTGACGTTGACGTTGACGTTGACGTTGACGTTGACGTTGACGTTGACGCCGGCATTATGCGTTCCAGCGCCGTCATGACACCATCCGAGGCAATCATCACATCGTCGAGCTGGATCGATGCGTGGCGCCGCGCCACCAGCATAGCGATCCGCGCGCGCAACGCACGGCGCTGATCGTCCGCACGAATCAGCCAATGCCTGCTCTGCGCGCCGGCCGCCGGATCGGCGATTCCCGGCAGCACCGCATCGGGCGGGTGTGGTACGTCATCGTTAGATGCATGCGCCTCATCGCGCAACGCGCTCGACGGATGGGCCACAGCGGCCATATCGTCGCCGTCATTTTTGGCGAGCGCTGTGGCCTCCGACGTACCGTCCTTTTCATCGCCGGATCGCATCAACGCATGCAACATGGACACCATGTCGTCATCGGCAACCCGCACAGATACGACATCGATGGTTACTGTTCCACCGGGGCGATCGAAAGTCTGGACGACAGCCTGATCCACGTCGAGCTTGTCCGCGCGGTCTCGGATCAGCACCGTATTGGTTTGCGGATCGGCTGCCAATGCCGGCAACGCCGGGGAGAATTCGATCACACCCTGCCGGGCCGCGTCAAAAGGAATCAACACCCGCCGTGCTTGACTGGCGACACCATCGATCGTCGTGCGATGACCATCAACCATGATCATGCGATCGGCCGCGGACCGATAGCGTAGCGTAATGGCGCGGACCGCCAGCGGCGGCATCGCGGCGCCTGCCCCTGTCCGGTCGATCGCACGCAGCTGCGCGGCCTGCTCCACCAAGCGCGCCGCATTCAGCACCAGGGCTTGATAGGCGGCAGGTCCCGTGATGCGAAGCAGTCTGTCGTCCGGCATCCTGTCCGCTTGTATCACCCTCGTCGCAACGGCGCGCGCATCGATCGGCCCATCTGAAAATGGATAACGCGCATCAAGACGCCCGGCACGACGCAACAGTGCGCGTACATCGCCGACATTGCCATAGTTGAGTCGCACCAGCAATGGGTGATCGTTGGCACGTGCGCCAATATGCAGCACAGCGCCATCGTCATACCAGGCAAGACCGTAATGGTCCGTCAACCAGTCGAGGAAGCGTTGCGGCGGCATGTCGAATCGGCCATCGACGAAACCGCGCAAGCCCGCGTCCTGATCGATGACCACATGCGTCAGTGCCGACAGGACGTCGAGCATTTCATGTAGCGGGGTATGCGCCGCGGTATAGCGAAACCGCGAGACCTGCCACGCCGGAGATCGATGTGGCAACCGTGCGCCGGTTTCGTCACCAAAGGAAGGCACCACCCATGCGGATACGAACGCCACGCTCAGCAGGGCAATATTCCAAGCCCGCACGGATCAATACGTTGGGACAGGCGTGGCCATGTCCGTCCATTGCGCATTGCGATGATTACGTCCCGCGAGCGTGGTGTCCAGGGACTTCCGCCGTGCAGGTTCGTCGCCGTCAGGCCTTCGATCCATTGCCGAGAGGTCCTTTATGCCGCCATCACCGCCCGCGCCGCCCGCCGCGTCGGCTGAGAAAGGTCGCTCGGGGAGATGCAGGCGATATCCCTTGGCATAGACCGACTGGATCGTCCAGTCGACGCCTATCTGCTTCAACGCCGCTCGCAAACGGCTGACGTACATATCGACTGACCGGCTCTGCGCGCCGCCATCCCAGCCCCATACCACCGAGTGGATGTCCTGGCGTTGCACGGCTGTTCCCTGATGCTGTGCCAGATACCACAGCAGCTCGAACTCCTTCGTCCCGAGCGTATGGGTGTGCCCGCATCCGGAGATCGTCAAGTTGCTTTTGTCGAGCGAATAGTCACCAACGATCATCCGCCGTCCTTCGGTGCTTTGATTGGTGAAACGTCGCAGCAACGCGCGAATACGAGCCAGCAGAACAAGCTTGTCAAACGGCTTGACCAGAAAATCGTCGGCACCCGTGTCCAGGATGCGAGCGATGTCGTGCTCCGACGAATGCACCGTTTGGAAGATTACCGGCACCATCGACCTCGACCGGCCACGAATCCAGGCCAGCAGCTTGTCGCCGGGGATACCTGGAATGTCCCAATCCAGAATGATCAGGTCCGCCCAGTGATCCGAAAGGTGCGCGCGAGCATCCAGCCCATTTTCAAACGCCTCCACTTGGTAGCCCTCGCCTTTTAGCCAGGAAGTCAATAGCGAGCGCTGCACCAGATCATCTTCAACCAATAAAATCCGTGTCGACTTGCGCATCATATCCGTCAATCGATTCTGAGCCATGGGCTCGGTTGTCTACTTGCGACCGGCGCGCGCTTCCCGACGCGTGCAAGCGTCGCTCCGCCGATACACGGTGGCTCCCGCTATGCGAAACCGTCGGAACCGTCCGTGCAGCCTCGCTGGTCTGATGGCGTCCGCTGAACGGCCGCGCTTCGTTATGTGTATATCATCGATATCCGATCCGCAGGCTTCAGCTACCGCGACGCGCATCGCGGGCCTCAAGCCCGCTGATACGTGCCCGCGGCCCCGCCCCGCTCCCCTGCGTTCCAACCTGTGCCGCGGCCATTCGGGAGCGGGCCATGCGCCCGACCGCCAACGCCGGCAGCATTACTTCGAAGACCGTACCAACGCATCGGCCACTCCCGCTCCGCATCACCACGTCCACATCCGCGCTCGGCCGGGTATCGTCGTCCCATACCGGACGCGCGCATAGCTTGCCGCCATGCATCCGGACCACCTTTTCACTGAGTCGCAGACCCAGGCCTTGTCCCGTGCGCGTATGCCCCGCCATCGACTCGAAATCCGTCATCGGTACGTCCCGACAGGCGGCCAGGCCTGGCAAACCCCCGGCCTCGTCTTGAATCGTGACCACCACAGTGTTCTCGCGCGTGCTGACCGAGAGCGCCACCACCGCATTCCGGGGCGAGGCCTGGATCGCGTTGTCGACGAGATTTTGCAAAGCCCGTGAAACGAACACTTTCACACCGTGCATCCAGGCAGCGTGCCCGTCCGCCAGCCACACGCGCAGGGACACGCCGCGATACACGGCAGCCACGTTCCACTGCGGCACCAACGTCTTCAGCAACGCGCACAAATCGAAACGGGCGGCATCCCGATGCTGCCAGCCGCTGGCAACACAGTCGAAGACAAAATCATCACCAAGCGATAGCGCGAAACGGGCAAGTTCGCCGATCCGCTGCAACCCGCCACATTCGTCAAACGCCTGACGATCTTGGTCATGCAATTGCGTCAGCGCAAGTATGGCGTTCTGTGGCGAACGCAAATCGTGCGACATGAAACGCAACGATGCCATCCGCTCATCTAACGCGCGTCGCATATCAGTCGCATCGACAAGACTCATCGTCGTCAATCCCGCATCATAAGATGGCGCTGCACCATGCATACGCAATGGCGCTTCACGTACCCATAGCCACTGCGCGCCAACCGGCACCTCGAGTCCACGTGCAAGCACCTCCCCGATGGATTGGCGGTATGACCGATCCTGCAACGCCTCGGCTTGCACTGCATCGCCAGCCCGGTCACGCGGGGAGTTCGCGGCGTAAAAGTGACTGTCGGCGCCAACTTCACGGGCATTTATTTGACGGCGAATCGCTTCGGCCAGTGTTGGTAGCAAAGTGTCGATGGACAGCCCGGACGGTGCATCTTGTTGCAGCAAACGCAGCGCACCGGCGCTGGCGTAGACACAGCACCGCGCGCGGTCCAGTACGAGCGTGCCCCAGGGCTGGCTCTCCAAGACCGCTGCCAGGACGTCATCGCGCATTCCGCTTGCCAGCGGCTTGCCGATCATGATTCGGCTTCGCGCATTGCAATCACTGATCCTTTCACCAAGCCCTCAACGTTTTAACGGTTGATTCCCGGTTGGCCGATCTACCCTTTAACAAGTCAGATCCACCTCTTAACTAACCCTTGCCGCACATGCACAAAGCAAATAATTCCTAGGCTGTTTCATGACACAAAACCTCGCTAAAGCTTACCGCGTGCGGATCGTACGCAATGGATCATACAACGAACGTGGCCTATTTCAATTGTAGGGACATTACACGATCATCAGCTTATTGACACGCATTTCACCTGTATCGGTAATTTTCTCCATACAACGCCGAAACGAGTGTTTTACTGACTGCAACAATCACTCTGCAGAAACGATAATGAGTCTTATTTATGATATTTCAATGAAACAAAAAGTCGGTTCTGTAACATGATTCGCACGATCGTGCTAAATATGCATGGCATTGATTTTGTCGATGATTCAAGATCATGAAAGACTTCGGCGCGACCACAGCCATGATTGACAGCTTCTCGTAATGTTGCAATTCGGATTTGACGTCGCGGCTTCGGATCGCGTAAGTGAGGAGCAGATGCAATGTCCGTTAATACGGCATCGATCATCGCTCCCCGATAGGAATTCACCATGCAATTCGGTCTTTTTCTGACGATGCCTGCCGCCTCTCCCCGACCTGCCGGCGAGTCATACGCCCGTGCAATGGATATGGCGTGCAGCGCGGAGGCATTGGGCTTCAGTCACTTTTGGCTTGCCGAGCATCACTTCACCAATTACTCCCATTCGTCGCGGCCATTACTGCTTCTTGCCCATATCGCTGCGCGCACGCATCGTATCCGCCTGGGTCCGGCGATCGTTCCCGTGCCGCTTCACCATCCTTTGACCATAGCGGAAGAAATCGCGACCCTGGATGTACTGAGCCGTGGACGCGCCGAACTGGGTATCGGGATGGGGTACCAGCGTTATCAATATGAGCGCTTCCAGATCAACCGAACGACTAATGTACAGCGCGATGAGGAAGCCCAGGAACTATTGCTTACGGCGCTTCGCCGCCCATCCTTTTCATTTGCGGGCAATCATTTCACGACACCGCCAACCCATCTCGTGCCACAACCGATGCAGCGAACGATGCCGGTCTGGATGGTCGTGAATTCCAGCAAACGGCAGAGTATCGAAAGGGCTGTTGCGCATGGAGCGAATATGTTTACCGGTGTACTGGAGCCTATCTCGCGTCTGACCAATCCAAGGTTGGCCTATCCGGACCTCGCACCACGTCTGGTGGGCCTACGTATCGGAACTCAGAGACCGGTGTATGTCGCCGAAAACGAAGCGGATGCCGCCGACGCCATTGCACAGGCGCGCTGGAACGGACGCGCGACATGGCGCATGCGCTTCTGCCAGGGAGGCGTCGTCGATGGTCATGTGCCTGTTGAAGCAATTCCGGGTGAGCCGTCCGATGCGCAATTACGCGACGATCATCTAATCATCGGCAACACCGATGAATGTATCCATCAGTTGCGGCGCATCAGGGAAGGGCTAGGCTGCGATTATTTCAGCGCCAGCTTCTGGTTCGGCGATCTCTCGCACCCGCGTGTCCTGGCATCGATGCGGCGATTTGCACACGATGTCATGCCGGTGCTGCAACAAGACGCCGCGCGCGCCGTACCCACGACGCATCTCATTTGAGTTGACAGGAGCGATACAAGGACCCGCGTGCCGCGTGGGTATTACTTCTTCATTCAGACGGGAATGCGGAACGTTCTTACCTCGCACTAAAAATTAAGAATTACTCCGGTTTTGTCCCAGCCTTCAGAAGGCTCGGACCTCCGATGCGCTGATAGCACCTGCATACGGGCGCTAACGCGCCAAGGTGTCACGCGCGTTTGATTAAGCGACAATCGGAGTAAATCGATAGATAAGGTTAGATTCTGTTCAAGTTTTGTAACAATCATCTAAAATTCCTCTTGATGTCGCAAGCTCGTGAATAGCGCTTGCATACCTCTTTGCCCCAAATGTCATAACAATGTATAAACTACGGTAATTCTTGTGTTTCTATTTAATGCTTTACTTTATTCGAATATCGGCGCATCTTTCGCCTTGGGTGACAAGCGATGGATCTATTTCGCAAGTAACTTGCCCTGTCATCGATACGCTATTGCCAAATTACCGTCCACGTTGGAAGAGAAAAATCTTCTACTACCTGGCCGGATAATATGCGGTAACGCGCGATTGGTGCTTGTCGCCTGGATCGGGATGCTTCTCGCATATTTGTAACTCTCAAGCCAAACTTAAAAAATGAAAGCTGATAAGAAATTAGATCTGGCCGCGCTTTTGGAACAACGAGCAGCGCTGGATAAGGAAATCGAGACGCAACGCACGGTTGCACGCCACGACGCAGTGACGGAATGCCGCAAGCTGATCGCGTTATACGACCTCAAAGCCAATGAAGTGGGTCTAGGACCGAAAGTTGGTCGCCCCGCGCGCAGTGCAAATCGCCAACCCGTGGCACCGCGTTACCGCGATCCGGAAAGCGGCACGACGTGGTCTGGCCGTGGCAAACCACCGAAGTGGATTGTAGGCAAGGACCGCGAAGCATTCGCAATCTGATTGCTGATTGTCGCAATGGATCCCCGGCCCGATTTCCCAATAGATGGGATTATCGGGAAAATCTGAATATCTGTGGGTGTGTCGTATTTCGTATTACGAGAATATGACTCTAGAATAGACAGGGTACGTGTGCGGCAATTTTACCACGCGAATCAGACGTGCCTGCCCAATTGTCGTAGACTCACCTTGTCAAAATATCACCGGCATCAGCAGTCGGGGATCGCGAAAATCGTCAACTATTTGAATACGGATTTTCATCATAAACTGCAATCTGTTTTCAAATTTATAACTATTTTAACAATACAGCACCAGTCCCATTTCCGTCGCATCACATCGATACCGGGCGAGATTAGGCTTGTGCTAACGAACCTGGTAATACTGCAGATTACTTATTTGCGAAAGGCAGACGCGAGACACGGTATAAAATATGGCCTCACGCCACTCGATGCTCGCCATAATGCCGCACCTTAGCTTACACATTGATGCTACCCCCTCACCCGTCTTTGTTCCGGGCGCCTCGCCGACCAACACATTGCTGCCGGACACCGCTTTCGCGGAGAGGAAGCAGCGCAGGCTACCTCTTTCGTTAGCGCAAGCCGATACGATGTTCAAACTGTCCATCATGTTGCTCGCCGCGGCGGCAATCACGTTTTCGACACCGATCTACGCGAAAAACAAGCCTGGAGATTGCCTGTATTTCGCCGACTTTCTTGTTACGCTGTCAGCAATGCGCGATGCGGGCAAGCCGCAGGCGGAAACGGTCGCCTACGCACGTGAGAAAGCAACAAAGGACCGCCTCGCAAAGTCAGTCGTCGATTTGTTTGGTGGAGAAGCCATCGGGATGTACTACACCAAACGGCAGTACGCCGGCACGGCACAACAAGTGCACGATCTCGCCTATAAGAACTGTATCAACAGCACGTTGCCATGATGACTTTTCGGGAAGTCGGAACACCTTGTAGCGCCACGGCCCACTGGCTTGCGTTACTGCACGCCAGCGGACGCTGTATGCGGTGGCTTGGGGTAGCAGGCACGGCGAACCTGGTCAATCACGAAACGGCTTTCCCGCGTAGCGATTTCTGGCAGCAATGCGTTACAGATCGATGACCTTCGGCGTCAGCAGGAAGAGCCGCTCCATATGGCTGTCTTCGTTGTCGTGATAGCGGAACAGGCCACCAATCACAGGAATCTTCGACAAGCCCGGCACTTCCGTACGATCACGTGTCATCTTGTCCACCTTATAGCCGGCGACCAACAGCGCCTCGCCTTCATTGATAAACGCGGATGTATTGATATTGCTGCTTGTGATCACGGGTATGTTGTCGACAGTCTGCCCGCTCAGTTGCCCATCCTGTATCGACACATCGAGCTTGATCTGTCGCTTGCCATCCTCATCGACCACCATCGGCAGCACTCGTAGCGAGACCCCCGTAGAGACGCTGTAAAGGTCCGCCGATGTGTAGCCCGACACCCTCACAAAGAATTGCGTCTGGTTTGCCATGTCGGCTTCGATGTCGTTCAGCGTGGCCACCTTCGGGCTCGCATCGATTTTCGCTTTGTTCGTCTCCGCCAATGCGGCCACGTTTGCCATCAGGTAGCGGCCCGCGCCGCCAATCACGGTTGTCAATGCCGCGCCCGCAGGCGCCGCCGCCGCGGTGGCGCCTCCCGCCAGCGTCGTCGTCCCGAAATTCTGCGACAACGTGCCATTGTAGGTGTTCTGTGCGGTCAGGCCATTACCAGTCTGGAGGTCGACATGGCCATTATGCGCCGTCCAATTGATGCCCAATTGATCGATGACCGAATCATCCACCTCAAAGATCTGTGCCTGGATTTCGACCAACTGGGGCTTTATATCCAGCCTTTCTATCAATGCCGGATACTGGTCCATGCGGTCCGGCGTATCGCGTATAAGCACCGAATTGGTCCGTTGGTCGGCAACGATCACCGGCAACGACTGGTCCTTCTGCCGCCCCCCGCCTTGCTGATTGTCGCCGCTGCTCGAAGCACTTTGTAATTGCGGTGATGCCTGCCCGCTCAGCCCTGCCAGAAGGCCCGGTTGCGAATTGCCGAATCCAGCCATCTGGCCCTGCACGCTGGACGGAATAGGCGGCGCGACACTATTGCTCCCCTGACCGCCGGGATAGCCATTGATATTATTCATCGGCGATACTTTCTTGACGTTCGTCATACTCGTTGCCGCTTTATTCGCCGAAGACGCACCCGCGTTGTTCTCATTCGGGTGATACATGCTGTTCAGCACCGTTGCCACACCTGGCAGATTGATCGTCGTACCATCGGCGTCCGTGGTGCGGTCCATCGCCCAGGCGTGATACAACGGAAAAACCTTGACCACCGTGCCGGCGCGATGCTCGGTATTGGAATCCAGGCGCTCGGCGATGTCGGATACCAGCTTCACGTAATTCGGAGGGCCGCTGACAATGGCAGCGCCCTGCGCGCTGTCATAGGTGATGCTGAAGCGCGGATCACTGACGTGCATCTCGCGAAGTGTTTCGCGCAAGTCCTCGGCGCTCGCATGGTCGAGACGAATCAGTTGGCTCTTCATCGCATCAGGTGTCACGACGTCGAGCACCTGCCCGTCGTAGTACCAGACGAAGCCAAATGTCGATGCAAGGGTATCGAGAAAGCGTTGCGGGGACATCTGGAATTTGCCGGTCACATTGCCGGAGACGCTTTGCGAAATATTTGCCGGAATGCCCTGACTGGCCGCAAAGTCATGCAATACGTCTTTGACGTCCTTCGCATCGGCGGTGTAATCGATCTGCGCCGACCGCCATTGCACTTGCGCGGCATCGACAGGCGCAACGCTCATGGCGAACAGTGCTACGGCACAGAGCAACAAGGTGACAAGTGATTTCATGGTATGCATCACGGAATGGTCGTTGAGCCAAGGAGAAGAGTTCCGAGATGCATCATTGCGGTCCGGCGAAATCCGGTCAACGCAAGCGAAAGACTGAGGTGGGGTTGCTTCCGATATCGCAACCGCGGTTCGCCAGACGCAGGCTTCATACGAAGCCATGCACGCGCACCCGCAGTCACCAGGGGTGCAGTCAAATGCGCCGATATACGCCTGCTTCAGTAATACGTATTCACGCTCCAGCCTGCGACGAGCGGAGAATTGGAAATGGGATTGCCCGCCGTATCGCAATAGCTGCTCGTCCAGGGGGTCGTGATGCCCGCATACGTCGCCCAGTTCGTCGTGACCTGAACCGTGTAGGTGCCGGCATTTTGCGCGGTATTCAGCGTGTTGTTGATACCGCCGGAGTCGTCCTTTAAGGTCGGCCCCATCGACTCGGTATGCGACAGTGTGTTACCCGAACTGTCGAACACGTCGAGCGACTGACTTTCTTGCGCATTATGTCCAGTACCCATCACGCCATTGCCTTCACAGACACCGTCATTCATGTGCGCCCATGAACTTGCCGATATCATGCCGGCCTTGTTCAGCGTGACGGTTTCCGTATGTATGGTCGTATAAGTGTTATTGGTCGTGTTTATCGTCCAGGCATTCGGCACCGTGGTGCAAGTGTAATCCGTCGCGCCTGGACTCGACATGATTGTCTCGCACCCCACGACGTTCAACGCCGGCAACACCTCGCTTTGCGTCTGCCACGTGCCATTTTGGCAAGATAGGACGCGGCCCTTGGCATCGGTGGATACGGGCGTGGTACTGGCTTGCGTGGCGGCGCACGCGGCACCGACCGTTTCCTGATTGCCCAACGCCAGAACACCGTTTTCATCAACCGCAAGTGCTTGCCAGGATGCACCGTTGAACGTGTAGGCACGACCGGTGGCCGTTGTCATTGCCACGTCACCGGTCTGTGGATTCGTCATCGCGGAGAGGTCCGTAGCATTGACGACAGGATCACGCCAATGCAGCAACGGGACCGGTTGCCATGTTCCGGCAACGCAGGACAATACGTGATTCTGATCGTCCGCTGCAATCGCACCGGTCGCGGCCGTGCACGCCGCGCCCAGCGTTTCCTTTGCCAGGATCAACGGCACTTGCATCGCATTAGCCGTAGGATCGCCTGGCACGGCAACGCGATACAGAAAGTCGGCGTCCTGCGCATTCGTAGCGTTCGTGGTCACCTCGTTGACCAAATGTCCCACGCCGGTCACCGTTCCAGAACAGGACTTGCCGGACGGGTTCGGTGTCGCGACGCTCCAAGTTCCGAACGCACCCAACGCGGCCCCCGACGCGTTGTTCGTCGCAGGAATAGAGCCCCCTCCCTGCCCGGCGTTGCCGGCGATATAACCGAGCGCATCGTCCGATATCGACACCCCCCCTTCGGTCACGAGCAATCCCTGCAGCATCGTATGCGCCGCGTTCGCATAGACCAGTAGGCAAGGCGTTTGCCCGTAGGCATTACGTGTACCGATGCCGTCGGGAAGATAGGTCGACAGCGCGTAGCTGGGATTTGTCGCCGTGGTCAGGCCGATGACGACCGGTGTCGTCGCGGTGGCACTGTCCAGCAATGCCGATGCGTTGTTTGCAACGACCTTCGCCGCGGCAGTCGCCAGGGCGGCCTGATAAGACGCCGTCTGCTGGCCTTTTGCGTCTTGCAGCGATGTATTGATCATCGACGCCACCCCTGCCAGCAAAAGCCCGAGAATAGCCAGTGCCGCCAGCAATTCCACCAGCGCGAAACCAGATGTAGGCGTGCGCGTGCGCACGCTCGACAGTGCAGTCACACCGTAAGCTTGCGCCATCCATACAGGTGTGCCGTCGGGGACCACGGCGGCAATCGCGGTGGGCAACGCAATAGCGGGATTGCCAGGCGAGACGATATGACCCGATGCGGCAACACCCGCCAACGCGGAACCGGATGACAAGCGTTCGATTCCGGCAATGGCGGGGGCGGCATCGGTCTTCGTCGTGTAGATCACGACAACACTACCATTGGCGTCGCCATTGTTTGGCGCAATATAGTTCTGCCATCGGTCATCCGCCGTCGCGCCAGGCGTGACGGCTTGCAATTGTGCGTCGGTCGCCGATCCTGAAAAAGCAGTCTGAGTGCGTGCGAACGCAACCACTGCGGCGCGATAGGCCGCCATGCTGCCCGCAAGCGTTTGCTCGTTCATTTGCGGCGGCACTGCCATGTCACGCTGATCCACCAGTGCATAAGCGCCGCCTATCGTCAGCAAGGCAACCAGAATCCAGAGTGCGAGCATAGGATGGACGGACGTGTGCGGTCAGATGGAAACCCACGTAATCGAATTCTCGGTCGTGCAGTCGGATGCAGCGACCGACGGCGATACCGGAAATGTACTTATCGTCTCGGAATTGACCGTGATGGACGACCAACTCCCGCCTGATGTCAACGCGTTGATGCAGACATCCTGCGGAACCTGTGTGTAAATGATATTGAAGCCATTGTTTGAAGATGCAGCGGTCAATTCCACCGTGCCACCCCACGCATTGGAGACCGTCGTGGCCGATGAATCGGTACCGGACGTGGTGGTGGTCAACGTCGAAGGCAATCCCCCCGCGCTGGCGAGGACACCGATACTGATGCCGCTGTAACCGGCTCCCTGACCCATGTAGAGTTTCTTGACACCTGACTGAATCGCATTCACCTGCTCGCTCAGACCATTGGCGCTCGCGCTGCTGAATGAGCTGCGCAACAATGCAATCGCTCCGATCACGACAATGGCCGCCACCCCGAGATACGCGACCGCTTCCAGCAGCGACGCGCCGCGCTGGCGTACACGATAACTCGCCCGGTGCTGCATTACTCGGTTCAACAAGGTTTTCTGGATATGTTCGCTCATCATCAACCTCTATATGCTTGAAAGACCCACTGCGTGGGCGTGTCATAAACGCCGTGGCGGACGGCGCTAACGCATCGTGCGCGTCATTGCCGCAATCTCATGCTGTATCCCGAAAAAACCGGTGACCAGCACACCAAGGAGGATCGCGAGGATCAAAATGGCCGCGCCGTTGAAGACGCGCATTTGAACGCCAACGCGCTCGATGCCTGCCTCCATCCACTCATCGGCAATCGTCTTCAATGCATCGGCAAAACCGTTGTATTCGGCATAGATACAGAGGTCGTCCACGATTTCGCGCGACGGAAAGTGGTAACCGGTATTTTTCATCGCCTCGCCGACGTTGAGGCCGGACTTGACGCCGAACAGCATGTCGTCGATCCGTTGCGCGAGCCAGGGCTTGGCCTGCTCCGTCAAGCGCAGCAAAGACTTCTCCACGGTGAAACCGGCGGTCTGCAGTGAGGCGAATGCGGTCAGGAAACTCGTTCCCACCATCATTCGGTATATCGAAAACGGTGGAATGTTATCCAATAGGTTCCGAAACCGGCCGCGCCAACGCGGCAACGCATACACAAGCCCCGCCGCGAGAAAGCTGGCAAGAAGCAAACACCATATCAACCAGATTCGTACGAAGTGGGACATCAGGTACAACCACCGCGCGCTCCCGTGCCATTGATCGGGCGGCGCAATCATCCCAAATTGCGGGATGACATACAGCCCAAACAAATAGAGATAGGCTACCGTCATCGCCAGCAATGCAAGCGGATAGGCCAGCCCGGCCAGAATCGCGTTGCGAATCTTTCTGCCAGATGCCACCACCGACGTCACCGCTCGCAACGCCACTTCCACGCGACCCGACTGCTCCCCCGCCATGATGATCATCTGCTCCTGCTGCGGCACCCAATCCGCCATGCCTTCATGCAGGGCCCCCCCGTTCTGCACCGTCCGCCGCCACTCACCCAGCAAGATCGCTTCCGGCTCATTAGGCTTGCGGCCGCGATCCGACGCACGCATCTCCAATTCCTCTAGTACCTTGAGAAGCGGCAAACCGTTTACAAGCATCTTTTCAATCTTGCGATACAAGCGCAATCGCACTTCCGCGGTGGTCTGAAACCGAGCCCAAAGGCGGTGGATGTCAATAGCCATGCTCGGCCCCGAACTCGGACTGCTCCTCGGACCGCGCGCCGCGCAACGAGCTCAGCGCGACAATGTCACCACCATGCGACGGCGATGCATGCCTATCTGAATCGTCTGCCCCGTCTGCCGCGTCGACGCCGTTCGCAACAGCGAGTGCCCGCATGCGTACCGGCAGCCGGCGCGCCGCCAGCGGACCGACAATACGCTCCGCCATCCGCGGGTCCACCAGGCCCTCGGCGACCTTGCATACGGCATGCTCAGCCAAGGTCTGTCCGCCTAACGTCGAAAGCCAGTAATCTTGCGCGGCGGTTTTGTCACCGCTGCGCAGCAGTGCAAAAAATCGCGCATCGGTACGAATGACCTCGGCCACCACGGTGCGGCCAACCGTGCCGCGACCACTGCAGTGATCACAACCAGGTCCTTGCAGATGCACTGCATCGAATGAGGTTCCCGCGACACGGCGCACACGCGCCACCAACGCATCGTCCACGGACGCGGCGGCACGCGACAGATTGATACGGCAATGCGGGCACAGCAACTTGACCAGGCGCTGACTGATCAAACCCGTCACAACCGATTCATCGGTGATCATCGCCAGCGGTAGCCCCAGATCGACAAGACGATCGATGATCGCCAGTGCCCCGTTCGCATGCACGGTAGTCCATACCTGATGCCCTGTCATCGATGCACGCAGCGCACTGCGCGCCGATGCGCCATCGCGCACCTCGCCGATCATGATCGTGTCCGGGTCGAGCCGCATTGCATTCGAAATTGCAGCGGAGAAGGCGAGCGTTCGCGCTTCTTCCGTGATCGCATTCGTCACCGGCGTCTGCACCGCGCCGGCGATGGGATACTCCACCGGGTCCTCCACCGTGATCACATGGGTGCTGCCCTTGTACTCCGCGATCTGACTCAACAACACCCGCTGCAAAGTCGTGGATTTTCCGGAGCCGGTCGGGCCACTGATGATGTTCATGCCGTGCGGCATATGTTTGACATCTTCAATCAATTCGGCCTGCGCCCCTGAAAAACCAAGATGCCGCAGATCCATGGTGTCGCCCGCATCGTTGTAGAGCAGGCGCAGCACCATCAGGTTGCCGATACTGGTGGGGGCCGTCGCGATCCGTACGCCGAACAACGCGTCAGGCAGCTTATCGCGGTCGCTGATGCTGGCATCCTGACGTTCACTGGGCTTATAGGTGTTATCTGATACTGTTGCCATCGCGGAGTAAAGCGTGGCCAACAACCGGTTACCGTATTCACGGGTCTGCTCACTGACCCGCACCAGTTCGTTATGAATGCGGAACAGCACTTCCGTACTGAATTGCTTGACGCGGATATGAATGTCCGAGGCACGTTCCCTGCAAGCCTGGCCGATCAGTTCTTTCGCCGCCATCTGCATGGCGGTATGATCGATGCGTTCTCCGGTTCCATCGCGACGCAACCCCTCGTACGCGCGCCGGATCTCGTCAAGGCCGACGGCCTCGCAACGATACGCGTGTTGCAAGCGATCCAGCCGCGCACGATACGACAGCACGTAATGACTCATTTCGTGCCCTTCAGCCACCAATAGGCGACCATCGTCGAGCAGGCACAATAGCTTGCGTTCTTCGTTGCTTGCCGCCCAGGCGCCCTCACCGGACAATGGATGAGCCGCGCCCGGCAAGGCAACATCGGCGGATTGAAACTTGCTGCCGGATTCTTCCTTTGGGTTCGACGGATACGACATCGGCATCACCCTGGCATCAGTAGGAAAAGCAAAGTTGAGACGGGCAACCGCCTGCAAAAAAGCGCCGCCACGAAAGACGAATCGGCATGCAGGCAGCGATCAAATCAAAACATCCATCAGTGTGTCGGCAAGCCGGGTACCAGGTTACCGCGCATATCGCGCACGGCACCGGCATCGGAAGGGGGCACGCCGTTCAGACCCACCATTGTGTCCGGTGACGACGACATCACGAGCGAGATCAAACGCCCATCCGCACGTCGGATAGTGACCGTCGATGGCGAAATGTTCGCAACGCGCAAACGTCCAGGCAACATGTCGCCTGGCGTGACATCGAACTGCCGCCCATTGGCAGACTGCATGGTGGCGGTGTAGCGGCGACCCAATCCTTCGATCGCCACGACCGACAAACCAGCGATTATCGCGCTGTCACGGGTACCATTCGCCGCGGCATCGCTACCGCCCATATCCGATGCGAGCCCCGCCTGCGAGGCCGCGTCGATCTTGGCGATCTCGGCACGGCGCTGCGCGATTTTCTGTTGCACATCAAGCTTTTTCAATTCAGCATTCAGCAACATGGTCTGCTCCTCAAGCGCGGTCATGCGGCGCGCCGCATCAGGCGTCCATGCCGCGTTCATCTGCTGCAGTTGCACGGCATCCCCGGACGACAGCGCCTCCTGTCCACCAGAAGGCAGCGTGCCGACGGCATGCCCCGCATCAGCCACCGTTGCGTTATCCACGACACCGGCATCGTGCGGCGCCAGGCGCCTTGGCCCCGACGCGGCGAGCGGCGCCGCGCTCGCTACCGGCGTCGGACTTGCCGCTACCGCATCCGCAACACCCCACCACAATGGCATCGATGCCAGCAGCATCCAGGCCCACGTACGTACAGTCGATCGCCTTGCCGCAGCGCGGCCCACGACGCCCCATCTCGATCGCTCACTTCGCATACAGCACTCCGTCCGCGGTCCACATCGCCGCTCGATACGTCAGTTTTTCGATTCGTACACCGGGCTCCACGAGCAAGGTGGCAAAAGTAGTAGGCGACATCCCGTCCAACGCCACGTGCCAGGTCCAGCGATGCCAAGGCGGCGGGGCCGTCATCCCCGGTCCGCGCGCGGCGACAGCAGGCAAAACAGGCGGACTCTGACGTACCACCTCAGGCGTCAACGCCAATTGCAGACCCAGGGTCTGGAAGCGGCTCAACAGACGTGCCGTGACCTGCTTTGCTTCAAGCAACTCGGTGTCCAGCGCCACTCCCGCACTGGCGCCCTCGATTGATCGCGCAAACGGCAGCGCGCCGCTAAACGTGGCCTTTTCGCCCGTCAAATCCAATTGCGCCTGAGGCACAGTCTGCAACAGCAACGCGATATTGGCCTCGCCACGCGACCAGACATAGGTGTAGGCCGTTCCCTGGCAATCAAAGCGATCCAATGCCCATCCGCCTGGCGCCACATTCCCGTAGGCAGCAAAGCACGCCTGCGCGAAGCGCGCCGGGCGGGGCTGGCTCAGCCAGGGTTGCCCCGGATCGGCCTGTCCCTGTGCAATACGCATCCGAGCCGCGGCAAAGGCGCGCGCCTGCGCCAGTTCGCGCTCGCGTTTTACATGCTGCATCCATAGAAGCACGCCCACCACGACACAGGCCAATGCGCCAACGATTAACGCAAGCATCAACGGCGACAGGCGTCGCTTGACCAATCGCAGCCGCGCATTCGATGGCACCGATACCCGACCACGGCGTCGTCCCAACACGTCATCGATCGTGCGGGGATAGAAGTTGTGAAAACCCAGCGACTCGATCTCTCCGTCGCCAATCACCACGTTCCACCCCCCTAATCCGTAATCGGAGGTCAGTCGGTCAAAGACGTCTTCCGCCGTACCGACCATCTCGCCATTAGGTAGAAACGTACCATCGCGCACGGCAAAATAGGCCCAGCGACCATCCGGCAACTTGAACGCCCCTAGCCAACTGGCGGCCGGTTGCTGGCGCCCTTCGTAAAACGCCCCCTCTTGCGCGATGGTTTTTGAGACAATTACGCCGAGCGAGGGCAATCCTGACTGAATGCCTGCGCCACCGTTGGCGAATCCTACTGCGGCAACGCCACGATCCAGGCGTAACACCATCAGGTCGAAGCTCAACTTCTGCGCGAGTTCGACCGCCTCCTTACGCAGCTCGTGCCGTCGCGACAGCGACTGCCAGAACAATCCGCAGACAAATCGTTGCCGCTGAATCTGGACAATCTGAATAGCCATAGATCAAGCGCCGTTCATCGTCACCGGCGTGATCAAAATCACGATCACTTCGCGGCTGCGCGACGCATCGTAGCCGCCACCCAGCGCATAGTTCTCCGGCCGTCCCACCCCCTGACGCGTCAGATTGTCATCAGTTCCTTCGTAACCGCTCAGCACCAGGGTCTCGCCGGATTTCATCGAGACACGTTGCAAGAAGTTACGCGTAGCCACCTCGGGCGTTTGAATCTGCTCGTTACCACTCGATACGGTGGTCAATGACGACAGAGAAGAAATATTGGTATAGAACTGCATCAACACGGTGCCATCATCGAGTACATGCGGCAACAATGTCATGTTGAACCCGGTCGTCACGGTCCCGGGCGTCAATGACGTCTGCGTGCCCACATTCAATGTGGCGGTTGTGGAAACCGATGCGAGATAGCCCTGCTGCGTAGCGACCTGAACAGGCACTGGCTGGTTATTCAATGTGGTGATGGATGCGGATGTCTTGCGCCGCACCTTTCCCTGCTGCGACAACGCAGAAATCATTGAAGCGGTACCCGATGCACGGCTGCGCGGTGAAATCACGTTTGCCGACAGCGACACGGGATTCGATACCGTTGACGCGAAACCGCCACTGAGGCTGAAAGCGCTGCCAAGGGCCTGGTATACCGCATTCCAATTGATCCCGTAGTTATCCTCCGATGACAAGGTAACGGACAACACGGTGACGTTGATCAGCACCTGTTTCGACAGCGACTGATTCGCCTCGTCCATGAACGAACCCACACGGGCCAGCACGTCCGGGGTGTCCGTTACCGTAATCGTGCCGGTTGCCGGCGACGTCACCACCGTGCCGCGGCGCGACAACATGGCTTGAATCGATGCTCGCAGACTGGAATAGACCGACAACGTCGAATTCACGACGGTATTTGCGGTGTTGTTCGATGTGACGCTCGACTGACCATTGCCATTGCCGCCGCTTCCCGACGTCATTGCGCCGCCACTGCCATAGCCGCCCGATCCACTGTTGCCGCCAGCGCCGTTGCCACCTCCCGAATCACTGCTCGCACCGCTCATGACATTTGCATTGATCGAGGCATCGCCGGGTATCGCATCCACCTGAAACGTACGCGTGTCAGTGAGGTAAAAAACCACCGCACCATCAGCATATTTCCAAGACAAACCGAAGCGCGTGGCCGCCGCATCGAGCAAACCTTGGAGATCGCCATGCCGGTAAGCGATATGCACTGTACCGCCATAGCCGTAAGCGTCGTTGCCCGGTGCGCTGCTCGATAGCGCACCGGTATCGCCACCCATGCCGGGTGGCAGCGGCGGAAGCTTTGCCCCCTGTACAGGCACGCCGGCATTTGCCCGCGCGCCGCCATCGCTCCCTTGTAGCGCGCTTGGCGCGACACGGGCCGGCAAGTGCGTCAATTGCGAGATGCGTTGCGCGAATTGCTGCACGGAGGCGACGTCGCGATCGAACGTAACCGGTTCCGAGAAGATCGGCGGCAGGGACTCGGTCCGCTGCAACTTGATCGGCTTACCCGAAAGCCACAACCCCTGGCGGACAACCACGCCGTCCGGCGATGTACCAGGATGGACGTCACCATGTCGTGCGGCCTCAAGCATCCCTTCCGATTGCGCATGATCAGCGTCCACGTCGTTGCTCAAACGTTGTTGTAAGCCGGTGCACCCCACCAACGCACCCGACAAAACGAACGAGACGCATGCCATGCGAGCCATGGACAGCGCATAGCGCGGTGAGCCTGGACGAAAGCGCCGATGCGCCAACGCTAGTCCTGCCATCCTTGCCGTCATCAACCCGCTCCCTTTGATACGATGCGCAACACTTTGTTTCCCTCATACAAGATCGCTTGAATCGGCGCCGTGGAAGACGAAAGTGCCGCTACAACAGATTGCAATGCGTCTTCGAAAGACCCGTCGATGGTGGCGTCGGCGTCGATCGGAAAATCGACAGGTGCTTCCCAGATCAACTGCCAGCCGGCACGTGCCGCCCAGCGGGTCAGCACTGTCTTTACCGTGCCGTCGTTTCGAGACAGGCGCCACACCATAGGTGGCGCGGACACAAGCGCGGCATGGCCCGCCACACCACTCTGAGAGCTGCCACTCGTCGATGATCCTTGCGACATTCCACCAGGAGGCAATGGCGGTGCCACGCGGGGTAATCCCACCGCTGCCCCTGACGATCCGCCCGCAGGCAATGGCAATGATTCCAGGCTGGGCGTCGGTTCATGCGCACGCCAATCCTGCCCGTTCCATGCGGCAGGTGCACGATAAGTAATGGTGACAAGATGAAAGTCACCATCGATCTGCGCGCTTAATTCAGGGTGTGCGAACAGTACATCACGCAACGCTTGCACCAACGGACGGTCTTTTTGCCAGGACACCGGCGTGCGCGACCAGGGTCCCGGGTCGGCAAGGTACACCGTGTAGTTGGCTGGAACGATCATCTTCAATGCATCACGCAACGGTACATCGGAGCCGCTACGGGTCACGCGAAAGTCGTCCCGTAATTCACCATCGACGCTGACCTGCTCCGAATGAAAAGCCGCCGCATTCGCTTGATCATTCGTCATCTTGCCGCGCTCGCGGTCTGATGCCCCCCGCCATGCCGGCATCGCCGTATCGTATGCATTCGTCGCCACGTCATACGCGGCATCCATCAAGGTATCAGGCGTGCGCAAATCAACATTCGACTGTGCCGATGCCGTCTCGTGCAAGCTCGTGACGATCAATAAAATGAGGATCATCCAGTGCGGCAAGTTCCATGGATGCCTTATGTTGCCGCATGAACGGGCGCTTTTGCATCGTCTCGGCTCCCCGGTCAGTTTCAGGCTTCGCATCTTCATTCCTTCTTGTTCACCGACGTGCATCCGCGCTCGATCCGCGCATCGTCACCACGCTTGTATATTTGCACTGATCGACATCCACTGGACTTTCTCAAAAGACGATGACAGCATGATCGGCATCGATGCGACCAACGTATCATTGGTGCCGATGCAAGCAGCACGGCGCATTCCCATTCACCTCGATCCTTCTTGCAAGATGAATACGTCACCTAGCGAACTGCGCGATCTTGTCCACGAATTGCTCGATCTCGTCGATCAGCGCCGCGCCTTTACAGACATTCATATCGAACAAGATCGTCCGATTATGCTCAAGACGCCGCGTGGCTGGATGGAAGCGGAAGGCGGCCCCGTGATCTACGACGAAATGACGCCGTTGCTCGATGCCATTGACGAAGAATGGGAGACCCATCTGGCCGCGGGTGCACTCGATAGGCCATTTGTACTCACACGATGCCGTCTTCGTTGCCATGTCTTCCGGACGTCCGCCGGCCGCAAGACCGTTATTTCGATACGTCGCCTTCCACTCACACCACTACCGCTGGACAAACTCGGATTGCCCGCTTACATCAAAACCATGCTCGAAAGTACAAAAGGCGTGATTCTGGTAACCGGCCCTACCGGTTCCGGCAAGACCACCACAATCGCTTCGCTGCTGGATCACATCAATCAGACTCGCAGTTCCCATATCGTCACGATCGAACAGCCCATCGAATATGGCCTCGAAAGCCGCCAGTCCATCGTGTCCCAGCGCGAGGTACCCACGGACACACCCAGCTTCGCCAGCGGCATGCGTGAAGTGCTGCGGCAACGCCCGGACGTCATCATGGTCGGCGAAATACGTGACCAGGACACCGCCGAAGCGGTGTTGCGCGCAGGGGAGTCCGGTCACCTCGTCTTCGCCACAATGCATACCAGCAGTGCGTTGAACACATTGACACGCTTCCTTTCATACTTTCCCGGAGAACAACGTGAACGGCATGCGGCAGCACTTTCACATGCCCTCATCGGCGTCATCTGCCAAAGTCTCTTGCCCAGCAAGGACGGTGATCAACTGATGCTTGCCAGCGAACTGCTCTTCAATCACAACCATCAAGTCAGTGCTTTCCTGGCCGATCCGGCCAAAATACATTTTTTGGCGGACTTCCTGAGACGAAAGGAAGACAACATGTCTCGCTCCCTTAACGAACACCTGATGCAGCTCGTGCAAAAAAACCAGATAAGCGCGCGCGATGCCTTACGTGCGAGCTATCAACGTCTTGAGTTGCACGAGATGCTGCAATCCAGCGCAACACGCTGATACCGCGTTGCATGTCATCTCTTCCAGGTTGAAGCAATCGAACGGAAAATTCATCTAGTCGAATTCTCACTGCAAATAAATCCAAAACGGCGAATTTTGACGATCTGTTACGATTTACTAAATGCTTTCATTATTTTTATAAATACTTTCAATTCGTGATGCAAAAGGATCTTTTCTTTCAATGGCACACGCGATCACTTTCGATAT
This sequence comes from Robbsia andropogonis, assembly GCF_034047095.1. Lineage (NCBI taxonomy): Bacteria > Pseudomonadati > Pseudomonadota > Betaproteobacteria > Burkholderiales > Burkholderiaceae > Robbsia > Robbsia andropogonis. The sequence goes on along the minus strand of NZ_CP139164.1, from coordinate 551,601 downwards.
CTATAGGCAAGAATGTGGGGTAAGTTGCCGATATCTTTGCTTAAAGGGCGATTCTTTCGTAATATTACTTTTTGCTTTCAGAAAACCTTACATCGAGATCGGTAAGCACCGTATCCACCAAGCGCCGCCCCATCTCGTCAAATCTTTTGCGCTGAACACAGGAAAGTTCCCGATAGGCATCCTTCAGTGACTTTCCATCATTGAGGGGAATCTGACGTGTCGGAGAAGCCGAAGCGCGGTGATTCACGCGGCTCTTTGACGGCGTCACGCGCTCCAACGTATCGGCACCGTCGACGATCCAAGGCGTTAGTAAGTACTCGACGCGCTTCGCCAAGTCGACATCGCCCGTATGGCAGACCCATCTCGACAGATCCGCGTCGTCAAATAGCTGGTCGATACGTTCGTCCATGGAGATACCGACCGTCGGCACCGCATGCGATAAGCCGAGCAACGCTGCATGATATCGGGTGGTAATCACCGCCTTCGCCTCCGCAACCGTTCTCGCGACGGTCTGCAGATCGTGCTCACCACGCACCACAACCCGCACCGGGAACGGCAAATAGGCAGCGATTTGGTGACATGCGGACGCATCCAATTTCTCCATTGCCACCAGCACGGGCGTCACACCATGCTGCACCAGCCATGCCATGACTTCGGCAAAGGCCTGTTTGTAGCGCGAGAAGGACCTTGCACGTGCCTCATCCCATGTATGAAAGGTAAAAGGACCGTGGCGCTCATTCGATTGCGCACCGGCATGGTCCAAGCGCATCGCGCGTTGTACGTCGGACACCACGGGCCAGCAATACGGGTTATTGGGGCATAGTGCAACATACTCACCTGGGGCGAGGCCGTGCATAACGGGCGTGACGCGCGACGGTGCGCCGTCATTGGACAGGGCAAGGTATCCCCATGCGGTATCGGCCCCTTCCTCCGCAGGGATACCAAGATCCTTTAGTCGGCGCAGCGCTTTGCTACTTCGCGCCGTGATATGCACACCTCGATGCTGAGATACGGAGAAAGCCTGCAGCGAGACCGACATCGTACCGGCGTCGATGCCATAGGCAAACGCATGCTTGCCATGTGCCGCGGCCAGCGCAACACCGCCGATCAAGATACCCGCCAATGCATCGGAAAACTTGGAGGTATAAGTCGATCCCTCGACATTCAACACGACATCGAAACCGGGCATGACCTGCTCCAGCGCATCGGGAACATATTGCGCGCCCGTGGCGAGACGGTGTACCGATTGCAGCACCGGATGGTCGAACATATCGCCACAGGCAAACACGGTAATGTCGATATTGCCATCGCCGAACAACGTCCGAAGCTGTCGAATCACCCCGATCGTGCGCAGGTCCGCGCCAGTATTGCCGGCACCGGTATAGCCAAGCAAGAGCACACGCAACGGCCGAGCGGACCGCACTGTGTAATCTGGATGCGGCTGACTTCGAGCGGACACGGTACGCCGTGCCTCGGTAATCAATTCCGCCATGTCGGCGAGAAACACGGCATCGGGCGCACTTGCCGAAAGGAACCGCAGAAGCCGCGTGGATGGCCGCGCTAACCGCATGTTCGCCGCACCGGCTATGCGGTCTGCGGCCATACTCGCACGTCCCGGCATCAATTCAACCCGTCGCTCGGTCCTTTGTTTCATTTCCGCGTCCTCTTCCCTGTGCGTTTGACGGTTCTTCACAATGGCACGACTGCCTGGGCAATAGACTGGGTCGGATTCATATGTGGTTCGGTTGTCTGCTGTTTAAGCAACCCGTGGTTCGCCGCTTCCAATGCACTCCCCAACTGGCGCATCCCCAGCACCGCCGAATGGGCAGGCACGCAGACGTCGATGATAGTCACCCCACCATGGCGGCTTGCGTCGGTCAAGGCTGACGAGAGCGCGGTGAGCGATCGGACCGTACGGTGCGCAAGCCCGAAACCGGATGCGACCGCACAGATATTCACCGAAGTTGGATTGCGGATGACTTGTTGGTAATCAGGTAATCGCGCCAACGGCAGAAAGTCGAAGATCGCGCCACCCGCGTTATTCATGACGCAGATACAGGCTGGCGTCGTGATGCGTTGCGCATTGCTCAACGCGGGCAGGTCGTGCAGGAAGGACTGGTCACCGAGGACCAGCAAGCCAGCCCCCGCTGCATGATCGGCATCGCGTACCTGACCATCCGATACCTGATCCGCAGCGCATCGACCATGCGCGACCACCTCGCCGAGGAACGTGCCGATCGTCCCATCGATGCCGCACACGCCACGGTTCGTATAGATCGGCATGGCATGCTCCAAGGCGCCTCCAAACATCAGGTCGGCATGACGGATCGGCATCGAATTGCCAATATGGATGAAATCGAAATGCCGCGTCACAGGGGCCGAAAAAATCACCTGCATCGCGCTCAATTCCCCCCACGGAAAAGGCCGTAACGTACGTTTGCGCAGTACGCCGGCATGCTGGGCGGCGCGAAGCCACTGCGTGCGCCATGCACTCCGGGGCGGGCCAAGCACCGTGGCCACCCTGTCAGCGAAAATCGCAAGAAGCGCATCCGCCTGGTCACGAGGAAGCACCCACTCGGTCATATCCGGATGAAGAAAATCACGGGCGACCGGTACTGGCGTGATCTTGATCGTCGGGCAGTGCGTCGCCAGCAGATAGTCCTGGACGATCGGCATGACGGGTGCCAGGCCTAGACGAATGATCATATCCGGTGCCACCGTGGGGACCAATGCCGACAACGCCAGTGCATCGTGTCCATTCACCACATGCTCCCCACCACGCAGGCCGCTGCCGGTGTCCGCCAGAACTGGCCAGCCTAGCGTAGCCGCGAAATGCAACACAGCTTGATACGGCAAGCCGATATCGGGACCGGCGACAACCAAACCTCGCACGCCCTCTTCGTTTGGCTCTCGCCGATTCCCCGCCGCAATCGCCTGGTGTACCGCATGGCACAAAGCCTCGATGTGAAGCGGTAATATCGGCGCCTCACCGTGTACGTCGACATAGGCCGACTTGGCGCGCTCCGTCGGCGACGACCTGTCACCCCTGCGCCGTTCCAAGGCAGACTCCGCCGCGAGAGCGGATCGCGGCGATCCCGTCGACGGAGCCGTTTGACCCGTCGGCCGCACCACTTCCGCCAACATGATCTCGGTGGGATCGTACCGTCCTGCAAGTGGCATATTGATATGAACCGGGCCGGGATGGTTTCGGCCATCCCGGCCCGTCGCCGCCGATAACGCAAGCGCGATGGCAGCATGCAGGCCTGACAAGGAGAGGACATCATCATCTGGCGCTTGATGCATGGCATCATCCCCTTTTCCCCATGCATCATCGTCACATGGATCAGGCAAGTCGACACTATGGCGAACGAACGCGGCGCAGGCACCGATATGATCGGTCATCTGCCCAAACCCCGCGCCGCGCATCGCACGCGGTCGATCGCAACTGACCAGCACCAACGGCAAACCACATTCCAATGCCTCCGTCAGCGCCGGCACTGTATTCGCAATAGCCGATCCGGATGTCGTGACCATGACCACTGGTTCCGGAGACACCTTCAACATACCCACCGCGGCAAATGCGCCGCTCCGTTCGTCATTGCAGACCATCAAATCAGAAAACAGGCCGCTGGCACGCATGGCAAGCATCAGCGCGGCACTGCGGCCACCGGGGCTGAGGATGGCACGTCGAACACCATAAGCGTGCAGTACATCAATCAACACTGTTGCCCAGCGGGCATTCGCGGCATGCGCGCTCAGCGCGACGGGCAATTCAGGCCGACGAGCATTCATGGCTGCTCCTGTTCACGCCTACGCGCCATTACGCGTCTTGCGCGAATCGCGCCACCATCGATGGGCAATAGCACCGGTAGTGCATCCCAGAAATCGCGGTTTCCCAGCGAGGCTTGCTGCGCCGCCAGCATTGGCAAGTCCTCGCGTGCGAATGGCGTCATCAAGCCGTCCACAGCGAAGCGAACTAATTGCTTCGCCTCCGGCCCGACTGCCTTCGGCACACCAAAGGCGAAGAAATAATGCGTGCTTTCTTCCGTTTCCGGCGTTAACAAATGCGCGGAATGCGAAATCCGCCCAAGATCTTGTCCGGTGGGCGATACAGTTATCGTAATTTCCATCAATCCTGGTGGATCCCAGCGAACAGCAAGACGGCGATCCACGGGCATGCCGGGCGGCACGCCGAACGCCTGAGCAACAAACGGTGGAAGGATCTCGTTGCACGTACCTCGCAGCGACCACACCGTATCGCCTCGCTGCTCAAAGCGCCCGGGATCCGCCGCCATGGCGGGACTACCGAGCGTGTCTGGATGCAAGAATTGGAAATGACTTAAATCCAGCAAATTATCCGCGCTCAATTGGTAATGCGCTTCGCTACGAAGATAGCCGGTGCTTATCTCGTTTTCATCCCGTGACAAGAATGGAAACCGGGCAGTTGTCTCCCATGCCGCATTGCACAGCGAGGGTTCACCCATCCAGATCCAGACAGCACTGTCACGCTCCTTGACCGGAAACCGTCGCACCCGCGCGGCATCCGGTATGCGTCCGTCGCCGTGTGGATTGTGCACGCAACGTCCTGTGCTATCGAAGCGCAATCCATGATACGGACAGCCCAGTGTTCCATCGGCGCCGACATTACCACCAGATAACGGCGCAAATCGATGCGGACAACGATTCGCCAACGCGGTGGCATCACCCGACGCATCGCGAAACAATACGACGGACTCACCCAGCAACCTCCGCGCCAACGGCCTGTCGGCGCGTATTTCATCGGACCAGCCCGCGACATACCACGCATTACGTACGAATGACGAACGCGTAACCGCATCTGGTTGTTGCGCGGGGTTTCGATACCGTACGCTTTCGGCACTTTGCGTTGCCGAAAATAACGATGGGGCTTCCAACGGGCGTGGCATGAGCGCGTCGAGGGATGCCCCCGGCACCCGTTCCCTGGCAGTCATCGACAATACTCCTGAGTGGGATAAACAAAAGCAATCTGCAAGTTCATTCAGCGGATATGCGCCGCTTTGCGTGTCAATCGCGGTGCGAGGCCTTCATACAAGATCTGTATGCATTGCGCCGTGCCGCGGGCACTGGTATCCATAACGTGCGCTGGCGACAGAGGTTCCTGGAAGGGAGTATCCACGCCAGGCAATCCGCGCGAGGTGCCCGCTTGTACTTGCGCATAACGGCCACGCGGGTCCCGGGCAGTGCATATGGACAACGGAGTGCTGACATGTACCTCGATAAAACGCGATGCACCGATAATCGTGCGCGCCACCGCGCGTTGCGCACGCAATGGCGCGGTGACAGCAGCGAGTACCACCATGCCGTTATCATTGATCAATCGAGCCGCTTCGGCACAACGCCGTACCGCTTCAGCGACCGCGTCCATGCCATCCCCTGGACGCGTCAAGTCGTCAAGGATTCCTGCAACATCCTTGCATAAGCCACGCGCCACATTTTCGTCTTCGAGCAAGCAGCAAGGATGACCCAACGTCATCAAATGCTGCTGCAACGCCAGGGCCAACGTGCTTTTTCCCGCACCACTCAGCCCCGTAAACCAAACGGTCACCGGCCGCTGTCCCATCCAGCGCGCACGCCGCGCGGACAACATCCTTCCTGATATGCCACTTGCCTCTTCACTGTGCGTCCGCACGTCTTGCATGCCATCCATGACTTGCTCCACTACGCTGCTGTCAATTCAATTCGTCGATACCAATCGTTCGGCAAACTGTAAAAGCACCTGCTTTTTCAGAATGACAACGCCGCGAAGCATTTATCGGGAAGCCGAACCGGGAAAGACATCGCATTTGGACTTGTAGCCTTTATTCATTCGAACCGTTTGATGCGTAGTAAGTCGATACATTTCGCCTACGCCATGGGGGATGCGGTATGGCATCCAGATGGCGCAGTGCGCCACGAACCAGCGCCGCATACTCGTCGCGCAAATGCGGAGTGGCTGAATGGTAAGCACCCACGGCGTTCCAGTTATTTCCGTACCGTACAATCTGCTTTTTGAGATGCCATGCAGCCACATAAATATTGACGCATTCGTTACGCAGCGCTCGCATGCTCACGCCATATGTCCGCAGTTCCGGTAGATGTATCGAGTTGATCTGCAACTCGCCGATATCGACCGTACCATTCTCATTGTGATGCTCGGCATTCGGATTCCCGCGCGACTCAACCCAGGCAATCGCGCGCAGCACCATCGGGTTGACGCCCTGGTAAGCCGCTGCCGCATCGAAGCAATCGGCCCATGCGGCAACCGGCATCGATAAACCAATCAGCAATAACGCACGCCGCCAACGCATGCGCTGCCTTTTCTTCTGTAGCGTGATCTGTTCCATCGACGTATCGTTTCATCCTTTCCAGGTGCCGCCCACACGGCGTTGCTGCGAAAAGTAAACGAAGCATGTTGGCCCCGTCCATGCGGAAAAAAACGCGGGCGCGCAGACGCTTCGCGCTACGGGAATCCGCTTCGGCAGGCAAGCAGTCGGTTTGCGTCATGCGACGCGGGGCTTCGCGCGACAGGCAATGGCTTCGCCTCGGGTGCGCCCGGGTACCGATGGCGCGGTATAACCCCACTACTTGAGACCGCCCATCGTCGGGAGGCGTGCCAGGCACGCCATGGAGCAGACGCACCCCCCCGGGTTGGCACGTTGAACCGCCCGGCGCAACGCTGTATTTCGGAGAATGGTGATGCCTAGCGACACAGGAATCTCGCATATTCATGGCACCGGTCAGGTCGCCTCTGACTATGACACCGGTCCACACACACCCGCGCCAAAGCGCCGTCCCATATCGACTCCCGGGCAGAGTGGCGATAGCAGGCTAACCGGATTGACACCACAACGCCTGGAGGGAGCGACACAACGCAAGCCCACCGTCACCGGTGGGCGCGGACCTATTTTGCGAAACGCGTTGCCTGCCAATAAAGCAGAGACGATGCGATCACACGTGTACAACGAAGACACGGGATACACTGCGGATAGCGAGGCTGCAGGCAACGGCGGACATCAACAGATGCGACCGATGCGAACGCGGAAAAACAGGCTGCCTGCCAATCATCAAGGCAAAACGACGCCGACGGCAAATTTCGCCGGGGAAGACATTGCCGACGTGTTCGCCGGGACACCGGGCAGTGCCGGCACGCGAAATCAAGCCGCGAGCATGCGACCATCCTCGCCCTCGCAAGGCGCTTCGAGTAGCACCAATGCATCGACACCACAGGCGCCGTCGCCGCATAGGGCCTCATCGGAAGCGAGCCTGCCGCAGGCTCAAACGTCCCTGGCAGTGCCTCAGCAGACGCACGAACCCCAACAGACGCAGCCGCCCCTGACGCCAGCGACACCTGACCCGCACGCACAACCACAACCCATGCAGGGCCCTCATGCCGGCGTTGGTCCGCAGGGTCCGCACGCTTTCCAACCTCCACCAGGCACCGTCGGACAGCAATATGGGATGCAAGCACCGCCGATGACCATGGGGGATCGAGTCCGCCGAATTTTCGGGATGCAGCCTGTCAATGGCCCTACCGGTCCATTCGGACCCATGGGGCCGAATGGTAATTTCGGCGCCTATGGCCAGGGATCGTCAATGATGAACTATGCGCAACCGATGATCGGGATGGTGAGCAGCGTTGCGAACATTGCCATTTCGATGTTGAGCGCAATGCTGAACATCGCGGAAAACATTGCGCAAAAAACGGAACAACTGTCGCGCAAGAACTGACCTCCCGCGCTTTCAGACTATATTACGTCGCCCTCTGGTCGGGGTTACGTTGCAATTCATCCCATGTTTGCCAAGTTTCCAGGAACAGCTTGCGGTGAGGGATACAACGGACGCGGCCCCTCTTCGAGGAATAGAAGACAGGCTTCGCTAGGGACGAAAGTAACAGAACGTCAAAGAGTGGCGGAATTCGACGCGCGGGATGACACCATACATTCCAACAGAGCGCGTCTCCCTTCACGATCCGCTCACCGTTTTTACTTTCCTCCCTCAAGCAGGAGTGCATCATGTCAACGTCTCTGTACTTTGCCGTCGCATCCACGCTTTCGACCTCGCATCCGTCCGCTACGTATTGCGCGAAGATGCTGGCAGGACAATATAGCGAAGCCGCCACGATTGCCGCGGCGAGAGCCGACTACGACCGCGCAGGTTTCCAGCCGACCTATGCCGACATGCAGGCCTACGCGGATGTGCAACTCGTTCTGGGGCGCTACGAGGATGCGGAGGAAACTTATCGCCGCGCGCAAAAATCGATGCTGGGCGATCGCGGCACGATGCGCGCCGCGCTATCACGTAACGCCGGGTGGCAGGCGCTGTTTCAAAATCACATGGGAACGGCCCTGATGTGTTTCCGTCGTGTGATGGAAGACGAACTCGCTACACCGATACAAAAGTGCGAATGCACAGTAGGAACGATTCTCGTTCTGTTCAATCTTGGCCGGCTGGATACCGTGCGCCTGCGCCTGGAAACGCTAGGGGAACTTGCGCGTGATGCCGACGATCCGCGGTGGCGTCGCCTGGCGGACACGCTCCGACACGAATTGCTTGCGCAATATCGCCTGCGCGCCTCCGAGCCGCTGTCGGACCACATTTACTGGCGCTCTGTCATTCTGGAGTTCGTCCCAAACGCACTCGTCGATGGGCTTGCGATCCTGTCGGATGACAATACTCCCGCCATTGAAGTGCTCTCGAAACGCGCGGACTTTCTGAATAACCTGCTGGTCTTATCGCGTGGCAGCCATGCCGGCCTCGCGCAGATCGACACTTATCTGCGTTGGAGCCAAAGCGCCGGACTGCATGGTTACCACCGCGGCCTACGTTTGGAAGTGGCCCTGGCTGCGCTGGCTAGCAAATCAGCCGATGTGGCGGAAAACATGCTCCGCATGTTCCGCGATGTATCCATGCATGCGAACCAGAATGCGCGTTGGTATCTCGAGTACCTGTATTGTCATTCAAAAGTACATCAACAGCACGGTCGCATGCTGGAACATGCGCAGACCTATGGTCGATATGCCTTGCTATCGATCAAACATGTTCGCGCGGACAGCGAGGCAATGCCAACCGCACCAGAAGAGCGAGTGATACCCGCGCCAGATGATCTGAGTGCACGGCTACCTGGGAAATACCGCCGCGCCTATCGCTATCTGGTTGATCACCTGGAATGTGCGGATTTATCCGTCCGCGAGGTTGCTAATCATATTGGGGTATCGGAACGCGCCCTCCAAGCAGCCTTCAAGACACATCTCGGCCTGTCACCGAGTGAGCTGATCCGCGGCAAACGAATGGAACATATCCGCGGCGAATTAATGGCAAACGACGACCAGGCGGCCAGCGTCCTGCAGATCGCCAGCCGATGGGGGGTTCAGCATCGCTCCACCTTGTTGAACGGGTATCGGAAAATGTATCGAGAAGCGCCTTCGGAAACGCTTTCGCGCTGATCTTGCAAAATTATTTTATAGATTCCTATACATTATAAGTAGGATAACGAATGAGTACTATCTTTCGTCCGCCCCGCATTATTGATTTTGGCAGACTCCGGCTTCGGCCTTTCACCCGGTCCGACGCGCCGATGCTATTCGATTGCCTGCTCGGCGACCCTGACGTAACAGCCTGGCTGGCATTTCGCACGCACAGGAGCACTGCCGAATCGGAAACCTTCATAGAGGACACGCAACGCGGCTGGACATCTGGACACTGCTTCACGTGGGCGCTCGAAGATAGCGAAAGTGCACGGATCGTCGCCGCTATCGAGGTCCGCCCTGCGCTACCGCGTGCGGAGCTTGGCGTGATCACAAGCTTCCAGGAGGGATATCGCAAGCGCCGAGCGGGATTGCTGGCGTTATTGAAGTTGATCGACTGGCTGATGTCGCAGCCAAACCTTTGGAGACTTCACGCGTACTGCGCGCCGGAAGGCAAGGCGGCCAGCACGATGACACGGCTGGGATTTACCCTGGAAGGCCGACTATCGCACTGGGAGCCCAGACCCAATCAGAATATCGCGGCAGGCGACGCATTGTTATTCGCCATCACCCGGTCCCCCGCCGAATCCATGCCAGGAACCGCGGCCCGATACCCCCGGCTTGCTCGACACGATCTCGTCGTCCGGGAATAGCGACAAATCCGGCTCATAGCAGCGAGGTGGCCTTGCGCTCATATTTTTGGGCAACGTCATCCAAGGTGTGAATAAGCCGCTCGATCCCAGGCGTGCGCGCGAAGCGGCTTGATCGCTTGCAGATCGTGCGCAGCAATGTTGCCGACGCCACCGCGTCATTCAGCGCCCCAAACCGGGACTGCACACGCTGCAGGCGTTTGATCTGCCGCTTTGTCAGCAGCTTTGCCGCCCATCGATTGCGCTTTTTGGATTTTTTGACAGCTGGCACATCCATCATATCCGCGGATGACCTATGCATTGCATCGGCATGCACCGCGTGCCTGGCCACGATAAATTGCGCCTCCGTGTACGAAGTGATCAGGCTATACAAGTCGCGCACGCGCTTTCCCGCTTTGCGCACTGCGTGCAGCGCGTCGTAATGACCATCGCGCACCGCCTTTTTTTCACAAGTACGAAGTTGCTTGCGCGCCTTCGACAAACGCCCCGCGAGAAATACCAGATCGACCGGGGACGAGGTGGTTGCATTGACTAATTCAGCACACATCGGTATTTGTAACACAACCGAAGCGTCGATATCGCGCGCATGCCTTGCCAATCCTACGATGCCGGAATTTACAGCGTCTTCGCGAACAACGCTCAGCGTCGCGCGAGCTTTCGTCAAGCGCGGCACCCATTCATCCGCCAGCGCCAGTGTGATGTCCCAATCGCGCACGCCTGCCGCCGTACGCATCAGGCGACGTGTCACCTCTCGCTCTGCTGTCAACACACCGGCATCCAGCCGGGGACGATAGGCCCACTGCAGCGCTTTCAGTCGACGCAATGCCACCCGCATTGCGTGGATCGTCTCAGGGGCCGCCCCACCCCTGTTTTCCTTGAATTCGTGCGTGCGCGCACGCACGGTCTCCCAAAGAGGTCTTGCCAATTGGGCGTAGTCCTGAACAGCCGCGCAAGCACCCGCATCACGGGCGCTTTTTACAGGGTCGCCCGAATCGGGCTTACCGTCGCCGCGCCTGTCACGCGAGGCGGCCATACTCGTGGCAGGCATGCGGTTGATTGCCGCGGCTTCCTCTTCTGTTTGCGGACAGAAATTCGGCTCGAGGTCGTGTTTTCCATCTGCTCGCATTACGCTTCTCCTATACATGCCATGCCGACAGTGATGCAAAACCGATGCCTGCCCGATGGCTAAAGCGCATTACTAACCGCTTTCATGCATAATGAGATGCGATGACAAAACCGCAAACGATGCCACTTTCCCAGTGAAAGTCATAAGACCCAGGGCTTTCCCGGGAAATGCCTTTAGGTGTTTTTTCCTTCCCACCAGATCATGAACACGAAGCAAAAAACGACAGGACAACCGAATCACCCGCTCGAGTATGCCATTGAGCGCGGCTTGTTCGCATCACGCTGGATCTTGGCGCCGATCTATGTTGGACTGGCGCTCAGCATGCTTTTGCTTTTATTCAAATTCGCGCAAGAATGCTGGCATATGGTCAGCCATATGATCTCGATGACCGTTGATGATACGATTCTTGGGCTTCTTTCGTTGATCGACCTGTCTCTGATGGGCAATCTTATGCTGATGATCATGTTCGGCGGCTATCAGAACTTTGTCTCGAAACTCGACCTCGAAGGGCACAAAGATACGCCGGATTGGGTTGCGCACGTGGGTTTCAGCGACTTGAAGTTGAAGTTGATGGCGTCCATCGTCGCCATCTCGGCTATCGAGTTGCTAAAAAACTTCATGAGCATCGAGCACGTCAGCACACGGACTTTGGCATGGGGCATCGGTATTCATATGGCATTTGTCGTATCCGCGGTGCTGCTGGCCGGTATGGACGTGTTGATGACGCGTGTTCGTGATCAAAAGATCGAGCAAGACGACGCACTCTAGACTCTCGCCCAGCAAAAATAGCCACGCCTCGCAGGGAGGCCCCACACTACTTGCTGCCTTGTCAATAAACCGTATGTCGTTCAGGACCGCGGCATTGACTAATCTGCACGTAACACGGACGGATCCCCTGCGATGTCGAATTCGTGCCATGACAGCGTGCGCTTGCGCGCTGTGGCCGACCCCAGCATCGCGCGATGGTGATCGGCGGAGACCGGGGTGAAGACAGGCATCACGCGCCAACGTCGATTACACTGCTATTTTCCCTGACGAGGACCTTTCCATGAAATCACGCGCAGCCGTTGCATTTGGCCCGGGCGAACCGCTGAAGATTGTCGAAATCGACGTCGCTCCGCCACGCAAAGGCGAGGTACTGGTCAAGATCACGCACACTGGCGTATGCCATACAGATGCGTTCACACTGTCAGGCGATGATCCGGAAGGCTTGTTCCCCGCGGTGCTCGGCCATGAAGGTGGCGGCATTGTCGTGGAAGTTGGCGAAGGCGTGACGAGCGTTCAACCTGGCGATCATGTGATCCCGCTCTACACCGCCGAATGCCGTGAATGCAAATTCTGCCGTTCCGGCAAGACAAATCTGTGCCAGGCCATCCGCGTGACGCAAGGCAAAGGGTTGATGCCTGATGGCACGACGCGTTTTTCGTACAATGGCGAACCGATCTATCACTATATGGGGTGCTCGACGTTCAGCGAATACACCGTTGTCGCCGAAATCTCGCTAGCCAAGGTGAACCCGCAAGCGCCGCTGGAAAAGGTCTGTCTGCTGGGCTGCGGCGTGACGACCGGCATTGGTGCCGTGCATAACACGGCGAAGGTCAAGGAAGGCGATACCGTGGCGGTCTTCGGGCTTGGCGGTATCGGTCTGGCCGTGATCCAGGGTGCGAAGCAGGCAAAGGCCGGCCGCATCCTGGCCATCGACCTGAATCCGGACAAGTTCGATCTGGCACGCTTATTTGGCGCCACCGACTGCATTAATCCGAAGGATCATCAGAAGTCGATCCAGGACGTGATCGTCGAGATGACCGATGGCGGTGTCGACTTCAGTTTCGAATGTATCGGCAATGTTGATGTCATGCGTTCCGCACTGGAATGCTGTCATAAAGGCTGGGGAGAAAGCGTGATCATCGGGGTGGCCGGCGCAGGCCAGGAGATCCGGACACGCCCGTTCCAGCTGGTAACAGGCCGCGTCTGGCGGGGATCAGCATTTGGCGGCGTCAAGGGACGCACACAGTTACCCGGCATGGTCGAACAGGCAATGGCGGGTGAAATACAGCTCGACCCTTTCATTACTCACACGTTGCCGCTTGACCAAATCAACGAGGCATTCGATTTGATGCATGACGGTAAGTCGATCCGCGCGGTGATCCACTATTGATTCGAGGCCGCCGTAACGGCATCGGGAAAAAGGATCGTCGTCATGGCCGAGTCCGAGATAAAACAGCGCATCCGTGGCGCGGCGAAGGCGCCACGCATCACCGACGTCGCGCGCTGCGCGGGCGTCTCGCCGATTACCGTGTCGCGCGTCTTCAATCAACCGCACACCGTAGCGCCGGAAACGCTCGAACGGGTGCGGGAGGCAGTGCAAAAGCTGGGCTATGTGCCCAATCGTCTTGCCGGCGGGCTCTCCTCCGCGAGATCTCGACTGATTGCGGCAATTGTCCCGACGATTGTCCATTCCCTGTTTTCCGAGACCATCCAGGCGTTTAGCGAGACGATGAGCGCGGCGGGGTATCAGGTGTTGCTGGCACTGAGCGGATACGACGACAAGAACGAAGAGCAATTGCTCGACGCGGTGATGAGCCGGCGTCCCGAAGGAGTTCTCCTGACAGGTGTGGCACATACGGAATCGCTACGCCAGCGGCTATCGGTGTTGGACCTGCCGATCGTAGAAACCTGGGACATCACCGAAGGGCCGATCGACATGCTCATCGGCTTTTCCCATTATCAGGTAGGACAAACCGTTGCACGCCGCTTTCTGCAGCGCGGTGTCACCCGTCCTGCCCTGGTCTCCGCGAACGACGAACGGGCTTTGGCACGGCGCAGCGGCTTTCGCGATACGCTCGCCGACGCCGGTATCCCGGAAATCGGCGAAATCATTGTCGATCCACCCAGCTCCGTGGCCGTAGGCAAAGAAGCGTACCGCCGTCTGCGCGCGCAAGATCCGGCGATCGATGCCATTTTCTGTGGTTCCGACCTCGTTGCGCTCGGCGTGCTCCGTGAAGCGAAAGCGCTAGGTGTCGCGGTACCGACCGCATTGGCAATCTGCGGCTTCGGTGATCTCGAATTTGCAGCGGAAACAGAACCCCGACTATCCACGATCAATGTGGATGGTCGCCGCATTGGTGTGATGGCCGCGCGTGCGTTACTCGATCGACTACAAGGGGATCGGCCCATGGATGAACTATCGGCCTCACCTCGTCCTCCGGTTTGCGCCGACGTCGGCTTTGCCTTGATCGATCGCGAAACGATCTGACTTCCCGGCCTTTCAAGCCGTCATGCCATTCCACCGCCGCCGCAAAACCATCAATGCGGGAAACAAGCATGCCCAGCCTATGGCAAGTACACCGGTGGCGAAGGCGGCATCGGGAAATCGTGCCGCCCCCATGGCCACGCCTGCACGAAACGATAGTGGCCCCGCCACGGCGCCCAGCAGCGCCGCCAGCCACAGATGCCGCTTGAACCACGCCAGCAGAACGTTGACCTGGATCGCGAGCTGCAGCCACAAAGCCAGAATCCAGTACGGGGCGGTGCCGGGCCAGAGCGTGCCGGTGGCATACACGATCACGTGCGTGCGCACAATCGCTGACTCCCAGCATGCGGCCCCCAACAGGACAATACAGGCGAGGATCGCCTCGTCCCGAGGACGTTCCGCCACTATCAGGTGGTAGACGAACATGCACAATGAAAAAACGGCGCCGATCCAAGCGAGGTGGCGTGCTGCGCTCAATACGCTCACGAACCAGCCAACGTGACACGCAACCAAATACAGTGTTCGTGCGATCCAAGGTTGGCGCAGACGCGCCACGAACTCAGTCAACTTTATTTTACTCCCGCCACTGGCGATACACCGCGGCAACCCCATGCTGCGCACGGCAATGGTCACGCATCGCCGAGGCGGCAGACATGGCGTGATACTTCTCCACTAGAGCCTGCCGATCGACGAACCGGATTCCGGCGTTTTCTTTCCGAATAATACAGACCACCGTACACGGACGATCAGGAAACGCGCCCGACCCGCCGCCACACGAACGTTATCATGCGACTGCCTCGCGCGCGGGCGCGACCCATGCCATCGCGTTCAGGTCCACGAATGCCGAAGCAGTATGCACTGTTTTGCAGCACATACCGGGTTTTGAAGCAAGGCAAGCAGCGTGCATTAGAATCAGCCATTCCTCCCAGACCTCATCGCCCGATCGCGATAGGAGGATTGCCACGTATTTCTGTTTCTCCATCATCGAGCCGACGTCGTTGAATATCCTAAAGCGCAACCCCCGTTTTCCCCATGCTGCGAACGCCGACACCGACGCCAGTGGAGGCGGACAACCGCATCCTGACACGATCGCTCTCACGTTGGAAGCCGTGTTGGCGCTGGCAGAGAAGGTATTGACGCTAAATGGCATGAGTGAGGATCAGGCCGCGGCAATGGCGCGCACTTTGACCGCGGGCCAACGCGACGACTGCCAGTCTCATGGCTTATACCGCTTGTTTGCCTGCGTCCACACGCTGCGCCACGGTGCCGTGCGGGGTCATGCAATGCCAGTCGTCGAGGACGCGACCCCGGCGCTGGTTCGCGTGGACGCCGATTTTGGCTTCTCGACGCTGGCTTTCGAGCGCGGCTTGCCATTGTTGATCGAAAAGGCGCGTCGGACCGGCATTGCCGCAATGGCAATTCACGATTGCTACCACGTTTCTGCATTATGGCCCGAGGTGGAAGCTCTGGCAGTGGCGGGGCTTGCCGGCTTGGCAATGACGCCCGCGCATGATTGGGTAGCCCCGGCGGGCGGAAATCGACCGGTCTTCGGCACGAATCCGATTGCCTTTGCCTGGCCCCGACCCGGCCCCCTTCCTTACGTGTTCGACTTCGCGACATCGGCTATCGCGCGGGGAGAGATCGAGCTGCACCGCCAGGCCGGCACCAAGATTCCGCTGGATTGGGCGATCGACGCCCAAGGCCAGGCCACTGACGACCCGGCTGCGGCACTGGAAGGCGCGATGCGGACCTTTGGTGGTCACAAAGGGTCGGCATTGGCGACGATGATCGAATTACTGGCGGGACCGTTGATGGGTGAATTGACGTCGATTGAATCGGCGAAGCGTGACGGTGGCGTGGGCGCGGTGCCGTGCCATGGCGAACTAATCGTGGCGTTCGATCCACTCATGTTCAGTGGCGGGTCAGGAGAGGTCGGAAACGCCTATGCGGAAGCGATGTTCGATCGTATTACCGGTCAAGGCGCCCGACTGCCTTCGCAGCGCCGCTTTGCCGCGCGGGAACGCGCGATGGCGGAGGGTGTCGTTCAGATCTCACGAGAACGCTACGACGCGGTGCTTAAGCTGATTCCGTCCCGACCCGACGGGGCGCAAGGCTGACCGGTTACCCGGCGCGAAGCATCGAGTGACGCCAATGCTTCGCGGTCACGGCGGCGACGATCATGTTCAATCCAATCACAATCATTTCCATATGTGGCAGGATCTGCTGCAAAAGCAGCGACTAACGCCAGGTAACATGAATCGGCTCATCGAGCCAGGGAAGAACGACCGGCTGCATTGGCCATGGCAGGTTATCGAGCAACACATCGCTCGCATCGGTTTCAACCTCGATCCGCCAGTGTTCACCCTCCGGAACCAAACGGCCAGAGCGCTGTAAGAAGAGCTGCCGTAAATCACTTACGCCGCATCCACCCAAGCCAGGAAGACGTCTCGGGAGGGTGGAAAACCAAGTGTCGATTTTTTCCAGGCGCCAAGGCTCCAACATATCGCCGTCGATTAAGATATCTTGCGGCAAGCCGCATAGTACTTTGTTCATCGGCATGCGCCACTCCTGCCACGCCGGATCGCCCCAGACAAGATAGTCCAATACCATCACGGCACGTACAGCCGTGTTCACTTGATTGTCCGATAGCGCTGCCCCCTCGTCGCGACGACTGGGAACGAATTCAACCAGAGCAAGCAAGGTCGGAATCAACGGCCAGAGACAAATCAGACCAGCGTTAGTTACCACGATCGCCTCCAGATCGGGGAGCCGTTGCCGGTGGGCACTGCGTCCTATCAAGCCGCGCCTTGGCCTAGCAACAGGTAAGGCGGTTGTGGCGCGAATGTGCGGGAGAACCTCGTCCGCGGGAAAACGACTAGGTGGCCTTTTGATATCGTCTTTGCCAACGGCTTTCTCTTGCACCATGCTGGACGCACCCTGCGGCATCGAATGCATGTCACCTATTCTTGGAGGAAGACCATCTCGCACGTCAATGCTCATATGCAGCAACTGCTCGACCAGGGGTTGGCCGATTAGATTGGCTAACCGTGCTTGCTTAGTTGGATCAACCTGGACAACCCGCGCAATATCGAGCGCGTGCTTCGTGACATTTCGCAATGCCGTTTCAAACCACGCATGTGGCGTATTCGAACCCCACGGTGGTATCCCGTCGAGAGATCTCCCTGCCAGATACCCTAAAACCCAATCAGCATCAGACGTGGCTTGACATATGCGCGTCACGCTCGACGCCATGTCTTGACCAACGATACGAGATAGCCGAGAAAACGCCACTTTTTCTTCCAGCACGTGAGTCAATGCTGGCACGAAATTATTTCTGCGTTTCTCGATCTGGTTAGACAACCAATCTATCGGAGAACTCGTGCCCCATGAGATGGCTCCTCGAAAATATCCGCATCGCAGGAAAGTAGCAAACGCGCCAAGTTCATCCTCAACAGGCGCGCCAGCTTCGTACTCCGTGCGATCGATGTTTTCCTTGCGCCAATTCAACGAGGCGACCACATCAGGATCGCTCTTAACCAACGCGCCTTGCCCGTCATCGGCGCCCCCGTTAAGTTTACTTTGACGGTCCTCCCTGTTTAGTGCTACGCGAACGATAAATGTCCGCTGTTGCAGCGCAGAAAGTGCCCGCGAAGGCAATTCAGTCTGCCAACCTGAACGCTCCATCGCACCAAGATTCATGGTGACATTTATAGAGGAACCTGCTTCGTGTGTCTGAACAAGTGTTTGAAACAGCTTCTCCACTGGACGCTTCAGACGTGCTTTTACGATCGCACCACATTCCGCCAAGACCTCATGCTCCGCGCCCGAACTCATCCGCAAAATAATTTTCAGCCTTATCATCGCTGCGTTCCGGCCCCTCTATTGTCAACGTCATCCGACATATCAAACGGGTTCCTAATCATTTACATGAAATATCCACTTTTCAAGTGCCTCCCGCGCGTTATCTGCCCTCTCGCCTTCTTTCTTGATATGCAGTGTCCCGATGCCCTTCAATGGCAACGCGACTCTTGCAAGACCTAAGCTTTCGAGAATGGGAATAGCGCCTGGCCCAGGCATGCCTCTTTGCTCGTCGAACCGATTCTGCCAGTCGTGAAATTTTCTAGCGAATGCAGAGTAAGTCTCCTCTTTTAACCAATACACCTCGAACTCCAGATGTGAAGGTACAAGCCGTTTTAATTGAAAATTGACTTTCGCTTGCCAAGCCTTGAAGTTGGCATTCTCGACGTCTCGATACAGTGGAAAAACAAAAGCTAATCTCTGCCCTGCGGCAGCTCTCTGATCATAGAGACCAGGCACACTTACGAATAAGCGATGCTTTGACGTTTCCTTAAAACTTTCCGGAAGCGTGAAATCAACTACGGAGTCAGCATTCGCATTGAGCAGCGTCACTTCTCCTGTAGCAGAGCCACCTTGCGACTCGGTGCAGTCTGAATCCAAGACATGAACCTTGACCTTCAAATTTTCGTGTAACCATGGATAAACACCTCCGAATGCCACGTGCGCTTTCCAGTGCATTTTTCCTCCACCTTCTGGTTTAGCTAAATCTCGAAGTGGAAAATAGGCTGAATCACCATGATGTGGTCTCAGTATGAACTGATTTTGCGGGACAGTCCTTTGTGTGGAAACATCATCCCACGTAGTGGGTTCTCCAAATAGCTTTACGGTGACCGTCGATTGACCGTGGTCCACACCGGTAATGATGCCCGGGTATGCGGACAGTGTCGAAGAGAACGTGCCCTTATGAACGTCGACAATAGCTCCGATGGCCATTTCGTGAATGTTCTCTTCTAAAACCTTACCGCTTATTTTGCCGAATATTTGTTTGCCATTCTCGATAATTATGACTCCATCTTGCAGACTTATGGCCTTCGGTATCAAATGCGAAATGTCGAGCATATAAAAAGGCCAATGACTGTGATCATCTGCAAAGAACGCTGAAGAGTAAAGACCTAACGAATAGGCAATTTCTTTTTGGAGCGCCGTGATCGGACCTTTTGCGGCCAGCCGTTTTCGAGCAATATCCGCGATGCTTTCAATAAAACGATTTGTTTGCGTAACAGCTCCGGATCGATAAAACCCATAGCGTGTTTTGGACAACTCAGTTGGACCAAAACCGAAGTACTGCAACAGATGCGCCTGGATATAGCCCACATCGAAAACGTCATCGCGAAGTTCCTCGTCCTTCAGCACAGCGCTTTCCCCTGAAGGTATTGATACGGTTCCAAGCTGACTGTTTCCAGACACCCCCAGGCCGTTATCGCTTACAAAGCGCAATCGAAGCTTCAATTTGTCGAGCCGATCGCAAAGATGCTTAAGGTGCCCGTCGAAAGCGGACAGAAACTGTCGTAGTAAATCCGTATCCTGCGCTGCAACGGGTCTTCCATTTAAGGCAAGCGAAGGCGGTAAGCGTTTCCAAGTCTCATCAGCCCATTCCTTGACATTTCGGTATTTTGTGATCGCCTTGCTTCGTGTATCTTTTACTGAATTGGTAAAACGTTGCGGTGCTCTTAGCAACAGAATCTCTTTGTGAATGTCGACAGCCTGTATCTTCGGCGCATCGCTTTGCAAACGAATCTTGATGCCACACCATTCAACATAATTTTCACTGTTCACGGGATTGGCACGAATAGTGCCACCGAAATTATCTTTACATAAAAAAAAGCTTGTGTTTTTGTCTACTAAATTTTTATTTGATCGATCCGGCTGTAAAGCTATGTCGTAAATTCCTCTTACCCCTTCAATGGACTTAATCTTTTCTATCAAAATCTCAAGATTCTGATTGAAATCCTGTCCGTCCTGGATAAGGTCGATCTGCGGCAGAATTTCAATAAAGCCATACTCTGTCTCAGGCCCGCCGTGACATGCCAGCCATGCATCTCTCTTATTTGTATCGAAACACCGTTTCGCCCGTGGTGAGATCCAATCATCTAGGAGATCATATAGCCGCGCGAAAACCTTTGCGATATTGACATTGCAATCAATTAAATCGACTTCAAGCTTCACCGTGACATTTCTCGGTTCAATGAGGTTGACCCGTGGCAGGCGCTCACCGTGGCTTCGGTTAGCACTCAGTAACGTCTCAACCCTGTAGATTAGGCGTTTTTTTTGCTGATTTTCGTATCGGCTTGTCAGCCTCTCACTAATAATCATTTCCGGCAGCAGCCAGACACACAGTCTATCGCCATCGGCGTCGGGCGCGACGACGACGTTTTTGCACGGATGATATAAAGAATTATCATCACCATCGTACTTCTCAACCATGTCGAGTATCAAACGTCGATAGTCATCTGCACTGACTGGCGTGGTCGTTAGCGCCTCTTCGCGCGTAATGTCTTTCGCAGTTTCGTCGCCTGGCGGTGCGGCCTCTGAGGTGAAAAGATCTTCAAGCGTGTGAAGGTGGCGATAGGCAACATCCGAGCCACCAAAAGCCAATGCCTGAAGCATCGCGACCCCCGGGTCGCTATCGCCATGGTGCTGCCACTCAGCATCCGCACGTTCCGCCAGAACGGTCGACATCGTTTCCCACAAAGTATCAAAATGAATCAATGACAGATTTTCGTTTTTCTTCAACATGACGCCTCCCTATTTTATCGTTGGTAGTAAGTTAAGCGTCAATAATCCGAAGTGTGCCTGCCCGTCGGTAAAATTGATTTTGAAACTTTTCGCGATATTTTGCGAAGATATGAAAGCAATCACTTCGTTTCTCAGTACACCCTCGTTCCATTCCTCAAATCGCCATAGCGTCCATGTCCATTCGCGAAATGCGCTATCGACCGTCGAGGCGGCCTTTACCGGATCAATACCTTCGCGCCACTCCAAGGTCACCTCAACCGGAGCATGCGCATGGTTAAATTCCGGTCGGATCTTGGCGTAGACCGATGTAGTTTCATTTAAAAAACGTCGCACATGCTCCTGCTCCAATTCTGACAATGTATATCGATTTTCACCGTCAGGCTCTTTTCGGAGAATCGCGAGCTTCATAGCAGCGGAATTCATCTTTGGATCGTCGACACGCGCTTCTATACGCACTCTAAACTGAGGAAATCGCCGCGCGATTCCCTTACCTAAATCGTCCACATTCAGAAAACGATGACGAGTTCTCAATATAAATACTTTGTCATCCTCACCATTTTTATTAAATGCATTTTCTCTCGAAACATCTTCAATGACCTCGTTACGGATCGAATGATTCGCACGAATCCCAAAGATGTCATAAAAGAATCGGTTACGATGCTCGTCTAGCAATTTCAGATACAGGCGTTCGGGCGTTTGCATAACTTTCCAGAACGCAAGCAAAAACACCTCATAGGGACGTAGCTTCTCAGATGGATTTAACATTCGTAAAGCCAGCGTCTCAGCTGCGTCCGGCGTCAGTCGATCATTATTGTTAAAAGCCACGCTGTTCCAGTTCAGCTGTGCCGGCGTATTGTTGCCAAATGGAATCCGTGCCAGTCGACAACTCCACTTAAGCAGGAAGCGTATTAACCCTGCTACGTTCTCATCTTTGTCCATATCATTACCAGCCTCGATATCTGTCACGATTCCCCCTTTTCCTCATTCATTTTGCTCCATCACATCACCGCTATCGAAAGCGCGTGGATGATGCAGGCTTGCCGTTAAGCTTGCGCGGTGAACGATATTTGTTTAACGACATCCCGACCGGCCACCCGATAACTGATACCAACGCGCAGCGCATCAATCCTGTCCGCATGCTGGGTAACGATCACATCCTGAACGATTACACGCGGTTCGTTGCGTAATATTGCGTCCGTGACGATTGTCTTGATTTCAGCGCGAAGATCATCGTTCAGATTCTTAAACAAGACAGATAGCCAATCACAACCAAATTGTGGCCTCATGATACGTTCACCGGGCAACGTCTCCATCAGATGACGCAGGTTCTGCTCGATGTCCGTGAGATCCGTATCCGCCATCTTGGGCCCATCACTGTCAAAACTTACAGGAAAGACCCATCCACGCTTTCCAACAAACCTTACGTCTCTTATTTCACTCATACTCTCTCCCCTGATGAGGGCGCTATGCGATATCGATTGCTCATGTCGAGCATCGGCAATGTCGATCTCAAGATTTCTTAAGATTAATCATAGTCCCGAGAATTTCCATTTCTTTTTCTGCTGCAATGGTCATATTATTTGTAGAACGTAATGTAATATTTTCAGATTTTCCCTCGATACCTGATTTTCCTATTTGAACTATTGCGCGATGATTATCTTTCTTGTCCATTTCATCAAAGCCCACAAATAGTGCACCTTTTTGAGTCTCAATGCGAACGCAGTTATTCGAAAAATTAATGCCGTTCGGTTTTTCAGCCTCCGCACTTTCGGAAATCCAGCCTTTCCAGAAGCGAGGATGATCACCCTGATCGCTCGACGTTGGCGCAGCATTCACCGGATTATGGGTTGCGCCTAAAATGACAGGAAAGCGTGGATCGTCGTCGATAAAAGAAACGAGCACTTCGTCTTTCGACTCCGGATACAAATGAAAGCCCCGCCCGGCGCTTGCATAAGGTTTGGCGAAACGTGCCCAAATGGGCGTTTCTCCGAGTTCCGGCAATACGACACGTATTCGATCACAATGCGTTGCATCCGATTCGTACTCTGCAACTATTCCGACCGTCAACGCGTCGGCACGCGGTAATGCGGCGGCATCACTTTGCGCAATATCATCCAGACCAATGAACACGGTTGTCAGAAAGCTACCGCGTGACCACTGGTGGCGTATGCCAGTGATGATGCCTTGGCCATTCTGCCGTTCTCCCAGGCTGCTAATTTCCAAGGTATCGCCTAGACGGTAGCGCACTGTATCCTGGTTCGCGTATAGCACGAATCGCACTTGTGCCGCAGCAGCCTCTTGCGCCAAAAGACGCCCGTCCGCAAGGTGCTGCATATCGTCCGACATCAGTGGCAACGGATAGAAGGACCGCCATGTCTCCTCAATCGAAGCTTTCACACGCCCAGGATCGAGACCACCCGTGGCCAATTTTGTCGGCTTGGCACGTCTCGGCTCCGAAATTCTTTGTTCCGCCACGTTCCAACAACTGGCCTCGATTGTCGCCGCAAGGCCGCTGTTATCAACATACCATTCTGCTTCAACAATCCTGGTCGGGTGCCCGTTCTCGGAGGCCTCGCCGCTAATCTTGAATATGTCGCCGTTCGACAGACTGGGTGTCACACAATCAACCCGGTCCATGTGAGGCAAAAGCCATACCCCGCACGCTCGCATACGGCGGCGCAACCAATGCCAATCACTCGACTGCCATTGCAGTAACTGCTCGTGTTCGCCTCCCTTGACGTCAATACGGCCCGCCGTTGCATGTTCGCCTATCAAGGTCTGAATGACCGTTTGGTCGGTCGTTTTCTGATACGCGCGACTACGCGGCTGGCCCATCAGCTTGTGCAAGGGATGTACCGCACGTAGTGTAAGTTCCGGATTAGGTCCAGCCCAGGTGATCCGTTGGCTGACCACGATTCCATCAAAAAGCACGACGTTTTTAAGTGAGCCAGGCAGCGCTATACGCAGCGTTACCTTTCTGCCAGGCACACATTTGTCCGCGTCGCGATTTACTTCGTCCCAACGGCCGATTTGCAACGAGGATTGCCTCACCAGACGCAACTCGAGGTTCGGAATGTTATTGACACGCTGCGTAATATCGACCTGTGAGACCTTCATGTACTGCAGCGTTTTACCATCTACTTCAATGACTAACGGTTGTTCCCAGAATGGCGATGCCGTCATGATCAAGCTCCTTTCCCAGCAGGCCAGACAAGCGCCTGACCAGGCCGAATGGCATCTAGATGGTCGAGGTCGTTGGCCTTGGCCAGTTCCAGATAATCCACCGGCGGCTTGTCCACCATTACGGCCCCTACCGTTGCCGACTGCGCCGCGGCCATTAGCGATAACCCCGTTCCCGCGATAACTTGAACCACTGACGGCTGCGGATTGCGCACGCCCAGCTTGGCTCGCTGAATTCCCGGCTCCACGTCCTCGATGACATTGAGGCTCGCCGTCGCGCGTAAAGGCGAACCATCCCGATCAAAAAGCGTATACCGCACGGACAGCCGTTCCATCCGGCATGCAAAATAGCCATGTCCGTGCCAGTTGAAACTACCCCACTGAATTTTCAGAAATCGGGTCTGTCCGCTTGTCGCATCTACGACGCAACATAAGGACCGTAAGCGACTCAGTTGTGCCTCCACTGGCTCCCGATGGGTAGGCAGCGAGCCGTCGAATATCAACTGGATATCGAGCCGCCCGGCATTTGCATCAACGAAGGCGGTTGTCTGAATCGGATCGTTTAACGCCGGTTCCTCCTCATATCGCGCCGCGTAGTCGAGCGAGAGCGCTTCCGGGTTGTACATTGCTTCCATGCGCCCAACTTCCGTCGTAAGTGCGACGTCTTTATAGGCAATGATTGTTAGCTTACTCAAGCCTCCGCGAATCTTATCGATCACATTCACCACGACCTCCCATTTTCAATCGCCAGATCGGCGCGTAGCTGTTGCATCACTTGACGCACGATCTCGTCGACCAAATGCGCTCTCTCAACCTGCCTGGCTCTTTCGTTGGCGCGGCGGCTCCGGGCCTCATGATCCCTGGATACACCACCGTCTATGCGAGCCTCGATGATCAGTTCGTGAATTTCATTCATGCTTTTACCCCAAGGAAGTGCATTTCCCGATAGGCAAGTTCAAGCGAGTTCACCAAGACCGATGAGTTCGTCGCATCCAAGTCGCCAGTGCGCCAGGCAACGGGAATGGCATTGACGAACGTCCAAGTACTGATAGGTAGCGACAAATGATTTAACAGCGACACGGTCACATCGCATGGATGGGTCTTAAAGCGACTCATCGCATCGGCGAACGCAAGCGTCAGTGGGGAGAGCGTCATCACGCCCCGCTCCAATACCAAGTTGCCATGGGTAACCCGCTCGGGCAGGGAAATCGTGGCCACATTGTCGCCACCCTGCCGAAAGCTGCTTGTCTCTACCTGCCGCTGCAAACCGGAGATGCGCTGAAATCGGAAGTCCAGTGGACTGGGCACCAGCCGCATTGCGGTACCTAATGCGCCGGAGACCCCCGTTCCTTCGGGTCGAAAAAAACATCCCACAACAAAGCGATATCCAACCGCCGGCTCAAATAGCGTCTCCGACCTCATGCCTTGCCTCCTTGCTGCGCACTGCCTATTTGGCTGACACTAACCCGCGATTCACCTTGCAGCATGGTCAACGTTAATTGCACGTCACTGAGAACCGGATGTAGCGAGTACGTTACGTGGATGATCAGCTTCCCTTGCGCAATATCCTCAAGTGTCATCGTTACGCCCTCTCCCACGTGCACTTGGAATGCGTCCTTGGCCGTCGCACCGGCCAAGCCGCCCGTTCGCCATAGCTCCGTCAGCCACACTGTCACGCGCGCCTCACAGGTACGCCACAACAACGCGTCATTTACCTCGAAAACCATCTCTCGCAGTTGCGCCTGCAATCCATGCTGGATAAATTGCATCGTCCGCTTGGTTTGCACATACGCTCCAGGATTTTTCGGATCCGTTGCAAGAGTTCGTGCACCCCAGAGGAGCGCACCACGACCAGGAAAAATGCGTATGGTATTGACTTCGAAGTCGGGCTCTTTTTTCTTTTCCGGTGTAATGGCTAGGCCAAGGACAGACGGCAGCTTTACGCCGGCCGGCACTCCCCAGACCCCCGCTGTGGCATCGGTGCGTTGTATAGCGGCGGCAACGGCGCCGGATGGCGCAACTTCCACCTTTCTGATGGTATTTCGCTCGATCACCTGTTCCTGCAAACGGGGCCAATATGCCGCTCTCACCGACTTCACTTCGTCAGGTAATGCACGGTGGAATGCGGATGCAGCCTGATATTCGTCCCCCGGATGGTTGGGCATGTCGATAAGACAAAATAGCCGATTTGTATTTGCGGCCGCTTTTAGAATTTCTTCCCACCGTTGTTCGTATCCTGGTACTTCAGGCATGGAAAGCAGCGTGCCATCTGGTACATAGCGTTCGACTAAGGCAACAACATGGTTAATCTCGCGGGTTAATTTTAGATCGGCATGTAAAAGTACATAACAAAGTTCGCCGCCATTGGCAAAGAACGATCTGACTGTATCCTTTAGAATCTCTTCCCAATCGCCTCGCTGATCAAGTACGTTCTTAGCTATTTCCGCGAACGATTTTCCTTTGACGACGATGTCATCTACGCCTCCAGGACGGCTTCCCACAAATACGGGCATGGCCGTACGTTCTTGCTCGTCGATCGACGATAGGATGTCCGTGTCGATTTCTACGATTGATTTCGTCATTTGCCATTTTTACTCTGTAGTACTACTTATATATGTTCCTTTTCGTAGCCATTTACCAGGTCAATATTGCGGAACGGCCAGGTAAAGTCCGGCGATAGCGTGTGTTCGTCACGCCACCGGCCCGAAAAAAGCGGCGCCAGGTCAAACGGCGTTTAGCGTGCTACCTTTCCTGCAAATGTAGCAAAAAGCGCAGCATGTCGAATAGATCGACCATCCGGCCAACAGGATGTCAGCGCAAGCGCATCCCGGCGTGTTTGCCCGACGACACTGCATAGGTCACCGCTTTCGCTGAATTGCGTGGGGTGGGTATAGCGTAACCGTATACCCTGTTTGTAAAGTCGCATACCCTGAGGTCTTTTTTTTCGCCTAGGATGCACGTAGCGCGTTCGCCGACGCACCCCCATCAGAGCAAGCATGGTGCCGCGCAAAAGACTTCAAGCGAATCGCGCGGCAAGATCGCCGCGAACGCCACAGTGCCAGCGGATGATTGGCAGGCACCAAGCGAACAATTTAGCCGTCACGATTCTATCGCGACATGATGGACGATAAACGATGCCCAGACTCTTACGCGTGGCCGCTGCCCAGATGGGCGCGACCCAATTACAGGACAGCCGGCAACACACGCTCGACCGAATGGTCACCCTGCTTGAACGGGCCGCCGCGCAAGGCGCAAAGCTGGTCGTATTCCCTGAACTGGCCTTCACGACCTTTTTCCCGCGGTGGCTGCTGGACCCGGACGAAGTAGACCGCTATTTTGAAAATGCCATGCCCAACTCGCAGGTTGCCGGCCTTTTCGAGCGCGCGAAAGCACTAAAGGTAGGCTTTTATGTTGGATACGCGGAACTGACCGCGGAGGGTCATCACTATAACAGCGCGATCACCGTTGGGCCGGACGGCACCATACTCGGACATTATCGCAAGGTCCACCTACCCGGAACCGTCGAGCCCCGCATCGACGAACCGGTACAACAATTGGAAAAGCGCTATTTCAAATATGGCGACCTGGGCTTTCAGGCTTTTTACGGTGCGGAGGACTGGCACGCGCCGGTCATGGGGATGCTCATCTGTAATGATCGTCGCTGGCCGGAAGCCTGGCGGGAATATGGACTTCAGGGCGTTGAGCTGATGGTCATGGGCTATAACTCGGCGGCATATGATCCGAACGGCGGGACCGCCGAGGATGAACCGCTGCGGACGTTCCATTCAACAATAGCAACGCAAGCAAACGCCTATATGAACGCCACGTGGGCCATTAGCGTTGCCAAGGCGGGCGTGGAAGACGGATTCGGCCTGATCGGCGGGTCTTGTATCGTCGACCCGAACGGTGTGGTGGTGGCCCAGGCCGAAAGCCACGACGACGAAGTGTTGATCGCCGATATCGATCTAAACGCCTGTCTTCAGGGCAAGACCAAGATGTTTAATTTCGAGATGCACCGCCAGCCACATCACTACCGTCGCATCGTCGATCAAACAGGCGTTACGTTGCCTCCCAAACTATAACGCCGACGTTATACCTGGGGCATAAAAAAGCATAACAGTGCATTAATTTGGTGCGGATATGATGACACCATCCTCTGGGCATGCCGGGTTACATGAGCGTCACCCCTCGATTCGACGTCGACCCGGTAGTGCCGGGGAAGCGTGCGCAGCCTCCTGCTTCATACATAAAGCCGGCTCGAAACTGCTTGTTCTCCTATAACGACGGGGTGTAGTTCAATGACGTTTTTCCGTAAGAATCTCGTAACCACGGGCATGGCCGTCCTGTTGTCGGTGTCGGCGCTCAGCACCCATGCGGCGGGCCCATTGAAGACGGGCGTGGATGCGAACTACGCACCGCATGCGATGCGGACCTTGGGTGGCGGCCTGCAAGGCTTCAATATCGACTTGGGCAACGCGCTTGCGGCCCAATTGCACGAGAAGATAGACATCGACGGAACGGAGTTCTCTGCACTCATTCCGGGCCTGTTGTCAAAAAAGTACGATTTCATCCTCGCACCCGTGACGGTGACGCCGGAAAAAGCCAAATCGTTGTTGTTCAGCGAAGGCTACCTTAATACGGACTACACGTTCGTACAAAAGAAAGCCGCCAAGCCGATTACGAAGCTCGAAGACTTGAAGGGCATGACGATCGCCGTCAACAAAGGGTCGGCCTATGACGTCTGGGCAAGTCAGAACGCCGGGAAGTATGGCTTCAAGTACGACGTGTACGGCAGCAATGCCGACGCCATACAGGCGCTCTTGGCGGGTCGCGCGGATGCCAACATGTCGGGCAATACCGTATCGGCCTGGGCGGCGAAGCAAAACCCGCTACTCAAGACGACCTTTACTGTCGGCACGGGTCTGGTATGGTCGCTGGCTTTCCGCCCGGACGACAAAGCCGGTCGGGATCGCATTTCAATGGCGTTGAAGTGCCTGAAGCAGAACGGCACGGTCGCCAAACTGGCGCAAAAGTGGTTTGGCGAGACGCCAGGGCCCGATTCGGCTGCCGTGAAGGTCGTGCCGGGTCAAGGTGTACCCGACATGCCGGGCTACGATGCCACTCCGGTCAAGGTCGTCTGCAACTGATAGGTTGAATAGAGATACGCCTCATGAAGAACACCCCTATCCTCGAACTCGTCAACCTGCATAAGTCGTACGGCGATCACGCGGTGCTCAAGGGGGTCAACCTTCGAGTGCGATCAGGTGAAGTGGTTGCCGTGATCGGCCCATCCGGTTCCGGCAAGAGCAGCATGCTGCGCTGCTGCAACCGGCTTGAAGCCGCTACAGGCGGCCAGATAGTCGTTGACGGCATCGATATCAACCGCCCCGGCGTCGACTTGAACAAGATGCGGCAGAAGGTGTGCATGGTGTTCCAGCACTTCAATCTGTACCCGCATCTGAACGTCTTGCATAATGTGACGCTGGCATTGCGTCACGTTCAGAAATTGTCAAAAACCGAAGCCCAAAAGCGTGGCATGGCCGCACTCGAACGTGTGGGGATGGCGCACAAGGCGACTGCGAAGCCAGGCGAGCTATCGGGCGGTCAGCAACAGCGCGTCGGCATTGCCCGTGCAATTGCGCTTGAACCGGAGTTGGTGCTGTTTGACGAACCCACCAGTGCACTCGATCCGGAACTCGTTGGTAGCGTACTGAACGTCATGCGCGAGTTAAGCAAGAGTGGCATGACAATGGTCGTGGTAACCCACGAAATGGCATTTGCCCGTGAAGCCGCCGACCGGGTTATCTTCATGGATGGCGGCGTGATCGTAGAGGAAGGGCCGCCAGAACAAATTTTTTCCCAACCGCGGCATGACCGCACCCGTGCCTTCCTATCCTCTTTCCTGAACCAGTCGCATGATGTCCATCACGCCGATGCGCCATCTGAATCATTATTGACAAACGTCGCCGCGCCATCGACGACAGCGACGTTACCGACAACATCCATGGCGGACTAATGGCAATGGATCTCGTCGCACTGCAGCACGCGTTTTTCAATGGCGCCATCGCGAAGACCGTCTTGCCCGATATTTTCAAGGGCATGGTCGTGACATTGCAATTGGGTATCGCGGTCATCGTGACTGGCTTGTCTGGCGGCCTCCTGCTGGCATTGATCCGTTCGCTCCAATTACGTTGGCTCGACGTTCTGATCATCGGCTATGCCGATATTCTCCGCGCACTCCCGCCGCTGATCGTGATCATGATGCTGTTCTACGCATTTCCGTCGATCGGGCTATCCTTCTCTGCCTTTCAGTCCACGTGGCTCGCACTGGCCTTGGTGCTCGCGGCGTTTGCCGAAGAGTTATTTTGGGCCGGTATTATCTCGGTGCCGAAGGGGCAAGCGGAAGCAGCGCGGTCGACCGGCATGAGCTGGATCAAGACAATGCGACTGGTGATCCTGCCACAGGCCATCCGGCTCGTGATGGCGCCCTTGACGAATCGCGCGATCTCGACCACGAAAAACACTGCCCTCGGATCCGTCGTCGCACTGAATGAAATCCTGAACAACGCGCAATCCGCCAGCAGTAACTTAGGCAGCGCCACGCCTTTGACAATGGGCGCACTTGGTTACCTCATCATCTTCATTCCGCTCGTGCTGTTTGGACGATGGTTGGAAAAACGCTTTACCTGGCGGGTTTGACGTCATGCAAGCCATACTCGACAATTTCTTCAACTGGGACGTTTACGTTCAGGTAGCGCCTTTTTTGCTGCGCGGACTGGCGATGACCATTGGCCTTTCGCTGCTGGTCATTCCCTGCGGTTTCGCAGCCGGAATGGTGGTTGCAATACTTTCACATCATCTGCGCTCGCGGATCGCGCGTTTCTTGCTGGCCGCCTATATTGACTTGTTCCGCGCGGTGCCGCCGCTGGTGCTACTGATCTTCATCTATTTTGGCGCCCCGTTCCTTGGATGGGACATGCCGAAATTGCTGGCAGTCGCCATCGGTTTCATGCTGAACAATTCCAGCTATTACGGCGAGGTGTTGCGTGCGGGCTTCGAAAGTATTCCCAAAGGCCAACAAGAGGCCGCCCGATCAACCGGCATGAGCGCGGTACAAACGACGGTGCTGATTGTCATACCGCAAGCCGTTCGCACCGTCCTGCCCGAACTGATCAGCAACACGATCGAAGTGGTGAAGCTGACCACGATCGCCAGCGTCGTTGCGCTGCCGGAGTTGTTACGCGTGGCGCGTGACGCGCAATCACTGCTATATAACCCCTCGCCCATCATGCTGGCCGCACTCGTTTACCTCGCAATGCTTTGGCCGCTCGTCAGGCTACTCCGTCGCTTCGAGCAAAAGCATGCAACTTGATAGATGCAGTTCCTTTGCGCGGTCTCGTTGATGCCATGGAAGGCGCTGCAAAAAGTTACAGCGTGGTCAGCGACGCATCGTCGATATTTTGGGAAATCCTCCCCGACTACCTGGCATGGCTGGTAGGATATTAGTTATTTTAGTGAATGGTCGGGCTTTCTTCGGTGGCGTGCCGCAAAACCTCCAAAGGCATCGACGGATCCCGCGCGAACGAGGACACATGCATGAACGATTTCGATTTGACCATCCGCGGCGGCCGCATTGTCACCTCTTCCGAAGACTTTGTGGGTGACGTCGGTATCAAAGGCGGACGTATCGTCGCGGTCGCGTCAGCGCTACCCGCTGGAACGCGCGACATTCAGGCAGCAGGCAAGCTGGTGATGCCAGGTGGAATCGATAGCCACGCACACGTCGAACAGCTGTCGAGCATGGGCATCATGTGCGCCGATACTTGGTACTCGGCGACCGTGTCCGCCGCGTACGGCGGCAACACGACGATCATCCCGTTTGCCGCGCAGCATCGCGGGCAATCGCTGATGCAAATTGCGCGTGACTATGAAGAACTGGCAGCGCCGCAAGCCGTCATCGACTACAGCTATCACTTGATCATGACGGACCCGACGCCCGAGGCGTTGAACGAGCACCTGCCCGTATTGGTCCGCGAAGGCATCACGTCTTTCAAGGTCTTCATGACCTATGAGAAGATGAAGTTGAACGACAAGCAATTGCTTGATGTTTTTGCCGTGGCGGCGCGCGAAGGCGCACTGCCGATGGTGCATGCGGAGAACGACGATGTCATCTCTTGGATTGCCCGCAAGCTCATTGATGCTGGTTATACGGCACCGAAATATCATGCGGTCGCGCACGATGTCTTCGCAGAGGATGAAGCAACGAATCGTGCCACGCAACTGTCATGCGTATTGGAAGTGCCGGTCGTGATCGTGCACGTATCCAGCGCCGGCGGCGCGCGCGTGATTCATAGCGCTAAAACGATGGGCGCCTCCGTGCACGGCGAGACCTGTCCGCAGTATCTGGTGTTGACCGCGGACGATATTGATCTGCCCGGCACCGAAGGCGCGAAATTCTGCTGCAGCCCGCCGCCGCGTGATCCGGCCTCGCAACAAGCGATGTGGGAAAGTCTAGCGTCAGGCAATATCGCGCTGTTCTCGTCCGATCACGCGCCGTACCGCTACGACGTGACAGGTAAGCTGCCGCATGGCGACGACACCACGTTCAAGCAGATTTCAAATGGCCTGCCGGGGCTCGAAACACGGATGCCCATCCTGTTCTCCGAGGGCGTGAAGAAAGGCCGTATCACGTTAAACCAGTTCGTAGCGTTGACCTCGACGAACCATGCGAGGATGTATGGCCTCTATCCGCGAAAAGGCACGATCGCGCCGGGTGCGGATGCCGATATCGCAATCTGGGACGCAGACAAGCAAGTCACCGTGACTGCGAACATGCTGCACGATAACGTCGGCTATACGCCGTACGAAGGGCATCACATTACCGGCTGGCCTGAAACGGTGATTAGCCGCGGCGATGTCATCATCGATAAGGGCACGCTAAACGCCGTGGCTGGCCGCGGCTGGAAGATTCCGCGCGGTACACCGGAGCCGGTGGCGAATGCGAAAGAGCCAGGCGAACGAGCGTCTTTTTTGCGGAGGCTGTTTGAAAAGGTCGATCATTAATCAACCCACCGACTTGCCGTTGTCTGCTGTCGGCGGCTCGCGCTGCCCTAGTTTGATGTGCCGTATCAGTAGCCGACTTCGATCACTTATGCTGACTGGCGACGTTAAAGCTTGATTATGAAGGCCAGAGCGTAACAGGGCGGTGACACATTGAAGGGGGCATCTAGCCGAATAGTCATCGTATCGTTGATCTGATGCTTGTGCCCATGATCTTTCCCGGTCGATGATGTACGGATAAACGGCACGTGACTTCCCCGAATAGTCATCCTCGGATAAGACCCCTGGCTCAAAGTCGATACGGCGTTGTGCGGGTTAAGGACCTTGCCCGGAATATTGTCAATGCCGTACTCCGCGAGTCCTTCCGGAAATGGCTCAGTCGACGCTGGCCCGCTTTTCTGAACGGCTTGCCGAACGCCGTCGTAGTGGTAATGCTCGGGGAGCTCTTTCTCCACGAGCGCATGCTCGCTTGTCTCACCTACTAACATTGCACTGAAGGACTGCGGCGAGACCGAAAGTTGTGGATTTTCAAACGTGAACTTATGGTTCGATTGCTTTCCTTTACCCGGCGACGCGGTGGGTAGCGCATCACCGAGGATAAATCGCCCGGTCAAGTCAGGTACACCGTCACGAGACCCGTCGCATAAAGCCCAACCA
Organism: Robbsia andropogonis; assembly: GCF_034047095.1. Lineage (NCBI taxonomy): Bacteria > Pseudomonadati > Pseudomonadota > Betaproteobacteria > Burkholderiales > Burkholderiaceae > Robbsia > Robbsia andropogonis. The sequence goes on along the minus strand of NZ_CP139164.1, from coordinate 517,599 downwards.
TCCGGAATACTGGATCCAGCAAACATCATAATCATGCCTTTCGTGAACCCGGCACTCGCCACCGTGTCAATCAGGTCACTGAAGTTGCCTTGTGTCGGCACCTTCCCAGCAGCAAACGCCATTTTGGCATCGTTGATGTTTTTTCGGAATGTCTTATCTTCCATTGTTACTCCCGTTAACTTTTAAATAACTAGATGCGGCGGCCATCGTTTGTGACCTGCATGACACATAGCGAACTTTAGCGATTGCGTTCTTTGCTGGTAAGCTTCCCCAAATGGCCAACTGTTTGACGAGAGACCACACAAAACGGGCATAAAAAATAGTTTGCTATTTGATCGTGCACTATGTAATATCTGCTTCATGGACGCGAAAAACACCACCGCCAGAGCGAAAGCCTCAACCAATAAGAAACGGTTGAACGTCCTTGCGCTGGAAAATCAACTATGCTTCTCGCTCTATTCAACGAACTTAGCGATGAACAAGTTGTATCGGGGATTGCTAAAGCGTCTGAATCTGACGTATCTGCAGTATCTGGTCATGCTGGTGTTATGGGAACGCGATGATGTCACCGTGTCGTTTATCGGCGATCGGCTATCCCTGGATTCTGCAACCTTGACACCATTGTTGAAACGTCTTGAAAACGCCGGTCTGCTGACCCGTACTCGAGCGTTGCATGACGAGCGTCAGGTGTTGATTGGTTTAACGTCTGAAGGCACGGCATTGCGTGTTCAGGCGGAGCAAGTTCCTGAGCATGTCCTCTGTGCAACGGCCTGCTCGATCGACGAACTCGCAGGGTTGAAGCAACAGTTGGAAGCGCTCCGATCGGAATTGGGACGCGCAACAGCTGAGAAGTAAGCTGCTAAGCAGCGGCTTGCCAGTGTTGTCTTAGATTCATATAGTGTACGTTTTAATAGTAATCGATTTAATTTGCGTGCAATACGCTTGAACTGTCCTCTCGTCTTCCAGGACGTGATTCTGCCTCTCACTAAATAAGATGGTGGTTCACGATCGTCGTTTTCAACAGCAAAGGAGCAACACCATGGCCTCTCCCGAAAAAGTCCTTTATACCGGTCACGCCACAGCAACCGGTGGCCGTGACGGCCGCGCGACAACGTCCGACAAGTTCGTCGACGTCAAACTCACCACACCGCGTGAGCTTGGCGGTGCCGGTGGCGAAGGCGCGAACCCGGAACAATTGTTCGCTGCCGGCTATTCGGCATGTTTCATTGGCGCTATGAAATTCGTCGCCGGCCAGGATAAGGTTGCCCTGCCAGCGGACACGTCGATTGACGGCAGCGTGGGCATTGGCCAGATCCCAGGCGGATTCGGCATCACGGTCGAGTTGAAGATCAGCGCACCGGGCCTGGCACGCGAAACGCTGCAAGACATCGTCGAGAAGGCGCACCAAGTATGCCCGTACTCGAACGCAACGCGCGGCAACATCGACGTTACGTTGACGCTCGCTTAAAAGGTCTGCGCGTGCGTTGCCGCCGTCATCCGGCCGCAACGGCGCGAACCCGCCAGGCGCAATCAGGCGCTCCGGTTCACGGCTAGCGGAAGGGAACACGTGCCCATTGCTCGTCTTCCTGATGCCGCCTGAAACGCGCGGCAGGCTCCGAAAGTAACTGGCGTAGCATACCCACCGCCATCTGATCGAGGCACCCGCGCACTCGATCATGCCGCCGCGCTATTTCATTCCAGACACTTTTACCACCAGGTCGCTCCAATACGTACCTAGATTCTTGTACGGATTGGGCATGCCGGCGGAAGTAACAAATACACTGCCAGCGTGATGCGTCGCGGCAGACGAGACAATGGCAGGCATATCCGCCGCTGCGGCACTGATCACCATATGTACGAAGCGGCTGGCCGGATAGTTGGCCTGCCACTTTGGCTGCGTATATTTCGCATACTTCTTCGCGGTGTCCTCGAACGTGACGAACTGGTCCGCCGTCGGCAACGTGACGTATTGTTCCGCCATATCGGTACCCGGATTAGCCATCACCGACAGCGATGGCGACAATCCCTTGATGTAGTTGTAGACCGATTGGTAATACTGGATGTGGGCCGTCGTACCATCCGACGTCATCTCATCCACGAAGATGCCATCCACCTTATAGAAGGATAGATATGTGTTGATGTCGGTAGCGACATTCGACAACGATCGCTTGCCATATTGCGTCGAGACATACCCGATCACCTTGCCGCCCGCGGCATGCACTTTGGCAATCGCGACCGTATAGCTGATGTCGATCGTTTTGCCCGGACCGCTATTCGGATTCAAGATGACGGTGGTGGAAACCTTCGACGCTGTCGTCGCCAGATCGTTCCAAAGACCGAGGCCCTTGCCCACCGGATCGAAATAGGCAGGCACGGTCAGTGACATGGTTTGTGACGACGTGGCCGTCGTCGTGCTTGCCGCATGGACCGGGTTTTGTCCCGCCACGACAATCATGGTCAAGGCAGCCAGCACGCCTCTCCAAGCAGCACGGGTCATCTTGAAAAACCGGCCGGTGCCGGCCGTGATACGAACGGAATGACGCACGATGTCCCTCTCTGCCTCCTGATGCACGCGCCCTCGCGGTCTTCCGCATGGAGTGGGCTGCGCGACATCGATTGGCCTGCCGGTTAGGGCGGCAGGCAACTGGCTAACTCCAGCACGTGGAGTCCCTATAGCTTTGCGTCGCCGGATCGCTCCGGGTTTGCCAATGACAGGTTATCGTCAGCTATGAAAGAAATCTTTAGGTGGTTAACACGAAATATATGCAGTACAGTCCTGAGAATTAACACAGTACGGCGTGCCCAAAGAAAGCACACCGTATCGGGCCTTACGCAAATTGGTTTATTACGATGATCGATATGCAAAAAGGAACACACCATGCGCACCACCGCTGAATCATCGTTGCCATCCTCTTCCGTGTCGTCCGTCGCGCCCGACATGTCGCATTTGTGGATGCCATTCACCGCCAACCGCCAGTTCAAGGCAGCGCCGCGCCTGTTCAAGGCGGCAAAAGGCATGTACTACACGACAATCGATGATCGACAGGTATTAGATGCAACGGCGGGTTTGTGGTGCGTCAACGCCGGCCACGGACGCCAGGAGATCGTCGACGCGATCACGCGCCAAGCGGCGGAAATGGATTACGCACCGCCCTTCCAGATGGGCCATCCGATTGCCTTCGAAGCCGCCACGAAGCTGGCCGCGTTTATGCCGGATGGGATGGACCGGATTTTTTTCACCAATTCCGGGTCCGAATCCATGGATACGGCGTTGAAGATCGCGCTGGCCTATCATCGTGCGCGCGGCGAGCCACAACGTACCCGCCTTATCGGGCGGGAGCGCGGCTATCACGGCGTCAACTTCGGCGGCCTGTCCGTGGGTGGCATTGCCGGTAACCGCAAGATGTTCGCGAACAGCCTGCTACCACATGTCGACCATCTACCGCATACGTACGATCCGGCTGCCGCCTTTACAAAAGGCCAGCCGGTGGAGGGTATGCACCTTGCCGACGATCTCGAACGACTCGTCGCGTTGCATGACGCCTCGACGATCGCGGCGGTGATCGTCGAGCCAATGGCGGGGTCAACCGGTGTCCTGATTCCGCCGCGGGGCTATCTGGAGCGGTTGCGCGCACTATGCACCAAGCACGGCATCCTCCTGATCTTCGATGAAGTCATCACCGCGTTCGGACGCCTGGGTGCCGCCACCGCCAGCGATCGCTTTGGCGTGACGCCGGACCTGTTGACAATGGCAAAGGCCATCAACAATGCCGCCGTGCCGATGGGCGCCGTTGCCGTTGGCCGTTCCATACACGATGCCATCGTCCAGGGCGCGGCAGAGAACGCGATCGAACTTTTCCACGGCTACACGTATTCCGGCCACCCGCTGGCCGCCGCCGCCGCGGTTGCCACGCTCGACCTGTATGCGAGAGATGGCTTATTCCAACGCGCCGCCACACTCGAAGCGCCTTTCGAAGCCGCCGCCCATGCACTGCGCGATGCACCGCACGTGCGCGACATTCGCAACCTCGGTCTGGTGGCCGGCATTGATCTCACACCTCGTGAAGGCGCGCCGGGTGCACGCGGCTATGAGGTATTTGTCAAATGCTTGGAGCACGGCCTGCTGATCCGCTGTACCGGTGACATCCTGGCAATCTCGCCTCCGCTGATCATCAGCGAAGCACAGATCGACCAGGTGTTTTCAACCATCGCCAGGATCCTGCGCGACGTTGCCTAGAGTGTCCTCTCCTTGTTCCATCGCCATCAACCGCACAGGCGCCGGAACAAGGCGACAAATGCCGCAACATCGACATCGATCAGAACCTGCTGGTCGGGACGGTCATCCCAGACGCTTGGACCGAAACCCTGGCCGGCCGGTTTCTGAATGCTGTGGCCCATTGCCTCGCCATTGGTGATGACGCGCACCGGCCCCATGCGGCCCGTGAAAAGCGATGGCTGCACGATATAGGCCAGGGCAGCTGGATCGTGCAGGCAGATGCCGGGGATCCCCTTGCCTTGATAAAAGCGCTCATAGGCGCGGGATACGCGCCAGATAAAGGCCCCATGCGGGCCTCCATGATCACGCATCTCCTGTAGGGTTTGCGACGACAGCACCGACTTCGCGGTAACGTCCAGCCCCACGACGGTCAATGGCCATCGGGCCGCGCATACCCGATCTGCAGCGATCGCGTCCTGGTAGAAGTTCGCTTCTGCCGCTGGCGTGATGTTGCCCGTCACGCCTCCGGTGCCAAATGCACCGCCCATGACAACGACCGCTTTTACCAATACCGCGAGATCGGGTGCCCGATGTAACGCCTGCGCAAGATTGGTCAGCGGACCCACCGCCAAGAGCACGACTTCTCCGGGGAAGCGGCGGACAGTCTCGATAATAAAGCCGGCCGCGTCGTCGGATGCCACCGTCCGTTGCGGATCTGGCCAGTCTTCGTCGCCCAACCCCGTGCGGCCATGCACATCTAGCGCATAGCGTGGCGCTGGCGCCCCAGGCATCGGCACGGCAGCGCCACGCACGACCGGGCAGCGCAAGTCGAAACGCTCCGCAAGCAATAAGGCATTGCGCGTGGTTTGATCGAGCGGCGCGTTGCCAAACACCGTGGTGATGCCCAGCAAGTCGATCGACGAGGTAGCACGCAGCATGCACATCGCCAGCATGTCGTCGACACCAGGATCGGTATCCAGAATCACGCGCGTGCGCGACGTCGTAACCGCGGGCTCGAGCCGCGCCACGTCATTGTTCCGTACAGGTTCCAAGAGGATCCCCTTTGCCGGTTGGTCGTGTTTGCTTTAATGCATTTGACGCATCAAACTTTAACGCAGCCCCTGCCCCCACACGAGTCGGCCAATCGGCCTGTTTCCACGCCTCGCGTACGCCTCCTCCACATCCTAGACACCTTGATGCCGCCTTGCGTGTTACCCGTGATATCCGACATCGCAATGCCGCACCGGTTTTGTCGAAGAGCCTGCCGTCCTCGCCCGCTGATTTTCAAGCGATGCTGACAATCGCTCGGAAACGCATACTTGCGGCGGATATCCAACATTGGATGCACGCAATACCATGCCCGGCCATTACGTAACATGTTACGTTTTGCATCGTTCTTTTGTATCCGGATAATAAGGGGAATCCCTGTGTGGGTTCGGCGGGTCAGGCCGGATGGCTTGCCACCCAAACCAACGTACACCTCGACAGGCGGCGGGTTTACTTGTCGGCTTTTGTTCCTGAGATTGCGCGGAGTACCTGATGTCCGAGATACTAGAAACCCCCGCTCCGGCGGTCACTCCCCTGCGGCGCCGGTCGTCGATCGTGCTGCTGGAGGCCGTTTACAAGCGCTATGGCACGTTCCAGGCGCTCTCCGAAATCGACCTCGATGTGCAGAAAGGCGAGAAGATCATCATCTGTGGACCGTCGGGTTCCGGGAAGTCGACGCTGATCCGTTGCATCAATCGAATGGAAAAGCATGATGGCGGCCTGATTCAAGTCAACGGCCACGTACTGACCGACAATACGAAGGATATTGCCGCCGTTCGCCGCGACGTCGGGATGGTATTTCAAAGCTTCAACCTGTTCCCCCATCTGACCATCCTCGAAAACTGCACGATCGCTCCCATACACGGCCGTGGCATGAAAGCGGCGGAGGCAAGGGAACTGGCGATGCACTATCTCGAAAAGGTCCGGATTGCCGATCAGGCGCACAAGTATCCATCACAGATGTCGGGGGGACAGCAGCAACGGGTCGCAATCGCCCGTGCCCTCTGCATGCAGCCGAAGGTGATGCTATTCGATGAGCCAACGTCGGCGTTAGACCCGGAAATGGTGAAAGAAGTGCTGGAAACCATGCGCACGCTGGCGGAGGAAGGGATGACGATGTTGTGCGTGACACACGAAATGGGCTTTGCCCGAGAAGTGGCCGACCGCGTCGTCTTCATGGACCAAGGCCATATTGTGGAGCAGTCGGACCCTGAATCGTTTTTTACCCAGCCGAAGAGCGAACGCGCACGCGGCTTCCTTGAGCAGATTCTGCACTAACCTACGTGACATGGGCGTTGACGCTGGCCGTGGCGTCAACGCCTGCGCCATCCCACGTTGGAAGCATCGATTCATCAATATTATTGATACTCGATTACTAAATAATATCGTTTTTCAACAGTAAAACGCATTGATAGAATGCCGCTTGTCAACTGCGTTCCGCGAAAAATTCGCGCGACACCCCCAATGCTTTTACCAGGGCCGACGTAAACCGGTCAGACAATCATGAGCGAAACAACCGCCGCCATTCCGCCATTCCATCTTGCCTTCCCGGTCCATGACATCGCGGTCGCACGTCAATTCTACGGCGAGGTCCTAGGCTGTTCCGAAGGACGCAGTTCCGACGAATGGATCGACTTCAACTTTCACGGACATCAGATCGTCGCGCACTTGGCGCCATCGGAATGTGGTCACAACAAAACCAGCGCGGTGGATGGCCATGGCGTGCCGGTACGGCATTTCGGCGTGGTGCTATCAATGGACGCGTGGCAACAAATGGCAGATCGCCTGGTCGCCGCCAGCACGAAGTTTGTCATCGAACCCTATATCCGCTTCAAGGGTGAAGTCGGCGAGCAGGCGACGATGTTCTTCCTCGATCCGTCAGGTAACGCACTGGAATTCAAGGCATTCAAAAACATCAACTCGCTGTTTGCGAAGTAGGCGCATGGCGCAGAAGCGTCGTGGCAGAATAGACGCTGCGTGTTTTGTTTCCCCTTCTTTTCAGGAAACCCATGCCAGAAATCGAAGCGGCCCCGTCGATCGCCCCGGCCGCCGGTGCCAGTGTGCCGCCCGGCCAAGCGATAGGAGCCACGTCCGCACCGCTACCCGTCGGTACACCTGAGGCGCCGCGCTTGATGCCATCGGGTGACTGCTGTCTGATCGTGGAATTCGGCCAGACGATATCACTTGACGTCAACCAGCACGCCTGCCGCTTCGCAGACCGCGTTCGCGCCAAAGCCATTCGTGGCGTTGTCGATGTCGTGCCGATGTTCGCAGGCGTTGCGGTTCACTATCTTCCGGAACAGATCGTGTGCGGACATGCACACCACGCCGCCGATTGCGACGTGAATGCCGACGAGATACCGTTCGACGCGCTGTGCCGCGAAATGCATGTTCTGCTCACGGCACATGACGGAGGCACCGACATAACCGCGCGCGTTATCGAGGTGCCGGTGTGCTATGGCGGCGAATACGGGCCTGACTTCGATGATGTCGCGCACTCGACAGGCATGGACCGCGACGCGCTCATCGCCGCGCATAGCGGTGCCGATGCGCGCGTCTTCATGGTCGGCTTCGCACCGGGTGCACCCTATCTCGGATTGTGGGACCAGCGCTTCGCACTGCCCCGGCGTGCCAGTCCTCGCATGCTTGTTCCCGCGGGCACGGTATCGATCGCCAATCGACAGACCGTCATCATGCCGCTCGACCTGCCCACCGGCTGGCATCTGCTGGGCCGGACGCCGCTTCGGCTCTATAACCCGAAGGCGGAATCGCCTTTTCTCCTGTCGCCCGGCGACCGCGTCAAGTTCGTACCTATCGATAGCGATACGTTCAAGGCGATTGCCAGGGAGCAACCGGTATGACGATCGATGTCGTGAAACCGGGCATGTTATCCACATTCCAGGACCGGGGCCGATACGGCCACCAACATCTCGGTTTATCAGTGTCTGGTGCAATGGATACGTTGTCGCAGACGTTGGCGAACGTCGTGCTGGGCAACGACGAGAATGCGCCCACGATTGAAATCACAATGCTCGGGCCAGTACTGCACTTCACGGAACATGCCGTCATCGCGCTATGCGGGGCCGATTTGTCCGCCGAGATCGATGGTATTCCCGTCAATCAAGCCGAACCTACCGCCGTGCGTGCCGGCGAACGCTTGACGTTTGGCCGCCGCGTACATGGCGTGCGTTGCTACCTGGCGATACGCGGCGGCTTTGACGCACCGATTTTCATGGGCAGCGCCAGCACCTATCTACGCGGCCGCGTCGGTGGACTTGATGGACGCGCGTTGAAAGCGGGCGACACACTGCGCGCCTGTTCGCACGAGATCGACTTGCCGGCGCTGCCGTTCGAAAGCACGGTCCTGAACGCCCTGCTCAAGGACCGGATAGGTGACACCGTGCGCGTCATGCCGGGACGGGAATGGGACCATTTCGACGATCACGCGCGCGAGACACTGCTTGGCCAACCTTACACGATCACCACGCAGTCGGACCGGATGGGATATCGCCTTGAAGGACCCGTACTCGATCGTGCGACCAAGCGCGACATCCTCTCGGAGGCCATTACCTTCGGCGCGATGCAGGTGCCACCAAACGGTCAGCCCATTGTGTTGATGGCGGAACGTCAAACCACCGGCGGCTATCCTAAAATTGTCCAGGTGATTGGCGCGGATCTGGGTAAACTGGCGCAGTGCGCGCCCGGTGACACCATCCGCTTCGAATTGACCGACCTGCGAACGGCCCAGAACTTACTGCGCGAACGCGCCACGGCGTTGAAGGCCGTGCGCGAAGCCGCCTGGCAGCGCTACACGTTCTGACAACCCGCCGTCGCCATACCAAATCCACACGTGATGTTGCGACGGTGATTTACCCGATATATGCATTCCTTGGGCGACGCGTTCCGGTCAGACAGGTACAGGACCGGTACTTCCGCGTATGACAAATTCCGTCCGTACACGCGGCAAAGCAATACGCGGGCGACCACGTAGTTCGCGCATTAGGTAATCCGCCGAATCCGTGCCCACCTGAACCAGATCGACGCTGACTGTGGTTAATGGCGGTGACAAATGGGCGGCAAAGTCGTAGTTATTGAAGCCGACGATGGAGACGTCTTCCGGCACCCGCAGGCCCGATGCCCGGGCCGCCAGCAACACGCCAAACGCCAGCAGGTCGTTGCCACAGATGATCGCCGTGGGTCGATCGCCTGGTTGCGCCAGCAGCCGCAACATCGCCTCGCGCGACTCTTCCAGACTGAACGCATCCGCGATGACGCGATCGTCAGGCAACGTCAGGCCCGCTTCCGCCAGCCGCTTGCGAATGCCGGCGTTACGCTCGGAGACACGATCGTTGGTCGACGGCGTCCCGACGATCACACCAATGCAGCGATGACCGAGCGCTACAAGATGATCGGCGATCTGATGTCCGACTTCCGCGTTGTCGAATCCCAGACTGGGATGGTCAGGGTCCAGGGACAGCGTCTGGATGCAGGGCGTACGGCTTCGTGCAATGCGCTGCCACATCTTCGGATCGTGCGTGTGCCCCACCACCATCAATGCGTCGATGCCGTGTTCGAGCAGATTTGTCACTTCCTGCAGCTCGAGCTGCGGATCGAACTGTGAACTGGCCAACAACAGCGTGTACCCCTCGTCATGCACACGTTGCTGGAACGCCGTCAGCATGCGCGAGAACGTCTGCGTTTTCAGCGTCGGGACAACCGCGCCAATAGTCTTGCTCCGACGTGACGACAACGCGCGTGCCGCTCCATTGATGACGTAGCCCAGGTCTTCGCAGGCCTTGCGCACGGCGGTGCGCTTATCCTCGCGCACGATGGCCGTACCATTCAACACGCGCGACACCGTCGCGGTGGACACGCCGGCGCGACGCGCGACATCAATCAGGGCAACGCGCGTGAAATCGCCATCGAATGGCGCGGCGGACGGCGATTCGGCAAGTACCGGTGCGGACACCGACGACGGGGCGGATGAAGGCGACGGCACGTCGTGCGTGACATCGGTGGCCGCATGGGACTGCGGCGAACGGGGCGGACGTTTTGTGCTCATGGCAGCGCGATTGTAGCCGATGACGACGGTTTCCACCAAAATCACTTCGACACAACACCGTTCTCGTCAAGTGTTTTTATTACTCGTGAGAACGCTATAAAAAAGAATCGCGCCAGACGCAGGTAGTACCCCGATAAGCCAAAAAATCGACGCGTGATACGATGTCTTATCATAAAAATAGGGGGAGACATGGCAAAGATCACGAAGATACGGACGCTTCGTCTCGCGCAGCGCCCGAAGCTTTTATGGGTGGAAGTAGAAACGGATGACGGGCGAGTAGGCCTGGGGGAAACGTTTCGCGGCGCAACGGCCGCGGAAGCGGTTATCCATGAAGTGGCCAGCGCGCAATTGCTGGGTAAGGATGCGCGGGACATTGCGGCAATCGCGGACGTGATGGGCGCGCCCTATGTGGGGTATCACAGTGCGGGGGCGGAAATTCGCGCCGCCAGCGCGATCGATATTGCGCTGTGGGACCTGCACGGCCAACGCCATGGCATTCCTGTTTTCGAGGCGCTGGGCGGCGCCGCACGTCGGTCCATCCCGGTCTATAACACCTGCGCAGGCTATGACTACAACACCAGCGGTGCCGGTCGCCGTGTCATTGGTGGCGACGATGCGGCAGTCGGGCCATATGACGACCAGATCGCGTTTGAACGCGACGCGGGGGGTCTGGCCGAAAGCCTGCTCTCGGAAGGCTATCGCGCCATGAAGATCTGGCCGTTCGACCGATTTGCAACGGGGGACAGTGCGAATCAACTCAGCACGGAGCAGATCCAGCTCGGCCTCCAGCCGTTCAAGGACATCCGCGATCGGGTGGGCAATAAGATCGAGATCATGTGCGAGCTGCATAGCTTGTGGAATGCCACCACGGCGTTACGCATTTGCCAGGCGCTCGAACCATACGACATCTTCTGGGTCGAGGACCCGATATCGAAAATGGACGACGCCCATGCCCTTGCCGACATCCGGCGCCGCACGCGCGCGCCGATTTGCGCAAGCGAGACATTGTCCGGGCTGCCCGCCTTCCGCAACCTGCTGGCCGCCGATGGCGTGGACTACGTGATGCTCGATTTGGTCTGGTGTGGTGGCTTCACTGGCGCGAGGAAGATTGCGGCGTTGGCGGAAGCGTATGCACGGCCGCTGGCGCCGCACGACTGCACCGGTCCGATTGCGTTGTTCGCCGGTCTGCACCTGGCGTTGCACGCGCGTACCGCGATCTTCCAGGAAGTCGTCCGTGCGTCGCTGTCGACATGGTACGGCGATTTGCTGACAGCGCTTCCCGTGATCAAGGATGGCGTCGTGCTGGCGCCGGATGCACCCGGCATCGGTGCCGCATTGCAACCTAGCGTCAAAACCCGCACCGATTGCACAATCCGCGAAAGCACGGTGTAGCGCGCGGCACCCGCTACGGATGGCACTTGCTTATTTCACTGTATGTTTGTACAGTATCATGGGCGTGCCGCATTATCGAATGAAACCGATGGCGGTAGCGCGAATCTTTCCCTGGTGCATTGCTCTCTCCACAGGCCCGCTATATGAGTCCCGAACAATTGGCCGAAGCCACCCGTCGGTTTCTCGAAAAAAACCCCAAAATTGCCAATCGTATTGATATGGCCGCGATATCGGATGCACGGCAGCACGATGTCAGCGAAGACGAGACGCGCCGCTTTCATATCGAACGCGCGATTGGACAGCAGGCGCGGATGTTCAACCTCGATCCCTACCGCTATCTCCTGCGGCTTGGCGTCGACGATCCAGCCGAGCGCGAGCGCTTGTCCGATGCCTACGACCGGGAAGCGGCGCAGGAGTTGGGAATGACGCTCGAGGAATATCGTAAACCGACGGCGGCTCATTAACGCAAGCCGCGATGATGCGCGAACTGAAAACCTTTCTTGCAGTGGTGCGCTTTGGCACGTTCGCGAGCGCCGGTGCGCATATCGGCGTAACGCAATCGGCTGTCAGCGCCCAGATGCAGCGCTTGGAAGAGGAACTTGGATTCCCCCTGTTTGATCGCACGGGGCGGTCCGCCAGATTGAATGCCGCCGGCAAGCGCGCCGTCACCGTGGCGGAAGAACTGCTGGCTGTCTATGCCAGACTCGCGCATCCCGAGGAAGACAATGAGCAGGGGGGACAGTTACGGGTAGGCGCGATCGCATCGGCGCAAGTTTCCTTCCTCGTCCCGGCGTTGCAGCGTTTTCGCGATGCCGCGCCTGCCTGGCGTGTCCGTCTGATACCAGGCGTGTCGTTGAACCTGCTGTCGATGGTCGATGGAGGCGATGCCGACCTGGCCGTGCTGATCAAGCCACCCTTTGCGATTCCCCCTGAATTGCGCTGGCGTACACTGCGGCGTGAGCCCTATGTCGTACTGGCACCCGCGACGATGCAGGCGGCCGCTTGGCGTGACGCGCTTCGGTCTCAACCCTTTATCCGCTACGACACGGGCTCGTTCGGAGGCCGTCTCGTGGATCGCTTTCTGCGCCGCGCTCGCATCAATGTGCAGGAGATTGTCGAGTTGGACGAGTTGCAGGCCATCGTCGATCTTGTGGCGCATGGTGTTGGTGTCGCGCTGGTACCGATGGCGGCTTCGTTACGCCTTGGTGATGCGGTGCGTGTGCTATCACTCGGCCAAGAAACATTCCATCGTGAAATCGGCATACTCGAACGGAACGTTCAACCGCGCAAAAAGATGTTGGAATGCTTCACGCAATGCGTTGTGGATGCCACGCGGCCAATCGCCGACACCCATACGCGATTCACCAATGACGCACCCTAGCGGCCTGTCGGACACCCCAGTTCGGCCGATAATGCGTGGGCGACGTCAATCACCACGCCTTGGAGCGCCGCCATGCGCTCATGCGGCATATAGGGGGTGGTGCTCGATACGCTGATCGCCGCAACAATCGCATGGCTCGCATCACGAACCGGGGCGGCGACGCAGCGAATGGAGGGTTCGTTATCCTCAAGGTCAAATGCATAACCACCGGCAGCGTAGGTTTGCATCCGCGCCAGCAGGTCTTCTACGCTAGGTCGCGTATGTGCGGGCAGTACCACATCGGCGCGCGGATGCCAGGCGCTGGCGATCCGTGCTAAAGCGTCATCTGGTTCGAAACGGCCGCGCGCGTGGGCAACGCCGGTTCGATGCGATGCCAACGCCGCGACAGTTGCCGCGGTATCAGCATCGTCGTCACGGCCACGCTCCCGCGCATGAGCATCGTCACGTATCGCCGCGCCGCGAAACAGCGCTTCCCATTGCTGGGGGGAATCATCGAGAATCAGTGCCTTTCCAACCCCGGTCAACGCGATGGGCATGCGCTGCCCTACACGCGAGCGCATCTGCAAGCCTTGGCGTCCGGCGATTTTTTCGATATAGAGCACGTCCTCACCGTCACGCACGGCAAGATGGATCGTGTCCCCGGTCAATGCCGCAAGCTTGTCCAGATAGGGCCGCGCGAGCGCCGCCAACGGGATCTGCTCACGCGCCTGGAAGCCAAGCTCCAGCACGCGTGGTCCCAGGAAATATTGGCCACCGCTCACCCGCAAGTAGCGCTCGACCACCAACGTGGATACAAGCCGGTGCGTGGTACTGCGCGTGGTGCCCAGCCGCTCACCCAACGCTTTCAATGAGCGTATGCCGTTGCCCACCGCGTCGAGTACGGCGAGGCCGCGAAGCAAGGTTTGCGCACCGGCAGGAGGTGTCGCCGCGGGCAATGCGGGACGCGCCCTCAACGTTGAGGGCGCTTGCGACAGGTTCTCGCCATCGGTGGCTTCCGTCACAAGGGAGGACGCCAGCCGGCCGCAGTCCATCGCGCTGTCGTCGTCCCCCGCGTGCACGACCTGCGCCTGCATGGACGTATCCCGCACCATCACCATTCAGCCACGCTGCCGTCGGCATGACGCCAAACGGGATTCCGCCAACGGTGCCCTTCCGCGGCACGCGCCCGGACATATTCCTCGTTCACTTCGATACCCAACCCAGGCCCTTGCGGAATGGCAACATAACCGTCACGATAGTCAAAAACCGACGGGTCTTTTACATAGTCCAGCAAGTCATTGCTCTTGTTGTAGTGGATACCCAGGCTCTGCTCCTGGATAAACGCATTGTATGCAACCGCGTCAATCTGCAAGCACGTTGCCAATGCGATCGGCCCCAACGGGCAATGCAGCGCCAACGCAACGTCATACGCCTCGGCCATCGACGCGATCTTGAGCGTCTCCGTGATGCCCCCCGCATGCGATGCGTCGGGCTGGATGATATCGACATAGCCATCGCTGAGGATTTTCTTGAAATCCCAACGCGAATAAAGACGCTCTCCCAGGGCAATGGGCGTCGCACTCAAACCGGCCAGATCGCGTAGCGCTTCATGATGCTCGCTGAGCACGGGCTCTTCGATGAACATCAGGTTGTACGGCGCCAGCGCCTTGATCAACACCTTCGCCATCGGTTTGTGCACTCGACCGTGGAAGTCAACACCAATCCCCACGTGCGGTCCCACCGCTTCGCGCACCGCGGCGACATTCGCTACCGCGAGATCGATCTTGTCGAAAGTATCGACGTACTGCAATTCCTCGGTGCCGTTCATCTTCAGCGCCGTGAATCCGCGTCCCACTGCGGCCTTCGCCGCCGCCGCCGTATCCGCCGGACGATCTCCGCCAATCCACGAGTACACGCGGATACGGTCTCGCACCGGGCCGCCGAGCAATTGATGCACCGGCACACCCAGCGCGCGGCCTTTGATATCCCATAGCGCCTGATCGATACCCGCCAGCGCGCTCATGTGGATTGCACCGCCACGATAAAACCCGGCGCGATACAAGACGTTCCAATGATCCTGAACGTTGCGCGGGTCCTTGCCAATCAGATAATCCGATAATTCGTCAACGGCCGCGGCCACCGTATGCGCCCGTCCCTCGACAATCGGCTCGCCCCAACCAGCGATACCTTCGTCGGTTTCCACCTTGATGAACAGCCATCGCGGCGGCACGATGAATGATGTTATTTTCGTGATTTTCATGTTATGTCGTCTCCTGATCGATCAATTGCGACGTCTTGGTCGGCAATGCCGACAGCCTTGTCTCATACGGCCGGCTGCGTCGTGCGCCATGCCGTCATGAAGCGGTGCGCACGTTGACCCACTTCGGCGGCATCGAGGCCCGGCTTGTACAGCGCGGAGCCAAGGCCAAATCCCTGCGCGCCCGCCTCCAGAAAGGACGTCATATTGTCCGGCGTGATACCGCCAACGGGTAGGAGCGGAACGCTCTTCGGTATGACGGCGCGCCATGCCTTGACGACGGCCGGCCCAAGCAACTCCGCCGGAAACATTTTCAGGACGTGGGCACCCGCGGCCAGTGCAGCGAACGCTTCCGTCGGCGTTGCCACCCCTGGGGCCACGGCAAGCCCCGCATCCCGCGCGGCGCGGATCACGGCCGTATCGGAATGCGGCATGACGATGATCTGGCCACCGGCCTGCGCGATCTTCGCCACATCGTCCGGCGACAGCACCGTCCCCGCGCCAACCATTACCTCTTCGGGCAAGGCCTGGCGCAATGCGGTGATGCTCCGCAACGGCTCGGGTGAATTCAATGGCACTTCGATGATCCGGAAGCCAGCCTCGTAAAGCGACTGACCGATGTCGACCACCTCATCGGGCCTCACCCCGCGCAGAATGGCCACCATGCCGCATGCCTGCATGGCGCGATCCAACATCGGGTGCGTGGAATGGAGTGTCATGCGCAAATCCTTAACTCAAGTGATGGAGGCAACGGGCGCAATGCCAGTCGAAGAACGCGTCTCTGGTATCAAGCCCGCTTCGACGGCGATGCGCCACAGTCCCCGCTCCGTCGCACCGGACAGAATGGGCACGTCATGGCTGACGCCGGCAAACCGGATGGCAGTGGCATACCGCCGACATAGTGCCGCGTCGCCCACCAGGGCAATGCCGCAGTCGAAGGACGCGCGCATGCTTGCAATTTCCTCACCAATCAATAAACCGGACAGGTAATCGGCTTGTTGCGCCGCATCCAACTCGCCGGACAGTCCGAGCGTGCGACAGGAAAACACGTTTGCCAACACCCCTTTGCCATCTTCCGCCAACGCCGTATGCAGGCCACGTTCGAATGCGGCAGCATCGGCGGCAGCGCCCACCGTCATGGTACGCGCCAGAATCGTGTGTCGACTGAATGCGCTGAACGCTTCACCTGTCATGAACGTGTCGAAGTGCCGAATGCGATCGCCTTGCATTCGCGCCCATTTCGAGTGGCTGCCGGGCAGACATAAGAGGACGTCGGCGGCATCCGGGCCAACTTGCGGCAACCCCGACTCAGCGTCGCCTTGCAGCGCGTCCCACTGCAGTAGCGCACCTAGAATTTGCGTCTCTTCGCCCCGCATCACGTTTGGCAATCGTCCGGCTTCACGCCATCCCGGGACCGCCCAGATCGTGCGGCCGTTGCCATGCCTGATAGGCGCCAGTTGTCGCGCCAGATCTGCCGCGGCGGACGGCACCGGCAGGTAAGGTACTTCCTGCCAGCCCTGCGCACTGCCCACCATGCCACACGTAATCACCGGGATATCGGCAGCCAAGCCGGGCCAATCGCCGATGATCCGCTCGAACAGCGCCTCATATCCCGCCACGCCCTGCTTGCCGCTGACCTCGCCCACCTGCATCAAGCCCCACGGCTCCTGTCGCCATGCCAGCACCTGTCCGGCGCAATCAAGCACATAGGCTCGCAGCGACGACGTGCCCCAGTCCAGCGCCAGGAGTGCCGCCTGTGCGAGCGCGCGTTCCGAGCCGCCCGGCATCGATAAGGGTGCAGACCTGTCCACGGGTGCATTTGCCCGCGCCGCTGCATCGTCCAACATCATTCGTCCCCCTTGCTGTTTCAATCTTGCCGCGGCGCACGGCCGTTCGACGATGACGGCTATGCGATGGGATGTGTCTTATAACGCAATTGTACTCAGCCTGCAGATCAATTTACATATAATGAGATCACTTCCCATTATTTGGGATGCAATACGATAAATCATTCGATTTAGGACGCTATCCCCTCGTTTGGATCGCAATCCACGGTTAGGCTAGTCGGACATGTTTTTATGTCTAGGCAATAAGAACGATGTAGCGCCTGTTTCTCTTTCGCGACCGAACGCCCTTCGCGTCACGTCGATTTTCGCAGCGCGCCATTGCAGACGCCGCCCACCGGAGATCCTCACGATGCGTCATCGCTTACCCATGCAGTTTGCCGCTTTGTCACGCCGATGGCGTCCACGCCGCCTCATACATCGGGCTGCGGTACTGTCCCAACAGCGGCGCGCGTCATTACGCTGGACGGCGCGTCGCGTATCCGGCATGACTGCTGCCGCCATCATCGCCGCATGCGGCTTGATGGCAAGCACGTATCACGGCAATAAAGGAGGGCGGGACAGACAGGATGTATTGAGCGCGCAAAAGACGGCGCCGATCTTCGCGGGCGCGTTACTGACGGGGGCGCCCTTCTCGCTCGAAGGACCTGATATGGTGGCACTGGCAACGCGCGCGACACGATTGCAAGCAGCCGCAACAGCCGGCGGACAACTGTCGCAATCGCTCATGGCAGGTTCGGCGGTGCCGGAAGCCGCGCGACGCCTTACGCGTTGCTGGAATCACGCCGCACGTCGCTACCACGTCAACCCATTGCTCCTGATCGCGATTGGTACGGTCGAGTCTCGGTTACACAACAACACGGTCAATATCAATGCCGATGGATCACGCGATTTGGGATTGATGCAAATCAACTCTATTCACTTGCCGCGACTGGAACAGCAAGGGATCACATCGACTATGCTACTGGAGGACCCGTGCGTATCGATCATCACGGGCGCGGAAATCCTTGCCCAGAATGTAAAGCGCCACGGCAATACATGGAATGCCGTGGGCGCCTATAACGCTGGCAGTCGTGCGGATAGGCAGGCGCGGCGGACGCTGTATGCGAACAAGGTGCAACGCGCGTATGGCGCGTTACTTTCGAAGGTCGACCCCGATAACGGCCCAATGCAAGGCGAGATCCCGAAGCGCATCGACACGTCCATCAGCCTTCGCGCGGGTCCAGTGCATCCCGCAATCCGTCACCCAGCAGGTTGAAGCCCAACACGGCGAGAAAGATCGCAATGCCAGGGAAAATAGACATCCAGGGTGCCTGGCTGACGAAATCCTTTGCCGTATTCAGCATCGCCCCCCAAGACGGCGCCGGCGGCAATTGACCAAGGCCCAGGAAGGACAGACTTGCTTCCGCGATGATCGCGGTGGCAACCGTCAGGCTGGCCTGCACGATGATAGGCGGCAATACATTCGGCAGAATGTAGCGGATGATGATGCGACCGTGCCCGAGGCCGATGGCACGCGCGCCTTCCACGTATTCTTCCGCCTTGACGGTGATGGCCTGGCCACGGGTCAGTCGGACGAAACGCGGCATGGCCGATACGCCGATGGCTACCATGGCATTGGTGAGGCTAGGCCCGAGGAAGGCCGCGAGAGCAATCGCAAGGATGAGAAACGGAATCGACAGCAACGCATCGGCAATGCGCGAAATCACCCCATCAACGACCTTGCCGAAATATCCCGCCAGCAGGCCCAGTGGCAGTCCGATCAGCACGGCAATCGCGACGGACACGACGCCCGCGGACAACGATGCACGGGTGCCCCAGATCATTCGGGTCAGTTCGTCGCGTCCCAATTCATCGGTGCCGAACCAATGCGCCGCGGATGGCGCCTGCCGTACGTCCATGAAGCTGGCCTGGACCGGATCGTAATGCGACAACCAGGGCGCGAGAAACGCAACCAGCACCATCAACACTACGATCACGCCACCTGCAACCGCTGCGCGGTTGCGTTTGAATTTGCGCCATGCACGATTTTGCGCGCGTGGCTGTGGAGACTGGCTCGCGTTCGGTCCATTGCCCTTGCCCTGAGAGGAAGGTGGGGGCAGCAACGAAGGAGAAGGAGACGGGGACGAAGAAGTCTTGGTGGCGGCCATCATTGGCGCCTCAAACGAGGATTCAACAACATATACAACGCATCCGCGAACAAATTGACAACGATGAAGCTCAACGCGGTGACCAGCACCACGCCCTGCACCACCGCGTAGTCACGATTGAAAACCGCATCGACGATCAGCTTGCCGAAACCCGGAATCGTGAACACCTGCTCCGTCAGGACCGCGCCAGCCAGCAGCTCGCCAAATAAGAGTGCCAGCACCGTCACTATCGGGATCATCGCATTACGCAAGCCATGCTTGATGACAACCGTTGGCGCACGCAGGCCCTTGGCCCGTGCGGTACGGATATAGTCGGCACGCAACACACTCAACATCGCACTGCGTGTATGGCGCATCAGTTGTGCGCCCAGAGCGGCGCCCAGCACGAACGCCGGCATCAACATCGTCTTGATGCTGAGCCAGAAGTCTTGCCCGGGTGAAACGTATCCGGAAGAGGGTAACAACTGCCACTTCACGGAGACGATAAAAATCAGCAGGATGCCAAGCCAGAAGTTCGGAATCGACATCCCGGACAACGCGACGACATTGGCGACATGATCCAGGGCCGTGCCACGTCTTGCCGCAGACAACACCCCCAGTGGAATGCCGATCAACACGGCAATCAGCATTCCCATCACGGCGAGCTGAATCGTCACCGGCAGCTTCTGCGCGATCAGCGTGGTCACGGCTACCTCGGTGCGAAGCGAGTGGCCCAGATCGCCGTGCAGCACGCCCTTGACCCAGTAGAGATACTGCAGCGGCACCGAATCGTCCATATGGTATTGCGCGCGCAGCACGGCAATGACCTGCGGATTCTGGTCTTCACCCGCCATCGCCAACACCGGGTCACCGGGCAACATCTTCTGCAACCCAAAAATCAGCATCGACACCAGGATCAGCGTGGGAACCGCCACCATCACGCGATTTGCAAGTATGCGCAGCACGAGATGATTACCCCTTGATGCTGACGCCGCGCAAGCGGATCAAGCCATCAGGATAGGCGACAAAACCTTGCACTTTCTTCGATAACGCGAAAGGCCAGGGCTGGTAATACAGATAGGTCAGGGGATCTTCATCGGCCAGGATCTTTTGCGCTGCATCGTATAGTGGCTTGCGCGATGCCACATCCTGCTTGGTCCTTGCCTCGTTAAGCAGCTTGTCGACTTCGGCGTTGCAGTAGTGCCCATAGTTCAGGTTACCGTTGCAAGTCACGAATTGATGCAGGTTGCCGTCCGGGTCCGTCCGTCCCGACCAGCCAAGGTACATTACCTGAAAATCACCGTTATGGGCGGCATTGAGCGCGGCCGCGTAATCAGTCGGCCGCAGTTTCAAGTTGATGCCGGCCTCGGACACCATCGCCTGCAGCATCTGCGCCATTTGACTCGACACGGTGTTATTGCCGAATGTCAATTCCACGTCCACGTGCGTATAGCCGGCTTCCTTCAGCAACGCCTTCGCCTTCGTGACATCGCGCTTCGTCATAGGCAGCGCGGCGTTGAAGTACGGACTGCTTGGCGGTATCGCCTGGTTGGCGGGTGCAAAGATACCGCCACCTATGATCTTGTTGATCGCATCGCGATCAATCGCCAGTTCGAACGCCTGGCGCACACGCTTGTCTTTCAACGCCGCCGTCGCGCCCTTGCCATTGGCGATGTTGTAGGTGAGATTGTATTCACCCAAGCCGCTGACGTTGACCAACTGCAGGTTTGCCGCGCTCTTGACGGCGGCCACGTCGGATGGCGCCAGACGCTCCAGCATATCCAATGAGCCCGAACGCAGATTTGCCAGGCGTACCGTCGTATCCGGCATCGGTTGGAAGATGACTTTCTCGATCGGATAGGCGGCGGCATCCCAATAACCGGCCCATTTTTCCAGTACCACGCGGTCGTTCTGAACCCGCTCGACAAATTTGTATGGACCCGAACAGACAGGATGTGCAGCTACGCCGGCGGCATCGCCCAACGTCTTAGGGGCGAGCATCATGCCGGCGCGGTCGGTCAGCGTTGCCAGCAACGCGGCATCCGGTGCCTTCAGCTTGATAGCCACGGTATCGTCGGAGACGACATCCACGGAGTCCACGGAGGCCAGTTCACTGCGACGATTACTCGACGGCATCGTGCGATAACGGTCCAGGTTCGCCTTGACCGCGGCGGCATTGAATGGCTCACCATCCTGGAAGGTAGCGCCATGACGCAACTTGAAGGTCAATGTCTTGCCATCGGCACTCTGCGACCACGATGTCGCAAGCTTCGGCACGATCTTCAAGTCTGGCGTGATGTCCACCAAGGAACTGCACAGCGAGTTGAATACCATGCGCTCGACCACTTGCGTGCTCTTAGCCGGATCCAGCGTCCCGATATCATCCTGAATGCCGATACGCAGCGTCTGGCCTGACTGCGCGAACGCACCCTGGCTATACAGGATGGCCGCCGCCAGCACCATCCCGACCTTGACTTCGCATTTCACTTTTCTCATGTGCCGCTCATCCCGTGGTATGGGTTACCGAAATCTTCTGCTGCGCCGCGCGATATAACGCAACCCGACGCGACAATGTGGCCGATTGATGCGATGCCAGCGGCACACCGCCGCCAGCATCCTGGATTTCGCGCCAGAAGTGGCAAGCGACGTGATGTACGCCACGCCCGTCTCCTTGCGCACGTTGGCTGACGGGCCGCTCGTGTTTGCACACGTCCCGCACATGGGGACAACGCGTATGGAAACGGCAACCCGGCGGGGGTGCGGTCGGACTCGGTAGTTCACCGCCGAGCGTGCGGCGCGGACCATCTGCGCGCTGCGCCGGACTCGTAACCGGAATTGCCTGTAGCAGGGCCTGCGTGTATGGGTGCAACGGGGTGTCGAACAGTTGATCCACCGGCGCCAATTCAACTATCTCACCGAGATACATCACCGCAACGCGATCACTCATATGCCGGATCACGGCCAGATCATGGGCAACCACGACCAATGTCAATGACAGGTCGTGCTTCAATCGTTCAAGCAGATTGATGACCTGTGCCTGCACTGAAACATCGAGCGCGGAGACTGGCTCGTCGCCGACCACCAGCGTTGGCTCACCCGCCAATGCCCGTGCAATGCCGATACGTTGCCGCTGGCCGCCCGAGAATTCATGGGGAAACCGGTCCGCATAGGCCGGTTGCAAACCCACCGTGCGCAACAAGTCCGCCACCCGCTCCGTACAATCACGCCCTTTCGCCAAACCATGCAGCGCGATCGGCTCGCCAATCAACTGCCCGATCGTCATGCCGGGATTCAGCGAAGCGAAGGGGTCCTGGAAAATAATCTGCATTTCGCGACGTAAGCCGCGCAACGCCGCACCGTTCAAATGCGTGATGTCCTTGCCGCGATACAGCACACGACCATCCGTGACCTCGATCAGGCGCAACAACAAACGTCCGAGCGTGGACTTGCCGCAACCCGATTCGCCGACGATTGCAAACGTCTCGCCCTGCACGACCGAAAACGACACACCGTTCACGGCATGCACGGTAGGCGTGCGCGTGAACATGTGTCGCGCACCGCCAAAACGCTTGGTCAGTTCACGCGCTTCGAGGATAGTCGGCGCGGCGGAAAGCGGCGGTGTCGATGACGCATCGATCATTACACTGCCACGTTGGGTATCCTGCGCTTTCATTCGCTCGCTCCTGCATGAGGTCCGACCCGGGACACACTGATCGATGCCTCTCCCTCCTCCGGGAAAAACTGCTCGATCGGTGCGAACCAGCATGCCGCGCGATGAGGTGCGGCCGTCGCTTCGAGGGCATCCGCATACGACACGGGCGACGTATCGCCGGCCATTGCGACCGGCGCCAAGGGGGGCACGGCGTCGATACACCTTTCCGCGGCAAACGGGCAGCGCGGCGCGAAGCGGCATCCCCGCGGCATCGCATCTGGCGACGGCACCGCACCTTGAATGGTCGCCAGCTCACCGGAACGCTTGCCGATCGACGGGATCGCACCCATCAAACCAATCGTATAGGGATGCTGCGGATTCTCAAAAATTTGCTGAACGCTGCCGTATTCGACAATTTTCCCGGCGTACATGACCGCGACGTCATCGGCAACTTCCGCGACCACGCCCAGGTCATGCGTGATCAATATCATGGCGGTACCCGTCTCTGCCTGCAGGCCACGCACCAATTGCAGCACTTGCGCCTGGATGGTGACGTCCAATGCCGTGGTTGGCTCATCTGCGATCAGAAGATGCGGCTCGTTCGCCAACGCCATCGCGATCATCACGCGTTGCCGCATCCCACCGGACAACTCATGCGGGTAGGCATCCAGACGTTTTTCAGGCGCGGGAATCCGTACCTTTTCAAGCATCAGCCGCGCTTGTTCACGCGCGGCCGCGCGGTCCAGGCCACGATGACGCCGAATCCCCTCCGCCAGTTGATGTCCCACCGTAAAAGCCGGATTCAACGAGGTCATCGGTTCCTGGAAAATCATCGCCAACTGATTGCCCCGCACATCCGACAAGGCACGCTCGTCGAGCGTGAACAGATCACGCCCTTCGAACAAGGCTTCGCCGGAGACGATATTCGCTGGCGGCGACGGCAACAGCCCCATCATGGCCAACGACGTCACACTCTTGCCGCAGCCCGACTCGCCAACGATGCACAACGTCTTGCCGCGATGAATCGCAAAGCTGACGTCATCGACGAGATTCGGCATCTTCGGATCGCGCGAAAACTTCAGCGAAAAATGCCGTACCTCCAAAACGGGCGCCTGCGCCACCGCTGTGGTGAACGGTGCAGCTTGCAGCGCGTCGTCCCTGACCAGTCCCGCGTCCCGCATCGTCAGAAGCCCACTGCGTGACCGTCGCGCCGCGAATCGCTGGCCGCAACGTAACCATGATCCCGGTCTTCGGACAGGCGCCAGATGAATTGACCGGCGCCAAAGTCCATGTATGGATCGTCAAACGACTTCAGTTGATGCCCCTTCGCCC
The DNA here is from genome assembly GCF_034047095.1 of Robbsia andropogonis. Lineage (NCBI taxonomy): Bacteria > Pseudomonadati > Pseudomonadota > Betaproteobacteria > Burkholderiales > Burkholderiaceae > Robbsia > Robbsia andropogonis. The sequence continues at coordinate 493,308 of NZ_CP139164.1, read as the reverse complement.
GCAATCCCTCGACGATAGCAGCGGGGATGGTGCTTTCGAGATCCAGCGTGAAATCGCGGTTGACCTTCCAGCGCGGCGCATCGCATGCCGCCTGCGGATTTTGACCATAGGTCAGCATGCGGATCACCGTCTGCATATGACCCTGCGGCTGCATGTCGCCACCCATCACGCCAAAACTCATCCGCGGCACGCCTTGATGCGTCAGGAATCCTGGAATGATCGTATGGAATGGCCGCTTGTGGCCCCCGACGACGTTAGGCGAGATCGGGTCCATCGAGAAACCGGCACCACGATTCTGCAAGCTGATGCCCCATTCCGGATGCACGACGCCCGAGCCGAAGCCCATATAATTCGACTGGATAAAGGACACCATCATGCCGTTCTCGTCGGCAGCGGTCAGATACACGGTGCCGCCCGCGGGCGGGCGGCCGAACGTATGCGCGCTGGCCTTGTCCATATCGATCAACTTCGCTCGCGACGCCAGATAACCCGGATCGAGCATCTGTTCCGGTGTGACATCCATTGATCGTGGGTCCGACACATAGCGATAGATATCGGCAAAGGCCAGCTTCATCGCTTCAATCTGCAAATGCTGCGACGCCAGCGAATCCACCGGGTAAGCACCTACATCGTGATGCTTCAGGATGCCTAACGCGATCAAGGCGGCAATCCCCTGTCCATTCGGCGGAATCTCATGCAACGCATAGCCCGCATAGTCCTGGCTGATCGGTGTAACCCATTCCGCCTGGAAGGCGCGGAAGTCATCCATCGTGTGCGCCCCGCCGTGTTTGCGCAGGAAGGACACCAGCGACTCGGCAATTTCACCTTCGTAGTAGTCGCGCCCGTGGCTCTGCGCGATGCGTTCGAACGTCCGCGCCGCCGCTGGCATCGTGAAATGCTCACCGGTCTGCGGAGCGCGGCCGTGCGGCATGAACACATCGGAAAAACCTGGCTGGCTTTCCAATAAAGGCACCGCCGCCGCCCACTTCTTCGCGACCATCGGCGCGATCGTATGCCCGCGACGGGCGAGCGCGATCGCCGGCTCGAACAGATCGGCAAAAGGCAACTTACCGAAGCGCTCGTGCAACGTGGCCCACGCCTTCACCGCGCCTGGCACCGTCACCGCGTCGACACCTCGCTCGGGCTGCCTGGCAAGGCCCTTCCCGTCCACGCCGTACTTTGCCTTGAAATATTCTGGATTCCACGCAGCCGGTGAGATGCCGGATGCATTCAAACCATGCAGACCGGTATCGTCCGACACGATCGCAAACGCGTCGCTCCCGAGCCCGTTCGATACCGGCTCGACGATTGTCAGCACGGCCGCGGTGGCAATGATCGCATCGACGGCGGAACCGCCCTTGAACAACATGTGCAGCCCCGCCTGCGCCGCCAGTGGATGCGATGTGGACACCGCATTACGCGCGAAAATAGGCGTACGAGGCGTGGGATAGGGATTGTTCCAGTTGAATTGCATCGACTGCATGGGGTCACCTGTTCGACAAGACGGCTTAGTGCTTCATAGATCGACAAAGTAACGCAATTTTGGCGGCAAAAAAAATTAATATTTTATTTTGAACACTTAAGATTATCTTATGTACTTGCCGCTTTCGACGATGACCTGATCCGCATGCCCTCGATCCAAATGTTGAAAACATTCTGTGCGGTTGCGCAGGCGGGCTCGTTCTCCGGCGCTGCGGACCGTGTCGCGCTGACGCAGGCTGCCGTGAGCCAACAGATGCGCGGCCTGGAAGAATCCCTGGCACGACCGCTGTTCGACCGCAGTGCTCGGCAGATCACCCTGACCCGGCAAGGCAGGGAGTTACTGCCGAAAATCGCGCGCATCCTGAAGGACATCGACGCGCTCTACGCCCCCTCCGAAGACACGCTGAGCGGCCCAGTGGCGATTGGCGCGGTGGTATCGGTCATCGGTGCGCTATCGGTTGCCGTGCATGCGCTGAAAACATCCCATCCGGAACTCGATGTACGACTGTTGTCGTTGCGTTCGGACGAGTTGGCGCAGATGGTCGAGCGTGGCGACCTCGACGTCGCTGCAGTGGTTGGACGACCCGATCATGCGCTCCCTCCTACGCTGGAATGGCGAAAACTCTACACCGAACCGATGGTGCTGCTAGCGCATCCGGATGTTTCAGAAGACAGCGGCGAAACCGTACTCGCTCGTCATCCGTTCATACGTTTTGATCGACGCGTGCGCACCGGCGTCCTGGTGGACCTGACCTTGCAGCGTTTGGGATGGAAGGTAAATGAATATCTCGAGTTAAACGCGATCGATACGATCGTGACATTGATTCGCCGTCGCGTGGGCGTCGCCATCCTGCCGTTGCTGCATAACGGCGGGTGGCTGCGCGACCCGCAATTGCGCATCATTCGCTTGCCGGAACGGGCTCCGGAGCGCGAAGTCGGTATGGTGCAGCGCACCGTCTTTACCCGTCGATCGCTGACGGAAGCATTGTTGGCCCAGTTGCATCAATCGCCGTCCGTGTAAGGCATTTTGTGCGTCATGCCTCGACAAAACACGAAGCAAGGTGCGCCTCACCTGCCGAGCATCTGGAACCTGGCGGCATGGGGGCATTGCCTCACTCAGACGGGCAGGCCAACGGCCATGGCATTGGCATCGGCACGCACCGCCGCGCGCAATGCTGCGATAAAGCTGGCATCGATGCCACGCGTCGCGCGCGTATTATCGGCACGCGTCCAGACGCCGATCGGAGGCAAGGCCCAGGTCAGAGACCATGGAACGATCGCGACCCCCGCCGTGCGTACCAGTTCCTGCGCGATATCGGCCGGCACCAGCGCGACCGTTCGCTCGCCGTCGGCAATCGCATCGCCTATCAACTTGGACGCATAGGTCTCGATAATCGGTTCCGGCACCGGCGCCCCCGCAGCGGTGAACAACCGCGCCACTTCATCTCGCACTGGCGTACCGCTCGCACCCATCACCCACTCCAACTCCGACAACGCGTGCCAGTCAAGTGTCCGGCGACCCAGGCGCGCGGCAAGGCGCCGATTGGCGATCAGTCTTGGCTGCTGTTGATACAGCGGTAAGTAGCGAAGATCGTCTGTACCACCCGATGGTGCCGCACGCAACGGACGCGCGCGCGCGACAATCAGGTCCAGCGAGCGGTCCCGTAATCGCGCTATCAGTGCATCGCTATTACCTTCATCAACAGTCACCGTGATACGTCGATCCATTTCAGACAACATCCCGCGTACTGCCTGCGTCAGTAGTTGACTCGAAACGAATGGAATCACGCCCACGCGCAACTGCGCCGCGGCGCCCGCCGCCAAGGCACCGACGTCGAGCGCCATGCGGTCCAGGTCGTGCAGAATCGCCTGCGCCCGCTCAAGCACGATATCGCCCAATGCCGTCGGACGCATGCCCCGAGGCGACCGGGCAAACAAGGGCGCACCGAATAACGCCTCAATCTCCGCCAGCGCATTCGTCAGCGCTGGTTGCCCGGTGGCCATTTGCTCCGCGGCACGCGTGACCGAACCGTGCTCGCGAATCTGGAGCAGCAATAGCAGATGCCGCATGCGCAAGCGCGTGCTGAGTTTTCGGACCAATTCACGGGATTCGGACGTCGACATGACCCATCATGAAACGATGATGGCGTCATACTAATTCAAAATACCGCGTCAGCGCACCCTCCTTACACTGGCACCTCATTCAAGCCATTCACAGGGGACGCACGATGAACGACGCCGATCGCCAAGCCGCACTGGACTACCACGAACTGCCCATCCCGGGGAAGATCGCGATTTCGGCCAGCAAGCCGTTGGTGACGCAACGGGATCTCGCCCTCGCCTATACGCCCGGCGTGGCGGCCGCCTGCGAGGAAATCGTCACGGACCCGATGAATGCGCACCGCTACACCAGCCGTTCGAACCTGGTAGGCGTCGTCACGAACGGCACGGCGGTACTCGGTCTCGGCAATATCGGCGCGCTCGCGTCAAAACCGGTGATGGAAGGCAAGGCCGTGTTGTTCAAGAAGTTTGCCGGCATCGACGTCTTCGACATCGAGATCAATGAAAGCGATCCGGACAAACTGGTCGAGATCATAGCCGGCCTCGAACCCACGTTCGGTGGCATCAATCTGGAAGACATCAAAGCCCCGGAATGCTTCGTTGTCGAGCGCAAACTGCGCGCGCGTTGCGCCATCCCGGTCTTCCATGATGATCAGCACGGCACCGCTATCACGGTCAGCGCCGCGTTCCTGAACGGCCTCAAGGTGGTGGGCAAGTCCATCGACAAAGTAAAGGTTGTCACCTCGGGCGCCGGCGCCGCCGCGCTTGCCTGCCTCGAATTGATGGTGCAACTCGGCCTGCCCCGCGAAAATGTCTGGATAACCGATATCGAAGGTGTGGTCTACAAGGGCCGTGAAGTGCTGATGGACGAGGACAAGGACCGCTTCGCACAGGACACGCCGCACCGCAAGCTCGCCGATGTCATCGATGGCGCGGACGTATTCCTCGGTCTCTCGGCGGCGAACGTCCTGAAGCCGGAGCTGCTGAAGAAAATGACTGCGCAGCCGTTGATCCTCGCGCTGGCGAACCCGACGCCTGAAATCATGCCCGCGCTCGCGCTGGAGGCCCGGCCCGATGCCGTGATCGCCACAGGCCGCTCGGACTTCCCGAACCAGGTCAACAACGTACTGTGCTTCCCGTACATCTTCCGCGGCGCGCTGGACGTGGGCGCCACCACCATCACCACCGAAATGGAAATCGCCGCGGTTCATGCGATTGCCGCATTGGCGGAAGAGGAAGCTAATGAAGTCGTGGCGGCGGCTTATGGCGGCTTCGACCTGTCATTCGGGCCGCAATACTTTATTCCCAAGCCCTTCGATCCACGTTTGATCGTGCGGATCGCACCGGCGGTTGCAAAAGCGGCGATGGATTGCGGCGTGGCCACCCGCCCCATCCATGACCTCGAAGCCTACGCGGACCAATTGCAGCAATTCGTCTATCACTCCGGTGCATTCATGAAGCCGGTGTTCGCCGCGGCGAAGCAAATCGTCAAGCAAAGCGGCCGCGCCCGTATCGTCTTCACCGAAGGCGAAGACGAGCGTGTACTGCGTGCGGTACAGGTGTTGGTCGACGAAAAACTGGCGCAACCCATTCTGATTGGACGGCCCGAGGTACTGCTCGCACGGATCGAGAAATATGGCTTGCGGCTGAAGCTCGGGGTGGATGTCGAGGTGACGAATCCGGACTGGGACGAACGCTTCCACCAATACTGGGTCACGTATTGGGACGCGATGTGCCGCGACGGCATCACGAAAGAAATGGCCCGCGTGGAAATGCGGCGTCGCCTGACCTTGATCGGCGCGATGATGGTCAAGCTCGGCGATGCCGACGGCATGATCTGCGGCACCGTGGGCGCTTATCACGACCACCTGCGCTTCGTCGATCAAGTTATCGGCAAGAAAGCGGGTGCCAGCGTTTATGCGGCAATGAATATCCTGCTGCTCGACCAACGCACGGTGGCACTCGTCGATACCCATATCAATGACAACCCGTCGGCCGCACAGATTGCCGAGTTCACGATCATGGCCGCAAACGAAATGGCACGCTTGAACCTGCTGCCGAAGGTCGCGCTGCTGTCACGCTCGAATTTCGGGTCCGCCAGTTCCGCCTCGGGTCCGAAGATGCGCGAAGCGTTGTCTCTGATCAACGCACAGCAACCTGACCTTGAAGTCGACGGCGAGATGCACGGCGACTTGGCATTGGATGAGTCGCTGCGTAACCGCATCCTGCCGAACTCGCGTCTGAAAGGATCGGCCAACCTGCTGGCCTGCCCGAACGTCGATGCGGGCAACATTGCCTACAATCTGCTGAAAACCACTGCTGGCAGTAACGTGGCAATTGGTCCGTTCCTGTTGGGCGTCAATGCACCGGTCAACATCCTGACCTCCAGCGCCACCGTGCGACGGATCGTCAATATGGCGGCGCTCACCGTCGTGCAGGCAAATCGGGACTAGGCACAAACCGTTCTGGCTACATCAAGGCAGCAAGTGCCTTTGCCCGCGCGACAAAGCGTTGCTTGTCGTCGCCGGCAAGACGGGTATCACGGGGCAGCGGCACCGTTAGCGGATTCATCGCAACCTGGTTCACGCGCACCTCGTAATGCAGGTGCGGCCCCGTCGACCAACCGGTCGTACCGACATAGCCGATCACATTGCCTCGCTTGACGGTCTGCCCGGCGCGCAACCCCTTATGAAAGCGGGACATGTGCGCGAAGCGTGTCGAATAAGGCGGCGCGTTCTGGATCTCCACGACCTTGCCATATCCGCTCTTCCAGCCAGCATAGACGACACGGCCATTCGCGGTCGCGCGAATTGGCGTGCCGTATGGCGCAGCGAGGTCAACCCCTTCATGGGCCTGCCAACGATGCGTGACCGGATCGAGACGCCGCAAGGAAAAGGGTGACGACACCCGCGTGAACGCCACCGGATACCGTGAAAAAGCCGGCTTGGCGCTGGTGCCATCCTTCGCGTAATAGAGCGGCTCACCGCCCAGCTTCTGATATAGGAAAACTTCTGCCCCATCCTTGCCGTCGCCGATCTTCACGGCAACCGGTAATGTCGTATCCGGCACAGGAACGGCCGGGCGCGCCGGGGCTGTCGCGCTGTCAGTGGCGTGGAACAAAAAGGTAATCGTGTCGCCCTTGCGCAAATCATGGCGGAAATCGATCGCACCGTTGAATGCATGTGCGACTTTCAACGCGGTGGCGGGGTCGAGACCCGCCTGCCGCGCGGAAGCATCGAAGCTACTCTCCACAATAGTCGAGCGAACCTCCAATCCCGCAGCAGCAGCAGCCGCGTGCATGGCATCAAGCACCGGCATCGTCGTCGTGCCGGTCACGGCGCGCCGAGAACCCTCTTTAGCGCCACTTGACGACGTAGGTTGTATGCCGCGCCGCTGCGCGACGGTCTCGTCGTCCAGACGCTGCATCGATATGACGGCGTCGTCGTCGGCCTGCTTGCGGGTGGACTGCGATGCAGCCACAAAATAGCTGGTACACAACGCCGCCAGCGCACACATCCCCGCTACACGCTTCAACCGACGAGACGGATCGGCAAACCGTTCGGGATTGGGCAGCGATACAACGGCTACGACGTTCGCCGCGACCTGACCATGGGGCGGCGGAGACGGCAGGGAATCAGAAGCGGATGTAGCGGAAGATAGCGTATCAGGTGGCAAAGCAGTCATTGCGTCAAATCGGCAATGCAACGATGCGCCTCGGATCACCCCAAAACCCACTCGTACAATATACGCGGGCTGTAAAATAGCCTTGCATGGCGCATGTCAGCGCACGCGGTGACAAAAGGGGACCGGACACCCGCACGCATCCAGGGCGTGGACGGTAACGATCCGAACAAGAGAGGCCAGGACGTTCGCGTCGGGACCATACCGACCGCGATAGCACCACCCCATCCTGCCGACGACGCATCGGTGCGAGATGGTAAAAACCCACGATGTCGCGGCCTTGGACCCGCCGAGTCGCAGCATTGCATGCGCCGACAGCCAGTGTCCTTGGACATCGATAAACATCACGGGAAGAAAACGGGTAATTCCCAGAAACATTCGGCGGGACAAGCCGAAGCGCAAGTATGCGACAAGCCTAGTGGCGTCGTAAAGGCATTTACCCATTCTTACCAGGTGAATTGTAAATTGGTGTGAATTCAGGAGATGCACCACGAATTGGAACCCGAAAACTGGAAGTTTTTGCTACGTCACATTCTCCGGATGGATACTGGTTATGCGAAGCGATTTAGAGTAACGTCGTTAAAAAGCTTCCAGAAGCGATATGCTTGCCAGCGCCAGAATGCCATATGACGTCACGATAATTGGGGGCGGCTATGCGGGAATTGCCGCGGCTTTGCAATTGGCCCGCGCACATTGCCGGGTGCTAGTGTTCGACGCGGGACGCCCACGCGACAGGTTTTCCACGACATCGCACGACTTTATCGGACTGGACGAGCGCCCGGCCGCGACGTTAGCCGCTGCGGCGAAAGCACGGCTGTTACGCTACCCGAACGTGGAATGGATTGGTGCCTCGGCCACCTATGCCTATGCCAAGGACGAGCTGTTCGTTGTCGTGGATACAAGCACGACCGAGTACCGCACGCGGCGCCTGATCCTCGCCTCGGGACGTGTCGACGCATTACCGAAACTTCCCGGGCTTGCCGAGCGCTGGGGCAAGACGGTGAGCTTGAGCCCTTACTACACCGCCTACGCGCTGGACAAGACGCCGCTTGGCGTGCTGGCGTTCGGCCCCGACGCGGTCGAACAAGCACTATTACTCGCGGACTGGGGGCCCGTGACGTTGTTCACGAACGACGCTTTCATCCTGCCTCCCGAACAAAACCATGCACTGACCGCGCGCGGAGTCTTGATCGAACAGGAACGCGTGACCGGGCTAGCAGGCAGCGGCGCATCGGTGCAATTGGCGGACAAACGTACTGTCCCGCTGACGATGTTGTTCATGGTGCCTCCGTCGCGCCTCGGCAGTCCGATTGCACGGCAACTAGGCTGCGATATCTGCCAGAGCCGCACAGGCGAATACGTGCTCACCGATGCGTCGCAGCAAACGTCGATACGCGGCGTCTTTGCCTGCGGGGATATTGCGCGCGTCTCGTACGCCGTCTCGCTGGCGGTGGGCGATGGCACCGCAGCCGGCATCGCCGTGCATCGGTCGCTGACGCTACCCGATGCCGTTTGATCGACGAGGCCATCTCCCACTGACGCAATTCGGCTATACTGTACATCCATACAGAAGTCGCACGCCGATCCCTGGCTGATTGGCCGAGGTTGGCAATAGCATTCCGGCATTGCATGATGGCTCCGCACGCTTTTTAATGCGACGTGGCAAGGCGGCGATGGCTGTCGTAATATAGGATACCGGTTCGGGTAGATCTGTCGTAGACCAGCATCTGGCAAAACGGGGGGTTTGCGGATCCGGTGCGGTGAAAACGGGTGGCGTCATCTGTCTTGACCCCGTCATCCGCAGGCGCGCGTACCGGCGTGGAATCGAAAGCGTCACATTTCTTCCGGACAATGTTGATTCCGTGGCGCGAACCGCGTCACGTCATCGTTACGGTACGCGCCAACATTGCGCGGCAATGCATCGCGTCTTCTGTCAGTCATATAGGAATAGAGTCATGTCTACCAAGAATGGCGCAGTTGGCGCGATGTCGCTTCTTTCAGAGTATCTCGCCGATCCGACGCTGCCCTGCCGGCAGGTCCGGCTGCAAGCCTCGCCGGATGGCAAGACGGTGCTGATGGTCGACATCGATCAGCGCAAGGCGGGAACGCTGCGGACGGTATGTTATGAAATTACCCCTGCGGAATTAATCGCGGCAATTCGTGCCCATGGCGCGGAGTTGTCACAGAGCAGCGACGAAGCGGTTGCGGCCGTGGAAGCCATGCAGCGCGCCACGCAACTCGGTGCCAACGGCGGCATGGCGGCAGTGGGCGCGGCGCCTGCCGCGTCCGCCATGCCGCCATCGGCCGGCGCACAGGCACCGTTCAGCGCCGCCGTTACGTCGACACTGGGCCCGACGGCCACTGCCCCCGCCACGATGCCGGACACTGGCACGTCATTCGCGGACGCATCGGCCATCAGCGCCTGACAATGTCCGGTACGGCCCATTTTTTCGACCTGGGGGACGTGCCCCTGCAGTCGGGGCGTGTGTTCCCGTCTATGCGCCTCGCCTATCGGACCTACGGGTCGCTGAATGAGGATAAATCCAACGTTATTCTGTACCCCACGTCATTCGCCGCCCAAGACCACGAGATAGATTGGCTCGTTGGCGACGGCGAAGGGTTGGATACGTCACGCTGGTTTGTTGTCATTCCAAATTTGTTCGGTAACGGCCTGTCCTCGTCACCGTCCAATGCCGGCCTGCCATTGCATGACTACCCTTTGGTGACCTGCCATGACGCTGTCGATGCCCAGCACGCGTTACTGCGACAACTGGGCATTTCGCGGCTGGCAATGGTCTATGGTTGGTCAATGGGCGCGATGCAGGCATATCACTGGGCGTCACGCTACCCGGACATGGTCGAAAGGATCATGGTCGTCTGTGGCGCCGCACGTTGCTCCCCGTACAACCAGATGTTCCTGGAGGGCGTGCGCGCTGCGCTGACCGCCGATGCAGCCTTTCAGGACGGCCACTTCGCAACGACGCCCATACGGGGTATTAAGGCCATGGGACGGGTTTATGCAGGTTGGGTCACGTCCCACGCGTTCTTTCGCGATGCCCTCTGGCGCGAAGCCGGGTTCGATTCCCTCGAATCCTATCTTCAGGGCGCTTGGGACACATACTACAGCCGTCGCGATGCCAACGACTTGCTTGCGCAACTTTCAACCTGGCATGCAGGCAACATCGCTGACACCCCCCGTGATCAAGGAAACCTCGCCGCCGCGATGGCGGCAATTACCGCGCACGTTTTGCTATTACCGGGAGAAACGGATCGTTACTTCCAGGTCAGCGACAATCAAGCAGAACTGCCACTGCTGATCAATGCCCGCAGTGCCGCGCTACGCGTCATACCATCGCCGCATGGACACCGCGCCGGTAACCCGCAACGTATTCCAGACGATCGCGCATGGTTGACATCGACAATACGGGAATTTCTGGGTGGCGTCAGATGAACGGCCGCACGGGGATAACCGAGCCCATTTCAAGGCACACGGACGCATTCGTCGTGGCGCCTGCCGCGTCAGCACGGCAATCGCGAGCCAGTATCACCGCCAGCCTCGACATATTCGATGTCCTGCCCGATGCATACGTGATTCTAGATAACCATTATCGGGTGGTTCGCGTCAATGACCAGTATCTGGCTACTGTCCAAGAATCGCGCGACACGCTGATCGGTCATTCGATCTTCGACGTCAATCAATGGGGCCCGCACGCACAACGAAAGGCGCGCGCCGAATGGTTGATGGCGACCTTCAACAAACTCCATCGCACAAGACGTCCGGTCAGCGCACAGTACTTCCGGTACGATTCCACGGCCCAGACGACCCGCTTTCCGGTTGTCGATCCGACTCTGGAAAACGCAAACAACGCCACGCCATATGCATCGAACGAAGAAAGCGCGCTGGTGCCGCGCTATTGGACAATCCAGGCCACGTTGATACCCGCGCTCGAGCACACACGGGAAGGCAAGGTCTCGCCTCCGGATACCGATCAGTCCTTCGGAACGGATAGGGAACCGCACTGGATCGCGCTTCGTGTCTGGGACGTCACGGAAGAAATGGCGCGAACCGAGCGCAGCCAACGTGAGCGCGCGCAGCTACGTTCGCTGGCACAACTGCGGCAACAGCTGGTCGCCGATGCAAATGCAAAGCTTGCCGATGAAAAACATCGGCTCGAACAGGCGATGTCGTTTGCGGAACTAGGCGCCTGGGAATGGCAGCCGGATAGCGGCGCGATCATCTGCACCGCGCAATGTAAAATCAATCTCGGATTGACGCGGGATGCCGAGTTAACCGAGAAAATATTGTTCGAATCGGTTATCGATCCGCGCGATCGGCAACGGATGCGCGATGCGATCTATCACGCACTGTCCGCACGTACTTTCTTCGAAATCGATTGCCGGACGCGTCGACCCGATGGCTCCCTGCACTGGATTCTTGTTCGCGGATCTGGGCGATACACCGAAGACGGTGTGCTGGAGGCTGTGCTCGGGCTGATGCTGGATATTACCCAGCGCAAGGAACTGGAACTGGCGCAGGAATCGCAACTCAGCGAGGAGCGCAGTGCGCGCCAGCGCAGCGATGACCGCGTCGACACCATGGACGGATTCGTGTCCTCAGTCAGTCATGAACTCCGCTCTCCGCTCAACGCGATTCTGTCGTGGACGCAACTGCTGGAACGGGTGCATGATCCCGAAAAAATTCGCCAGGGCATTGACGTTATTGCACGCAACGCGCGTCAGCTATCGCTGATGGTGGGCGATTTACTGGACACCGGCGCCATCGTTAGCGGCAAGATGTCCGTGCGACGCATCCCGCTCGACCTTGGGGCATTAACCGGATTGGTCGCGGAAGAAATGCGACCGGACGTACAAGCACGGGGCCTCGATCTTGTCACTCCGGCGTTGCAATCATGCGTGGTGCTTGGCGATGAAAGCCGCCTGCGGCAGATTGTCTGGAATTTGCTTTCCAATGCCATGAAATTTAGTCGCGAAGGTCCCGTGGAGGTGTCCGTGCGAGTGGAAGATGGCATGGCGTGCCTGCGCGTGCGTGATCATGGGGTGGGCATCGACCCGGACGCACTGGATGGCATTTTCGAACGGTTCCAGCAGCTAGGCAGCACGAATGCGGGACGTATTGGAGGGCTGGGACTCGGGCTGTGGCTGGTGCGCAATCTGGTCGAATGCCACGATGGCACCGTAACCGCTGCAAGCGACGGCGTTGGCCATGGTGCCACTTTCACAGTACGTCTGCCGATTTATCGCGCTTGAGCGCACGATCTTGGATCACTGGGTACTAAGCCTCGCTATCACGCGGCGCGGAGCGCGTCACCCGTAACGACCCGGGTGGCGGCTCATTGAGCACTGCCCAAAAAATCCCGAGATCGGACACAGCCGAAATGAAATCCTGGAAATCCACCGGTTTTACGACGTAGGCGTTGCTGCCCAAGGCATAACTGCGCAACAAGTCGTGCTCTTCCTTAGATGACGTCAACATCACGACAGGAATAGACGCCAAGTCACCACGACGCCGCACTTCCGCAAGGACTTCCAATCCGTCTACCCGGGGCAGCTTCATATCGAGAAGGATAACCGCCGGGTTGCCCGGCTCGCGGCCGGCCCAACCACCTTCTCCGCTCAAGTAATCCAACGCCTCTTGCCCGTCTCGAGCGATGACGACCTCATTCGCAAGGTTGCTGCGCTCGAGTGCGATAAGCGTCAACTCGAGGTCATGCGGATTGTCTTCAACCAGAAGGATAGGCTTCAGCATGGCAGTCTCGAGAGACGCGCATCCACGGTGCGGGCGCGATTACCGTGCGCGTCCGGATGACGCTGCACGACCCGATTCTACACGCGATGCTTTCTCGCTTCGACAAAGCCGCGAGAGCTCGCCCGGTGCGCTCGCGCTTAGGACACTGGCGGCTTGCCTGAATCCAGCAGTGAGCGCGGTGGCAGTTGCTCGACATATCCTGCGGCAATTTCATACTGCAACGCGGCCCATGCGCCCAGCAACGTCGAATCGTTACTCAGGATCAGCGGCGAACATACCCATTCTTCCGTACCGTCGCTGAACCAGCGCGCCTCGAAAATGCGGAAACTCTCGACCTCGGCACGACCTTCGGCGAGCAAATCGTGATACGACGCGACATGCGTCATCGCAACCTCACTGATGCCGACGTCGTGAAGACAAATCATGACGTCCATTGCCTTACGAATGGCGGCAACCTTGGTGCCAGCCTGGATATAGACAACGGTACGCGGCCCGGGACCGTCGAAAACGAGACAGAACAAGGTCGCCTTGCAGTATTCGGACAAAATCATCGCAGCTTGCACTCCGGGCTGACACACGAGCAAACGCGGCACGCAAACAGGGCCTTGTCACCTGGGGCCATCTGCCCCATGGGACATGACGTTCCCGAATGTTACGTAATGCGTTACGTTACTCGGATGACGGTTGAGGTTGCCATCGCATCGGAAACACACCGTTTGCTTCCGAACGCCTTGATGCACCAACGTTCTTCATGGGCTGGTCACCACTGCCATGTGCCGCACTCACGACACGTCAAGCAGACAGCACGGTCAACGCACAATTCGTTCCAGGCTACATGATCCCAAATGGCAAGCGGCACCGATCACTACTCCGCCAGAAAGGCCGCGCGTCTTGTTGCAGCAACGCATGAGAGTAAGGATCGATGCCGTATTTCGCCGATTCGCAGGCGAATGTATCGTTTTTAAAAATGATAGCTGACGCCGATCTGCACAATCGGATACCACTTATAGCGTTCTATTTTGCTACGGATATCGGCTTCTTCCTGATCGATCGCGGAACGCGCTATGTACGTGGTAAGGACAGACGGTTCTTGGAAACCGACACGCGGGCGGCCGTACGCGACACCGATATCCGCGACAAAACCGAATCCCTTGTGCACAGGCTGATGCCCCCAGCCCAGACCCACATAAGGCATGAAAGTCGGGAAACGGGCATTGACGCTCAATTGCTGGCCTTGGGCAAGCGCAGCTGGAATGGCAACGCCTCTAACGTAGTAGTTGCCATTTGTCGGCACCGCGGTCGCATTCATCCGATCACGATTGATCAACGTACCGGCCGTCACGCGAAAACCATAAGAAGGAAATGGGAATACGTCGGCAAACACGCCCAGGTGCCTTACTTGCAGTTTGCCATCGAACTTATTACCACCCGCGTTAAACGAATGGGAGAGGTTATAACCATTAACGTCCGCGTGAACACCAAAATACCTCGTGATGCCCCACGACGCACCCAATCCACCACCTTGTGTACCGCCCTGCACATACACTTCCTGTGCTTGCGCGGGCAGCCCCATCGATCCTAGCGCCAACAACACTGCGGTGGCAGCCGCGTTTTTTACCGTACGCATTTCCATGTTTTTCAAGATGCACTCCAATCAAAGCATGCCAAACGAGCGGCAGCCATTCGCCACGTCACCACGCGATACCGTCACGCGGAAGCAGCAGGGAACTTTACTGAATCAGTCGACCCACTCATCACTTGAGCAGAAGGCGATTCGCCCCGCTTTTCACCTTTCGACACTGCTTATCCGCACCCGTGCCCCATAACGCTATTAACGAATCAGTCATAACAGATGACTTATCTCGAAAATATAATTATGAAATGGCGCAACGACTCCCGACCTGTCTATTCGCGATGGGGAATGCGAACATACGACACGTCCCGGATATTTCTGATCGGAGCATGCGGTGAATATGCATGCTGGTCAAACCAAAAAAACAACAGACAACTTCACCAGACGGTGCGTACCCACGTTGTCATTCGATCATGCTATGAACAATTCATTCAGGTGTGATGCGATGGGTCGTGACAGGTCCGTGTGTCCGTCCGGCTCAGGCATCGCACACAATGAGACCCCGACAAACGATGCCCGCCATGCCGCTGCACGACGTGCTCGTCGGTTCAGCCGTTTGTTTGGAAACCAGACAACATCGCAACACGGCATCCCGATCCATCGGGGGTAGGTCCGCAGTTTGTTAAAATGTGACATTCTCCTGCTTCGACGGCTTGAAACCCTCCCTGTCGTAGCATGCATGCCTGCTTTGCGCTGGCGTGCTTGGTCCTTCTCCCTGATGTTTTCCCGCATTCCGATGGCTAAGCAATCCGCCCCCTCCCGCGCGTCCCTGTCAGGCACAGCCGATAAATCCGGCAAGTTGCAGGTCAAGCAAGAGAAACACGACCGGCAGGATAAGTATGAAATCCGTCCGGGACAGTCGATCGGCTTGTTGAAAGCGTTGCACATCCTGACCCGTGACGGTCAAATGAACCAGGACAGTCGGCGCAAGCTGAAGCAGGTCTACCACCTGTTCCAATTCATCGAGCCGTTGCTTGTTGACATTCAACAGCAGCGCGGTGCGGTTACGCTGGTGGATCATGGCGCGGGGAAGTCCTATCTTGGATTCATACTTTACGACCTGTTTTTCAAGGCCATCGACGACGCCTCGCATATCTATGGTATCGAAACCCGGGAAGAACTGGTCACACGCTCACGCGAATTGGCGAGCGAGCTCGGTTTCGATCGGATGTCATTTCTCAATCTAAGCGTTGCCGATGCCACGAAAAGTCGTGCCTTGCCGGAGAAAGTAGACGTCGTCACGGCACTGCACGCCTGCGACACCGCTACGGACGACGCCATTGATTTTGCGCTGCGCAAGGGTGCCCAATCGATCGTCGTGGTGCCCTGTTGCCAGGCCGAGGTGGCATCGGTACTGCGCAAGCACAAGGGCGCCGCGTTGGCGTCGAACCCACTGACGGAAATCTGGCGCCACCCCCTGCATACACGGGAATTCGGTAGCCAGATCACTAATGTATTGCGTTGCCTGCAATTAGAGTCGCACGGCTATCAGGTCAGCGTCACGGAACTCGTGGGGTGGGAACATTCCATGAAGAACGAATTGATCATCGCGCAATACAAGGACCTGCCGCGTACCCGTCCCGCCAATCGATTGCGTGAAGTACTTGATACACTTGGCCTGGCCGATATGCATCATCGATTCTACAGCGGACAGCCGGCCACCGATGCCAACGCCAACAGCGAAAAGTAAATCAGTAGCGGGTAACCGGCGCATCGTGCGGCATTTTCCAGCAGTCCGCGGCATGCGCAATTGACACACGGCGTCGCGTGTCTTCCGGCGTCAGAAGTGCGCCATCAGCAGCGACGCCGCGATAATGAACATCACACAACCGATCATCGCATCGAGCGCACGCCACGCGACAGGGCGTGCGAACCACCCGCTCAACCGCCGCGCGCCATATCCAAGCAGCACAAACCACACGCAGGAGGCGACCATCGCACCAGCGCCGAACCAACCTCGCTCGGGCCAGGGCAACGTTCCGCCCACCCCTCCCAACAAGACGACCGTGTCCAGATAGACATGCGGGTTCAGCAACGTCAGCAACGTTACACTCAGCAAGACCGCGCGCAGCGAGCCGGATGGCGATTCATGCCGGCCGGCGCGCCGGATGACCGCCTGGCGTGCGGATACCGCCCCTGCGGCACCGGTGGCAGCACAGACCGGCGCGGACCAGTAGGGGGGCGCGGCCTGTGGCAGGGATTCCGGAACCGCCTGCATTGATAGAGCCGATGTGCCACGCCACGCGGCAAGCCAACTGCGCAAACCATAGACAGCCAACATCGCCGCGCCGAGATAGCGTACGGTGTCGACCAAAGCGGGATGCGCCAGAATCACCGTACCCATGCCGGCAAGTCCGCACACGATCAGGGCTATGTCATACACACAGCACAGCAACACGACCGGACCGATGTGTCGGCCTTGGACGCCTTGCTTCAAGACAAAGGCGTTTTGCGCACCAATCGCCACGATCAGGCCTGCTGTCAGGCCAAAGCCAGAAGCAAGCGAAGGCAGTATGTGCCGGGTGGCTTCGAAAAGCGGAAGATTCATCGAAAACAGCGCAGGCATCGGGAAGAAAATACAAGCGGCACACAAGGCACCGGGGAACGCTTCTATAATTGGCAAGCATAGCGGCACGCCGGCGCCGGGACAACGCAAAGTCTGTTATGCCACCTTAGCGTTTCTTAAGTAGCCACCGGTCTTACCGCATCACCGCCCAACCAACCTGCCATGCAGATCGACCGCGCTCAACTTTGTGCCTTTGTCACCGTTCTACGCGAGGGCAGCTTTGATGGCGCCGCCCGCATTTTGCATGTAACGGCACCGGCCATTTCTCAGCGTGTAAGGCAATTGGAAGAACGCCTGGGCCAGGTCCTGATCAAACGCGGCACGCCCTGCGTGGCGACAGAAGCTGGTGCGGAACTGGCGCGGCACGCCGAGCAGATTGACATGCTCGAAGCGGAGACCTTGCAGGCACTGGCTTGTTTGCAAGGTCTGTCGGGGCTGGACGGTGATCCGCACGCTACCGGCGGTGCCGCCCCGCCAGTGCGTATTCCCGTGGTCGTTAATGCCGACTCACTGGATACGTGGTTCATGGCAGTCCCCAATGCGGTGGCGAGTGCGCAGGACGACGGTCCGGCGATCGTGTTGCATATCCAGGTGGACGATCAGGACCATACAACGGCGCTACTGCGTGACGGCAGCGTCATCGGTGCGGTCACGGCCGAGCCGCAACCGGTCCAAGGCTGCACTGCGACGCCGCTCGGCGTCATGCGCTACATCGCGGTTGCGGCACCCGAATTTCACCGGCGCTGGCTGACTGTGTTGGAAACACCCGGGCCGGATATCGATTCCTGGGCCGCCCTGTCATGCGCGCCGTTTATCCAGTTCAACAAGAAGGATGCGCTGCACGCGCGCTTCCTTACCTCCTGGGTACCCGCCGCCCCCGGGGACGCGATGTCCGTAGCCGCGGATATGCTGAGAAAATCTGCCGACCAGACCCGTGATGCCGCTGGCGCCATGGCAAGTCGCCTGAAACACAGCACTCCTGGAAGCCGCGCTGCGCCCTGCTATCGCATCCCTACCACGAGCAGTTTCATCGAGGCACTCCGACTCGGCCTGGGCTGGGGCATGTTGCCGATACAAATGGCGGCGCCCCTGATCGCGGACGGTATCTTGCGCCAAATCACGCGCTCAGGGCGCGATGATGGTGTTGATGTGCCATTGTATTGGCAGCGATGGGCGTTGCGTTCGCCGGTGTTACAACGTCTCAGCAGTGCCGTCGAACGCATCGCCGGGACAGTACTCGAACCATGGGCGCCGGACGAGTTGCATACCAGGGCCCCGTCACGGTCCGCGTCAGGCACCGCTTTAACGCCGCCGGCGGTGCGCTAAACCGCGAAGTGCATGCCTGATGCGTCCCCACCATGCTTCGCATTGGCCAGCAATACCCTGCCAGCCGTCTCGACGCCAGGCACGCAAGACGTCCTTGAACCAGGACGGATTGAGGAACAGCCACAGCGCAATGAACGCCAGTACCCCACATCCGAGGAAGGTGCCCTGATAGCCGAATGTGCCGACCATTACACCCGACAGAATCCCTGACATGATCGAACCGACCCGCGCAGCGTTGAAGAACAAGGCGGTTGCCGCTGCCGGGGTCGCGGGCATCAGATCCTGGATATACACCATGCCCAGGCAGGACGTCACCGCCACGACGAACGCGCTCAATGCCTGCATGGGAATCAAGATGCCGATGCGCCAGGCCAGTGCGACGGCAATGAAGTACACCGTATGCACCGCCGCACAGGCCGCCAGCCACTTCAACTTGTTCAAGCGATCACTACGGGCTCCCAAGGCCAACATCATCGGTATTTCCAACAGCGCGCCCAGGCCAAGCATCACGGAAACGTCGATGCGCGTGCCGTGCATGCCCTGAACGATGTACAGCGGCAGCACGATGATCGTCGCGTTCGCTACAAGCCCTAACAGCGTCAGCGCCACGATCGCGCGCCACAATGCTGCCTTGTCCACGCGGCCTGCTACCGCCGTGGCAGGCGCTTCCAAGGTTCCTCCGATATCGTCCACCTTCCCCGCAGCGAAAACAGAGGTTGCATCCATGGGGTTCTCGCCAGTCGCCCCGCTACGACTGGGCATATCGATCGCCGCCGCACCAGGGCGGATCATCGCGGCATGATCAGGTCGATCAGCAGCTGCGGGCATCGCGGCCCGCGTGGCCTGAAATCCCTGGGATGCACCCTTTGATATCGATACGGAGACCGGTCGCATGCGATAGACAATAGCCGCACATCCGGCAAAACTCGCGGCTGCAAAAAGGAAAAGGCCGTAGAAATTGGTAGCGGCAAGAATCAACGCGCCAACGGACGGCCCGAATACCCATGCCATCGATAAGACTGTCCGCAACGATGCGGTTGTAAACGCCCGTTCTGCGTCACTACGAAAAGGCAGGCCGACACGGCTGAATGAAAACACCAGCGCAATCGCGGATCCACCCGTGCCGAGGAATGCAACGCCAATCACCAGCAAGCCGATATAGTTGGTCATAAAGCAAAGGAACACATAGCCCAATGCCGCGGCGAGTAATGCCCCTATCAGCAATGCACGATGTCCTCCCCGCCGATCGGACCATCTGCTGGCAATGGTACTGGCGACCACGCCGCTAGCGGCATTGACGGTCATGAAGATGCCCAACTGGAGCGGGGTCATTCCTGCGCGCTCAATGCTGAAAAGCGACAGATAAGGCGCGGTGAATGACATCGCAATGCCGAGCAGCAGGACCGCACCGGCCAACGGCATGAACGACGGGATGGCGGCCAGACTGGCGAGACGTTTGTTCATATCCCGACTATACGTCAATGACCCGTGACACGCGCTGGCAGACCCATTCACCCGAAGATAAATACCGCGACCTCTCGTCCGAGGAGCGTCACGGACAACGCGTCGACACGCCGTCTAGGTGCTGATGGTCATGCGCGAACCGCGCGGTCCGGGTCTGCCCCGTCACGCCGGTCACACGTACCACGTAGATGCTGTCATAGTCTCCCCCGCCCCAGCGTGGCACAACGTCCTCGGAAGTCCCTAACCGCTTCATCAACGTCTTGGCGACCTGTTCGGCGATGCGATGCTCCCAGGCGACATAGACCGTCTTACCTTGCAGGTCTGACGCCAGCAATCGGTCCACAAGCCCGTCCCGGTCGTCATAGCCAAGTGTTACCTCCACCGGCATGCCGTTGACGATGGCCGTCGGCTCGATGGTCGCCAGCGGCCGCACGTAGGCATACGAACGACCCAGGTCCGATTTCAATATGGCCGGGTTCGGCGCGATGATCACATCGGGCTTACCATACAGTCTTTGTAATACTTTTGGTAACGCCAGTGAACGGTTCAGCCCTTGGCAGTTCAATTGCCCCAACCCTTGCATCGGTTTCTCACCATGGCGCACCATTACGATGGTTTCGACCACGTCGGGCGCGGGCAAGCCGGAGGCCGCCGTGACATCGGACGCTTTGGCCGCAAATGACGCAGCAAGCAGCGGCAACAATGCGAGGCATTGCGCCGCCAGCCGCAGACGCACACGGAGCTGGGCAATACGACTTACCCCGCTCCCGACCGCTTTCGTACTTAATACCGTTCCAAGGCTTCCTGGGATAATGGGAAAAACCGTAGCAACGCGTCGTGGCCGCCAGGATTGTCGTCTACGCTTATTGGCGGATCTCATGGCGTTGCCTCTTGCATTGTGGCGCATCACGCTTCTTCACCCACTATGAACGACCTCTCATCAAGCGCCCTCTCCGATTCCGCCATCCAAGTCATCAAGAGCTGGCATGCACATGTCTATTTCGATGAAACCAGCCGGGATACGGCCTGGCATTTACGAGAAAAAATCCTGAAGCACCTTGGTAACCAACTGGAGATGGGACGGTTCCATGAAAAGACGGTCGGCCCACACCCGAAGTGGAGCTATCAGTTGGCATTTGCCCCAGACCACATGGCCGCCATCGTGAGTTGGTTGACACTGCACCATGGCGAATTGGATGTATTCGTGCATCCTAACACCGGCGATGCCCTACGCGATCATCGCGACAGTCCAATGTGGATTGGCCGCTCTCATACGCTGCACCTTGCGGCACTCGACGGTTGAACACTGGCCCGTGTATAAACAAGTGGGCACCATGGGCGTTCACCTGTCGCATCGTCGCCCACGCGTAGCTATCACACCAACTCGAAACCGACCGGGGGCAGTCCGACAATCTCGCCACGGACTTCACCTTTCTGTTGCGCAAGGTACATTCCGGTAAACGTCCCCGTGGTCAATACCATGTCTGGCGTCAGATCCAGGCCGAGTTGTGCCGTGCAGTAATTCACCGCCCACGACAGGAGGCGCCGCGGATCGCCAGCGGAATTGCTGATCTTGCCTTGCACTTGCGCGGCCACGATATCGGTGCTCCCGATTCGGAAGTGCGCCTGCGGTGATACAAAGGGGAAATCGTCGCGATAAGGCACGAAGTTGCCTACGATCAGTGCGCCGTGCGTGCTGAAGTCAGCGCTGGTAGCCCGCTTGTCCACGTCGGGCCAACCCGCGAAACGGGTGGCCACCAATTCGATAGTCGCACCCATTTCCGCGATAGCCGCGCGTACTTCGTCGTCCGAATACGGCGCCTTGCGCGCGGCGAAGGTCTTGCCAAGCCGAAAGCCAATCTCCAACTCAAGCCCCACCGGCGGAAAATCGTCGAACGCGAGGGCCACACCGGGTCCGTGCACGCCGTGCGACGCCAGCGGCGCACCGCCCGGTGCCGCGTCCGGTGATTTGGCGCCAATTTTCCAGCCGGCAATCTTCTCACCGGTCAGTGCAAAGACGGCCTGTTGAACCGCATAGCATGCCGCATCATCGTCCAAGGTAGGCAGCACCGTATCAGCGGGAATCTGTTGGTGAGACTGACGCGCATCCGCGAGCAAGCGGCTCAGCGTCGCTACAGCATGTTGGGTATCGGACATGAGAGGATTATCTAGAAAAGACGTAGAAACAAGGGCTTGAAAAGCCTGAAAATGGCGACGTATACAGCAGTGGCGTTGCGGCATGCAACACCTTCGCTGCGCGTCGATGCCCGTGCATCAAGGGAGGATCTCAAGTACGGATTCCACCGGACGACACAAACGAACACCCTTCGACGTCACGACGAACGGCCGGTTGATCAAAATAGGATGTGCCACCATTGCATCCAGCAACGCCCCGTCACTGGCGTCCGCGAGCCCCAACTCCCCAAAGAGGACTTCCTTGTCGCGTATCGCTCCACGGACGGACAATCCGGCTTTTTCGATCATCGACTTCAAGGCCGCGCGTGTCGGCGGAGTTTTCAGGTAATCGACAATAACCGGTGCGATACCTCGCTCCTGCAACAACGCCAGCGTCTTGCGCGACGTGCTGCAGCGACTATTGTGAAAAATGGTTGCCGACGATACGGCGGACGCGTTATTGGGAGAGTCGGATGTAGACGAGTTGACAGGCATCACGGAGGCAGTGGTTGAGTCAGAGCGGCGATGTGCGTCGGCCACGGGCGCCAAAATGGCGTAAAAAGCGGCAACCGAGCAAACGGTACAGACCTTCGGAATTGTACCGTTGTTTGTGCTCACCTCTCCTGACAAAAGCCCACTATTGGCGGACTCGCGCGCGAATCGGCCGGACCAGCTTCAACGCGACACACGCTTGAGATATCGAGGGCATGAGCATTGAACGCCACGCTGCCGTCGTTCAAAAAAATCCTCCTGTTTATGGATACCGCGCCTCTTTCGATATGCGCCATTCCCGCAGTGAGAGACCATGCGGTGATCCATCAAGATCACCGCGATTAACTGATAATTAAACGGCTTTTTCCAATGTGTACAAACGTACGCCTGATTAAGTTGTTTGCGCATTTCTGATATTGTTGGAATAATAATTGCTTAAACATTTTTTATAATGGTGCGCTTCCGGAGGTGGCAGGCATGTCTGTTCGGGACCAGTCGTCCACAAAACATAAAATCCTCGATGCTGCGGAGGAAGTCTACGCTGAAGAAGGCTCGGAAGGCTTGACGTTACGTGCAATCACAGAGCGCGCAGGGGTTAATCTCGCCTCCATCAATTACCATTTTGGAATAAAGGAGGCGCTCTGTCAGGCGATGCTGGCGCGGGTACTGGATCCGCTCTACGCCGAGCGTGGTGCGCTCCTGGACACGCTGGAAGAAGTCAACGGTGAACACATCCGTCCGACTCACGTCATCGCGGCAATCATTTTGCCGTTGGCGAGAGAGTTCACGCGCAAAGATCAAACGGCAAATCGCATAGCATTTTTCCTGAGAATCAGCTCGGACCCGTCTACTCCGATTCGTGCGTTTCTGTGCGATCAATATCGCGGCATTTGCCGACGGTTCGACGAGACGTTTATTCGCAGCGTTCCCACCGTACCACGGGATGAGGCGTTGTGGCGTTCACGAGTGTTTTTCAATGCGCTGCCGGGCACGATCGGCAATCAGAACATGGTGTCGATGCTATCCGAATTGCTGTTACGCCCCGGCATGACGATCAAGGACTTGATCATTCACTTCGGTGCGGTTGTGGAGGCGGTCACCACAGACAGTGCCGACGTCGAAGCACTGGCAAACGACGTTCTCGCACAAGCAGTGCAGACATCAACGCTGCGTGCTTTACAGGCACATCTGCCAACGCGCCCGGAAAACATGCTGGAACATACAACGCGTTTCCTGTGGGAACCGGCCCTTGCCAGCGCATTGCGCGTTGGCTGACCTCTTTTCGCGTAACGTGGCGCGATAGGTGAACTGCTATGGTATCCGGCAGACCTGGCGAATAATACTATCCGCCTCATGCTGTGTTTGTGCGTTCTTATCGCTGCCGCGGGCCCTCCCATGAAACATCGAAATCTTTGAAACGTCGATAAAAAAGCGCCCGGTTCGAACTGAACACGAGCGCTTCAGAGCTGTGGCAACAGCGCACAAGGACACATCTTGGTACGCGATGCCTACAGTACCGCGGCATCGTCGACGCCGCGGTTTGTCGGATTACAAACTTAGAACTTGTGACGCAGGCCGACGTTGACCAGCGTTTGCGAGCTGGTACCGTTGTAGCCGTACGAACCGATCGACGCAACAGCCGACGTCACGGTCGTTGCGTTCAAACGCGTCTCGCCGCTGGCGTGCTGGTAGGCAGCCGTCATGTACACGTCGGTACGCTTGGACAGGTTGTAGTCCGCGCCCAGCGAGACTTGATGGTACGTCGCCGACGTATCGCCGCTTGACTTCGTGTAGCTGTAGCCCACGCCCACCAACATGGCCGGCGTTGCCTGATAGTTCAGGAAACCTTGCCCGGTGTTGTACTTCTCTGAGGTCGTGAAGCCCGACGATGCGTCGTTCGAGTACTTCGCGTTGCTGTAACCCAGGCCGGCCGTGAACGGGCCAAACACATACTGACCAGCAATACGTGCGATACCGATCGAATGCGCTGCCGAATAGCCCGTGTTGATCGAGCTGTCAAACGGACCGTCCGACGAACTCGACCAGCCCGAACGGGCCGTCGACGCCGTGTTGAACGACTTGATGTAACCAGCGGCGATCGAGAACGGGCCGTTCGCGTACGACACGGCACCCGAGTACGACTGCTTCGAGCTTTGGCTACCGGCAACGTTACCGAACGCGTACATACCCGAGAACTGCAGACCCGAGTACACAGCCGACGTGTACTTGATCGCATTGTTCACACGGAAGCTGTTGTCGTAGTTGTCGACGTCACCTGCGGTTGCGAAAGCCGAACCGAAGTAATTGTCGGCCGTGATGCCTTGCACCAGGTCAATCACCGGATCATATTGGCGACCGAGCGTGATGGTGCCAGTCGTATCGCTTTGCAGACCGACGAATGCCTGACGGCCAAACTCTGCGCCACCTTGACCCAGCGTGCCATTCTGTGGGTTGAAGCCGTTTTCCAACGTGAACAGTGCCTTCAGGCCACCACCCAGGTCTTCAGTACCCTTCAAACCCCAACGGCTACCCGACAGGTTACCGCCGCTGGAATTACCCAGCGCCCAGAGATTGTTACTTCCCGACGCGTGGTGCACGTACGTGAGCGACTCGTCGATCACGCCATACAACGTCACGCTGCTCTGTGCGTGTGCGGCGCCAGCTGCACCGAGCACTGCGAGCGACAGAGTCGACATCAGGAGCTTGTTTTTCATTTTCCGTATCTCTCCAAACGGCATAGTGTTGAATCCGGATGAGAAGATAGCTTGCCACTGCAATTACGGAAACTAAAAAAAAACCGTGTCGCCGATTGGATACACGATTGGGTACAAAAATGAAATACATAATTTCGCAAACGAGAAATAACGAAAAATTATTTAAGAACAATGACTTGAAAAAAAATAACTGATATTCCAGAAAAGATATTTAACAATTTAGCTGGTGATCTTCCTGGATGCCAAGAACGACTAGTCGATTTTTACCGTTTTTGGGGCGTGTTTTTGCGGTTAACATATAAATTTGTGTAATTGACCAAACAATTTAACAAAGGGTTTACACCTATCAAGTTTTACGGGTCGCGATGCCCAATGACAACAAAAGCGTGCCGATACCACGCCAGTACCGCACCCATTTTCAGACGATCTATGCGTTAAAGCCGTTTGGGCGACATTGTCAAAGTCAGTGTCCCATGCACCATTCTTAGCGAGACCGGTTATTGCAAAAGTCACTAGTGCATCGAAGGTGAACATCTATGGTTGGCAGACTGAGGGATATTTAATGAAGTCGTACCATTGACGTTCACCTGTACCGAAATAACTCTGCACAGGATCAACGCACGTAGGCA
Organism: Robbsia andropogonis; assembly: GCF_034047095.1. Taxonomy (NCBI): domain Bacteria; kingdom Pseudomonadati; phylum Pseudomonadota; class Betaproteobacteria; order Burkholderiales; family Burkholderiaceae; genus Robbsia; species Robbsia andropogonis. The sequence continues at coordinate 467,318 of NZ_CP139164.1, read as the reverse complement.
AAACGTGCGCAACCGGACCCTGCTATTCGTAACACGAATACCTGGGCAGTCTTGTATCTTGCTCAGGAGGACGTCGTACGCCGAGACGAGCCCGACGTACGGCGCGTTGCAGTCGATGTAATGGAAGTGCCGGTTCGGGGGATGTCGAGCAGGACGATGTCGGCTTGAGCGCCGCGGTTGGAAAGCGACAGTCGCGCGATGCTGATGGGCAAGTTGAAGCGGCGTGGGCCGGCGCTACCAGGATTTAAGAACAGAACTCCTGCTTGCTCTCGAATAAGGGGCTTGTGTGAATGCCCTGATACAACCACGTGCACTCCGGCGTCTGCGGGATCAAATGGCAAATCTTTATCACTGTGGATCAGATAGACAGTGTGACGACCAAATGTGCATTCCAGCACATCGGGGATAGCGTCCGCCCAGTCAAGACCAATATCGTTATTACCGCGAATCGCAGTGACGGGCGCGATGCGCGACAACCGTTGCAGAATTTCCGCATTCCCGATATCGCCGGCATGAAGAATGTGGTCGACGCCGCCCAGCGCAAATTCCGCCTCAGGACGAAGCAGGCCGTGGGTATCGGAGATGATGCCGATGGTATAGGACTCTGCCATCCTTTATACCGGCATCAATAGATGCCGACTCCGAAAACGATCAAGCGTATGGAGCCAGTATTGATGCGTTTTTCCCCACGATGGAGAGAAACTCGCGGCGTGTGGAAGCATCCTCGCGAAAAGCGCCGAGCATTCGACTGGTAACCATCGTCGATCCCGCTTTGTGTACACCACGCGTTGACATGCATTGGTGCGCAGCTTCCAAAATGACAGCGACCCCTTTTGGTTCCAACGTCGCATTCAAGGTATCGGCAATCTGCACCGTCATCTTTTCCTGGATCTGCAAACGTTTGGCATAAGCATCCACCAAGCGCGCTAGCTTCGATAAGCCCACAACGCGCTGATTTGGCAGGTAGGCGACATGTGCCTTGCCGATGATAGGCACCATATGGTGTTCGCAATAGCTCTCAAAGCGGATGTCCTTCAGCACGACCATTTCGTCATACCCATCAACTTCGGAAAAGGTCGTGGAAAGCAGAGTGGCAGGATCAATAGCGTAGCCGGCAAAAAATTCGTCGTAGGAACGAACGACGCGTGACGGCGTATCCAACAAGCCCTCGCGATCCGGATCATCACCGGCCCAGCGAATCAATGTCCGCACCGCCTTCTCGGCTTCCTCGCGCGTCGGTTTGATTGTGTCTGTCATTCCCATCCATCCTTGTTCATTGCCGCCGCTCAACCAACTTACCCGCATCGCGATCATATCCCATGCCGCCTGGGACTCGTTCACTTACAGTAAAGCAAGCGCGTTATTCTACCTCTTAGTACGAGCGGCCGTGAACCGTCTTCCCGTCGGTTATTGATAGGTACATGTCTATGGTTCAAAACTGTGCGAGCAGCCACTTTTTGCACGCGATGATTCCAGCAGCCCTGTCACTTCCCTATTCACCTAACGGATCTTCACGATCCGAGTGCCTACCATAGAGATATACGTATTAACCATATACACACCCCCCTCCGGACCAGTGCCGTGCACCTATTTACCATATCCACAGCTCTTTTCACCCATCGAAGGTAACCTGCCATACCAACGACGTTCACCTTTAGCACGATTACCGTTTTAAATTCAATGCCTTATTGGCGCTAAAGGTTTACTAAACTAGTAAAGTGTCTTAGGTAAACACAACCCAACGTGTGCATTTGTACAGAACCATAACCCTTCACCCTCATGTGCTTGCATTCCAAAAATGAATTAAAAACAGCTACTTAGCAGGGAAAGTTCACGTTGGTTTCATGACCCCGGCAAAAGTAGCCCGTGTAGCGAAGGTGCATAGCTATGGTGTGTTTCCTCTGCGGAGATGTATTTCTGTGCCGTAAGACGAAAAATATTGTATAAAAACATAGTAATAAGAAATAAATTTGATGTTATTTCTAGGTTTGAAAGGGGTCTCACAGGTGAACAGCTATGGGATAACGTAAAGGTGAACGTTTATGGTCCCTCACAGGCGACTACTCCCCTTCAAATTAAAGGGCTAAGACGTGACATCTTCGATTTCATGGGCATTCGCCATCTAAAGGTACATGTCTATGGTACGAACAAAAGGTGCATTGTTATGGTAAAGCGGCCGACACTACCGCTATAGCCAAAGGACCGCGAGGCTAAGATCATTTCCTCTCAAAAAATAGTAGAAATCACGTTTTGCGACAGGCTTAGAGGGACTGTGCGAATGGATTCTTAAGCGACACTCGTCAAATCGCATCACTTTACGGGTACTACTTTGGTCGCTTCCACTGGAAAAAACCACAGATTCGCTTAGATGCTTTGCAGGACAGCGTTACTTGGATAACGCCGCTGTGCTTCCAGAGAGCAGCGTTCCAATGGAAAGGTGAATATCTATGGTTCACAAAGTCGCAGTTGGATCGGTGCGCTTGTTTGCTCCTTATCCCGTTCTGCTTTTCGTTTTGCCAAGTGGTACGGCGGTCGAACGGGATACCCGTAGCACTTAGGTGAAGGTTTATGGTCAATCAAACAAGCGCTTGGCGGAAACCGCAGTGGAAGAGCGCCCGCCGAACAATAACGTGAATCCACTTGCGTGTGCTTGAGGTACATATCTATGGTTCGTGTCTTGTTAGAATGCCTCGCAGCGCGTGATATCTCATTTTTAAAATAGTAGAACAATATCAATTACCTACAAGAATTCGCCAGCTGGTTTTCCCGTTTGAGGTGAACGGCTATGGTTCGAGAATCGCGCCGCTGATTCATTCCAATTGGTGCACGATATCGGCGATAATGTCACCTTGGCCGCGCCAAAAGATGCGTGGCGGCGCATATCGAGGTTGAGTTCATGGCAAGCGGCAGTCGAGCGAGCAAAGAAACGCAGATCGCATTGTTTCAGGCGGCGGAGCCACCGGAACCGTTCAAGAAAGCGGTCCAGGCGGTTCATATCGCACCGAAGTCGGGCGCCATCACGTTGCAACAAGCAAAGATGTTCAACGCGTTGATCAAAAATGCAATCGCACAAAATGCGGAAGATCAGCGGTTGACGTTTGAGTACTCACTGCGCAATCTTATCGACGACGTTGGGCTGAACAGCAACAACCGCAATTACGTCAAGGCGACGATTAACTCGCTCGTCGGTACGGTCGTCAATTGGGATCATTTGATGCCCGACAGTCGCAGCATCTGGAAAGCATCGGGCCTGTTATCCGGAGCGGAAATTGATGGATCGCGACTACGCTACAACTTCTCCGACCAGATTCGTGAATTGCTGTTGAATCCAGTGATGTACGCAATGATCGACATGCGGATCACCCGGCAATTCAAACGCGGTCATTCGCTGACGCTATGGGAAAACGTTGTGCGCTATGAGGGAATTGGCCGTACAGGCAAGATTCCGGTGAAGACGTTTCGCGAGCTTTTTCTGGGGCAGGATTCGAACAAGAGCTCCTATCGCGAATATAAAATCTTCAAGAGTCGAATCCTGATTCCGGCCATGAAGGAGGTCAACGAAGTTACTGACCATACCGTGGAGTTGATCGAATACAAAAATGGTCGATCGGTAGCGGAAGTGCAGTTCACGATCACCAGAAAACCCGAAGCGAAGTCCGAAGAGGATGTGGACCCGGCAGTGCTCCAAGCAGTGACCAAACTTGGCGTTCTTCCATCGGAAGCACGCAAGCTTATTAACGAATATGGCGTCGACCGAGTGCAGCAGGCGATCGCTTATCTAAAAGAACGAATGGGCAAGCGGAACGCGCCGCCTGTCGATAATGTTGGCGCCTATTTCCGTCGTGCACTGTCTCAAGGATGGGGAAGTGTTACCGCAGGAAGAGCACCAAAAGCCACTGAGGTGAACGTCAATGGTAAATCTCGCGGCGCGGACGCGACTGGCAATATGGCCGGTGCCGCTGGGCTTTCCCCTAAGGAACTGAAAGAACGCTTTATTGCCCATCGACTGCCGCTTGCGAAATCGTATTTCAACGAACTTGCCGTAGAAGATCAGACACAATTGCTGGCAGACTATAACGACAGCGTTTCTTTGAAACAGTTAAAGATCTCGAAGTCGCGCAAGCCGTCTGTGGTTGCCGAAAAAAGTTTTTTTAACTGGCTCGCTCACGTTACGTGGGGTGAACCAAGCGACGGGGACTTGTTGCAGTTTCTGCTGAGTGGCGCGGCGGCCGCCGCGTCGCGGTCAGACTCGCCCACGCCGGACGATATCGACGAGTGAAAAGGTAGCAGGTTATGGTACTGGGCCTAGGATAATGTCCAACTGCTGCGACTGAGTTCGGTCAGAGGAATCAGGCGATGAGTGAGGCGCCGTCGAGACCAAACTGCGACTTGATATCGGTCAGAAGTGCGTCCCGCTGTTTCTGGTCGTTAAACTTGACGTCGAGGACGACGCGTCCCGAATCCCATTCTTTCAACGTACCGAGCTCTCTCCCGTCGCTCGCGACAATCTTGTATTGTCGCGACAGTTGTTTCTTTGGACGCTTGCCAAGCTCCGCATTTTTTCGGATCGACTCCACTTTTCGAAACGTCAATGATTCGTCGACAATACGACGAGCCAGTTGCTCGGTCATTCGCCCATCTGTTGCCTTTTGATATAGGGTCAGTTCGTAGGCCGTGTTGATTCCAAAATGGTGAGGATGCTCTTGGATAGTTTCCTTGACGGGAGACGGCAACTCTAGCAACGACAGCAGTTTACTGATTTTCGTGGCGTTCTCGCCGGCAATTGATACCAGATCTTCGTCCGTCATTGCGATCTGGTTGTCTTTCAATTTCTGCAAGCCTAATGCAACGTCTAGAACGGTTTCACCTTCACGTTCGTGGTTCAACGCTTTGGACAAGCGGTAGAAATCCACTGGCTGTAAATCTTCAAGAATGCAGCAGTCCATCTGTTTGCGCCCGATCGACTGCATTGCCAGGCGTCGATAGTGGCCATCAATTAGCAGATATTTGCCAGGGCGATGCGCATCCGGTGTCACAAGGACAGGAACCAACTGCCCCTCTTTCTGAATCGAGACTGCCCTCGCTTCAATTGCCTCCGGATTGTAATAGCTTCGACTGTTCAAAGGGTTACTTTGAATAGCTTCAATCGGCAAAGCGGCAAACCGCTGTCGGACACCCTTTGCTGCCAGGTTGTCGAGGCTGTCCGCTAGTGCAGTGGGATGTGCCGGCGTAGGTGACGCTGTCGCCGCGGAAGATATGAGCGTCAGTGGTGCGGCGTCGTTATGGATACGCCCTTCGCTATTCACAGCATCATTGGGATTCGATGGACTGCTCGATAGCAAGCCATTCGGTTTTTCGCTGATCAATTCCTCGGCACGCGAGAAGCGGTCGTCAAGCGACGCGCGCATGGCACCATCACGGTTGATCCCTTTTACAAGCGATCCAGAAAAGTTCTTTTTTCCAGCCATTCCAATTTTCCTTAGATAAGTGCCAGAACTTCGTCGACAAGCGAATTGACTTCGCGCACTGCGTCTTTCCCGCCAGAAATGGTATGTACCGATTGCCCAGTAGTCTCTGCCTCTTTGAATGCCGCCCTCAGTCCAAGCCGGCTTTTCAGCATGGGAACACTGGGGTCTTCGGATAAGTGCTGGAAGACCTGTTTGACGATCGAGATGTTCTGGTACATGTTAGGAAGTGTGCGAACCTTCAAAGATTCATTGTTCGCCATTGCCGTTGCTGCAAGTTTCTTTGCTTCTTCGATAGCCCACAAATTCCCTCCAGAACCACCGACCGGAATCAAGGCAAGGTCGGAAACAAGCAGGGCCACAGACGGTGCAACCGACTGGATTGCAGGCGGGCAGTCTATGACGATGTAATCGTAATCAGCGACAAATTTTCGAATTTCTCTGTGCGCTGCGGAAGCCATCATGCTCAGATTGATCGCCGTAGTTTTGACGGGACGATCCTCGCTAGACATGGATGCCCATATGGTGGCGGTCCCTTGCGGATCGAGATCCACCAGCAGGGATTTATTTCCACGCAAAGCGAGGGTTTCTGCAAGATGGCAACTGACAAGGGTTTTGCCCGCCCCACCCTTTTGATTGAACACTGTAATGATTTTCGCTGCCATCTTGTACCTGCCTCCCGCGAATACGCCGAAACTTTCTACGTAGAAAGTCGTTTCAGCATTGTAACCAAGAAAGGCTTATTCAATCAATAAAAACAAAGAAAGATAGTATTAATGAACGATATCTCGAGAGAGCTAATCTTGAGCGTTCTGCAAAAAATCTTATGGAGCCATCTGCGCATTCCTGTCATACGCACCGACTGATCGATGTTTAACTGACGACGCTCAGTACGGTGAGCATGTACAAGGAAGAATATTGATTCCAACATCCCTCCACACGGTTTAATCGATGTGGCTAATCACGGCATGAAACGCGACAGCTTTCATTGTCAGGGGTGCCCAGATCGCTGAAACACGCGAACAGCATCAGGCTTTTGTTCGACTTGGTACGACTTTCTACGTAGAAAGAGCCATGTGAATGCGAGGAGTCCGGCGCCAAACTTTTCTACCTTTACGCTGCGTCAGATCCGGATATATCTTCAGATTCCGCATTGACTTTGACTTAAGAGCATTGGGCTACGCATACTCCTTCTCTTGGTATTCGACTGTAGCCCGTGAGTGCGTGTAGTCGATGATCTGTCGTTGATCTTCTACACATAATGCTATTGCGTGAGCTAAAGCAACGTGCGCAGCAAGGACTTTCTACGTAGAAACCTGCTCGCAGAAGTGATAGCCATCCGATCTGACCCTGCACGGCACGTTTTAAATGACTTGCTGGTATTGCGCCTTTTTAGAAAGACTATTCATAATCGCACGGCGAGGCTGTCGCTACGTAAGTAAGGGCGTCGTCGATGAAAAAGGGCGATGCTGATCGGTCGATATTGGGCAACACAATGCCAGATTTGCCTGAATCCGTAATTTCGATCGACTGCAATGTGAGCAGGCGGCATAGTCGTGAAGGCACGTAACGGTGTCTTGTTGCCGGTCGTCACTGTGACTAGGTTCCTAGGGTTACGTTTGGTTAGTTCTCACGGAGCATCCGCAAGGTTTTCGGCCGAACCATGAAATACGGACCTGGAAATTCGGCAGTATCGATTCGTATGATGCAGTGATGGGCAGTTTCTACGTAGAAAGTCACCTATGCCAGGAATGCATAAGCCTTTGCAATACACAAGAGCAGCAAAACTATCAGCTGTCGCAACAAGGTCGGCCTTTGATTCAGGCCAATTTGTACGCGATGCCATTCCGCACCCAGATGGTGGACTTTCTACGTAGAAAGTCCGATGGCTACAGTTGATGGCACTCCCGTGTTGATAGTAGATAACAGCGTTCACATGAATCTTACTTCACCAGTCGGTTGCCTCCGGACACCATATTTAGCGAATCGATCACGGGCAGCCAGCACGATGACTCGCCTCATCGATGGAATCCGGTTGTATAAAAATAATAATATATTTTTAATTACTAGTGATGAAATCTATCTACACAATCAAATGGCGACTGACTTTGTTGCGCGTCCCTATCGTACATCCGGCTGGGGCAACGCCGACATGGAGGCCACAAAAAAACGAAATGCGCCCCGGATAATGATATCCGTCATATGTCTGGCAGACATCCAAGCGTGCAGTGCATCCAAAAGTAAATGGGAAAGTTGTTATTTACTCAACACAATTGACATTTGGGTTAGGGGAAACTGATCGCACTAATGCTCATCGGGTCAACTAAAAGCAATGATTGCAAGGTGTGAATTCAGCGGACACAAAAAAGTCACGTCTATACAAGGTCGCAGTGTCGTAACGCAGTCTCATTCTTCTCCAGCGCTTTGGTGTGTCAGTTCGATGGCAAACCGTACCATGGACAGAGCAGGGTAGACCTCGTTCACCGCCGACTTCGATTCGGAGAGCATGTCAGTCGACCGTGCTTAAGTGCTTGTATTTGCGTATATTTCCGCAAAACGTAATGAATCGTCCGAGTTTGTTGAAAAAAAGATGATAGCCTGATAACACGCTATAATGAATCACAAGCCTGCCGTAGATACCCCGTAATCGGCCAATTGCATTCGAATGTATTCAGTCATTCCCCTGATATGCCAGAAAATCCTGTCAAAGTGGCGGCACATCTTGATATCGGGGCCGTCCCGGAAATAAAGACGCCGCAGGCAATAGGCGCGTCGGCTGATCGTCTACATCGACGGCGAATCGGCTTACACCACATGGCGTTCATTCGTGGGGTATATGAAGGGCTCGATATCGGTGCGTTAGCCGAGCAGTATCTCGGCACGCTTGGTGATCGCAGGCGAGTGAAGAGCACGCTGCGTTGGCTCGTCGAGGAATTGTCAAATGCCGCGCGAAAGCGCGGTGACAGTGCCGGCGCCCGCTTGTTGCGCTTGCCAACCGCGAAGCTTGCCGATACGCCGTTTGATGCGACCGTCATTCATACGTGGCAAGACGACACACGCTTGCAACCTGGTGGGGCAATTCGTACGGGAGATCGCGCGACTCCTTTATCAAAGCCCACCATACCGTTGCAAGGCACGGTTCGACAGACATCGATGGTGCCGGCGTCGGTAAGCGTCATGCCAGGAGACGCTCCGACGCATGTGTTCGCGTCACTTGATGATTTTCGCGAGACCCATGATCCGGACGGCGTGTATTCAGAAGTTGAATTGATCGCTTTGTACGAGGAAGCGCGACTCAAGGCAGGTCGCGGCGCGTCAACTTTCGCTGTGTCTACCGCCCGTTTGGTCGACGACACGACGGGTATGCAAACCCCGTCCGCATTATTGGCGACCGTGCCCGATATGGCCTTGAAAAAGGCGAGTGTAATCGCGGACCGGGCCGTGCGACGAGAGGCGCGTAATCAGCGCCTTCGCGCCAGACGTAGAGAGGTGTTGGATCGACTAGAAGCCACTTTGGTCGAACCACCTCGATTGCATCATTTCATCGGCGATTGGATCGATCCTGTCTTGGCGCGCCGCTTGGAAGCGGTCGATGTGAAGACTGTAGGCGATCTATTGTCGATGATCAATCGTCGAGGTTTTCGCTGGTATCGGGATGTGCCCCGGATCGGCCTGCGCGCGGCACAACGACTTCAGGATTGGCTGTCCATGAACGCCGTCGACCTTGGCGCTCGCATTGCCCGACATGCGGCAACACCGCGTCGGCAATGGAGTCCAAATGTAGACGCCGCGCGCCGTGTCACAAGTGATCGATTGGCCGCCATCGAGTACTTCACCCCATCGGATGCCTTAGTGGCTGCCGACCGCGATATGCTTATTCGCGTCCTTGACCGGTATAAGCAGTCCGCCAGCACCTATCGATGCTTCCGCCTGCAGGCGGAACGCCTGTTGCTATGGACCGCGTTGATACGACAAACCACGCTGGGGCAATTGCGCGTGATCGATGTGGAAGCATATTTTGCATTTATGCGTGCACCTGATTCTGAATGGTGTGGCCCTAAGGTGGAGCGCGGTCTGCCGACCTGGCGTCCATTCGAAGGCCCCGCCAGCGACGCATCGGTCAGAATTGCCCGTCGTACGTTGAAGGTGTTGTTCGGGCATCTGGCGCTCGCGGGTTCGGTTCGCCACGGGCTATTCGATTCGCTGTTGCCTTCGATCAAGCCAGTCGCGCAGTCAGAGATCGAACATACGCGCACTGATGTTGTTTCCGCGATACCGCAGTCTGCAAAAGCGTGGTGTGACATAGGTGCATCGATGGCGAGCACATCATCCAGTCGACGACCGCCTCTTGCAATACATGTGGCCCGTATGCGATTGCTTGCGCATGTCGTCGCAGTGACAGGACTACGAATGTCGGAAGTGGCAACGTTGCGTGTTCGGGATATCGATGCGCTTATTCAGCAGGACATGCCGGTCGTGCGTGCCACGACATTGGTGACGGCGCGTCGGGGGCGGCAACGCTGCCGCTACCCAAAAGCCGATGCATGTCGGGTGCAACTGTCGCCGGGGGTTCAAGCAACGTCATTATCCATCGAGACACTCCAGTGCGCTTTATCAGACTATCTTGCGCTTCGCGAAGCACAATCAGGGCCGGTCAGCCCCGATGCGTGGCTTTTCCTCCGGCATACTGCCGCAGGATTCGACCCGCAGTCCGCCGCGGTTCCCGCTGGTACGCTTGTCCGCGTACTCGCGCGTTTTGCGGCGACGATGCACGCTCACGGCGCCATGGTCGCTACCACTGGGACATCGTGACGCCGTGACGGTTTTCCATGCGCCCCCGGTGTGAGCAGCATGTTATTTAAGGTCGTGCCCCGAACATTTATTCGAGGACGGTCATTGGCTTCGCAATGGCGCCGCTGGCGAAAAGATATCCACAGATTTTGTGGATATCTCTGTTAATTCTCCTAGTGCGAATAGCTTAGTTCCATGATTTTTTTGTGAAATTTTTGTGGCGACCTGGGTTGGTCAAATCAGGGGCGTATGCGTCTTGCGATCCCGGCCAGTGGCCGTCGGCGCAAGAAATGAGCAGATGGTCCACTAAGCATCGCGCCGAGTGGCGCAGAATTACAAGCAAGTGACGTGCCAATCGATTGGTCGAAAGATCACCATGGGCTTTTGACGCGATGCTCTCGCTTGAGGCGTTCCCGCGACTTCGCGGAGTGCACGATTACGGCGCCGTCTTTCCTGTCCCTGACCAACGCTGCCCTTGCTTAAGGTGACGAGGGTGCAGTTTGCGGTTTCTCGACCACCACGCGCCAGGCGTCGGCCGCAATGACTGTCATGGGCAACCCTTCCATCACCAGTTTCCGATACTGTGCCGGATTCATTAACGCGAATGCATACCGCTCGGCGCGCCACCGTGCTTCCCAGTCCTTGATGTTCGGAATCCATTTTTCTGGCTCTGCATATACGCCAAACGCCAGTTCATCTGCTCCTTGAACCATGATCGTGGTGTGACCTATATAAAACGGTAATGTATGGTCAAGTTTTTCCACCGCATAAAAGGGTGTATCGGCGGGCGCGCGCGCCATCGCGGCCTTGATCGCCGGGGCTAGCGGCGCTCCCGACATGGGTTTTCCCAAGGCGTCGTGCCCGGTGCCGGCGATCAGACAAAGGCCTAACCAGCCGCATCCTACCGCCGCGAAGGATGCTGGCATTCTTCGCGGGTTGCGCGCCAGATACATGGCGAACCACGTCATCACCGCACAGAAAACGAAACCGGCGAACACCCACCACTGGAAGGTTTGAAACGCTTGGTGCGAGTCACGCGGTGTTCGCACGAACCGAATGACAAATGATGCAACTGCGGCTATGACCAAAAAGATCAAATAACCTTGGAGATGTCGTTGCCAGCGCGTAGAGGGAATCAAGACCGCGCCGTGGGCAAGCAGGAGTGCGATGGCTGGTGCAACCGGCAGCACGTAGGGGATCAACTTCGAATGCGAAACGCTAAAAAACAAGAAGATAAAAGCGCCCCAGACCACGGTAAAGGCAGTGCCATTGATCGCGCCCTGACGGCCATCGGCGCGCCATACGGACACGGCGCGGCGCAAGGTGTCAATTGGATGGCGCCATGCCTTTACTGTTCCGGCTGTCGGAAATGCAAGTGTGAGCCAAGGTAAAAATCCAAGCAGGATGACGGGCACGAAATACAAGAACGGGCCGGGCCGATTCTGTTGTGGCGTAAGGTAGCGTTCAAATTGTTGAACGATAAAGAAGAAATGAAAGAACTCAGGATTGGCTTTCTGAACCAGGAAAAACCACGGCAGCACAATGACCATGAACAACGTCAGCCCTGCAAGAATGTGCAGGCGCTGCCATACGCGCAGGTTAGCGCTGACGATCGAATACACGATCAGAACCGAGCCGGGAAGGATCAAGCCGACCAGCCCCTTGGACAACACCGCTGCAGCCATCCCCGCCCAACATACCAGCATCCAGCCGTGCCGTTGCCTTGTGGTCGCAGATGTGCGCTGCGCGAGTAGCAGTGCGCATAGCACCCATTCCATCCAGAAAGACAGGCCCATGTCCAGCGTGTCGTAATGGCCCAGCGCTGCCCAGTACGGTGCGCCGGCGAGGATGACGGCGGCATAAAAACCCGTCGCGGCACCATAAAGCCGCGTTGCCGTATAGCCAAGCAATAGCACGCCACCGAACCCCGTCAGTGCGGTGTAAAGCCGAGCCTGCCAGTCACCAATGCCAAACCATGCAAACGTCAATGCGTTTGCCCAGGTCTGCAACGGTGGTTTTTCGAAGTATTTGTAGCCGTTATATCGGGGTGTGATCCAGTCGCCGGTCGTGAACATCTCCCGGGCCATTTCCGCATAGCGACCTTCGTCGTTTGGAATGAGATGGCGCAAGTCCAATGGCGCGAACCAGACGATGGCGAATGCGACAAGGAGGCAGACCAGCAATGAACCAGTCCAGATAAAAGAGTTGGTACGAACGGGGCGAACGTGCATGGGAAGACCAGGCTTTGCTCAATGAGCGGTTTCAGACAAACGAACGTAAGGTACGAGCGTGTAAAACAGACGCGAAATGCACGCTTGTTCAGACCAGCCGCAACGCTGGCGCGACGTTACGTAGGGTCCACTTAAAACAAGTCATCATCTATCGCGGCGATGGTGCATCAAAGTGAAGGGACGGTCTACCAGAACTCGCGTAAGGATGAATTTGAAGGAATGCGAATTGCAATCATTTTGCATGGCTGCAACAGCGATGCTCTTCGTTTTGCTACCAAACTTGCCATTTCTGACAAGCCAAGGGACGTCGCCAATTTGATTGCTATGGCTATTTATGTCATGACATTGAAAATCATCGCTTGACCTTGACCTAATTGGAAGGTTTAAGGTGATCGTCGTGGAAACGTAACGTGGAGCACAATATGGCTAACTCAGAAAACATATCGCCGAATGCGCCTTCTGCAAGTGCTCCCAGCTTATCCGCGTCATTCGAAGAGGGCACATTTGACGTCGCCGACATGTCCTGCGCATCGTGCGTGCGGCGCCTGGAAAAGGCACTTCAAGCCATTCCCGGTGTGGCGGATGTAGCGGTCAATTTGGCGAGTGAAACTGCATTCGTTCGGTACGATCCGTCGCAAGTACAGCCCACCCGTATCGCCGAAGCGGGTACCGCCGCAGGCTATCCCACCCAACTTCAAATGGCGGATGAATGGAGGCAGCCTGCGGAGGCGGCGCCTCAGATGGACTCGCGGTCAACGCAAGCAGTACGCCGCATTGCCGCTTCTCCAGCAACGCTACCTGTTACCGACCTCCCCGGTTCGGAAACACATACGCTGAATGGTGGCGCTGAGGTTGTTTCCCGTGAAGGATCGGAGCTTGGCACCTCCGATGCCAAGGCGGCACGTAAAGCCCGCGATGTGATGCAGCAGCGCCGGAATTTGATTCTGGCGATCGCATTGACGTTACCGGTGTTCCTTTTCGAAATGGCGGGCCATCTTGGGCTGTCGGCTATTCCCCTGTTGGTGAGCAGCGTTGGCACCGGCACGATTACGACGATTGAAGCGGTCTTAACCACATTGGTGCTTTTTGGACCGGGCCGGCAATTCTTCATTAAAGGTACCCAGGCCGCGCGGCGCGCGGCGCCCGATATGAATACGCTGGTGGCATTGGGCGCGGGTGCCGCATGGAGCTTTTCGATGATTGCCGCGCTACGCCCTGACTGGGTACCGGAACAGGCACGGCATCTGTATTTTGAAGCAGCGGCGGTGATCGTCGTGTTGATTTTATTGGGTCGGTATCTGGAAGCGCGTGCAAAGGGGCGGACCGGTGATGCGATTCGCGCCCTGCTGGCGCTGCGTCCCGATACCGCGCATCGTCTCGACGGTCTGGACAATGGTGATGATCGTCGCATAAGCGATGTGCCTCTGGCCATTTTGAAAGTGGGCGATGCCATTTTGATCCGCCCTGGCGAACGGGTGCCTGCGGATGCGGTATTGATCGACGGTGCATCGTATGTCGACGAAAGTATGCTGACCGGCGAGTCGATGCCGGTTGAGAAACGACACGGTGTGGCAACCGACCTCACCGGCGGAACGGTGAACGGCGATGGTATCTTGCGGGCCCGTGTTACACGCGTCGGTGCCGATGCGACGCTGTCGCGGATCATCGCCCTGGTGCAACGCGCTCAAGGTGCGAAGCTGCCGATCCAGCAGAAAGTCGATCTTGTTACAGCGTGGTTCGTGCCGGCTGTATTGGTTGCTGCCGTGTTGACGTTTGCCGCGTGGATGGCATTGGGTCGCGACGTGGCATTTGCCCTTTCCACCGCGGTGGCGGTACTGATCGTCGCCTGCCCTTGTGCAATGGGCTTGGCGACACCGACGTCGATCATGGTTGCCGCCGGCCGGGCAGCGCGCCTTGGGGTGTTGTTTCGCCAAGGCGATGCGTTGCAGACGTTGCAGGCATGCAAGGTTGTCGCGTTCGATAAGACCGGCACGCTGACAGTAGGCAAGCCCGCGGTCACGGATACGCACTGGTTTGTCTCGGTCGATGAAGTGGCGCTATGGTCGGGTATGGCGGCACTGGAACGTTTATCGGCGCATCCACTCGCCCATGCGGTCGTCGCTGCCGCCACGCGGCATATTGGTTTGGCCGAAAACGCTTCGGCCTTGTCACCGCATACCGTATCGAACTTTGTTTCCAGCACAGGGCAAGGGGTCGCTGGAACCATAGACGGTCACCTTATAGCAATAGGCAATGCGACTTGGATGGCGCATCAGTGCGTTGCCGACAGAGCAGCACCCGCGATGCCTGATGACGACGTGCTCCAAAGGGTTGTCGCGCCGTGGCACGCGGCGATGAAGACGGTCCTGTACGTAGCATTATCGGGGCGGGTCGTGGGCGCGCTTGCCGTGGCCGATCCGATCCGTCCAGAAACGGCTACCGTCATCGCAGCGTTACGTGCACGTCAATTACGTATGGCGATGATCACCGGAGATGCGGCCGCGACCGCTGCAGCCGTGGCATCGATATTGGGTATCGACGACGTGCGTGCCGATGTAACGCCCGATGGCAAAGTAGCGGCCCTCGATGCATTGCGCGCGCAATACGGTTTGCTTGCTTTCGTGGGGGACGGCATGAATGATGCGCCGGCCTTGGCGCATGCCGATGTCGGCATTGCGATTGGTTCCGGCAGTGACGTGGCGATACAGAGCGCCAATGTCGTGCTGGCTCGCAGTGCATTGCATGGGGTGGTGGACGCTGTGACTATCAGCCATGCAACGATGCGCAATATTCACCAGAATTTGGTGTGGGCGTTTGGCTACAATGTCGTGTTGATCCCACTTGCCGCCGGACTTGCCTATCCACTCCTTGGACTTTTATTGTCGCCGATGCTTGCCGCTGCGGCGATGGCATTGTCTTCGGTCTTCGTGTTGAGCAATGGACTACGCTTACGCTTTATCCGCTCTGCACTATCGTTTAATGCGGATATATCTCATCAATGGTCGCATGGGGAGCGAAGTGTATGAACTTACCGCCACGAGGTGGTATAGGCGCCGAAGTTGGCGTCAACACATGTCATGACGCGATACCTTCGCGCGACGACGCCACCCCTCTGAGCAGGCGCCGCTTTGTTCAAGGCATCGCAGCAACAGCGGCGACGTTCGCGGGAAGTTGGGTCGTTTCAGCATACGCGACAGTACGTGACGAGAACGTATCCGGCAACTCTGCTGACCTGCCGGTTGCAGCCGAGCAGCCAGCGCGTGCCGAGCCGCTTACTGGCAATACGTTCGATCTCGAAATTGGAACGCGCGCCGTGAACCTCACCGGCAAATCACGGCGTGCGTTCACCGTGAATGGCAGCATGCCGGCACCGTTGCTGCAATGGCGGCAGGGCGATACGGTCACGTTACGGGTTCGCAACGCGCTTTACGAGGTAACGTCGATCCACTGGCACGGTATCGTGTTGCCCTTCGGGATGGATGGCGTACCCGGTATCAGTTTTCCGGGCATTGCACCGGGCGAAACGTTCACGTATCGATTCAAGGTACGCCAGGCGGGGACATACTGGTATCACAGTCATAGCGGCTTCCAGGAGCAGTTGGGGCTGTATGGGCCGATCGTCATCGTTCCGCAGGATGGCGATACGGTCAGGCCGGACCGAGACTATGTGGTGATGTTGAGTGACTGGACTGATGAAAAACCGTCGACGATCTTATCCAATCTGAAAGCCGATAGCGATTATTACAATCGTCAGATGCCGACGGTTCCTGGATTTTTCCGGGACGTGCATACCGAAGGCCTACACGCCGCGATTCTGAAACGCCGCATGTGGAATACCATGCGCATGAACCCTACGGACTTTGCCGATGTGTCCGGTGCCACATACACCTATCTCACTAATGGGAAGTCGCCAGCGGCGAATTGGACCGGAATTGCCAGGGCGGGCGAGCGCATACGCTTGCGTTTCATCAACGCAAGCGCATCGTCGATATTCGACGTGCGTATTCCTGGCATCAAGATGACGGTGATTGCAGCCGATGGGCAGCAAGTCGATCCCGTCGACGTGGATGAATTCCGATTTGCGGCCGCAGAGACCTACGACGTCTTGTTCACGATGCCGGACGATCGGGCCTATACGATTTTCAGCGAGTCGATAGATCGTAGTGGTTATGCTCGCGGAACCTTGGCGCCAAGCATGGATATGGTGGGTAGCGTGCCTATGATGCGGGCTAAGACCTGGCTTGCCGACGAAGACATGATGGGTGCGATGCCGATGCCGATGCCGATGCATGGCATGGACATGGGCCATGGCGGGAAGCGTCACGATACGACGATGCCAGGCATGGCCATGGGAACCATGGACATGCACCCGTTGTCTTCGGCCAAGACCGCGGTACTTCATGCGCCATCGCCTGACATCACGTCCGCCAGGTCCGACACCGATGCGCCGTTGTCAACGGGCGTGGAGGTCGATATGCGAATTGCAATGCCTTCGAAGCGCCTTGATGATCCTGGTCCTCGTCTGAGAACAGGAGAGACCCAGGGGGCATCGGAGTGGCGGGTTTTGACCTATGCGGACCTTCACACCATTGGTGGTCCGCTCGATCCGCGTCCGCCGTCCCGGGAGATGGTCATTCACCTCACCGGAAATATGTCGCGCTTCATATGGGGTTTCGATGGGCTCAAATATTCAGAGGCCCCTCCGTATCGATTTTATTACGGTGAGCGGCTCCGGATCACGTTGATCAACGACACGATGATGAATCATCCAATTCATCTTCACGGGATGTTCTTCGAGGTGGAGAGCGAAGACGGAACGTTCCTAGTGCGCAAGCATACGATCAACGTCCAACCGGCAAAACAGCTTTCGGCGCTTGTTACTGCCGATGCACCAGGACAGTGGGCCTTTCATTGTCATCTGCTGTATCACATGGAGGCCGGGATGTTTCGCAAGGTGGTGGTTGCATGATGGCAACGCGCCCGCAAACGCTGTTGCGCAAACGGCCAGCAACAAAACAATTGGCGATGAACCTGTCTCGGGTTTTCGTGTGCGTGGGTGCAATAGCGGTCTACACGCATGTCACTGCGGCACCCGATACTGGCGTGTCGGGATCTATGCACGACATGCCGGAGATGAATAGCGATCCACATGGCGGGCATGACGCGCCGACAACGTCGTCAAGTGATACCTTGACGTCTCAGCCCGCAGCAGCGATTGCACCGGCGAATGTGATTCTGCCCGACAAGATCGACCCGGTGCGGATGACTGCCCCGAATCTGAGTATGGCAATGTCGGGCATGGATATGCATGACGATGCGATTTATCATCAGATTCTTTTTGATCAATTCGGCTATCAAAGCGTTCGCGGTGTTTCAGGTATGCGTTGGGACATGTCTGGCTGGATCGGTGGGGACCGCGACCGGTTTTTCTTCCGCAGCGAGGGACAGCGTATCCGTGGCAACTGGAGCGATGTGCGCATCGAAGGGGCGTGGCGTCACGCCGTTGACCGGTATTGGAACACATTGCTCGGAATGCGCACCGATCTTGGATCCGGCCCGACTCGCTATTGGGGTATGGTGGGCGTCCAGGGGGTAATGCCGTGGTACGTCAATTTGTCAGCGATGGCATATGTCGATCCGTCGGGTCGCACGGCGTTGTGGGCGCGCGCTGATTATGACTGGCGCTTCACGCAGCGGCTCGTATTGACACCGGAACTTGAGGTGAACGCCTATGGTAGACGTGACGCGGCCCGTAGTGTTGGGGCTGGCATTTCCGATATGACCGCGTCACTTCGGTTACGTTATGAGGTGACGCGGAAGTTCGCACCGTATATTGGTTTGACCTGGGAGCGCCCCTTTGGGGCGACGGCCGCGATGTTACGTGGCAGGGGTACCACGCTCGACGAGGTCGGCATCGATGCAGGTGTACGTTTTTGGTTCTAGATAGTTGCCTCCCGTGCCGCCGCTACGGTGTCATGTCGTGACCATGATGTTCACTGTATCGATATCATCATGCCACAGGCTTGCAGCGTTATCGGCACGAGCAATCGCCTAGGGCGCCTGATGCGTGCAACAATGCCTTCAGGCATCTGGCTTCACGCTCTCGCACAAGAATCATACATGTGATGTTTAATAGTGCCACCTCTTGCAATCTGAAAATTGCAATTCCTGTCAAAAGCGATAACATAAAATTTTAGTAATACTAATTATATGCAATCTGAGTGTATTTTTATACTACAGTTGCCGCTGGCGAGGGTTCACGGGCGGCCCGTTGCGTAAGGCTGATCTATCGATGCGTTTGTTGTGCAAGCATGTCTTCGATATTCAGGACATCGAGCTGGCCCGACTCCCGTTCAAAATGCAACTGTCCGGCAGAGAGCACCGCAACCATATCGGTGTTAAGCAACAGCCTGCGGATCACAGCGAGATCTGCCGTTTCCACAACCGGCTGTGGTGCGCGCAGCCGCTTGCGTATGAACAGTCCGTCGAACAGCAGTCATGCCGGTGACTGCGAGCGCGGCGGAATCCAGCGTTCATTGACCAGGTCCGCGAGACGTAGCCCAGGTTTTGACAACAACCGATGACGGGGGAGATGCTTTATTTGTCACGCCTGCCATGACGTCAAGGGCGGTCTCGGCCGCGCGGAGACATCCTATTGATTGTCTATAGCCCCAGCGCTCCTAGGGTGCACCACTTTCTACATAGAAAGTAATGAAGGCGGATAGAAGTAACATCAGATGTTCAACGATACGCCATCACGTGACCAGGCACGTCCGTGAAATGCGATAGGTGCATGCCTATGGTTCCAGCGGCTTCCAAAATCGCGGTAGACACGTTAAACCAGGCGGCTAATTGTGCGCAATGTAGGACGGTGGCTATTCTGAGTACCATAGACATGCACCTGTCGATCCGGACACGCAAACATGCCGGTAAAGAAACGTGTGACTTAAACGAAGCGCGCAATCATTGCAATGATGCCGCCGATGGTACCAAGTGCGGCGATCCATTTGCCCGCGCTATAGGCTTTATTCGTATTCTTTGCCTGCTCTTCAGGGCTAGGCAATCCTAAAGCGCCGTAAGTAAGAGACTTGATGGGTGATGGTTTTTCGGCGGTCTTCTCGGCATCGGCCGACTTGGCCATTGCCGACGTTGGTGCCACTTCGGGCCGACTGGTATCTGTTTTATCCGCCTTCTTGCTGTCTTCCGCTTGCAACTGGCGAGCGGATTCCGATAGCGTGACTTTCGTGCTGCTCGCGGGGGCTGCTGCACTATCGTTCTTTGACGCCTCGGCAGCTTTCGGCGCGTCGTTTTTCGCGCGCGAAGCCGCCGTGGTGGTCAACTGTTTGCTTTCGGCTTGGCTACTCGCGACTTGCATTACGGTTCCCCGATCCCGGCTCCCTTACCAACGCAGCAGCGCGCCACGTCGTTCTTGAATAGGTTATCGGCAGGTTGCTTCGGATCTTTATATACAAATGACCAGTCGATTGCCGTAACAATTATTGCGCCATACGTTCTGAAGATTAGCCTACTGCTGTATTGGCTAGGCGAATCAAGCCGACCGGCGCACCAGGTGTGTCTTTGACGGCCTGCAACACGATGTTCGATCGGATATCCATCACGCCAGGTGCTTTGTACAGCTTATTCAAGATGAATGCGGAAAAATGCTTCAGATCCGGGGCTACCACACGCAGCAAATAATGACTGTCGCCAGTGATTACATAGGCGCTGACGATTTCTGGCCAACCTTCAATTGCGGCTGTGAATGTTTCGTGCCAATTAGGCACATCGTTGCGCATCGATACATGTACGAATGCTTCCAGGGTCAAGCCAAGCGCTTCCGTCGATAGATGCGCCTGATACGAGCCGATGATGCCGCGTTCCTCCAGGAGTTTCGTGCGTCGAAGACAGGCCGACGCGGAAAGTGACACCCGGTCCGCGAGATCGAGGTTGCTGATGCGCCCATGCCGCTGTAGGACGTCGAGAATATGAATGTCGACGGCATCGAGCAATAGACTTTGCATATTATTCGAGAAATAAGATTAGAAATGGAATTTTATGCGATTTATAGAGGAGGAATGTATATTTTTAGGAGAAATTCTCCGGCTGGATCGTCATAACATGACATTTTTCACCGCTGCTCGTTTCCGATGGGAGTTTCCGAGCGATGCCTCTCTCCTTATTCGATATCAGTGCTCCCATTCATGACGCAACGCCGGTATGGCCTGGCGATACGACCGTGTCGGTCGAGCCGGTATGGCATATGGAGTCTGGTTCGCCCGTCAATGTCGCGCGGTTGACATTGTCGCCGCACACGGCCACGCATGCTGACGGTCCATTGCATTATGAGGCGAACGGTGCGCCGATTGGTGTTGTGCCATTGGAGACCTATATTGGGACGTGCGTGGTGCTGGACTGCTGCGCCCTGGTCGATGCCGTGCCTGTGGTCGGTGTGTCCACCATCGTCGCCGCGGCGGCTGTCACCTTGCGCGGCCGGAGGATGCCGCCACGGGTATTGGTGCGGACATACCGTGTTGCGCCACAAGCTACCTGGGATACGAATTTCAAGGCGATTGCGCCAGAGGCGATTGACTGGCTGGCCGAGCAGGGCGTCACATTGATCGGGGTGGACACCCCGTCGCTCGATCCGCAAACGTCGAAAACGATGGATGCACACCGTCGTGTCGCGGCACATCGGATGGCCATTCTTGAAGGGCTTTTACTCGATGACATACAGCCCGACTACTACGAATTGATCGCGTTGCCGTTGAAGCTCACGACGGCAGATGCGAGCCCAGTACGGGCGGTCCTGCGCGGCCCCGTGTCCGATGCGTAAGCCGAACTATTTTGAGAAATTGGATAGCACCATGACACTAACGCACTTTTCGTCTTTTGCATCGCGTGACGACGCCCTGCAATATGACAAGAACGACCCTCTTGCTACGTTGCGCGATGCTTTCTCGTTGCCGGGGAATGTTATCTACCTGGATGGTAATTCACTTGGTGCATCGCCGGCGGCTGCCGTCCGGCGAGCCCAGCAGGTCATAGAGGGTGAGTGGTCGGAACAATTGATTCGCAGTTGGAATACTGCCGGTTGGTTCGACTTGCCAAAGCGTCTTGGGAACAAGCTTGCTCCCTTGCTTGGTGCGGCGCAGGACGAGACCGTCATCACCGACACGATTTCAATCAATCTGTTCAAGGTCTTGTCGGCGGCGTTGGGTATGCAGCAGCAACGCGACGCCGCGCGTACCGTGATCATCTCGGAGCGCTCCAATTTCCCCTCGGATCTGTACATAGCCGAAGGCGTCATCGCCCAATTGGGAGGGCGACATACTCTGAAGCTGATCGATGATCCGTCGGAACTGCCCGATGTCATCGATGCGTTCACCGCAATCGTAATGCTGACGCAGGTCAATTATCGGACCGGCTATCTGCATGATATGGCCACGCTCACAGCCTTGACGCAGGCGCGCGGTGCGCTCGCCGTCTGGGATCTCGCACATTCGGCGGGCGCTGTCGAGGTCGACCTGAATGGTGCGAACGCGGACTACGCGGTAGGGTGCACATATAAATATTTGAACGGCGGACCGGGTTCTCCTGGATTCGTATGGGTTCCCAAGCGTCATCAAGACGCTTTTTCGCAACCGCTGTCCGGATGGTGGGGGCATCAGGCACCTTTTGCAATGGAGTCAGCGTATCGCCCCGATCCCGGCATTGCCCGCTTCCTGTGCGGTACCCAACCCATTGTGTCAATGGCGCTTGTTGAATGCGGTCTGGACACATTTTCGAAAACCGATATGGCGGCACTGCGCCGCAAGTCGCTGGCCTTGACTGATGCGTTCATTGCTTGTGTGGAAGCACGATGCGGCAGCCATGACTTGACATTGGTGACGCCGCGCGACCATGCACGACGCGGTTCGCATGTCAGTTTTGCCTCTCCGCATGGTTATGAGGTGATGCAAGCATTGATCGCGCGCGGCGTGATTGGTGACTATCGCGAACCGTCGGTTCTTCGTTTCGGTTTCACGCCACTTTACACGCGTTTTGTCGATGTATGGGATGCGGCGCAGATATTGGGTGACATCCTGGATAGCGGTGCGTGGCGACAGTTTGCAAAGGCGACCCGCGATCAAGTGACCTGACCGATCGACGGAACAGCCATACAAACCATACCCGATGAAAATTGAGACATCATGAATCAACCGACACCCAAAAGCGCGGTATGCCCATTCGGTTATGGTGCCGGTGCGGTAGCAGCCACCGACGGTGCAGCGCCGCTGATGGAGGCCGCGGCCCAGGCAACGCAATCGCATACCGGAAAAACGGCACCTGCCGAGGGCTGGCACGACGCGCAGCTCGATTTTTCCGCGTCGATGAGTTACGGCGATTACCTGGCTTTGGACCAGATATTAGAAGCGCAACATCCACGCTCCCCGGACCATAATGAGATGCTGTTCATCATTCAGCATCAGACGTCGGAGCTGTGGATGCGTCTGATGCTGGTCGAGTTGCACGCGGCACTGGACGCGGTGAAGCGAGACGCATTGCAGGAATCGTTCAAAATGCTGGCCCGTGTGTCGCGGATATTCGAGCAACTGGTGACGGCGTGGAATGTTCTTTCGACGTTGACCCCATCCGAATACTCGGCAATGCGCCCTTATTTGGAAGCGTCTTCCGGCTTTCAGTCGTTTCAATATCGACAGATCGAATTCCTGTTGGGTAACAAGAATGCCCGAATGTTGCAGCCACATTCGCATCATGCCGCGCGTTACGAAGCCACACGTGCCGTTCTCCATACTCCTTCGTTTTATGACGAGGTGGTGCGTCTGCTGGCGCGTCGAGGTTTTCGGATTAGCGCATCGCGATTGGAGCGGGACTGGACGCAGGCGACCGTCGCGGATAGCTCCGTGGAGGCGGCGTGGCTGCAGATTTATCGCGAGCCTGACGCGCATTGGGAGCTTTACCAGATGGGCGAAGAGTTGGTGGACCTTGAGGACGCGTTCCGCCAGTGGCGCTTCCGCCATGTCACCACGGTGGAGCGGGTGATTGGCGCAAAGCAGGGAACGGGTGGTACCAACGGTGCGCAATACTTGCGCAAGATGCTGGATACCGTACTATTCCCTGAATTGTGGAGCGTTCGTACCCAGCTATGATGTCATGTCGTCCGGCAGCCGTGCACCAATGGAGGGCTGCATACGCTTAGAGCGCGCGATGCAACGGGTAAATCGCGCGTTGGTTGTCTGGTAACGCCACGATCTGGCATTCAACGCGGTAGGTCTCACGCAGCCGCTCTGCTGTCAGGGTTTGCTCGGTTGCACCTAAAGCGACCGTCGCGCCCTGATCAAGCAAAAGCACGCGATCGGCATAGCGGCTGACCTGATTCAAGTCGTGCAAAATCATCAACGTGACGATCCGATGCGTGCGAGTGTAGTCCCGCACGTACTCGAGCAGATGCAATTGGTTATTTAAATCCAATGCCGATGTCGGCTCGTCGAGTAATAGCAAGCGTGGCTCGCGGACCAGCGCCAACGCCAAGGCGACCATCTGTCGCTGGCCACCTGAAAGATTACCCGGCTTCGCCTCTGCCAGTGCTTCTAATTTCAATTCGTGCAACACCCGCTCCGCGCGTGCGAGGTGAGATGCGGGCGTGGCCAGGGAATGATGACCGATCATGCCCGCCGTTTGCCCGTTCTGGACCAGGAGCAGCAATTCGAACACTGACATTTGCACATCGCCGTGCGCAACGGATTGTGCAACATAACCAATCAGTGCGCTACGGGCGTAGGGCGGCATGGTGTCCAAGTCTTGCCCATCCAGAACAATCTTGCCTTCTGCACGTAGCAGGCCCGCCAGGGCACGGATCAGGGTTGTCTTCCCCGCGCCATTTCGACCGAGCACCGCGAGGCATTCACCGGCACCGGCATCGAAGCTGACATCGTGGACGATGCGCTTGCGCCCGATGGCGACATGGATGTTACGGATGCGCAGACCAGATTGCACCAGGTCATCGATAGCCTCGACGCCAGGACGATTCATCGCATTCCTCGCTTTTTAAGCCACAGGATCTGTGCCAGGAAGAACGGTACGCCCAGTAGCGAGGTCACCATGCCGATCGGCAGGATTCCGCCTGGTAGAATAAGTTTGCTGGCGACCGATGCGAGTGTCATGACCAACATGCCACATGCCGCCGTCATGGGTAGCGAAAAACGCTGGTCTTCACCCACGAGCAGTCGCGATATATGCGGGGCAACCAGCCCGATAAACCCGACCACACCGATGGTAGCGGTGATGCCGCTTGCAAGCAATGCGGCGGCAAACAACATCAGGAAACGCGTACGTGCGACGTTGACGCCTAGCGTGGCAGCCTGATCTCCGAAGCTGCGAAGCGTTGTAATGGTCCGGCTGTTCAAGAATACCAGGGGCATCAAGACTACGATCACCGCGAAATTCAGTCCGACCTTGAGCCAACTGGACTTCAGTAGTGAGCCCATCAACCAGAACACCAACGTTTGCAACTGATCCGCGTCGGCGAAGTATTGCATCATTCCCAACGCGGAGGCGAAGACGAAATGGATCGCGATTCCCAGCAATGTCACCGTCTCCACGCCCAGGCCGTTACTGCGCGCAAAGATGCTGATGAACAGGACCGTCAGCAATGCGAACACGAACGCGTTCATCGACACGAATAAGTCCGGCGGGAGCCAGGGCATGAAGCCTGCGAGGGAGGCCTGGAATACGATGGCGATGGCGGCGCCGCAGCCTGCTGCTGACGAAATGCCAATCGTGAAAGGCTCGGCCAGGGGATTCTGCAGCGACGTTTGCATCAACGTGCCGGCCAGTGCGAGTCCGATGCCTGACAGTGCCGCGGTGAAGGTAATGGGCATGCGGATATCATGCAGGATAACCCGGGTCCCAATATCGACTTCGGATGGGTGGAGCAGTGCTGTCAATACCTGTTGCAACGTCAAGGTGCCGGATCCGATTGCGAGGTCAGCAAGTATCGCGACCACGCCTAGCCCTGTTACAACCGTCAAGAGTAGCAAGCGTTTCGCAATGCCACGACGGTAACGCGCGGCAAGGACGCCGGAGGCCATGTCGTCCTCGGGAATCGTATTGCTTCCTGGTCTGGGTGCTGATCGACTGGTCACGTGTTCGCCGCGTGCCGCAAGCGGCGTTACGCTCTGGGGAGCGGTCATATTCGCGATATTCTGATCAAGGGACGGGATATCAGCCATGTATTACTTTGCTGGGGCTTTGGCTTCCAGTAGCAGGGGCTTGGCCGGAATCGTCGTGAATTGCGAGATGATGGTCTGCCAATCCGCGGCGGGGTCTAACCTGGCAAATTGCGTGGGGTACAGTATCTTCGCCAGATACTCCATGCCCACGATGTTATAAGCATGGTTGTAGAACAGATGATAGATTCCGTAGATCTGTCCATTCTGTGCAGCCTTTGTTTGCATGAAGCCCGGGCGTGCTTCGAGCTTGGCGAATGCCGCATTTACTTGCTGCAGCGTGGTGCCATAGCCGAAGGGCAGTGCGATATTGTTGTTGCCGGTGACATTGGCACCCGTCATGATGTAGATATCCGGCTTGGCGCCAATCACGCTTTCCATCGTTACGTTGCCGGACGGCGTATGCAGTAGTTCCGCACCCACGTTGACGGCATCCACGGCTTTCAATAACTGGCCATAGCCGACGGTCGCATGGGTGAAGCAGCAGTCGGTGCCCCCCGTGAACCCCGCCTTTGCTTCTACGAACACGCGTGGTCGCGGCGCGTTAATCGCTGCGATGGTTGTTCGCAGTTTTTGTAGACGCTGATTATAAAAATTGACGTACTGTTCTGCTTCTTTTTCGCGATTCAGCACCTTGCCCAGTATTGCAACGCTTTCTGCGGTGTGCGCCACGGGGTCTTGCTCCGAATCGATGAAGACGATCGGGATATGCAATTGGTCCATGCGTGTGATGACGCCACTTTGCTCAAACGCAGACTTTGCCCGCAACTGAGCAATGATCAACTGGGGCTGTTTCGAAATGATTGTTTCGAGATTGACGTTGCCTTGATCCGAGAACTGCATATCAGGAATCTTTTTTGCGTCCGGCCAGTGCGTCGACATGGTTTGCCATAACCCTGGGTCGCCGCGTTTGATCAAGTTGTTCCAGGTTACCAGTCGTTTAAACGGGTCCTGACGATCCAGCAGGGCCATGGTGAGAATATCCCGACCATCCTGAATGACCACGCGTTGGGGTTCCTGGTCAATGGTGACCATTCGTCCCGCCGTATCGGTGACGGTGACCGGGTACTGCGTTGCGTATGCGGACACGCAGGTCAAGCCGAACGCCAACGATGTGGCAACCATCACTGCAACGGCGAATCTCTTCACTTCGGTTCCTTTAAAAGCAGGACGGGGCCGAATGTGCTCGGCCCCGTTATCAATGTTGCTTGTTGTAGCAGTAACAATGTTAAACCATAATAAGAATGATTCCTATTGTCGATTTTGATTTGGCTCGCTTCGCCTGTGATTCCGACGTGCGACATAGTGTCGCAATTGTTTTTTGGAAGGATGTTGTCTATCGAATGTAATGATTTTGCAGGTATGGGGACGATGCCAAGCGTGACGTATACCAGTGCTCGGGGCACCTTGCGCGTTTTTTGAGGCAATAAGGGCAGTACGGCGTGCTAGAAGAAAGTGAAAATTACTTGTTTTTAGGGATATTCAAAAGACGCGATATGGCGTCCAATGCTGAAACGCGCGTTTCATGTCGTAGGTAAGTGATAGTCTGGCCCGCACTTACCCCGAAGTGCGGTGAAGGTTCTTACGTTGGCGCCGGTTGTATCGGACTGCCGTTCTTTTCGCGCCATCCAAGCGTTCTTTACGGATCGACCATGTCCGACTTGCTCGTTTCACGAGTTGATTCCGTACTGCCGTCTCCCTTGTTGGTGGTGGAAGATGAGGCAGTCATGCGGGAACGTCAGAAGCACATTCTCCGACAACTGGGCTATCGCGACGACGCGTTGCTGTTCGCGAGTACCATCGGCGAGGCAAGAGCGTTATTGCAAGAAGAGCCGGTGGCCATGGCCTTGGTGGATGTTGGTCTGCCGGACGGTTGTGGTATCGATCTGATCGCCGAGATGCATGCTGGCGATCCTTCGCTTCCAATCCTGGTCATATCGTCTTGGAGTACGGAGACGATCATCGTCGGGGCTCTGCAGGCTGGCGCCACGGGCTATCTATTGAAAGAGCGCGACGATGTTGAGATTCTTGTCAGTATTCGAAGTGCATTGCGTGGGGGGGCACCAATCGATCCTTTTGTCGCGCGATATATCTTGCATCTTTTTGGTCAGACATCGGAGCGGCAAGCTGGCGCGGTCGCCTTGCCAATATCAAGTGCGCCGTTAAACGAAGTCAATGCTGGCGGTCGACGGCCCGAGATGCATAGTGCTGACGGGGCAGCAGCGCTGGTGGCGCAGACGCTTGCAGGGCCGGATGCCGTGCAAGCGGAAGTCTTGACGATAGCGTCATCCGAGGGGCCTGTGGCGCCTTCTGTTAACTATGCCGTCGTAGCGGCAGCGGTTGTTGCCTCTACCGAGCGCGCGTCGGTATTAAGCAAGCGAGAGCGGCAGATTCTCGGGGCCGTAGGGGAAGGGCTGTCAAACCGCGAAATTGCTGAACGATTGGCGCTGTCAAAACTGACGGTAGAGTGCCATATAAAAAATATCTACAAGAAACTCGCCGTCTCATCAAGAACAGCCGCGCTACGTGAAGCAGGATTGATTTTACAGGAATAAATTGGTTGCTGATTGGGCAAGTAATTCGGCTATCCAAAACTACGACGTCTTGACCTTCACTTCAGCGCACTACGCGCCACGCGAATTTCGGTACATATCGGCCATTCGGGATGTCTTATCATCGAGTAATGCCTATGTGTAATCCTTGCCGTAAAGGCTTGTCGGCTTCGGGCCGATGGCTAACGAGAAGCCTATCACTTTATCGCGTGCGACTTGTTAAATGGAAATGGGTTATATTACAGACTCGTATTATTATTGCGAGAAAATAAGTGCAGCGACGCGTTGTGACCGCTAGTGACCAGCCGTCATCTGGTGGTTATGTGCTATCGACTAATGTAGCAGCTACAAAAACGATATTCAAAGCACAGGCAGCTTTAATAGGCAGCCTGGCTTATTGCAATTCGTGTCGCAGTTATGCACCAATTGTGAAATCAGGCGGCCCCCGCCGCTCCAAATACTTGGGAAAAGAAGTCGCGCTTGAGTACGATTCGATAGCCTGTAAATGTCTTCATCGCCCTTACATGCTATCGACATCACAAAACGCCATCAGCGTCGAAGATTCGTTTGCGCTAGATCCGAGCAACGGCATTCAATTAGCAGCAAGTCAGAGTTTGCCGAGAACCGGCGGGCCGCCCGACGGATGGCTTGAATTACCGAGTGGCCAGATGCGCCGATATGACTCAGCGGGTAACGCTGCGTACGATATTGACTTTCATGCAGACCACGGCGCCGGCACGCCACACGGTCACAATTGGGATAACGGTGTACGCTCTCCTGGCGTGCCGCTTTCTATCATTCCGTATTGATCATGGCCATAAAATCATTTCACGACTGGGTTATCCATTCGATCGCTGCCCCGATACCTGGAAAGGTAGACGTAGACCTTGTTAGCGAAGTTGGCACGACTCGGAAGCGGCTATCATTTATGGGCGTAACGCGAGTTCGAGTGGACGGCTTCAACACTCAAAATATTGTTTATGAGGCGAAAATTCTTGATCCGGACAGTGCTCAGTTTGCAGACGCCGTTCTTTTATTGGATCAGACCGACTCGCCTCGTCCGAGTGAGATGCGGCACATCGTGCAGTTCTCGCCCTCGGTCGGAGCAAGTATCCTCATCGAGTTTGAAGCGTCGAGTGAATCGGATCACGCAATGTCGCGCTGAAGCTTACTTCTGCGTCTCGATCAGCGCAGGCACGTCATGCCGGGGCATCGCTCAATTCCCGAGTGTCCTCGTACCACTCGAATTCGTCGACTGACCGACAGGATTGCACATTTGCCCCCAGGTCTGCGTTTTATCCTACAGATCTCGCGTCAGGTTCGTTCAAAACCCGCTTGTAACCCTTTGTTTACTCAAGGGTGAGTTTGTTACTTTAACGGGGTTCTCGCACACCGGAAAATTACATTAACTCAATGATTGCAATAGAAAATTCGTATTTTCAATTAAGATTATCTACAAGAAACTCGCCGTCTCATCAAGAACAGCCGCGCTACGTGAAGCAGGATTGATTTTAAAGGAATAAATTGGTTGCTGATGAGGTAGCGAAGAGCCTCGTTCGAAATTCGTTCAAAACGACGATGCTTTGATCTTCACTTCGGCCCACTCTGCGCCTCGCGAGTCGCGGTATATATCGGCCATGTCTGATGTCTTATGCCCAAGCAGTGCCTGGGTGAAATCCTTCGTAAGCGATCAGTGAACGACACCCTATCGAGGAATGCTGGGGTGTGAGAAAAAGGTGTCCACCTACTAGGTGGACACCTTCTATGACTCACAATGACTCAGAGTTGCGCGTGCTGCACCGCCGCCGCGATGGTCGCAGGCGCTACGACGAAAGTTCGAAGCTCGAACTGATCAAAGCGGCCCTTCGACCCGGTGTATCGGTGGCACGCATTGCACAAGAACATGCCGTG
This sequence comes from Robbsia andropogonis, assembly GCF_034047095.1. NCBI lineage: Bacteria > Pseudomonadati > Pseudomonadota > Betaproteobacteria > Burkholderiales > Burkholderiaceae > Robbsia > Robbsia andropogonis. Next base: position 437,139 of record NZ_CP139164.1, on the reverse strand, counting down.
AATGCGAACTTGCTGCGCAAGTGGATTAACAAATACCTGATGGAGCGTGAACGCAGTGCGTGGCCCATCGATGCGCAGACGCCACGCGAGGCCGTCGAACCAAAAGCTCAAACGCGCGATCCCAATGATGTGGTTCCCGAACCGTTGCAGCAACAGCGGCAAACTGCATCCTCCCCGGCCTTCGCCCGCGTCATCTCGTCGTTGGAATCGTTGCGTGCGCAATCGATGGCCAGCAGAGCAATGCCCCCGGTTCCAATCGGCTTACACGTTCGACTGGCAAACGGCGTACAGCTTGAGGTGGGCAAAGCGAGCATAGAAGCGCTTGCAACGATCGTGCAAATGCTGGGGAGCTTGCCGTGTTCCGGTTCGACGACAGACTAAAAGTGTATTTGCATCGAGATCCAGTCGATTTCCGCTACGGCATGAACAGTCTGTCGATTATCGTCGAACAGGCGATGCACCTGAACCCGATGGACTGCTCGCTTTACATCTTCGGGAACCGCCGCCGCGACAGGGTCAAGATCCTTTGCTGGGATGGTAGCGGGTTCTGGCTTATGACCAAACGCCTTGAGGCAAGCCGTTTCATCTGGCCCGACAAAAAGGCCGAGGTTGTGATGATGACGCCCGGGGTGTTGCATGCGCTGCTTGATGGCGATGACATCACGACAGTGCGCCGGCATCCGTTGCAGGAATATCTGCGCGTGAGCTGAACGTGCGCGCGACATGCTGGTCTAACCTAGCATGCCGACCAACATCACGATCAACGCCGAGGAACTCAAAGCGCTGCTCGCCGAGCGGGAGGCGCTGCGCGGTGCGCTGCGGCTGGTGACGGCCGAACGCGATCTTGCAGAGGAGCGGCTGCGGGCCTACCGCCGGGAGTTATTTGCCGCGAAGAGCGAGGCACGTGATTCAGATCAACCGGGTTTGTTCAACGAAGCCGAAGTACTGGCTACAAACAGCACGCCCGCTCTAGAAGATGCGCCTGAATCGACAGTCTCTGGCCACACGCGCAAAAAGCGCGGTCATCGTAAGCCACTTGATCCGAGCCTGCCGCGCGACGTTGTACGGCACGAACTGCCCGAAGCGCAGCGTTTCTGTGCAAACGATGGACATGCGCTCGTCGAGTTCGGTGTGGAGATCAGCGAGCAGCTTGACGTGATTCCTGAGCAGCTTCGGGTGATTCAGCACCAGCGGGTCAAATATGCGTGCACGTGCTGTGATCTGGGCATCAAGGTAACACCGGCGCCGGCACGCATCATCCCTCGCGGGCTACTGAGCGAATCGGCGCTTGCGTGGATCGCCACCGGCAAGTATCAGTTCGGCATGCCCCTCTACCGCCAAGCGGGTCTGCTACGGCGCTTCGGTGGCGACCTGTCGTCGAATACGATCGCGGCGAGCATGGTGCGCGTCGGACTGGCCACGCAACCCGTGATCAACCTGCTGCGCGACGCACTGCTTGATGCCGAGCTGATTTATTGCGACGAGACGACGCTGCAGGTGTTGAAAGAAAAAGGACGTCGACCACAAACGACGAGCTATCTCTGGGCGCAGATGACAGATTCGGTCGTACCGATCCGCTGCTTTACCTACACCCCCGGGCGCGGCACGAAGCTGGCCGATCAACTGTTCACCGGAATCCGCGAGGGTGCGGTACTGATGACCGATGGATACGAGCCCTACAACGATATCGCCCGGCGCCACCAACTCGTGCACCTTGGGTGTTGGGTGCACGCCAGACGTTACTTCGTGAAAGCCGAAGAGAGCGTGCCCAAGGCTGCGCGGACACCTGATTTGCTCGCTACGCACTTCATAAAGCTCATTGGCAAGTTGTTCGCCGCCGAGGCGCATAGCGAGAAATGGCCTACGACGAGACGACAGCGATTGAGACGACGATACAGTGCACGCGTGCTGGAGATCATCCACGCGCTGATGGTTGAGCACTTGCCTGGTGTTGCACCGAAAAGTCTGTTGGGCCGTGCACTGACGTACCTGCGCGCGCAGTGGCCAAAGCTAATGCGCTACGTAGAAAATGGCGACTGGCCGATAAGCAACAATGCCTGCGAGAATGCGATTCGCCCGTTCTGTGTGGGAAGGCGTTCCTGGCTGTTCAGCGATACGGTCGACGGTGCAAACGCCAGCGCGAACCTCTACACCTTGGTTGAGACCTGCAAAGCTAACGATATAGCTCCCTACCGTTACCTCACCTGGCTGTTCAAAAAGCTGCCGTTGTCCACGACCGTCGACGACTACGAGGCGCTGCTTCCCTGGAACATGTAAGCTTTGCCTGCGTTATAGATTTGCATGCAGGAAATCCACGACCTCATGTTCTATCTGGCGATGGATATTCGGACGATCGATCCCGGGAGCGTCCTGACAGATTAGCGGCACACTGGCCGCGACTGCAGCCGGACAAGGATCAATGAAAACGAAGTGGTTGCCTGGTACCACGTGGATTGTAGGCGGTACAGGCAAGCTCGACGCGACGGCGAGGGAATTCCTTGCGGAACCAAGATAGCTGTCGTCTTGCGGTCGATACAGCATAGACGGTATGCGTACAGCCGATAAGCCCGACGGTTCAAACATCATGGCCAGTGGATCCATCAGCACCAAGGCCTTCAGACGGCGATCACTTGATGGTTGCCAGGCTACCAATTCAGCCGATACCGCAGGAATACCGTGTGTGCCGTTTGCACTATTGCGAGCTGCTGGATGTGGGCACGATCCCGGATCATCGTGATTCGCGCAATATGCACTGGCGTACGCAAAGTCCGGTTTTGCTCCCGCTAAAATCAGCGCAGTATAGCCACCCGCCGAGTAGCCAATCATGCCAATTCGGCCGACATCGGCACTTGCCGAAAATCGGGGGTCGGTGAGGACAGCGTTGAGTGCGGCCTCTGCCTGCCGTGGGCGATCAATCAGAATCTGCGCCTGGGAAAGAGCCCTGGGATGGCCGGAAGCATCCCCAACGTGCGTCGGCAAGACAACGATAAATCCGGCGCGAGCTAGAGAGCTAGCTAATTCACGGTGACTGAAAGGGCCGCCACCTCTTCCGTGTGAAATCAATACAACAGGAAAGTGGCCATGCTCGACAGGCGCATCGCGTGTCGCCTCCACAGTGAACGGACCGGCTTGCCATGGAGCCTCATGCTCATGCGTAGGGTAAAAGACAACCGTGTCGAGAGAAGCAGCTCCGTCGGCCACCGAAAGACGGGTTACGCCAGCGTTAAAGGCGGCTGGGGCAGCTAGCACCGAACACGTAGAAACGATTGCGAGCAAAATGGTCAATATCCAACGCATACCACTACTCCCGGTCACTGGCTTTGGAGAAAAGGATATCAGAAGGATCTTACCTCTTCGATAACCGAGGGGCGTTATTTATTGATCGCTTACAATCCTTCTCATGAATGTCGGTATAGATGCGCGATGATAGCGACCGGATCTCGTGAAACGTCGGGACAGTTTTGCCATCCTCGCAGACGTAGTCCGCCGCCTTGATAAAATCCTTGAAGTAATACGACATGGTCGCAGGATGCGGGGCGTCGCCCGCTTTGGATGATCCTGTGTTGCGTGAAAGTGACCTGCCCCCGACATTTATCGGAAACGGCTGTAGAGTCCGTCGTTAAAAACGCTTTCTGGCTGTGTGCGGTGGCGAACTGCTCAGGCGTCGGATAACCGTGCGAACTATGTGGTCGCTCGACGTTGTATTCGACGCGCCACGCTTCAATCATTGCCTTCGCGTGGCGCATCGACGTGAACCAGTGCTCGTTTAAACATTCATCTCGGAATTTGCCGTTGAAGCGTAAGCGTCGACCGAAGGCATCTTGTCAGCCGCGTATTTCATGTGGCCGGGTATCGATTGGCGGCATGCCGGTAGTGCCCATTTAAAAAATAAATGGGCACTTCAATAAGCTTTTTAAGCCTCGTGGAGTTTGCTGGAAGCGATGTTCCACGGCAGCAGATCGTCGATCTGATTCACCGGGTGGTCGGCTATGCGCGTGAGCACTTCGCGCAGATACGCTTCGGGCTCGATGCCGTTCAGTTTGGCCGTACCGATCAGGCTGTACATGGCAGCAGCCCTGTCGCCCCCTGACTCCGAGCCAGCAAATAGATAATTCTTGCGGCCCAGCGCAATTTCCCGTTCATTCTGCCCATATCGGGCAGGAAGTCGAGATTCATTATCGTTGGCATCCGCTGTATGGGCGTCGCGTCAAGGTTAAAGACATCGAGCGTCGCGGCGGAGGTCAGGTCGTCCATGTGGAGGCGGACCCCGGTGTAATCAGGATGATCGCGGGATGGATGCTCGATGCCGCGATTTGTTCAGCGATGGTTCTCGGCGAACCGAGAGTTACCGTAGCGACACTGCATAATCTGCATCAATTGCTGGTCGATCTGCATTTGCGGGGAAACTCTCCGGACGGTTCCACCAACGTCCGGGAGAAACGCAATGGGCAATCTGCCAAACGTCGTTCCAGCAGGTCAACAGTTATCGCGGTCGATGCCGCCCCAGATGAACCTGATGTTCGACGCGGTCGAGCTTCAGGGGATGAACGCGGTGCAACGGGCAAACACGCTCAGGCATCTCGCATGCCTGTTGATGCAGGCGGCGGGCATCCCGACTGCGAAGGGGCGTAACGATGACGAATGATGATCGTTTGCCCGCAGATCTTCTTAAACGCAAGGCGGTAGTTTATGTCCGACAGTCCAGCCGAACGCAGGTCCAACTGAACCTCGAGAGCCGGCGCCGGCAGTATGACCTCGTGCAGGAAGCAAAGCGACATGGATTTCGCGACGTCGAAGTCATCGACGACGACCAGGGACGCTCGGCGAGCGGCACAGTTGCGAGACCGGGCTTTGATCGTCTGGTCGCGTTATTGTGTGCAGGCGATGTCGGCGCAGTGCTTTGCCTGGACGCCTCACGCCTTGCCCGCAATGGACGCGACTGGCATCATCTGCTCGAGCTCTGTGGTCTCGTTCAAGCGCGGGTAATCGACCTTGACGGTGTGTACGATCCTTGCCGGGCAAATGACCGGCTATTACTTGGCATGAAGGGCAGCATCAGCGAATTCGAACTCAACGTGCTTCGAACGCGCATGCACGACGCCAAACGAGAGAAGGCACACCGTGGTGAATTACGTATCAGCGTGCCGGTCGGCTATATCTGGCATCGTGATGTTGGTCTGGGTTTCGATCCAGACGCACGGTTGCAGGAAGTCATACGCCTGATTTTTACTCGTTTCCGGCAACTGGGCAGCGCGCGGCAGGTTCTGCTGTCGATGAACGCTGAACAGGTCCACTTCCCGCGCCCCTCTGACGGCCGGACGCTGACGCGGGTCGACTGGACTCCAATACGCTACCGTAACGTGATTTCGGTGCTCAAGAATCCGTTCTATGCTGGTGTCTACGCGTATGGCAAGAGCGGCAAGCAGATGACGATCGTCGAAGGCCGGGCACGCAAGAGCTACAAGCACCGCAAGCCGTTTGAGAACTGGGACGTCATGCTCCGGGAACACCACGAAGGCTACATCGACTGGGCGGAGTTTGAACGCAACCAGAAGAAGCTCGCGACAAATGCTTACGGCAAGGCGGGCGACGTAAAATCCGGTCGTGGTGGCCGCGCGCTGCTCGCTGGCCTGCTTGCCTGCGCACGCTGTGGACGTCGCCTGTCGGTGGCCTACGCTGGACGTATCCCGCAGGCCGTGTACCGGTGTGACCGCTTCGACACGTCAGCGCGATGTATGAGGTTCGGTGGTTCCCGTATCGATGCGACTGTCAGCAAGGAGCTTCTGCGCGTCGTGGAGCCATTGGCGATCGAAGCGGCACAACAGGCTGAGCAAATGCACATGGATACCCTGAACGAGCAGCAACAGATCGTGGAACTCGAACTGCAGCAGGCCCAGTACGAGGCCACGCTGGCTGAGCGGCGCTACGCCGCCTGTGATCCCGAGAACCGCCTGATTGCCGCGCAGCTGGAGAAGAACTGGGAAGCGGCATTACGTCGTGTACAGGCCTGCCAGACGCGCGTGGAGACGGTGACTGCACCAAAGGCGCAGGCTCCCCTGCCTGACTTTACGAAGCTCGCCGAAGATCTTCATGCTGCGTGGAATGCACCGAGCGTCGCCATGCGCACACGTCAACAGCTTGTTCGCGCGCTCATCGTCGATATCGTTGCCGACGTCGACGAGGCTACACGCGAAATCATTCTGACGATCCACTGGCAAGGCGGTCAACATTCCCGGCTACGGATTCGCAGGCCGCGAACTGGCGAGCATGGCTGCAGTACGTCAGACGAAGCGCTCGCGGTTATTCGCAGCATGGTAACCCGATGGTCCGACGAGGACATTGCTGCATCACTGAACCGCATGGGAATACGCACAGGACAGGGCAAGACCTGGACCGCACATCGTGTCAGCTCTGTACGGCATGTCCGCGATATCCACGCCTACAAGTCGGCAGATAAGGATGGCGACTGGCTGACGATGTCTGAGGCAGCGAAGGAGCTTGGTGTCACTCACTACATGATCCGGCGTTTGATCAACGATCGGATTCTGCCTGCCGAGCAGGTCGTGCCTGATGCCCCATGGCAGATTCGGACGATCGATCTGCACAGCGAAGCGGTTACCGCAGCACTGGCGCGCAAGTATCGCCCGTGTCGCAACGATGTCGAAGGCCAGATCCCAATGTTTATCCAGGTTTCAGAAGGAGGTGCACAATGAACGCCCCGTTGCCACGGCGCGCAACGCGCGTTCGACGGCGTTATTGTCGATCTCGCCCCGGCCATCCTGCACGAACGTGTTCAACGCCTCCCATCGATTGAGCGCGTACTGGATCGCACCGGCGAGCGCCGATTTGGTCGATAGCGTTGGGATCAGCGAGTCCAACCACGCTCGCATACTATCGAGCAGCGGCTTGCTGTGTTCGGTTCGCACTTGCAAACGCTTGTCCGGCGGCTCCCCCCCTGATCTGCTCTTCAATTGCATACAGTGCCGCGATGCGGCGCACCGCTTCGCCTGCCGCCGGTGACGGATGCGACTTCGTGAGTTCGTAGAATTTGCGTCTGGCATGCGCCCAGCAGGCCGCCTGCGTTCGCGCGTCGCCGTACAGCGCGTCATATCCCACAAATCCGTCGGCGTGGATGATGCCGTTGAACTCGCCGAGATGTCGTTGCGGATGTTCGCCGCGACGATCGGGCGTGAACGCCATCCATAATGCGGCGGCATTTGCCGAGCCCGCTGGGCGTTCGTCACGCACATACGCCCACAGCCGACCCGTGACAGTCTTGCCTTTGCCCGGTGCCAGCATCGGCACGGGCGTGTCATCAGCGTGCACGCTCGGCCCCGCCATTACATATCGGCGCAGCGCCTCTACCAATGGGCGCAGCAGTCGTGTGACACCGCCGACCCATTCACTCAGCGTCGAGCGATCTAAGTCCAGTCCGTCACGTGCATAGATGTGCGACTGTCGGTACAGCGGCAGGTGATCGGCATATTTGCCGATCATGACGTGTGCGAGCAAACCGGGACCGGCTAACCCTCGGGCAATGGGTCGTGACGGCGCGCTCGCTTGAACGAGTGTCTGACAGCATGCGCAACTGAATTTGGGGCGCACGTGTCGAATGACACGCCAGCTCCCGGGCAAGTACTCGAGCTGCTCGGCGACATCCTCACCGATTGGCTTGAGCGCACCGCCACAGTCCGGGCAGTCATCGCCTGAGGGCAGATGCTCGAGCGTGTCGCGTGGCAGGTCCTCCGGCAGCGGCTTGCGAGAGCGGTTTTTACGTTCTTGTTCGACAGGTGTGGCGGGCGGCGGATCTTCCCCGTTGTCGAGCAGCAATTCCTCGAGCTTGAGCTCGAGCTGACCGATCTCGGTCTCCAGCTTCTCGGACTTGCGGCCGTACATCTGGCGGCGAAGCGCCGCGATCTGAATCTGTAAATGCTCGATGAGCAGTTCGCGTGCGCTCAGATTCGATTGGAGTTTGCGCACCTGGCCGGCCAGATCCGCGACCATGCGCTGAAGCGCAACGACCTCGGTGGGGAGCGCACTGTTAGGGGATTCGGCCATGGCGACAGTTTACGCATTTCAGGCCCCGTATACCAACTGCTACGACTACGCCGCACGGGGTGTGGCGGTGCGCTGTGGTCGGCGCCAGTCGATGCCTTCAAGCAACATGGACAACTGCGCAGCGCTCAAATGCACGCTACCGGAATCGGCCTGCGGCCAGACGAAGTAACCGTGTTCGAGGCGCTTGCAGAGCAAACACAGACCCTGTCCATCCCACCAGAGTACCTTGATTCGGTCGCCGCGCCGACCTCGGAAGACGAACACCTGGCCGCCGTACGGGTTGTTGGCAAGTTTGGTTTGCACGACAGCGGCCAAACCGTCGAAGCCACGCCGCATATCGGTCACGCCGGCAACCAGCCACACTTGCGTGCCGGGAGGTAGGCCGATCATGCGGCGCTTGTTGATGCCAAGGTTTGCGAGATGATCGTGCGCAGAATCTCGACCTCGACGTTCCCCCGAATGACGATCCTGGTATGGCCATGCAGCCACTCGAGCTCAGTCGGGGGAACTGTGGCTAGCGGAGCACGAGCGTATTCTAAAGCAGTGGATGCGGCGCTGACGACGGGCACGAAAGTGACGTGGTCGGCACGCTGATGCTCGCGACACCAGCGTGCCAGTTGATTGGCGTTGACGCCGTTGGCCAAGGCCAGAGCTGCACGAGAAACCTCCGGCAGCATGGACTGGCGCACAAGCTCTCGCTTGAATTCCTTGGTGAAACTGCGTCGCGCAGTGCGCGGCGTCACGGGTACCACTTGCTTACCTTCCATCGTCTGCATCCGTCGAAAAATCCGACAGCATGAGCACGTTCATGTCGCGACGAAAGATGCCTTGGGTGGACGCTTACGTTGAAGCTCTCGATGTAGGCGTTCTCCACTGGCTTGCCAGGTCGAATGAACGACAAGGTAACACCAGCCTCGTAGGCCCAAGCATCGAGCACCTTTCCTGCAAATTCGGGCCCGTAGTAAATGCAGAATGGTGGTCAGCCAATCCCAGTGACTGGCATCCTTAGGTTTCTCGAGGACCACAGGAGGACACCGTGATGGCTGACACTTCCAATACTACGACTGACGTGCATTTCCTTGCAATCGATGTTGCAAAGCAATGGAACGCTGTGTTGATCGAAACCGCGACCGGTATGAAGCATCGCTTCAAGATGGCAAACTCCGCTCAGGATTTTGACCGGCTTATCCAATTCATTCAAAGCCTTGGAGGTCGGTGTAAAGGTGCACTGGAGCCGACCGGCGATTACCACCGCCCAATAGCTCACGACTTTTGATGGCCGGTGTCGATCTTGTCAGTGTGTCTTCGGTCGCACAGGCTCGCTACCGCGAGGCCAAATTCAACTCATGGGATAAAAATGATCCCAAAGACGCCTCAGTGATTCTGGATATGCTGAAACACGGCATCGTGCAGCAATACGTTGACCCGATGATCGCTGGCAACCATGATCTGCAAGAGCTGTCCAAGACTTACTTCCAGATATCGAGGTTGCGAACACGCGTTCAGCATTCAATCATCAATCACCACGTCCCTCTGTACTTTCCGGAGATGTACAAGTACTGGAGCAGCAGCCGCAGTGAGTGGTGGATACGATTCATGCTGGAATTTCCGACGCCGGCTCATGTGCAACGGCTGACGCGAGAAGAGTTTGTAAAAGCGGCATGGGACCTTGTCGGTCGCAAGGTCGAGAAGACCCAAAAACTAGGTGAAATCTGGGACATGTCACAACAGTCAGCTGCGCTGCCGCATCACCCAGACAGCCTAGCCGTAGAAACATTTCGACTGTCACTTCGGCAACTTCAGCACTTCAACGAAGCGCGTACGAGTTTGGAGGAGCGTGCCGAAGCGGCATTATTGAACAATGCCGACTACGAACGTTTGCGAACGTTGCCAGGTATTGGTCCGATCATCGCACTTACCATTCTCGCGGAAGCGGGTGATTTGCGCCGATTCCGCCATTATCGGCAATTCCTGAAATATTGTGGCCTTGATCTGGCCAAGCATCAGTCTGGAACGGCACGAGGTCGTGAGCAGTTGTCCAAACGTGGAAACGCGAGACTGCGCTTGGCATTTTGGATGGCAGGCACTGTCGCAGTTCGCCTACGTGAGAATTCATTTAAAGATAAATACGATCGATATATCAAGTCCGATCCTGGCAACGCCGACTTAAAGCGCAAAGCCCTCACTGCTGTTTGCGCGAAGATGGCGCGAGTCGCACACGGAATGATTAAAACGAACCGTCCGTATCAGCGGTTCTTTGAACAAAGCTTACCCAGCGGATCGATCCCTCTCTGCAGGGCCGTTGAGGCACAGCAGCAAGTGACCTCGTAGATAATGATTGGACCTTCCGCTGGGCCCTTATGCTGTTTTAAGTAACGTGAAGATCGAGGTGCGGGCATCTCGAATCTTGTTTCTACTATGGTGAGCTGGGCGAGCCCGTTACAGAGCGGAAGACCGCTAGGAATGTTGCAGGACGCGCTCTTTTAAATGTGCGACGAGCGAAATCTCGCCGCCAGGGGATGCTGTAACTTTTTTGTCTGAGCCTATTGCATTTAGTACATTGTCCACGGTAATCGACAGCGCTAAGCCTCGCATTTCTCTTAGGCGGTGCATCACTTGTTTAACGCGGATTCCTGGCAGCGACGTATCGCCTTCTATAGCCAAGCATTCACGCGTGTAGCCATCGACAACATTCAGGCAACGGAAACGTCTCCCGTATGCAAGTCCATCAGAAACAAAGTCCGTCGACCGGCTTTGATTCGGCCCGCTCGGCAATGGCCGAGCAGCAAGTTCGACCGCCGCTATCCTTTTGCGCTTGCGCCGCCGAACGCTTAATCCGGCCAACTGTACAGCCGCCATGTCTTTTTATGGTTCGCCATCCAGCCTTCACGGCGCAGCAGCACGTGAATACGGCGGTAGCCGTATCGTCGCTTGCTAGCTGCGATGGCGCCATGCGCTCCGTCAACTCGGTATCGCTGGCTCGCGTCGACTCGTGATAAAAGAAGAGCGAGCGCCAGATTTCTACAAGCCCGCAGGCACGGGTAACTCCCATAGCGCGTTCGCTCATCAACTTGCGGACCGCCTCACGCTTGGCCTGCAGGCGTACTACTTTTGGCGAACGTGGTCCTTCAGTGCGGCATTGTCGAGCATCGACTCAGCCGGCAATCGTTTTGACTGGAATGGGACAGAGCCTGAGGTTTTCATCATGCACGAGAACTGTTTTGCGGGAAGATTGAATCTCGTATCTCGGTGAAGAGAGCGAGTTGCCGTTGATGATGGCGATTCGATATCACTGGCGAGACCTCATTCGGTCCAAGAGGGCGGATATGCATTGCTGGAATTTCTTGGATCTGCTCGGCATGATGTCGAATTTTAACGTCGAGGAACTCGCCGACTATGGCTTGGTTATCCACGGGAAGCGAACGAATCAAAACGCCCAGCACTTCTTCGAGTGCACGGATTTTATCTGTTGGATCTTGGATAATCATGGCGTTATCTTGTTAGCGCCTTACTTGGGTTTTAACAGCTTACACCTTTTGCTTCTGAAGCCAATCCCAATTCCGCAGCGCGCCTTTCATGCGCCGACCCTGAATGTTTAGAGGATGCCTCTGTCAAAGTGCCTGCTGACCACTTGGTTCGTTAGCGTTTTCTGTCGGCCGCGCGCGCCGGATCGCCGCTTGAAACTCGGCAGGCATCGGATCTAGCTTCTTGGCGGCCTTGAACTGCACTTCGCCCCGCTCGAAGTTCTCGAGCAGATCAAAGACATGCCGCGTTTTGGCAGTGCGCGCGCCGCAATAAAAATTTTCCAGGGCAGGGCCTGTGTGCTGGTTGTTGCTTGCGGAAAATCACGACTGCCGGTAGTCGGCAATCCTTGTTAAGAGCGCAAAGCGTGGCGAACGACCTTATATGACCGTTTGTTCACCGTTCAATCCTTGTCGCGACCGCGTTACTGTTTTACGCGCACGGGCCTGCGTCGAACGTGTGAGTGCCAATATTGCCTCGAAGGAAGCCGCTTTAGCCCGCCATTCCTCTTTTCGAGTTTGCCGCCTTTCACAAAATGGAACGCGCAGCGCGATCATATCGAGATCAGCACATTCCTGATGGATGACGCGGTTGCCAGCATTGCCATGCGTCTTAAGCTTGCTGAACGGGCGAATGTTTGTTTGCATACCCGTCGTAACGAGTGGCAAGTTGAATAACGGGGCATTTGCAGGCGTCGTGTCACGCCTGTCTAATGGATTGCGGCGAAACGCATCATCGTGGAGAGCACTCCACGCGCGAATTTTCGTTGAAACCGTTCGCGTGATGGTGGTTGACTCAACGGCACGGATAACATTCCAGGATTCTTCCAAGCTCCTAGACACGAGTTGAGCGCCAATCCGGATCAAAAATGTAAAATCGCTGGCGCTCATTGCGTCGCGGCGTTTTTCAAGATACTCGGCAAAGTCAGCGGTGACGCTATCCTCGTCGTCAGGCTCAGAGAGGTATCGCTCTGTGAAAAGTACTAGCATCTTGTCGCGGCTTACTCGCATAGCAAAGCCTTGTCAGGTAGATTTCCAAAGTTGGCCAGTCTGCTTCGCGAACGGCCGGAACGTTTCCTGTCATCCTATCGCGTCGTTGAAAACTGCGAAACCTTGACTTTTACTTAGGCCGATTTAGCGCCCGCGCGTCGTGGGCACTCTACGTCCGGGTTCGCAAACGTATCTGCCTCCGTAACAAAGCCTTTGAAGCACCGCGATAGGGGCGCGATGGCGTGTATTGCCTGCGTTCGATGCGCCGGTACCGTGCGAAAAGTGTAGTAGGCGCTTGCTCAGTGCATTATGACCACGCCTTAAAACGACGTACAGCAAAGGCGGGGTTTTGATAGCACGAAGAACGTATCGAATCGTCGCTACGCGGACGAATTCAAAGAGTAGCGGCAAGTCTGGCGCTAATCCGGCTGGTCATGAGACGCCGCGCCGCCTGAACGTGTCCGTGTTGTAACGATTGGCAATTGTGGGGCTCTACTGAGCGTTAAAATTTCTCGACCAGAGCGCGATATTACAGCGGTCCCTTACCACTGCATCATCCATGCCAGTCTGCATTTTCAGTGTCGCACACTCCATCGCGTTTTTTGTATAAGTCGTGTCGCTGATCGGTTCGGTCGGCATCCGGCAGTGATTCGCTGCCAAAAGAATCAGATTCGACTGGATTAGCGACGCGGCGATCGTATGCGCCAACAGCCGGTTGTTTTCCCGAATCGGGCTGTTTTCGCCGATTGGTGCCGAGACGCTTAAGATCTTCTGGTTGCGGTCGATCTCAACGTTAATCTTGTCGCATGACACCGTCTGTGCTCCGGCACTGACCGAGAATACGAACAAAACCGTAGCCGCGATTTTTATCTGCTTCATGCGCGTTGTCATCGCCTTCGCCTGCCGTGTTAAAAATGACAGAATACTGCCTTATCGATCGTGCCGGCTAGACACCGCCGTCTGCTATCAAGACGACGGCACTCGCCCGTTCCTTACCTTTCCACTAGTGGGTGAGTGGCGCAGGGTCACTGTTAATGGCGGTTAATACCCGTTGTTACGGTGCTTTTCGGGGTCACGCATTGACTCCTTGATATGTTTCCACTTTTCTGCGGTTCCAGGTGCGGGTTTGGCCGCTGAGCGTGTTGGCCTGGCCTTTTGGGTGGCGCGTTGATCCAGTATGGGGGGCTGCGTGGTATCTTGGCTCATGGCAGCTTCCTGCAACGATAATCCTGTTATCCAGCATGATCCGCGCCGCCCTCCTGTGGCGCTTGATAATATATTCTGCACGGCGGCTGAGTCGTATGTTGTGAACTGTTAGAAAGAAATGGACGTGGGCCTATCGACGCCTACATTGTATTAATTAAATGCCTTTTATTTTATCAATTGATCTCAATAATGTCGGTACATACACCAAAGTTATATATTTAGTCATCTCTGCATCTACTGGGGGCGTATTTTAGAGAAAAAGTCCACTTAGGTATTTGCGTTGTGTATAAGCGTCGCTCTTGGTCGCCGAAAATCAGCGACACAATACTGAAAAGAAGTGTCTGCATACTCGATCCGCTGTTAACTAATAGCGATATGTTTTTAAACCACAGAAAATCGAGATGAAGAACAAAGTTATTGCATTGGCGTTAGTAAGCGCAGGTTTGATCGGGGCATCGGCTGCGCAGGCACAAAGCAGCGTTGTGCTATACGGCGTTATCGACGCCGGCGTGAGCTACGTGAATCACGCGGCGGTTACCGGTGGTTCCAAAAGCCTGTTCAAGTATGACGACGGCGTTGCACAAGGCAGTCGTTGGGGCTTGAAGGGCAATGAAGACCTCGGTGGTGGTTTTAGCGCGATTTTTGTTTTGGAAAACGGCTTTAATTCGGGTACCGGCACGCTGGGCCAAGGTAGCCGGATGTTCGGTCGCCAAGCTTTCGTCGGCCTCACGCAGAGGGGTGTCGGTACGTTGTCGTTGGGTCGTCAGTACACATTTTCGACGGACTTCCTGGCACCGTTTTCAGGCGGCAATACAACCGCTGCGGGTAACTACGGCTTCCATATCAACGATATCGACCAACTGACGTCGAGCCGCGCCAACAACGCGATCAAGTACACGTCGGACGTTTTTGCCGGCCTGAAGTTAGGTGCGATGTATGCTTTCTCGAATACAGCAGGTGCGTTTAGCGGCTCGCTGACGTCTGCTTCACGCATATATAGCTTTGGCGCGTCATATGCGATGGGCCCGCTGTCGGCTGGCGCAGCCTACACGGACATTCACTTCCCGGGTGCTGATGGCTTCAGCACGTCACTGGCAAACGTGAACACGCAAGGCCTGCATGACCTGCGTACGTTCGGACTGGGCGCGAAGTACCGTTTCGGCCCGGCACAAGTCTGGGGCCTCTGGACCAATACGCATTTCACGCCAGTGAACACACCTAGCTCCACGGTCAATATCGGTGAAATAGGCGTCTTGTACGCATTGACGCCGGCACTTTCGTTGAGCGGGGCATACACATTCACTGACCTGACTGGCAATTACGAGGGTAAGTGGCACCAAGTCAACCTGACAATGGATTACGCGTTGACCAAGCGCACCGATGTCTATGTGCTAGGTGTCTACCAAAAGGCTGTGGGCAGCAATAACGGCGTGACGAATCAGGCTGAAATCGGTTCGAGCACGAGTTACTTTGGTAACTCCGGTTCGGGTTCGACGAACCAGATCGCTGCTCGCGTCGGTATCCGTCATAAATTCTAAGTAAGCTTGATCTGCTGATCTCGCATAACCGGCCGAGGCGATTCGCCTCGGCTTTTTTTATTTGCATATTTTTGAGAAACCATTCATGCATTTAAAATGCAGTCGATATATTATTAATGATAAAGAGCCAGTTATCTGTTAATCTCAAAAAGTTGCCCTGACTTCCGTGAGAATTAAGCGTAAAGTAGTGTTCGCCGTAGATGTAGACATCCGGTAGTACGCGAGATGCGACTGAGACGAATAAACTTTTGTTGTTACACATCGAGGTGACTCCTCGGAGGAGGCCTCGTCGAGGCTTCCATAACAATCTAGCCCGGCTGCCTGATATTTGGGATGGTAAATACTGTCTGGACCGTATCTTTGTGTGCGGCATCCGTGTGTCTGGCTGTTTGGTTTCTCCCAAGTAGTGCCAAGGCGAGCGGCGCATCCCATAGTCCGATCGATATATCGGCCATGGGGTCCACACAGTCTAAGATGACTGATGTTATGGCATTACTTGCTAAGGACGCAGGTGATGACGAAGACGGCAGCCAACCACGTACCGCTCCTGTGGCACACAGCGAGCTTTCTGACGATACCACGCAAAAGATCGTCAAAGTAGAGGCGGTGCGCGGCGACGAGAAAGATAACGTCCCACCTGTCAATGGTTGGCAACCCGTTGCATTGCCGGATGTATGGACGGAGCGCTGGCCGAATTACACTGGTGTCGTCTGGTATCGCTTTACTTGGCGGCTCGATGCGTCACCGATGCCGGGCCCCGACGCGACCACCGGCCTTTCGCCGGCGGGATTCGATGCCCGGCCGCCGGACGCAGTTCACGCTATCCTCGTTTCATACTGGAGCATGGCGGGTACGTTGTATCTCAATGGTGCCTTGCTTGAGCGCGATGTCAGCTTGGTTGAGCCGCTGAGCCGATCCTGGAATACACCACGATTGGTGATACTCCCCGATGCCTTGTTGCGCCAAGGTGACAATACGATATTGGTGCGTATTTCCGGTTTGGCACTTGAGGATCCCGGTTTGGGCTCGATTACAACCGGTCGTTTAGGTGAGTTGCGCTGGCTCTATGGCCACGATATGTTTTTCCGGCACGATTGGCAGTTGTTCAGCGTTGCAGTCAGTTTTGCCGTCGGCATGTTTGTTTTGGCCCTATGGGTGATGCGCCGACAGCAACCTATATATGGCTGGTTTTGCCTGACTACCATCGCTTGGATGATTGTTGGCTACAGTCAGGTTGCGAGATCACCGTGGCCGTTCAACAGTACGACTCAGTGGCAAACTTTGATCATGCTCGCCGTGGTAGTTCACGCATGGTCGTATGCGATGGGTATGATTCGGTTCGCGGACAAGCGCCTTCCGCGAGCGGAGCGATGGCTGCGACGAATCGTCTATCTCGACATTGGAATCATTTTGGCCCTTATTGCGCTCCCTGAAAGCGTGCTGAGAAGCGGGCAAATCATTTCAATGCAACTTGCCGCCGCGATCTTTCTCGGAGCCTCGCTTTGCTTTGTCTATTTCGCTTTTCGGTATGGCCTGACAAAGCATCGTATCGTAGCGATTGCCACGCTTGTGCTTGTGGTCGCGGGTGCCCACGATTTGTTAACGTGGATGAATATTCTCTCAGACAATCTGTACATCAATGCACTGACATCCCAGGTACAGATTGTTTGTATCGGTTTTGCGCTGGCCAATGACTTCGTCGCAAACATTCGTCGTGTTGAACGATTCAATGAAGATCTTCAACTAAAGGTAGAGGAAGTGCGTCAGGGGCTCGAAAGCACGTTGAAGCGTCAATACGAACTACAACTGGCGAATGCACGGTTGAACGAGCGGTTGAACCTGGCACACGATCTGCATGATGGGCTGGGCGGCACGCTAGTAAGCAGCATCGCGCTTCTAGAGCAAAAGGGCGAGCTGCCTGCGGAACGCTTCCTGCCGATTCTGAAGGAGTTGCGCGATGATCTTCGTATCATCATCGATACGTCGTCGCAAGCGACCGCGAGTGACCATGGGCTTCAAGCCGTGCTGATCCCGATGCGGCACCGGTGGACGCGTTTGCTCGAAGCGCAAAATATCGATTGTCATTGGAATATTACCGGTCTCGCATCTTGTCGGTTGCCAGCGGGAAGTAATCTGGAGTTGATGCGTATCCTGCAAGAATCGTTGACGAACGTCATGAAGCATAGTGGCGCGTCGCGTGTCGACGTTACGTGGTGCGCGGTTCCTCACCAATTGATTTTGATTGTCCAGGATAACGGCATCGGCTTTCCGCGAAACGATGACTCGCCGAGCTTTGGGGCCGGACTGCTGAGTATTGCCAAGCGCGTGCGGCGTTGTGAGGGTACGGTACGGTTTGATAACAGGGACGGCGCTTGCGTGACCGTGATTGTTCCTTGTGAAGCCGAAGGACTAGTGCCTGGTTTGTGATGTCGCGCTGACCACCGGATTCCCGGTAGAGCCCGGACGGATAATCTCCGGTCGCTAATCCCAACACGGCGATTACTTGCAATTCCTTTTTTATTCAAGAGAATGTCCCGCGTTTACGCGTCGAACCGTAATGTATTGGTAGGCCTATGGAAATATTCGATGTTCGGTTTAATCAGCGTTAGACATCAAAAGCCCGTGTGATATTCGAGCAGTCGTTATTCCCTGGGGCACATAGGGGAACGAGAAGAGAGTATTTGCAAGAAAGTGTCTCTCAAAATGACGAATTATTACCAAAATAATTGCTTAAGTCATTGATAAATATGATTTTTATCAATAAATGTTAGTGCCCCGTTACCATATCATCAAAAAAGACAATAAAGTTTTACCCTTGATAGGGAGGACGACTGGCAAACAGAGTCCTAGAATGTACTCAAGAAACCAAAAACAACGCGTCAAAGCATTAGCGCTTGTCCTTAACGACATCAGCTCTCTGGTGCCCACGGTTTCCAACCTGATACCTATTGGAGCGTCCAACATGAACACCAAATTCTTGCCGATCGTTACTATCGCTGCAGCCCTCGCCGTACCGGTTTTCGCGCATGCACAATCTGCAAACGGTCCAGTGACCCGTGCGGAAGTGAAGAGCGAACTGTCGCAGTTGGAAAGCGCAGGCTACAACCCGGGGGCTGACCGTGCCAATTACCCGGTGGACTTGCAACGTGCGGAACGCCGTATCAATTTTGGCGGTTCGAATGTGTCCAACTCGTCGGGCAGTTCGGTGTCGGGTTCGTCGGATTCGGCTCCTGGTCGTAATAACAGCAACAGCCAAGGCTGGAATCCTAACCCGGTGGACAACCACCCGGGTGCCTGATCAATGCGTGGACGGTATATGCGCAATATGACATGTGTTAACGAGAATTGTTCCTAGCGTACGCCGCGCCGACTGCCATGCCCCCGGCCAGACGACGCGGCGAGACACGATGGTTTTATTCTCCACTTAGAAAGCGCCGCATCATGCGGCGCTTTTTATTTTTTTAGGTGCAAAGAGTGCTGTTTATAGGCATTTCGATCGTTTTGCGTAAGAATCTTTTGCCTGGTACAGGGTTTTTGCTGATATCGCATGGACATAAACTGTAGTCAAGAAACCAAAATCAATTGCGTCACAACAATTGCGTGAGACATCGAAACAAAGAGATGCCCAGGTTTCCAAGCGAATAACATAACTGGAGTCATCACCATGAACACCAAGATTCTGCCCATTATCGCCATTGCAGCAAGCATGAGCGCCCCGCTGTTTGCGCATGCGCAATCCAACGTACCTGCTACGCGTGCCAGTGTCCGAGCGGAACTGATCCAGCTTGAAAACGCCGGCTACCGCCCGGAAACAGACCGTCTGAATTATCCGGTTAATTTGCAAAACGCCGAGCGGCGCCTTCAAAATACGCAAGCGCAGTCGTCAGGTTCGTCGACGTCGGGTAGCACCGCTTCGGGTGTACGCCAATCGGATAAGTCAGGGGACTGGAACCCGAACCCGGTCGATTACAGCCACTCATAATAGGCTCTTGTAGGTGCCAGATAAGCACCATGGGGGCTGACGCAGTATCCATGCCAACATCTGTCTCGACATTGCATCCCGGGAAAGCCGCTCATCAGAGCGGCTTTTTTGCATTCGCAATCCGGTATAGTGCTGCAAAGTTGGATGCGGCTGCGCCGTAGGCGGTCGAATGGCGGCGTTGTAAATGCGTGTGCCCGGCGGGAGCGCTGATTGACGTCATGAACCGCGACAAGGCGTGAGACTTCATCGCCGGTCATTTAAGGCATCGCCCAGCCGTTGCCGCATCTTGCCAGTTCTATAAGTCTTTGGGAGAAAAGCATGACCGCAGGTACAAAACGCGTACTGGTGCTCCATGGCATCAATCTGAATATGTTTGGTAAACGCGATCCGAAGCAGTACGGCACTGCAACGTTGGACGAGATCAATCACCAGGTAACGGTGCTCGGAAAAGAGCTTGGCGCAGAGGTGGAAGCGTTTCAAAGCAACTTCGAAGGCGAGATGGCGGAACGGATTCACAAGGCATTCGCCGACAAAGTGGATGCGGTCGTCATCAATGCGGGTGCGTGGACGCACTATAGTTATGGTATTCGCGATGCACTTGCCATTCTGACAGTGCCGATCATCGAAGTACACATGTCGAATGTACACGCCCGCGAAGCGTTCCGTCACGTGTCTGTTTTTTCGGAAGTCGTGAAAGGCCAGATATCGGGATTTGGTGTAGAGAGCTATTTACTGGGCTTGCGTGCAGCTATGGCCGCATTGCGTTGATCGGTCGATAAGCAAAGAAAAGTCGACCTCCGGATGAAGGTCGATTTTCGTGGCAAGCGGTATTAATACGGATTTGTTGATGCAGGTAGCGAGCCGCGTTGCACCAGGCGTCAATTGTTATCGTTCAGGCGGTATGAACCGCGTCCAGCGGTTGCACCGTTTTCGCTTCCACTGAAAAGTCTTCCGCGTCGACATCGTAATTCGATGGCTCCCATCGCAGTACCAACAGCGTTGTCAAGCCGATCAACGGCGCCACGGAAATCACCCAGAACACTTGCGTACCTAGCGCGTGAGCCAGAATCGGGAACAGGAATAACGATAGTGTGGATGCGATACGGACGGTGGTTTGATGCAGTCCGACGCCCATCCCGCGTAGCGACGTAGGGTAGCTCAGCGACGCGTAGGTCATCGTATGCGAGCCTGGTCCCATGCCTTGGCCAAACAGGAATAGCGCCAACATCGCTAAAGAGATCACCACCTCCATACTGGTGCCGGGGCGGCCGATCACTGCCAATACTAGTAACGCAGTGAATTGAAAGGCATAGCCGGCAACGGTCATCGGCCATGCGCCCCATTTTGGTACGTATTTAACGGCCAGCATCCCACCTACGAAGGCAAAGCACAGATTGAGGACCAGTGAAGCGAGGATTGTATTCAGGACGTTCTGCGCGAGGAAGCTGGCAATAATGACGGGCAAGCCAAAAGCGACGGCATTGTAGGCAAATGATGAGGCGAAACCCATTACCGTATGCAGGATCGTTCGGCGCCGATAGATGCCTTGAAACAACGTCCCATAACTGCGCCAGCGTACACGTTTCGGCCGATCCGTTGCGGGATTGTGTCCGCTGTCGGTGTTCGGCGCGACAACCGCGTCGATCCCGTAGGACTTTTTTAATATACGCGCCGCGCCTTCCAGGTCGCCCTGGTTTGCCGCCCATACCGGGGACTCGCTCATATAGCGGCTACGCACCGCGATGATTACCAGCGCCGGTACTGCGCCAAAGCCAAGCGTCAGGCGCCATAGCAGGTTCGAATGGCTTTCGGGTAGGAAAGTGAAGCCGGCAAGTACCAGTAGATAACTGACGCTGATTGCGGCATACCAGACCGGGCACCACATTGCCACGCGTGACGCTTTGTTGCCGGGTCCCCGCAGGCGCGAGAACTCCGCCAGGAAGGCCATGGCGACAGGAAGATCGATACCCACGCCCAATCCCATGACGAAACGGGCGCCGCCCAATACCCAGGCATTCGGCGCGAGCGCGCATACGATCGCAGCCACGACAAAAAACAGCATATCGGCCATGAAGACGCGATAGCGACCGATACGGTCGGTGAGATAACCGCCGATAAATGCACCGATCACCGCACCGAAGGTGATAGCGGAGGTTACCGCGCCAAGGCCTGATGGCGTCAGTGCGAATTCCTTGGTGATATCCTTTACGCCGAACGCCAGTGCACCCAGGTCATAAGCATCGAGGAAGACGCCGCCCAAGGCAATCGCAACGACGACACGCGCATCAGCACCGTGGACTGCGCCAGTGTTAATGAGATGTGAGACATCGCTCGCGCGCCGAATGATCGGGCGGAGCGGCAACGACGGAGAAGCGGTGGAACGCATGGAACTTGATTAAATATCGCGAACGTGTAAAAAGCTGCTAGAGGCGCGTTGAGGCGCGCGCAGGGCAACGTGCGCGAATTCTAAGATGACGGAAAGGATCTTTTAAATCTTTTCTGGTTATGTGCTTAGATCGACGGTCAGCAGGAGATGCAGTGGAAAAGGGCCTGACTTTGTTGACCGCCTGCTCCCGTCACGCGGCCAGCGCCAGGCTGCTGCGGGAGCGCTGTTGGCGCAGCGCTTCGATAACACCTTGCTGGACGTGGTTCACCGCGTCTGCGAGGTTGTGAATGTAGGCGTCTTCGATCGCGTGAGCGGAAAGCGCGCTCTGTAGACGCCATAAGTACTCGGCGTTGCTACCCCAGGGCCCTTGCGCTTGGGCAATGGCGGCCGCGACGCTAGGTAGATCGCCTTCGTCGTCAAAGTGCGGATGCGTGCTGTTGGCCACAAACGCGAGAGCCTTGACTTGGGATCCGTCTTCCAATGTCACTTCAACCCATGTGGGAACATAGGCACCCATTGCCATTTCCCTAATCCAGACCAGACGCAACTCATTCAACAGGTCGGCAGCAGCAATGCGATAGATCAAGCCACGGGTTTCACCGCCGGGGCACAAGGCCAGCATCCGCCCTGGTAATTGTGGCGAGCCACGACCAGCAATCAATTTTTGGCAGAAGCGGCGATGCCACCCGGACAGGGTCGCAATATGTTGCGCGCCGTGCCGTAACTGCGGATTCCATATCAGTGAGCCGTAAGCGAACAGCCAGACGTCACCGGTCCGTGAGGCATCCGCCGCAGCCGGTCTCGCGCAGGCTAGCTGCGCCAGCGTGTCATGCATCGATGCTTCAATGGCGGCGGTCGACCAACGCAAGTGCGCCGGCACGCCGGCCAGGCTGGACAGGAATGCACCGGTAGTAAGGCAGCCACGCGTCACCATGAGAGCGGATCATTGACAACTGGAATGGTTGTCACGATACCGAACGCACCAGCGCAGGGGAAATAACCGTTTGCGATAACGATATGCAGAGAACCACTTGGCCAGGCATCGGCGGTGTGCGTGCCACCGCCATGCGTGGCGGTGGCAATTTGGCAGAGGGGTTACTCCGCCTTCTCTATTTCTATCGCACGATGCAGCGAGCGCCCTTGCCACAACAGGGCATGGGCTTCCAGCGATGCGTGCTGCTCGATTGCCCGCACTGTGCCGACGATGATCGAATGGGAAAAGCCATCATGTACGTTGGCCACCTCACAATCAAACGCGAGATGTGCGCCCGCGAGCAAAGGCGCGCCGGTGACGCCGGCGGTCCACGTCAGCCCGTCAAAGCGCTCGGCGCCACGGCGGGTGCTGAATTGCTCGAGCACATTGGACAGTTCACCGCTCAGCACGTTGACGGCGAAAAAGCCGCTACGCAGAATGATGTCGTGTGTGGAAGAACTGCGGTTCACGCAGGCGATCAACGACGGCGGTTCCGCGGACAAGCTACAGACCGCGGTGGCAATCAGGCCCACGGGCGCGTCGCCATCGAGCGTCGTGATGGCGGTGACGGCACCCGGAAAGCGTGACATGGCGTCACGAAAATCTTTAACGAGGTCAGCAGATTCCACGAAAACAATCCTGTTTCTGAAAAGAGAGCGAACCTGCGCATGGTAACACCAGCCAGAGATGCAACAACGGTGCTCCAAATATTCCGAAGATGGGAATGGATATACGAAATGCTTCGTAGGGACCCATCAACGGCTTCTTATACTACCTGTTGGTTGTAATCAACGGTTAATAATAACCTCGCGACGCCAGAGGTGTTCTTCAGGGCGGCGTTGATGCAAGAACAAATCGATCCGACAGGATCGGAAAGGATGACGGAACGTGCATAAGCAAAAGCGAACTTTCTTGAAGCAAGGCGTGGCATTGAGTGGTTTGGCGCTGGCGGGAGCGGCTGGTGGCCTGGCTGCGCTGGCTGGTGTCAGTACCCGCGCGCAGGCGGCGGGGAAGGCAGTCGAACTGTTGAACGTCTCGTACGATCCCACGCGTGAGCTATATCAGGCCTACAACGCCGTGTTCGCGGCGCATTGGAAGCAAACAACCGGGCAGGACGTGACGATCCGGCAGTCGCATGGCGGTTCCGGCTCACAAGCGCGATCGGTGATCGATGGCGTTCCGGCCGACGTCGTGACGCTCGGGCTGGCGCCGGACGTCGACGCGTTGGTCAAGCATGGCGGTCTGATCCAGGCCGATTGGCAGAAGCGTCTGCCAAACAACTCGGCGCCCTATACATCGACGATCGTGCTGGTGGTGCGCAAGGGTAATCCAAAGGGCATCAAGGATTGGGGTGACCTGGCAAAGCCGGGTGTAGCGGTAATCACACCGAATCCGAAAACATCCGCCGGTGCGCGCTGGAATTATCTGGCTGCATGGGAGTACGGGCGTCGGCATTTCGGCGGGGATGCGGGTGCGAAGGACTTTATCCAGAAGGTGTTCAAGAACACACCGGTGCTGGATTCCGGCGCTCGAGGATCGACGATTACGTTCGCGCAACGCGGCGTGGGCGATGTGCTCGTCTCCTGGGAGAACGACGCGCATCTTGCCGAAAAAGAATTTGGCCAGGGGCAGTTCGAAATCATCGCACCGAGCGTGAGTATCTTGTGTGAACCGACAGTGGCTGTCGTGGATAAGAACGTCGATCGCAAGGGTACGAGAGCGGTCGCGGAAGCGTACTTGAAATATCTATATTCGGACCCGGCGCAGGATATTATCGGCCAGAATTTTTACCGGCCTATTGGTGCCGTGGCGAAAGCGAAATATGCAAGCCAGTTTCCGAATCTAACGCTGGTGACAATCGATGGTGCATTCGGCGGCTGGTCGACGGCGGACAAAACGCACTTTGCCGATGGCGGTACCTTTGATCAGATCTATACCAAGCGGAGTTGATCGCTAATTCAGTAGGGTGATGTAAGATCAGTCGGCCTGCGGGTCGACTTTTTTACTTGTGGCCCATGTGATGTTTATCCTGAAGTGGTGTTAGGGCCTTGAATCGTTCTAAATGATACATACTCAGCCATGCTTGCATCGGCAATACCGTCCGGTCGGAAGGCGACGGTGACACGATGGACATCACGGACGAGCAAACTACCAGGTCATGATCCCTTTAACCCGACGTCAGTTCGTGCACCGCGCATTCTGCGGCTTGGCAACGATGCCATTCTTACGCATTCGCATGGCGGGTGCGGCGGAACGCTTTGTACCATTGCGTGAAGTTGCCGCGGCGAGGGGATTGACGTTTGGTTTTGCACTGGACGCTGCAAAGCTGGCTCAGGATGAGGTGTACCGCGCGTTGGTCATGCGTGAGGCCAGTATTGTCGTACCCGAGAATGCGTTGAAGTGGGCGACGGTTCATCCGGAACCGCAAAGATACCATTTTGCGCCGGCAGACAGCATCGCAACGTTCGCGAAGGCGCACGACCAGCGTATGCGGGGGCACGCCTTTTGCTGGCATCGGGCGTTGCCGGACTGGCTGCTGCATGCGGTGACGCCAGCCAATGCCGAAGCGGTCCTTACAATGCATATCAATACGGTCGCACGTCATTACCGGGGCCAGATCGTTTCGTGGGATGTCGTCAACGAAGCAATTCAGGTGGAAGATGGTTTGCCAGGAGGCATGCGGCACGCATTCTGGTATCAAATGTTGGGCGAACGCTATGTCGACCTGGCGTTTCACGCCGCGCACGAAGCCGATCCGGACGCGGTGCTTTGTTATAACGATTACGGCCTCGAGAATGACGGCCATTATGGCGACACAAAGCGGTCGGCCGTACTGGCGATGTTGCAGGGGCTGCGGCAGCGTGGTGTACCGGTTCACGCGCTGGGCATTCAATCGCATTTGCGTGCTGGTGAAGTCAGAGGATTTGGCGCGGGGTTGTCACGCTTTATTCTCGCGGTGCGCGATCTTGGATTGTCGGTTCTCGTAACCGAGCTGGATGTGGATGACAGCCGTCTTACAGGATCTATGGATGAACGCGATGATATCGTCGCGGCAACGTATAAGCGGTATCTCGAAGTCGTGCTTGCAACACGCGCCGTATCAACCGTCATCACGTGGGGCGTGTGGGACACGCCACATCGCACGGGCGCCACGCCAGGCAATGGACCATTGGCGCAACGACCGTTGGCCTTTGGCCCAGAGGGCCAGATCAAACCTGCAAGCTGGGCTATCGCGCACTGTTTGGCGCGCTGATACCTGATGGTGGCCGAGCACACTGCCTACTCGCTATGACTGATTAATCCGCCGGGAAAAAGCCCGGACGCACCGGCTCGATACCACCCCTATCTTCCGCGACGGCGGTGACGGCTGCAGCACATACATTCACTGTCTTTCCCGCGGGCGTATCGCCCATAGTGGTGACGTTTGTACGTGTAAAGAACGCGGAGCCCGGAATCAACGCCGTAGCGAACGCGCATAAACATCCGGCGACGACTTCCAGCAAGCGCACTTCCAACAGCGGTGTCATGGCAAAACCGAGCGAGGCATAGACCAGCGCGACGAGAATCGTGATGAAGAAAACCCCGCGCGCATAGGCGTGGAGGATGTGATACGCCCAGCCGCCAACACAGAGCGCCATCAACAGGCAATCGAACCATAGCGAATGGCCGATCCACGTTACCAGTAGGGCGCTTGCCAGCACGCCGGCGACTGTGCCGCCCAGACGCTGAAGACCGCGGCGCAGCGCGTCGGTCCGGGAGCGCGTGCCCATGAATACGACGAAGACACTGATCACGGCCCAGCACCACCGTTCCGGCGACAAAGAATGGCCTACGGCAATCGCGAGCACGGCAGCGCCCATTCCACGTACCGCTGGCGACCAACAGAGGGAAGCGTGCATCTCACGCCATGACGTCACGGGGATTGATGAATTGTCGGGAGCGCCGGCGTCGCCAATGGATCGCGCGCTTGGCGCACGAATCGGCCATATCCAACGACAGGTCATCATGACAACGGCAAGTCCTACCAATGACACCGCCAACGCTAACGCGGTGTGGTCCGCATCAGGGTGTAAATAAATGCCGAGGTAGTAGGCGACCAGGGCGTTCAATGCTGCGCCAATCGCACGTGGCCCCCAGTTCTGCAATAGCAGTCCGACAAAGAAAATAGCCAGAAAGCCGATGCCTGCAGTCACGACCGAGTAGTTCATTAGCGCACCCGCCAACCAGGCGATACATGTCGTGCCGTACAGGATGAACAGCGTGTGCCACCAACGCGTTCGATGATCATGCTCTGCGCCATTGTGTTGCGTGCTGTCGCGCAGGAACAGCGGACATACCATCCCGAACAGTACGCCCACGCCCGCCATGGGAATCGGCAATCCAAGGTAATGTAAGGTGGGAACGGTCAGGGCCGCGGTGGTCGCGGCAGCAGTGACGCTGACGAGGCCGTAGCGCAAATGGGCCAGGGCAGGCGTGCTGTTCAGTTCGTCGGCGCGTACGTGGCGTAGCGTGCCGAGTGCGGCGGCGTTGATCATGATCGATGAGTCCAGACCGAGGCAGGAAGTCGCTTGTGGCAACCACCTGTCTTTAGGGAATGCTCCCTGAATGTCAAAGTGCCGCGCGGTGCGCGGTGTCGGGATCACCAACAAAGCGCAATTGCACGGCCTGTCTGTATTTCTGCTCGCACCTTCAATGGCGCGGCGGCGAGTCAACCGTCGGCGGTGGCGAGTAGGCCAAGCATGACAAATCGACGAGCTGCGGCCGGCATTGTACGGTAGCGAGCCGCTCGTGCGCTATCTCCCAATGAAATATCGGCAATCACGATCCTGACGTGACCAAAATAGTCTAGCGCGCCGCATTCATCCGCGGCGTTTCAAGATACTGAGGCGAGGGGGAAAAGCAACGGACATGGATCGTGTCGGCATCGTCAACGGCGTCAGGCGATTCTCCGTGAACGTCAGGCCTATTCCTGGGAAGAGGCGGACCACACCACGCTAGCGGAAGCCAATGCGCTTTTGCGCCTCGTCGAGGAGGGGCGCTCTGCCATGGCAAAAAGCGATTTTCGAGGCCTGGTCCGATCCCCGTCCGCTATCGGCCGACGTTATTGAATTCTTCGACTATTACATGCACGACAGCCAGGCCGCCTGGGCGCATTACAGAGACAAGGCGGCGGTAGCTCTTATACAGAATGGCGCATCGCAGACGTGCGCCATCGCTTTCATGAAGCAGGCCCGCGAGTACTGCGCCAAAGCACAAGGGGAAAGTGACGCCGGCACTATCGCATTCTTACGGCCGAGGACGCTTTTCTTTGGCGAAAAGGAAGATGTGTTCGCGGTGACTGACACAGGATACTGATCGTGGCCCAGATAGAAAGTGAGAGGGATGGCGGTGGGTACCACGGCTATTTTTTGCGTGCGACCAGCCAATCCGGGAAATAGTCCAGGACTCAGCCAAAGGCGGATCACTGACAGTCAAACGCAAAAGCGCAGCCCGACCGACAACCGTCAGGCGTACCTATCCATGCACGTCAAACCCCTCACTCAAAATCAGGAATGCGCAGCTACGGGAACGGTGGCCGAGTCGATGCTCACCGGAGAGACGGCCGATGCCGCGGACACGGCGTTGACCGATGCCGCCATTGCGCCGGTGGCGGCTTCCGTTGCGGCAACGATCGTTTCGGTCACGCTGGCGGTAGCGGCTGCCAAACTGTCGGACACTGCCCCGGCAGCCGTGCTTAGCGTATCCGACACCTGTGCAAACTGGCCGCGTGCCGACACGTCGGGACCTGCGGGTCGGGCGCTGTCACCATACAGTGCGTCCATTTGTGCATATTGTTGCGCGAACAGTTTGCCACGCAGCCACACATAGAGTCGTTGTCTGAGCATCGTCAATCCCCGGGCGATAGATAGGGTGTGAGTCGGGGCAGGGGGTCCGCTTTTTATCGGATCGGCTGCTGGTTTTATGTCGACAACGGAGTAAACGGCGCACGCGGGAAGAACTTTAGGATTTTTTTGAGAATTTATTTTTTAACCGTTACTGCACCATGAACCCGACATCTTGATCATTGAATGTTGATAAATCGGTAAATTCGATCAATAGGAGCCACTAAACGCATTGATTCAGGTAATTTCTGCAGATAAAAACGGCCGAAGCGGACGATGGTCAAGCGCGTAGGTGTGGCCTCCGTCCACGGTGGGACGGAATCAGGATTGCGCGGAACGAGAACCCTAGTCTATCGCGCTAACACGGGCCATCGCCGGCGCGCCAACCCCAATTGGGAAGGCAGGCACTGAATGACCGCGCGATACCGTGCGGGTCGGCTTACGAGGGCGCGTCGGCGGTTTGCTGTGCAAATCGTCGTCGTTCGCGCCGAGCGCCATGGCATGACTCTGGCCTGCTTCCAAGACGAAGAACGCCACCGCGTCGGTTAGTTCCCGACCTTGTTGGCGCAGCGATTCGGAGGCCGCCGCCGCTTCTTCGACCAGCGCTGCGTTCTGTTGGGTGACTTTGTCCATCGTGGATACGGCTTCGTTGACCTGTCCGATGCCATGTCCCTGCTCGTTCGATGCGCTGGCGATGTCCGCCATCAACATGCTGACCCGGGTAATCGCCTGTTGGACTTCATGCATCGTGCCCCCCGCTTCGCCGACCAGCGTGGAGCCTTGCTGGACCTGAACGACCGACGTCGATATCAGTTCCTTGATCTCCTTCGCGGCAGAAGCGGACCGCTGTGCCAGGTTCCGGACTTCCCCGGCCACCACCGCAAAGCCGCGCCCTTCTTCCCCTGCCCGCGCCGCTTCCACCGCGGCGTTCAACGCCAGAATGTTGGTCTGGAACGCGATGCCTTCGATCAAACCCGTGATGTCGGCAATCTTTGATGAACTGCGTTCGATGTCATGCATCGTGTTCACCATGCGATCGACGAGATCGCCACCCTTTGTTGCAATTTCCGATGCGTTGGTCGCAAGCGCCGTTGCTTGATGCGCGTTTTCGGCGTTTTGATGCACCACTTGCGTCAATTCATCCATGCTGGCTGCCGTTTCTTCGAGGGATGCGGCTTGTTCCTCGGTACGTTGGCTCAGATCCATATTGCCGGCAGCGATCTCACGCGTTGCGGTACCAATTGAATTTGCGCTATTTCGTACGCGTCCGACAGTCTCCCGTAGATGCGCGTTCATTTCCGCCAGGGCACGCAGCAGGGTGCCGGTCTCATCGTTCGATGTTGCGACGATTTTGCTGGTCAAGTCACCCTTGGCGACGGTTTGCGCCACCCGGACCGCACGGTCGATAGGGCGGGTGATAGAGCGGGTAATGAACCAGCAGGCTAGGGTCGCCAACGCCACGGCGCCCACGCACAGGGCAATCTGGAGATTACGTTGAATCACGAATTGCGCGTCATATTCGGCGACGCGTTCGCGTTGCACTTCGCGGGTGTACGTCGCGTACGCATCGGTCGCGGCGATCAATGCGGTCAGCAAAGGGCGGCAGTCTTCGTCCAGCATGACAACGGCCTGCTGGTGATCGCCGCTCAAGGCCAGGGAGACGATCTTCAACGCGACCGGGCTATATAGCGCTTCGATACGATTCATTTCGGCAACCAGGGACCTGGCCTTGTCACTGGCATCACGCGCATTGTTTATCATGTCGTTCAACTGCTTGAGGCGATTGACGACATCGCCTTGCGCCTGTTCAACGGCGGCGCGTTCCAATGTGACATCGGCCGGCTTCGTGACCAGGACCAAGTTCCGCGCGGCGATGGCACGGCGATCAACTGCCGTGCGGAACTGGCTGGCGACGTCGGCGCGTGCGCTAACGCCGTCGACGAAATGCGAGAAGCCATCCGTCGCCCAACCCAGCGCGCGAAGCGACATCGCGGATACGATCATCACGAGCAACGCCAATACGCCAAAGCCGGCGATTAGCTTGTTTTTTATGGTCATGTTGGCAAGATTCATTGCGCGTCTCGGTGGAAAGTCGGCCTTGTCAGCCGCATTGGATCGCTGCGCTTAAATATGCAAAAAGGCGGTGGTCCAATGCGGTTTTGGTGCATAAAAAGAAAGAAGCACTTTTTCCGGCTATGCGTTGATGATGCGCTCGCTAAACCGAAAAATAAAAATGAGGCTGGCCGAAGTAGCGCAATGTGCTTTGAATGACAAAACTACTTGCCGTGGCGGTAACCCTCGCCATTGCGTTGACGTCGCGCGCTTCTGCCGGTCGCATCGCGATTAACGACTCGGAATGACACTAGTGAAGGGGGACGATCAAATATAGTGCAGCATTAGTGGATTACTTCGATTTATTCAAACGAGTGTTTTTAAATCAGTCAAGGTAAAGTTTTCGATAGCCAGAGAAACATAAGTCCCTGAACTTTTGGAATACCAAAGCGCGGCTGTCCATAGGGGAACGGTCCGGTTTCGCCGGTGGGCACATAGCCTCGACGCCGATAGAACGCAATCAGTTCCTCACGGGTATGTAAAACGCACAGTCGCATCGTGTCCACTCCCCAGGCTTGACGCGCATGCTTTTCGGCTTGCTCTAACATACGCTTTCCGAGTCCGCGTGCCTGCAAGTCCGGCGCGACGGCAAACGCGCCGAAATAGGCTGCCGAAGCAACCGCGTCGCGGGCGGTGTTACAGGTTGCCACCAAACGGGGCCCCGTCGGTGTCGATGCAAATGCGACGATGACGACGCTGTCGGCATTGGTGATGGTTTCGAGGACTTCGGCCGCGTCGGTTCGCTGACCATCCAGTAGATCAGACTCCGTCGTCCAACCTTGTTTTCCGGATTCACCTCGATACGCCGATTGCATCAAGGCCACGATGGCATCGGTATCGTCAGGTTTCGCCAAACGAAAAGTCCATTCAGTCGACATGCGGCCATCTCGATAAAGTTTCGGAAAAGCATTGTACGGTGAGGGGATCGGTCTGACCAGCATGGCAGGTAGTGGGCGCGCGGCTGGTAACATGACGACCGGCGCCGTCGCCGTTTTGTCTTTTGTCTTTTGTCATTTCTTTCGCGTTTTGCCTGGACCCCATGCCGATGTTCGATACGCCCGATACTGTGGGCCCCACCGATTGGTTTGACGCAGCTGCCATGGCGCCGGATGCCGCGCCACCCGCCGCGACGACGCGGGCCGGCACGCCAACCTCGCCGGAACCCGCTGCGGATCAGGTCGCCGTCACTGACAGTCGACGCGGGTTGCGCCTTCTGCATACGGCGGATTGGCAAATCGGCAAGCCATACAACAACTTCCCGACTGAAGACGGCGTTATGTTGGTCGAGGCCCGTTTTCAGGTAGTGGAGCGTATTGCGCGGCATGCGCAGGCGGAAGAAGTGGACGCCGTGCTGGTCGCGGGCGACGTGTTCGATGCGCAAGGACTCAGTGATCGCACGATCCATCGCTTGTTCCATAGCCTCGCGGCATTTTCCGGCCCCTGGTTGATGTTGCCGGGTAACCATGATGCGGCGCTGTCCGAATCCATCTGGTCGCGTGCGCAACGCTTAGGCTGTGTTCCCGACAACGTGCATCTTTGTCTGACGCCACGCGTTCATTTGTTCGAACCGTTGCGCATGGCGATTCTGCCGGCACCGCTGACGCAACGCCATACGCATCATGACCTGACTGAGTGGTTCGCCCAGGCCGACACACCGCCAGGGTGGTGGCGCATCGGGCTGGCACACGGTAGCGTGCAGGGCATCCTTGCCGATGATATCGATTCGAGTAACCCGATCGCACCGGATCGCGCTGACCAGGCGGCGTTGGACTACCTGGCATTGGGGGATTGGCACGGTACGCGCCGTATCGATGCCCGCACTTGGTATAGCGGCACACCGGAAACGGATCGCTTCCGCGCCAACGACTCTGGACAAATATTATTGGTGTCCTGGGCCGCGGCGCCGGCCGACAACCATGTGCCGCGTGCCGGCACGGCGCGTCGCGAGCTGCCGACGGTCGTACCGTTGCCGTTCACGCAATATCGCTGGCGCGCCCATGCCGCTTCCTTACAGGTCGACAGTGATCTCGATGCGTTGCTGCAAGATGTCGCCGCGTTGCAGGCCAATGATGTCGTGCAATACCAGGTGGCGGGGCAGGTTGACCTGGCCGGGCAGCAACGACTGCAGCGTGCACTGGATCGCGCGCAAGGGCGCGCCCGCAGCGTGACCGCCGATATGCGCGCTCTGCGCTTGCAGCCCACGGCGGAGGACATCGCCGCTCTTCATGCGGATGGCTATCTGGGCGACGTGATCGCGACGTTACGCGATGTGCAAGAACAGCCCGATGTAGAGAAAGCCGAATGCGCGCACGATGCCCTCGTGCTGCTGGCCGGAATGCTGCAGCCTGGCGAGGATCGTCAATGAAACTGCAACGCATTCGCCTCGAACAGGTTCGGCAGTTCCGGCAGCCTTTGGAACTGCGAGACCTGGACAATGGTATCAATCTGTTTAGTGGCCCAAACGAAGCAGGTAAGAGTACGGTGGTCGCCGCTATCCGCGCGGCCTTTTTGGAACGGCATCGATCAAATGGGGTTGAAGACCTACGACCGTGGGGTGACAGTGCCGCCGCGCCGGAAATCGATATCGACTTCGAGATCGACGGTCGATCCTATGCATTGTCGAAGCGGTTTTTGCAACGTAAGCGCTGCATGCTACGTATTGGCGAGACATCGATCGCCCACGTTGGCACTCGGCTTGCTGCAACAACGCTCGATGGTGCGTCCGCGGAAGATAAACTGGCCGAATTGCTTGGGTTTCATTATGCTTCGCGCGGCGCGAGTGATGCGCCGCAGTGGGGGGTGCCTGGCTTGCTCTGGATTCAGCAAGGTAGCGGGCAAGCCTTTCGGGAGGCCATCACTTATGCGACCGATCATCTGCGAAGCGTGTTGCAGGGCAACCTGGACGCGCTATCGAGTACGGGCGCTGACGCGGTGACGGCGCAGGTGGAAGCGGAGCGTAATATATTGCTGACACCAACTACCGGGGCGCCCCGCGGTGCGTATGCGGAAGCCATCGCGCGGTATCAGGTCCTATCCGAACAACGCGAGACCCTGGCGCGGCAGATCGCGACGTATCGCCAGCAAGTCGATGCGCTAAGCGCATTGCGTCGTGCCCATGCCGAAGACAGCGCGGCGCAGCCTTGGCAAGCGTTGCGTGCGCGGCAGCGGGATGCGGAACAGCAGCTCGCCGGGGTGGATGCGTTGACGCAGGCATTGCAGGAGTCGCGTCGACATTGGGAGCAATGTAATGCGCGGATCGACTTGCTGCGCGAACAGCGCGAAGCATTTGACGCGCAACGCAGCGCGTTTGAACTGCGGCAGACCACGGAAGCGATGGCAGCAGAAAAGCGCGCCGAGGCCGATGCCGTATTGAAGCAATGCGCCGCTCGCCGTGAGCAAGCTGAAGCAACGCTGGACCAGGCGGATCGACAGGTCACCCGCTTGCAGGGCCGGCTGCGCGCGCTGCAATGGTGGCGTCAACGTGACGATGCCATTGCGTCGGCGGAGAAGGCCAAACATCAGTTGGAGCAGGCGGAGGATGCCCAAACATGGGTACGCGCATGCCAGACCGCCGCATCGGCGCTTGCCATCGACGACGGGGTGCTGGCGACGCTTCAGCAACAACGTGACGCTTTGCGAGATCTTCGGGTGCGACGCGAAGTGGCGGCCACGCGTGTGCGGCATGCGTTGCTTCCCGGCGCCACGCTGCAAATAGGCGACCTCGCGCTCAGCGGAGATGGTGAGCAGTTGTTGCTGTCCGCGAAGACAATCGTTATCCCGGATATCGGTCGTCTTGAAATTGTTCCTGGGGGAGCCGACCTGACAACAATGGCGCGAGACGAAGCGGCATTGCAGGGCGTACACGATGCGTTATTGGCCGTACACGGGTTGACTGATCTGGACGCGGCACGTGAACGCCGTGAGGCGTCGCGTATTGCCCAGGCGGATCTGCAGGCAGCGAAAGCGGCGCTCCACGCCCTGGCGCCGCAAGGCGTGGAGGCGTTGCGTGATGCCCATCACGCCTTGCGCGACAGCGCTGATCGTTTGCGGACACCGCCCTCTGGTATCGAGGCGTATGTTGATGTGACGCAAGATATCGCCGTCACCATGAACGCCAACGCCAACGCCAACGCCAACGCCAACGCCAACGCCAACGCCAACGCCAACGCCAACGCCGATCTCATGGCGGACGTCGCTACGCTTGAAGCGGAGGCAGCGATGCAAGTTGCCGCGCAGTCGGATGCGCGGCTGCAGATGGAGCGGATCACGCGGCAGTGGCATGATGCGCGACTGCTGGCTGCGCAGGCTCAGTCAGGGGCCGAGGCCGCGCAGCGCGAGCGGCAGCAGGCGCAGTCGGCGCTAGAGGCCCCAGACCGTGAAGCGCGGGTCACGGCCATCGCCCGGCAATTGACTGACGCATTGGCGCAGGCCCGCACACTGCAGGATGGCATTGCCCAACAGGAGCGTGAAATCGCGCAGGCGCGGCCGGACATTCTGCGCCAGGATATCGCGCGTTTCGCGCGCAGTGCGGAGCAACACGCTCTGCAACACGATGCGCGAGGCAAGGCGCTGCTGAAATTGGAAGTATCGCTGGAGGCTGCGGGTGCACAGGGGCTTGATGAGTTGGCCGCCGATGTTGCACGGGCCTTGGCCGAGGCGGAACGTCGCCGCGACGAGATGCGGCGGCGGGCATCGGCGCTCGATTATTTGCTGATGTTGCTCCGCGACAAACAGAGGGCATTGGTACAGCGGTTGCAGGCGCCATTGCAACGTTATCTTCAGCATTACCTGTCATTGCTGTTCCCAGGCGCGGCATTAATGCTGGATGCGCAAATGCAACCCGTGACATTGGTGCGGGAACGATATCGTCATATCGGTGACGCAGTCGGCGACGCCAGCGGGGTACCACCGGGTGCGGGTGACGAGCAGGCCGATGTCGACGCATTGAGTTTCGGCGCGCGCGAGCAATTAGGTGTTCTCACGCGCCTTGCCTACGCCGACTTGTTGCGGGAGGCCGGGCATCCGACCTTGCTGATGCTGGACGATGCATTGGTACACAGCGACGAGATACGCCTCGCGCAGATGAAGCGAGCGTTGTTCGATGCCGGAACGCGGCACCAGATTCTTCTATTCACCTGCCATCCGGAGCACTGGCGAGACCTGGGTGTTACGGCCCGAACGCTGGGTTGAGGGTGGCCAACACGCGCAGCGTCGCGCAATCGGACACATGACGAGGTTCAACCTGCCGTCTCGTCATGCGTGCGCGGCGCGTGGGCGAGCACACGATCTTCGTTTGCCAGGCGAACGGTGTTTTTGCCCGACGCTTTCGCCTCGTACATGGCTAGGTCGGCGCAGGTGAGTAAGCCTTTCGCCGTGATCGGGCGCGTAGGTCGCCCGGTGTAATAGGCAATGCCGATGCTTGCACCAATGCGCACTTGGTGCGTGCCGATATCGACCGGCACATTCAGCGCTTCGATCAGACCGCTTGCCACGCGTCGCGCATCGGCGGCGACGAGGTGGTGCGTGTTTAACGCATGTAGCACCAGCACGAATTCATCGCCTGCCAACCTGGAAACCACGTCACTGGCGCGTACCGTCGCGCGCAATCGGTCGGCCACTCTTGTCAACAGCACATCGCCGCTCTCGTGTCCGTAAAGATCGTTGACGCGTTTGAAGCCGTCAAGGTCGAGAAACAGGATGGCCAGTGGTGCACTGTCAGCGATAGCATCGCTGACATGTGCAAGTAAGGCACGACGGTTTGGCAACAGCGTCAATGGGTCTTGCAATGCCTGCTCCGTCAGCGACGACTCGAGGCGTTTGCGTTCGGTTACGTCATAGCTGACGACATAGAAGCCGTTGATCACGTCGTGTTTATAGTGGGGGATGTAGGTCGCGCTCCATACACGGCCGGAGGCCTCGTCATAGACGACGTTCTCGTTAACGACGCGTTCCCCGGCCAGCACGCGCTCTAACATCGGGGCGAGCCGGGCCATCAGGTCCGGCCGGACGACGTCCGCGACACGTCGTCCCGGCAACTGCGAGGCGTCGCAGTGGAAGACCTCGCCATATGTGGCGTTGGTGAATCGATAACGGAGATCCACATCGATATCACCGATCAGAACCGGCAGATTGTCCGTGATCGTCTGCAATGTTTCACGACTGGTGCGCAACGCCTCCTCGATCAGTCGTCGTGCCGCAATCGTCCGATCGCGTTCGGCTACGACATGGGCAAGGTCGGTGTTTACCGCTTTCAATTCGGCCGTACGTTGCTCCACACGCGCTTCCAGTTCCGCGCGTAGTTCCGCCAGGGCATCGTCACTTCGTTTGCGTTCCGAAATGTCTTCGACGACGGAGATATAGTGCAGCGGTTGCGTATCCGACGTGCGGGCCAACGCAACCGTCACATTGACCCAGACATATTCGCCATTGCGCCGGCGATAGCGCCGTTCACGTGAATATGAACTGATGGCGCCGCTCTGCATACGGGCCGTATCCGCCGCCGCCAATGCAACGTCGTCGGCATCCGTGAATTCACTGAAATGCTTGCCTTGCAACTGCTCTACCGTATAGCCGAGCATCGATGCAAAGCGCTGATTTAATTGCTGCAGACGTCCATCCATTCCTAGCACGACCATCCCGACCGCTGCCTGGTGAAACGTGGCGTGCAGAACTGCGCTCGATTCTTCCAGCGCACGACCCTCGGCGCGTTGCATCGACTGTGACATCACCGTGGCCTCGCGCTGCAGCAATTCCCGCCGGACAATCGCGGCAAGGTCTCGTAACGCTTCTTCCTGTTCGGACGTCAGTTGTCGAGCCTTGGTGTCGATGACGCACAGGGTGCCCAGCGCATGCCCTTGCGATGAACGCAATGGCATGCCGGCGTAGAAGCGAATATGCGGGCTGTCGGTAACGAGCGGATTGTGCTGGAACCGCGGGTCATTTTCGGCATCGGGCACCACGAACAGGTCATCGCTGACCATCGCGTGGGGACAGAACCCGATATCGCGCGGCGTGTGCTTTGATTCTATGCCAACGCTGGACTTGAACCACTGACGTTCGTTGTCGACCAGGGTCACCATTGCCATGGGGGTGCCGGCAATGATCGACGCCAACCGCGTCACGCGATCAAACGTCTCCTCGGGCGGCGTGTCCAGCAGATTCAGGCGTTGTAGCAGCGCGACGCGTGCATCTTCATCAGGAAAGGCTGGTGCGGGTGTGGCGTGGGCAGAGACAGACATCACGGTTCAACGACGGATGGATGTATGGCAGTTTATCTTGAATTTCAGCCGATTCCCTGGATTTCGGCCGATCAAGCGTCAGGCATCGTTACCCATATCGGCACATCCAAATCCTGTTCGTTCAGGTTCAAGCCATCGCCAACCCGGTCAACGACGATGAAGTCCGTGGTTCCCGGAAGTGCCAGCAGCGGATGGTGCCAGACTCCCTTCGCATAGTTCACTCCTTGCCAGCCACTGCTGGCAAAAGCGCGGATCCGCGACGGATCGAGGGGGCCGGCCGGTGCGACCACGACCAGGTAGCGCGCCTTGGTCAAGGGAATGAATGCCTGACTGCCGAGGGGATGACGCTCCATCATCTTTATCTCGAAGGGCAAGGTCCGGGGCTGGCCACGGAATAGGTTGATGGCGGTACGGCCACCCGCCTCTTCGACATCGACTTTCGCGAGGTCGTGAAAACGGATGGTCGTACCCAGATTAATGGGAATCTGGCGCGCCCCTTCCAATGCGATGACATCGCCGAAGGGTGCGAAGACGTCGCGGGTGAGTGGTTCGACAGCAAGCGTTTTCATGACAAAAGGGAATGTTACGGTAAGAGGACGCTTCACGCGTGCGTAAGGATCGTGCGCCACGGTACGGCGAGGCGTCAAGTTTGGTGCGGACAGCGGCGGTAAAGCGCGCGAAACGAGTCTTTCCAGTCCCCAAATTGGCCTCGTTACGTGGTTTTTACGTCTGATGCGTGCAGCATCGGAAACGGCTGTTCCAAAATAGTGGGGACGAAGCAGTGGCGGGTGACGTTAGCCAGTCGGGCGGAGCGGGCCATTGCGCGGCTCGGGAGTCTTTCAGGCCGCGGTGTATGGCCGCACTTTCCAGCCGGCCTCGATCACCCGCGCCTTGACCGCGCGGGCCATATCCAGTGCGCCCGGGGTATCGCCGTGAATGCAGATCGAATCCGCTGCCACAGGCAAGATCTTGCCGGATTCGGTGATGATGCCACCGGCTTCGAGCATTGCGACCGCGCGACGAGCACCGTCTTCCGCGTCATGGATCACCGCGCCTGCGCGGTTGCGCGGCATCAGCCTGCCATCATCCAGATAGGCTCGATCCGCGTACAACTCCCGCAAAATCGGCAAGCCCGCCGCCACGACTGCGTCTTCTAGCAATGTGCAGGACATCACCGCAATGCGTAATTCGGGATTGATGCGCCGCACCGTCAGCGCGAACGCTTCCGCCATTTCCGGATCATTGGCGATCACATGACCCACCGCGCCGTGCGTTTTCACGTGCGTCATCTGGTACCCCACGGATCGCGCTATCGCGTCGCATGCGCCGATCTGGTAGGCAAGCAATGCCATCGTCTCGTCCTTCGTGAATGGCATATTGCGCCGGCCAAAACCCCATAGGTCGGGATAGCCTGGATGCGCGCCAACTGCCACCCCCTTGATTTTCGCAGTGCGGCAAATAGCCGTCATGATCGACGGATCGCCTGCATGATAGCCGCAAGCCAGGTTGGCCGTGGTGGCAATGTCCAGCATCGCGGCGTCGTCTCCAACACGATAGATGCCAAAACCCTCTCCCATATCCGAGTTGATGTCGATCTGCTTCATTCCGCTACTCACTGGGTTGTCTATTCAAATTGCATACTGTAAGTCTTTTTTTGATCAGACAAATTTTCACGATGATCAAAAAACGCGATTTGGTTGCTGGCGACGGACAGTCACGCGACAGCCGAGATAGCGTGGATGCGGGATGATCGCCCGTGACATTTGGCCGATCAACCTAGATGCAAACCCTGCGAAGTTGGTAGATCGCTACAAAGTCCGGCGCGGTCGATGCGGATGGGCATACGTTAGGCGATGTTCGCCACACGTAAATTTGACAGACATTGTTATAAGAATATTGAAAGCATATTGTCTGATGCGGGCGGCGTGATCGGAGTCATTAACAGCCTTATCGTTTGCTGTCCGGCAGGCCTGAAGATTCAGGCATCTGCTGGACGGCGTGACATTGTTGCGTATAGACAGGCGTCCTTCGCCCTAGCCTTATCACACTTGGTCTGGAGTATTGCATGGAAGCACGGGATGAGATGGAACGGAGTCAGGCGATGAGCGTAATGGCACGCTGCACGAGCATGGGACGGCGCGCGCGTCGGACCGTGTCCGTCGCGCTGTTGGCCTGGGTAGCGGGTACTGCACTGCCGATGACGGCCCATGCGCAAAGTACCGAGACCGTGAAGATCGGATACAACGGGCCGTTGACTGGGCCGTTGGCGAACTACGGCAAGGATCAGGAGCAGGGTGCTCAATTGGCGCTGGATGAAGCAAACGCGCAGCATCTGGTTATCGGCGGCAAGACGATTACGTTCGAACTGATTGCGCAGGATGACCAGGGTGATCCGCGTGTTGCTGTGCAAGGCGCCAATCGTCTTGTCGACCAGAAAGTGGTAGCGGTGGTTGGCCATTATGGCTCCGGTCCAACGATTGCCGCGTCGTCCTACTATGATAAGGCTGGTATCCCTGAAATCGTCCCGTCGGCATCCAATCCCGGCATTTCGAAGCATGGGTATAAGCTACTGTATCGCCCGTACGGTACCGACAACACCGTTGCGACCGCGGCTTCCGATTATGCGGTGAAAGAACTGCATTTAAAGCGCATTGCGGTGGTCGATGACCGTACCGCCTATGGTCAAGGTCTTGCCGAGGAGTTTGAGAAAGCCGTGAAGGCCGATGGCGGCAACATGGTGGCGCATGAGTATATCGGTGACCAGGATGTTGACTTCCGTGCGGTCTTGACGTCGCTGAAAGGTAAACGCGCCGATTTGATCTTCTTTGCAGGCCTTGCGCCACAGGGTTCGATGTTCGTCAAGCAAGCCCGCCAATTGGGCTACAAGGGCGCATTGATGGCAGGTGCGAGCTTTGCGAATGCGAAGTTCCTGACGCTGGCTGGCGACGCGGCGGAAGGGATGTACGCCTTCGAGCAAGGCGCGCAATTGAACAAGACGCCGGAAGGACAGAAATTCCTGACGGCATTCCGTACCAAGTACCAGGGGGATTCGGTCGGCTATGCCGTGTTTGCCTACCAATCAGCATGGGTTGTGATCGAAGGGATGAAGGCTGCGAACTCCACGGATCCGAAGGTGTTTGGACCGGCCATCGCGAAATTGTCCTTCGATAGCGTGCTGGGACATATCACGTTCAACCAGTACGGTGACCTGCGCCACGCGAAGACCACTTTATACAAGGTGACAGGCGGCAAGTGGGACGCCGTCAAGACGGTGACGTCCGAGGAATGATCGCAG
The DNA here is from genome assembly GCF_034047095.1 of Robbsia andropogonis. Taxonomy (NCBI): domain Bacteria; kingdom Pseudomonadati; phylum Pseudomonadota; class Betaproteobacteria; order Burkholderiales; family Burkholderiaceae; genus Robbsia; species Robbsia andropogonis. Next base: position 395,958 of record NZ_CP139164.1, on the reverse strand, counting down.
GATCGCACTAGCGGCGCATGCAATGTGCGTCGGGGCGGCGGCGCGCATGATAGCCGTCGCAGCTGTTTTTTCACGGCAACAGCGGCGGCGCTCGCGGCGGCCAATACAAAGGCGATTGCCCTTGTCGCCTTGCCAGCAGCCTGATTGATTAGCGACGTAACGGTTGCAGCAACGTGCGCAGATTGTTGTGATCGATTTCGTGCATCAGCGCGAGCAGTCGGCCGATCTGGCCGGGCGGGAAACCCTCACGTCCGAACCACGCCAGATAAGCACCAGGTAGATCCGCTATTACCCGATCCTTGTATTTGCCAAATGGCATGCGTGTCGTCACCAGGCGTTGCAAGTCTTCCGGGTCCATCGGTTTCGTTCCCCGCTATCAAGGCATGCATTATCAGATGCGTCGACGCCCTGCACAACGATTGTCTATGAAGCTACTGTGGAAAAGCGCGTGGCCACGTGTGTCTATAATGCACGAGGTCACGACGTCGGACAGGCGGCATCGGGGCCGGGAGTTCGATTTGTCTTGTGTCGACTAAGTCGATAGACTTGCGGCGCAGGAACCAACATCCGACGCGTCCGGCATATTCGCTCGAACGATCGTCGACTTGAGGGCGCAACGTGTCGAAGAAGACTGCAAAAGTGAGAAAGATTTCAAGGTTGCCCGCCGTAGTGGCGATGTGCGTGCTGGCGTTAGGTAGTGCCTTGCAGCCCGCGCGGTCCGCCAACGGAGGCGGGGCAGCAAACGGCCAGGCTGCTTCGGCGAGATCGGACGAGGTGCGGGTCGAACAAATGACATGGCCCGAGATCCGCGACGCGGTGAGCGCTGGCCGGACCACGGTACTGATTCCAATCGGTGGTACCGAACAGAGTGGTCCGTATATCGCCGTTGGAAAGCACGACGTACGGGTCGGGATACTGTCCGAGCGTATCGCGCGCACGTTGGGTAATGCGCTGGTCGCACCGGTGATTGCCTATGTGCCGGAAGGCGGCTATGCGCCGCCGACGTCGCATATGCGGTTTCCAGGGACTATCACGGTGCCGGATGATGTGTTCGAGAAAACGCTGGTTGCCGCGGCGAACAGCTTCAAGGTGCATGGGTTCACGCGCATTGTGTTCCTCGGCGATCACGGCGGTTACCAAGGCGATGTTCGCAAGGTCGTGGCGCAATTGAATCGCGAGTGGGCGGGCGGTAAGGCGCGTGCTTTGGTGCCGGAGACCTATTATCAAACAAGCTCCGAGGGATTTAATGCCATCCTCCGTGCCAAGGGCTTCCGCGACGACGAGATCGGCACCCATGCTGGGTTGGCCGACGCCGCGTTGCAGATGGCGGTTGCGCCGTCGATGGTGCGCTCCGAGGCAATGCGAACAGCGCCAAAGCCGGGGACGGCAGATGGTGTGTATGGCGGCGATCCGCGTCGTGCTACCGCGGCATTGGGTCAGTTGGGTGTCGATGCAATCGTTTCGAACACCGTCGCGGCCATCCGAGAGGCGCAGTGAGGGCGACGTCGACGCTGTGTTGTGCGGTATCAAAAAATGTGGGGATAGCGCGGCGCCGCACGGCGCGTACGATGCTAGGCTTGAAATGTGATTGCGCGGAGCGGCCCGCATCGCGCGATCCCTGATATTGATCCACCGGAATTCGTTTATGTCTTTGCAAAATTCACGCATCGCCCGAGCGGTCATTACGGCGCTGGCCGCGTCGTTGAGTGTGGCGGTGGTGGCCCACGCCGCTGATTCGGGCAAGGGGCCCGCCGCCGCGACGAATGGCTCGCCCACGCCGATTCAAACCATTTCGGGCATGATGCCGGTCACGGACCCCAACAATCTTTACAGCGACACGACGTCGAGCGACATGAGCCCGACGGTCAAGTCGGCATTGCCGCGCGTCTATGTGCCAAACCTGCGCTCTGACGACGTTTATGTGATCGATCCAGAAACTTTTCGCGTCGTCGACAAGTTCAAGGTTGGGCGCAGCCCACAGCACGTGGTTCCAGCCTACGATTTGAAGACGCTGTGGGTGGCCAACAATGCGGAAGGACACAACGACGGCAGCTTGACGCCGATCGATCCGGTTACCGGCAAGCCGGGTGCGTCCGTGGCGGTGGACGATCCGTACAATATGTATTTCACACCGGATGGCAAGCAAGCCATCGTTGTCGCGGAGGCGCACGCACGACTGGACTTCCGCGATGCACATACCATGGCGTTGCAGTCGAGTCTGGAGGTGCCGGAGTGCAAGGGTATCAACCACGCGGACTTCTCGATCGACGGAAAGTACGCACTGTTCACCTGTGAATTTGGCGGCAAACTAGCGAAAATCGATATGGCGAATCGCAAGGTCGTCGGCTACCTCGAATTGAACAAGGGAGGCATGCCGCAGGATATTCGCGTCTCGCCAGATGGCCGTGTGTTCTATGTGGCCGATATGATGGCCGATGGCGTGTTTGTCGTCGATGGCAATGCGTTCACCAAGGTCGGCTTTATTGCCACCGGTATCGGTACGCACGGCTTGTATCCGAGTCGCGATGGCAAGTATCTCTACGTCGCGAATCGCGGCTCGCATCGCGTTCATGGCGCACGCCGCGGTCCGGGCAGCGTGTCCGTGATTGATTTTGAGACAAAGCAAGTCGTCCATACCTGGCCGATCGCCGGGGGCGGCAGCCCGGATATGGGTAATGTCAGTGCGGATGGCAAGACCCTGTGGTTGTCCGGCCGGTTCGATGATGTGGTGTATGCAATAGACACCGCTACCGGGATGACGCGTTCGATAAAGGTAGGGATGGAGCCTCACGGCCTGACCGTCTGGCCGCAGCCGGGGCGTTATTCACTCGGTCACACCGGCAACATGCGTTAACACCTTGAAGTGCCTGGCGCACGATGGCGCACGTCGTTGCCCACACAACGCGTTCCTAGCGTACGCCTTCGGGCACTGGTACACCTGCGCGGCTGAGCAATCGTGCGCAGCGCGGCGACAAGCGTCGCAATTCCATACGCTTGCCGGCTTGCGCATAGCGCCCTGACAAGCTCTCCAGTGCCGCGATTGCCGAATGATCGGCCACTCGTAGAAAGCGGCAGTCGATGACTACCCGCGCCGGGTCCTTTTTGGCATCGAAAAGAGAGAGGAACCGCGTCGTCGACGCAAAGAAAAGCGTGCCGTGCGGCTGATAGATCTTGTCGCCGGGTTGCGCTGCCATTTTCCGGCCGGGAGTGTCGTTTTCGCGCTCGTCATCGATGACATCGACGCGAATATCATGCGCATGCTGCCAGACAAAGTTCAATGCGGCGATCACGATACCGCAGACCACCGCGATCGCGAGATCCGTAAAAACGGTAATGATCGTGACGGCAATAATCACGATTGCATCGTTGCGCGGCACCTTGTGCAAGACGCGCAGCGACCCCCATGCAAAGGTTTGCTGCGCTACCACGAACATGACGCCGACCAGTGCGGCCATCGGAATACGTTCGATCAGCGGGGACAGGAACAAGATGAACAGCAGGATCATCACCCCACTCACGATGCCTGACAAGCGTGAGCGTCCGCCGGACGACAGGTTGACGACCGTCTGTCCGATCATTGCGCAGCCGCCCATGCCACCAAACAGGCCTGACACAATATTTGCCGCGCCTAATGCCACGCATTCACGATTGGGCTGACCGCTGGTTTGCGTCATCTCGTCGGTCAGGTTGAAGGTCAGCAATGTTTCCAGTAAGCCGACCATCGCCATCAGCACCGCGTACGGCAGGATGATTCGCAACGTCTCGGTATTCCATGGCGCGCTGGGAATATGAAAGACAGGCAGGCCGCCCGCGATGTGCGCCATGTCACCCAGCACGCGGGTAGGCAGATGCAATAACTGCGTCAGTAACCCTACGCCGATAATCGCCACCAGCGCGGCGGGCGCAGCCTTGGTCAAGCGGGGCAGCAGGTAGACGATTGCCATCGTCAAGGTAACCAGCCCCAGCATCATCCACAGCGGACCGCCGTGCAGCCATTGCGTGCCGCCATTGGCGGCCGGTACCTTGAAGTGTTCAAGCTGCGCCATCGCGATGATGATCGCCAGGCCGTTGACGAAACCGAGCATCACCGGGTGCGGCACCATCCGGATCAGCTTGCCGAGGCGCAGCGCGCCAAACAGTACCATGACGACGCCGGACAGGACGACCGTCGCAAGCAGGTAGTCGATGCCATGCTGCACGACCAGCGCCACGATCACGACGGCCATTGATCCGGCGGCACCTGAAATCATCGCCGGACGACCGCCGAATATCGCCGTGATCGTGCAAATGATGAAGGCGCCATATAGCCCCATCAACGGATTCAAATGCGCAACCAACGCAAACGCGATGCACTCCGGCACCAGCGCGAACGAAGAAGTCAAGCCAGCCAGAACATTCTGGCGCAAATGGGTGGCATTCATGCGATTCCTAAATCAGGACCGCCCGTCGCGACGCGGCCTAATGAAGCGCCACGGTAACCACATTACACATCCGGGAAATACAGGCTGCGTCGCCGGCAAGCGGCAACGTTGTGAGCCGACGTTCGGTTCAACCAACGGGCATCACACACCGGGACTTGATGGGCACCGACCGGGGCGAAGGAATTCGCCGCATTTATCGTTGCGCCAGCCTGAAGCGCTCGCGCCGTTGGTGGACGAACTGACTCTGGAATCTCGGTATTATGCCATTTTTGACATGACTTTGCTGACTGGGCCGTAGATTTTCGTGTTTTACCAGGTAAAGGATAAAGAAGCGTGCCGGATCGTTGTCAAAATAACGAGAACTGGCACTTCAGGATTGGCAAAACGCGCCGTTATCCGTACGAGGGTGGGGAGCGCGCAGTGCCTTTGCGCGGCTTGTGTAATTATGCAATCTACCGGGATCAGTGCCTGGCTTTTGTCGTGTTGTCTCTTATCGGAGGCGATAGGGTGCAATGGCAGTCATCGATCGTGCTGCACTTTCGTTTTCTATGCGATCTACAGAATCTCCCGAATTCGGATTGGCGGAATCGACGTCGCTGCGCGACGCGTCGGTTCGCTGCGCGATGTGGACCGAGCGCCGACTCGCCATCGAACGAGACAGGCCAGTACGCGTGCTTGTCGTGGACGACAACGAAACCGCCGCCGAAGCGCTGTCGTTGGCGTTGGCCGAGGACGGTTATGAGACACGCTATGTATTTGGCGGTGTGTCAGCCATTCAGTTGGTATCCCATTGGGTGCCGGACATCATTGCACTTGACATCAACATGCCCGAGTATGACGGGTTCGAGACGGCTCATTTGCTGCGATGCCTCGTCAATACGCGCAACGCCGGCATCATTGCCTTCACGGCGCTGTCTGCCCCCGATGTCGCGCGACAGGGTCTTCCGGCGGGCTTTGATGCTTATTGCCAGAAAGGCTGCTCGTTGGATGCGATTACCGGTCTGATCCAAGCGCTTATCGTGCGGCGTGCTGTGTGACGCGAGGGGGCGGGGACGTACATCCCGCCGCGCCAATATGTAGGTGCGATTCCCTTAGCGGGCGTTGCCGTTCGTCGATACCAATCCCGTGCTTTCGATGCCCAACGCCTGCGCCAGCGCGGTCAGCATGCCGGGGCGCTCGGGGTGTGATGACTGCAACAGCACGATCCGTCGTGCGTAGCGGCCCTCGCCCTCGTCAGTGCCACTGACCGTCAAGGGCTGGCGGGCCTTGCTTTTCGAGGTGGCGTTGCCGAGCCGATTCTCTGTGGCTTGACGGTGTGCCACGGCAAGGCGCGTCCACCGGCATCCTTGCGCCAGCCGCGCGATGCCTTGCCATTGTGGAAGCAGGCTGACCCCCACGCCGTCCGATACCAGCATGACAATGGTTTCCAACGCGTCCAGGTCACAAACCACCGATGGTGCCAGACCGTGATCGTCGAGCCACTGCGCGGCGTGCCTGCCGCCCCAGGCTTGCGGGTCGTACCGGATGTATGGCAGGTCTTGCAGCCGGGCGTGCGCGATCTCACCGTCTCCATCAATGTGATTCGGGCCATGCAATGGGGTGACCAATACCAGCGGTTCTTCGCACAGCGTGATTGCCTGCAATGTTTTCGGCACCGCGAAGGGCGGCGCGACCAATAGGGCCGCATCGAGTGATCCGGTGGCCACCGCTTCATACAACTCGCGCGATGTCCCGGGTGTGATCATTGGTCTGATGCCGGGTGCGTCCGCGGTGAGTGTGCGCAGCATCGACGGCATCCAGCCCGTGAGGGCGGTCGAGATGGCACCCACCCGCAAGGTCCCTCGCACGCCGCCCGGATCGATATCCGCGGCCAGACGGGCGGCTTCGCAGACAATATGCCGCGCACGCGGCACGAGATTCAAACATGCCTCGGTAGGGCGCGCCGTATGGCGGGCTCGCGACATCAGCAGCACGCCAAGCTGTCGTTCCAATGCCTGAATGCGCTGGCCGACAGCGGCCGGCGTCAAGCCTTCCGTCCGCGCTGCTTCCGCGATCGAGCCGGTATCGATGACGGACAAGAGGCTACGAAGATAGCGCGTATCCAAAAGAATACCTTTAGATTGAATAAAAAATTACATGCTATCTCTTTTGAATAGGCGATGCTACGCTGCGATTTTGCGCACAGACCGGCCAGCCGCTTGCCGTCAATTCCATGAAAACTGCCTTTCATCTTGCCTATCACGTCCGCGATCTCGACGCGTCGCGCGCTTTCTACGGCACCTTGCTGGGCTGCACTGAAGGCCGCAGCACGAATACCTGGGTCGATTTTGATTTTTTTGGACACCAGATTTCGCTGCATCTCGGGGAACCGTTCCCGGTGACGAATACCGGCCGTGTCGGCGATCATATGGTGCCCATGCCGCATCTTGGGTTGGTATTGGAGATGGCCGACTGGAAGGCACTGGCCACGCGACTGACCGAGGCGAAGCTGGATTTCGTGTTGGCGCCGCAGATTCGCTTTCCGGGAGAGCCAGGCGAACAGGCAACCATGTTCTTCCTGGATCCGTGCGGCAATCCGATCGAGGTCAAGGGATTCAATAGCATGGACGGCATGTTCGAGCGGTAAGTGCGTCTAGCGAGTTGGGCAGACGTGATGCATGCGGTAAGATGCTGCATTATCGTTTGATGTCTGACGCCTACGCCTCATTTCCATGAAGCTGCCTGCCGTAGACCCGCTTGTCGAGCCGCTCAAGGGTACCGACTCGAATCCCCTCGCCATTCGTGGTAATCACGAAGATAGCGTGCGGGGCGCGAACTCGGGCGACAGTACTGCCACTTCCCCGATCGCGATCAATGAGCCGACCTCGGAAGCAGTGTCCGAGTTGGACATTCCGCCAAGTACGCGCCGCACGGCGGCCAAACCTCGAACGCGATCAGGTGGCAAGTCGCGCGGGCCGACCACCGAGCCGGTGGTGGATGCGGTGACCCGCCCATTGTTTGCCGGGGCCGACCGCAGCATTACCGCGCGTACCCCGGGTATGGGCACTGACACTGCCGGCGAGTCTCCCCAGGCGGCAGTCGTGCCCGACCGGACGTCTTCCGGCGCGGTGGGGTTCCGCTCGATCCTCTGCCTGGATGATTTCGAAGTGGCCGCGCGGCGTCATTTGCCACGCCCGCTTTTTGGTTATATCGATGGTGCCGTTGAGGACAATGTGTCCGTGCGCGCTAATCGCGAATCGTTTCAGCGATATCGCTTCATTCCGAGAGTGTTGGTTGATGTGTCGCGCCGTTCGATGCAGACTACCTTGCTCGGTGCGACATATGAGGCGCCGTTCGGTATTGCGCCGATGGGGATCGCCGCGCTTTCTGCGTATCGTGGTGATGAAGTGCTGGCGTTGGCCGCCGCGGATACCGGCATTCCAATGATCATGAGCGGTTCGTCACTGATTCGTATGGAAGAGGTGGCGGCGGTCAATCCGGATGCGTGGTTTCAGGCATACCTGCCGGGCGAACAGGCAAAGATCGATGCACTGCTCGATCGAATCGCCATGGCGGGTTTTAAACGATTGGTGGTCACAGTGGATACGCCTGTAGCGGCCAATCGCGAAAATAACGTGCGCGCCGGTTTTTCCACGCCGTTGCGGCCGTCGCTCCAACTGGCGTGGGATGGGCTTACGCACCCGCGCTGGTTATTTGGTACGTTCCTGAAAACGGTGGCGCGACATGGGATGCCGCATTTCGAGAATAATTACGCCACGCGGGGTGTACCGATCATGTCGAAGTCTGTCTTGCGTGACTTTGCGGATCGCGGTCATTTGAACTGGACGCACCTCGAACGCATTCGTCAGCGATGGCAAGGCCTGCTCGTCGTCAAGGGCATACTCGATGTCGATGATGCGCGTACCGCGCGTGCGATTGGCGCCGATGGCATTATCGTGTCCAATCATGGTGGCCGACAGTTGGATGGGGCCGTTGCGCCGCTGACGGTGCTGCCCGGTATCGTCGAGGCGCTGCCGGATTTTCCGGTGATGCTCGACGGCGGTATTCGGCGCGGCACCGATGTCTTGAAGGCGCTCGCCCTGGGCGCCAGCTTTGTTTTCGTTGGCAGGCCTTTCACGTACGCCGCGGCCGTGGGTGGCCGCGGTGGTGTTCTGCATGCCGTCGACCTGTTGCGTCAAGAAGTGTCCCGTGACATGGGAATGCTTGGTGTAACGTCGATTGCTACGATCTCCCGCGATCGACTGGTCGCTATCTAAGCCGCACCGCGGACTCATCTTCCTAAAAGGCGGCAGTCAGCCAAGCCGAGATTATTGCTACTACATACGTTTCATCTGAACGGCACGCAATGCGTGTCGTAATCGCATTCGTGCAAGATGGCGAAGGCTGTCGCCATGTTTGTAAATGGAACGGCATACCTTGATTTCCTTGTAAATCGCTCACTTCGTTTTCCTCAATAAAGTTCCAATACGGAACCTTAAACCGATCTCCGACACAAGGTAGCTGCGCTTTCGTGAGACGTTACGCATCTGATAAATCTATTTTTGGAACAATATCGTTAATGAGTGGAAAACTGATTTTTGAGCAATGCATATCAAAAAAGATTGGCTTGCTGGCAGGTCTATTTGTGGTACTGGCACTTAATGCTTGCAATAGTGGAAACGCAGATCCTGACGCCGTTGATGGACACGCTGATAGCAACATCAACCATGACTTGCCATATTCCCAACTGGAGAATTTAACGACACCAGATCCGCTTACAGATAAATCGACACCAGATCCGATCACGAATAAGTCGAAAGCACCCACTTCTTCCAAGGCACCGCCCAAGGTGATCTATATGGGATTTATGGATGCTGGTGATACCATTAGAATTGATATGGACAGCCCCATGAAAGGGCGTCTTGAAATGACATTTGTCAGGTCAACACTTGGTTTGAGCGGGACAGTCTCGGGTTCCTATAAGCAATCCGCGGATGGCGCCTATATCGTCGATGGCCTGTCGCTCGACAATGCTGTACCTGCAATGATGCGGAGCAAGCTTCGCGTTGCGGCCATTACATTCAGCGTCGTGAAAGGGGCGACCGGCTCCATGGTATTCGGCCGGCTCGACTTTCCAAAGATAGGGGAGGTCGACAACTTCGGTTATTCATTCCAGGCGACGATACCTGTCACAACCGACGTATCGAAATTAGCAGGCGAATATGATTATGTGGCCTCTTTTGTAACGGACGCTGGCAATGGTTTTGCGCCGACTTCTCATCCGGTGATGAGTCAGATCATATTAGGGGCAGACGGTTCGCTTCGCGGATGCCTGCACCCGCTTCGTTGCTCCGTTATGAAAACGGATCTCATCCCGTTGCTAGGTGTGCTTGCTCCATCGAGTAATCAGGTGGAGACACCGGGTGAAATGGAATGGCGGGATCCCGACACCGCGGCCAGTGGTCGTCTCTATATGACCTATCTGGATGGTCAATATCGTGCAATGGTCCAATGGACAGACATCGGCTATTCATCGAATATGTATTGGGTGCCAGCAAAGCCACTGAATGCAAAAACCATGCACGGAAATTATCAGTGTGTTGTCAACGTGCTGCACGATGGAAGACGAACGAATATCGCTGGCGGACTTCATCTGGCACCTGAATTAACGGCAGCGAAGTTCGGTTCAAGCGCGCGACGGTATGGACACAAAATCGACTACGGCTTTAGTTTGATTCCAACGATGGAAATTTACGGTCTGCCTGCTATCTATATGGGCATATCTTCGCCTTCCAATACGTTTGCAATGATAGATATCGGCGCTGATATCCGTTTTATATCAATGACCAGCGCAGATTTGGCGCAAGAGGTCGTAGGTGGTTTTGGCTTTTGCGCGCCGTTGAAATAACGTCAATCGCAGTAGGCACCATTTAAGCTGTACTACGTTTTCTGAAACGCATCACATTGCACCTTCATCCTGCAACAAGCCTTTTCGCTCGATGAAGCGGATCACTTCGTCAAGCCCCGCGCCGGCCTTCGTATTACACATGAAGAACGGGCGGGCACCGCGCATCTTCTGTGCATCGCTTGCCATGATATCCAGCGATGCACCGACCATCGGCGCAAGGTCCGTTTTGTTGATCACCAGAAGGTCCGACTTCGTGATACCAGGACCGCCCTTGCGCGGGATCTTTTCACCGCCGGCGACGTCGATGACATAGATTGTCAGGTCAGACAATTCGGGGCTGAATGTGGCTGCAAGATTGTCACCGCCGGATTCTATAAAAACAATGTCAGCATCCGGAAAACGTATCAGCATCCTATCCACCGCTTCCAGGTTGATCGAGGCGTCTTCCCTGATTGCCGTATGCGGACAGCCACCGGTTTCCACACCCATGATGCGTTCTGCTGGCAGGGCGCCAGCAACGGTCAACAGACGTTGGTCTTCCTTCGTGTAAATGTCGTTTGTGATCACCACCAGGTCATAGCGTTCACGCATTGCTTTGCATAGCATCTCGACCAGCGTCGTTTTGCCCGAACCCACCGGGCCGCCAATGCCCACGCGTAGCGGAGGTAGTTTCTTGGTACGAACGCCGGAGACGGCGGAAGTGATGGAAGAGGAAGTAGTCATGGTCAAGAACGAAACAATCGTGAATATTGGGATTCGTGGCGTGCTGACAAAATGGCGAGCAGCGGCGAGAACGTCGACATCGCGTCGGGTGGCGTTTGCACTGCCGCCGCGGCGACTTGCGCGATATCGGCACGCAAGCCCCAAAGCACCCGTTGTCCGGCAAGCTGGCCCAGCGGCACCGCCTTCAACGCGGCCGCGACCTGGTTTTCCACCCAGTTGAACGCGTAAGCGGCACAGGTCGACCGTGCGCTAGCGTCATGCGCGCGTGCGGCAAACGCAAATGCAGTCGGCAGCGAGAGCGGCTTCATGGATCCCAGCACCTCGCGCATCACCGTGTCGCCCCATTCGAGTGACACGCAGAGTTGCGACAGCGACCAACCCATCTGCTCGGTTTCCTGGCGCAATTCGGCCGACTCGCGACTGGCGAGAAACCAGGCATCGGCCTCGCGCAATGCGTGGGTGTCTGCCGCGCCCTGCTGGCGTAACGTATCCCACCGGTGCCATTGTTGTGCAAGAAATGGCAACTCGCAGCGTGCCAACACCGTGGTCAGGCCACTGCGGACCCATTTGCCCGCAGAGTCCCCGTCATGGATCCAACCCACGTCCACCGCGGCTTCCAGTCCCTGTGAGTAACTGAAACCGCCGATCGGCAGTGCGGGCGACGCGAGATGCAACAAGGCGATCAGTTCGCGATTCGATGCATCGTCGCCGGTAGGCGTAACGTGGTCCGATACGCGCGCGTCGTTTTGCATCGAGGGGGCGGTTCGCGCTGACGTCCCGGTCAATGCGTTGTCAGTGCTTGTGATCATCGTGCTTGCGGCTGTACGCGTGCCCATTCCCATGCCCATGCCCATGATCGTGATCGTGATCGTGATCGTGCCTGGGTCCGTCGCCTTGTGTACGGTTGGGCGTTTTTCGATGAAACTGCACAGGTGCATTTCCATGGTCGTGACCACAGGACGCATCATGCACATGATCATGCCCGTGCTGGCTGTTATCATGGCCGTGCTGATGGTCAGGTACGTGCCGGTGATCGTGCGCGTGTCCATGGTCGTGTGGATGCCCATGATCACGGGCGTGATCATGTTCGGCATACACGCTTTGCGCAAGCGCATAGTCTTCGGCGAACGTGGCATCATGGCCGTGTTTGTGCCCCCCGCCATAAGCGCCCGGTTCCGGTTGGAACGGCGCATCCACGGCAGTGACGGTCATGCCGATACCTTGCAACATCGCCCGTAGCACGCTGTCTGTTTCCAACTGCAGATAGCCGTCTCCAAATTCGACAGGGGTGTGGCGATTGCCCAGATGATAGGCGGCGCGAATCAGGCGTGCCTCGCTGGTCGCCGTCACGCGCATCAAGGTTTCCGCAGCGGCGACCACACGGATGAACCCACCGTCGTCGGCCACCAGCACATCGCCCTCGGACAGCACCGTGCCACGCGGCAGCACGAGCCCGACTTCCTCACCGTTGTCCAACGTCGCCGCTTGCCGACTCTTACAACGCGCTTCATACGGCAACGTCAGCACACCGGCTCGCGCCACGAGCGGCCTGGCCAGTCGCACGCTGCGGTCGAGACGTCTTTCGATCTTACGCATGATGTTTCTCCTGCATTCCGTCATGTCATTGACTTTCGCTGTTCCGGGCAGGGGCCTAATCAGAACAGGAAGTAGCGTTGGGCCATCGGTAGCACCTTGGCGGGCTCGCACGTCAGTAGTTGCCCATCCGCCACGACCTGGTATGTTTCCGGGTCCACCGTGATCTTCGGTTGCCAGGCGTTATGGATCATCTGCGCTTTAGTAATGTTCCGGCAGGCCTTTACGGCAGCAAGCTCTTTGTTCAATCCGTAGCGCCCGCGAATATCGGCATCCAGCGCCATTTGCGAGACAAAGGTCAGGGAACTGCGCGCAAGCGCACCGCCGCGGGTACCGAACATCTCGCGGTAATGCACCGGTTGCGGTGTTGGAATAGAGGCATTCGGATCGCCCATCAGCGAGACGGCGATCATGCCCCCTTTCAAGATCAACGCGGGCTTCACGCCGAAGAATGCCGGGTTCCAGATCACGATGTCGGCCCATTTCCCCACTTCGAGCGATCCCACTTCGTGCGAGATGCCATGGGTGATCGCTGGATTGATCGTGTACTTGGCGATGTAGCGTCTGACGCGGAAGTTGTCATGACGGGTGTTGTCCTGTGGCAGCGCACCCCGCTGTACTTTCATTTTGTGCGCGGTCTGCCAGGTCCGCATGATGACCTCCCCCACGCGCCCCATCGCCTGTGAGTCTGACGACAACATCGACAACGCCCCCAGGTCATGCAGGATATCTTCCGCGGCAATCGTCTCGCGCCGGATACGGGATTCGGCAAAGGCGATATCTTCAGCAATCGACGGGTCCAGATGGTGGCAGACCATCAGCATGTCGAGGTGCTCGTCCAACGTGTTGACGGTGTAGGGTCGCGTGGGGTTCGTCGACGACGGTAGTACGTTCGGCTCACCTGCCACGGCGATGATGTCCGGTGCATGGCCGCCGCCTGCACCTTCCGTGTGATAAGTGTGGATGGTCCGCCCCTTGAAAGCGGCGACCGTGGCTTCCAGATAACCGCCCTCGTTCAAGGTATCGGTGTGAATCGCCACTTGAGTATCGGTGTCCTCGGCCACGCCGAGGCAGGTATCGATCGCGGCTGGCGTGGTGCCCCAGTCCTCGTGCAGTTTCAGGCCAATCGCGCCTGCGGCGATCTGCTCCATCAGTGGTGCGGACTGGCTGGCGTTGCCCTTGCCGAGGAAGCCCAGATTGATGGGCCAGCCGTCGCCGGCTTGCAGCATCCGTTCCATGTGCCACGGGCCGGGTGTACAGGTGGTCGCGAACGTGCCGGTCGCTGGACCGGTGCCGCCGCCCAGCATCGTCGTGACGCCCGAGCACAAGGCTTCGTCAATCTGCTGCGGACTGATGAAATGGATATGTGTATCGATGCCACCGGCCGTGACAATCTTGCCTTCGCCGGCGATCACCTCGGTCGCTGCACCTATCGCGATGGTTACTCCTGGCTGGATATCCGGATTGCCGGCCTTGCCGATGGCGGCAATGCGTCCGGCCTTGATGCCGATGTCTGCCTTGACGATGCCCCAGTGGTCGATGATCACCGCATTCGTGATGACGGTATCGACGACATCGGCGTGGCAGCGTTGCGACTGACCCATGCCGTCGCGGATGACTTTGCCGCCGCCAAATTTCACTTCTTCACCATAGATCGTCGCATCACGCTCGATCTCGATGAACAGTTCCGTATCGGCCAGCCTGATACGATCGCCGGTGGTGGGGCCGAACATTTCCGCATAAGCGCGGCGGTCGATGCGAAGCGTCATGTGCTCGTCCTGGTTGGCGGGTACCTCATTGGAGGTACTGCCGCACGTCTATCTTGAAAAGGGGCTGATCGATGGGCCTGCGGCATTTACAGCGGTCCCATGATCCTGGCGTTGAAACCGTAGACAATCCGGTCACCGTCCAACGCCACCAGTTCGACGGTCCGTTCCTGACCCGGTTCGAAGCGCACGGCAGTGCCGGCGGCGATATTCAGCCGGAAACCACGCGCTTGTTCGCGCGCGAAAGACAGGGCGCTGTTCACTTCATAAAAATGGAAGTGCGAGCCCACCTGGATTGGCCGATCACCCGTATTGGACACCGTAACGTTGACCGTTACACGGCCGGCATTCAATTCGAGTTCGCCTGGTTGGGTCAACAGTTCACCGGGAATCATTGCAAGCCTCGTCGAGATCTGAGAACGTCAAATTGGAATCGCAACCACGCGCCAACGGCGGTGATGCAGAGATTTCCCATGGCGGGATGCGTAAACGTCTGCAAACTTCGTCGTTTCGGCGTTCCGCCGACGGGGCTGGCGGTGCTGCTCACGCGTTTCGTCATGTACGGGATCAAGGAATCGGTTGGTGCACGGTCACCAGTTTCGTGCCGTCCGGGAACGTGGCCTCCACCTGGATGTCAGGAATCATCTCGGGCACGCCATCCATCACGTCGTCACGCGACAGCAACGTGGTGCCGTAATGCATCAAATCGGCAACGGTCTGGCCGTCACGGGCGCCTTCCATCAATGCGGCCGAGATAAACGCCACCGCTTCCGGATAATTCAGCTTCAGCCCACGTGCGCGTCGGCGTTCGGCCAGCAGCGCGGCGGTGAAGATCAGCAGTTTGTCTTTCTCTCGCGGTGTGAGGTTCATTGGATGACGGGTTTTTTGGGGAGTGAGGCAAAAAAGAATGGTAACGATGTGGCCGGGACCAATAACAGCCGCAAGCGGATTAAGTGCGCCAGATCCGCAGTGGCCGTGCTGGCACATTGTGGATCATCGGCCGTAGCGCCGTCCAGCATGTGGTCAGCAACTGCTGCAATGCCTCCATGCGCCGTGCGGTGACGCGGATCAATACTACGCCATTGGGCAGGCACGTGACCCCCGCGCGCAGGTTGTCATCGAATGGCAGCGTTGCGCGCAAATCCTCCAGTGCTGGATGCGTGTGCAATGTCGCGCCGCGTGCGGAAGGCGCCACCGCCCACAAGGTGCCAAAGCTGGACCAGCCGTCGAGGCCTTGTGCGGCCAGTCGTATTGGATCGTCGGAGGACAGCACCGCCTGTTCCGCCCAGAGCAGGGTGCCGTCCGGACGGCGTAGCCGCACGCCTGCACGGATATCCGCATCGCACCACGTTTCCCCTGAGGCTTGACGTCCGAGCAATGTCGCATCCCAGCCGATGACCGAGGCGTCCGCATCCACCTCTACCTCTACCGACATGTCTGCTCGGGCGTTATCGAAAACGATGTTGTTCTGCGGCAGCCAATCGAGGCGTGCGCCGGTTTCCACGCGCAAGGTCACATGCTGGGATGCTCGCCGGCCATTCGCCTTGTACCATTTGGTCGCACCGGGCGTGGACAGGACGGCGTGTGAGTTTGGTGACAATTCGGCGCCGATCCGCAAGGTGTCACCGCCGGCGATGCCTGCCGGTGGATGGACAATCAGCGCGTGGCAAATCCTCGGCCCTTCTGGAAACAAGGTTTTCTGGATGCGCAGCGGACCGGTGTGACGGCAGTACGCCATATAGCTGGCCGGTGCCGAAGGTGCTACGTTCTCTGGTGTTGCGCGCGTTGCACGGGTGGCAAAGCGCATGGTAAGCCGGGCCTGCCAACCGGTGGCGGGTGTCGGTGCGCCATCGGTGCCGGTTGCCAACGGCCTGGCGTGGCATAGGTCGGTCCCGGGGATGCGGGCGTCGGTGTGGTCGCTGAACAAGGCGGTGGATACGGCGTCGAGCATAAATCGAATGGAGGTTGGCAGGCGTGCGGCAGCAAGCCCACCTATCGGGCACACGCGGCAACAGCATGTTCCCGCGGATGGCCCCGTCGCCTGCGTGATCACAGGAGCGTGTCACGATGCAGCAGGCCGTGCCAGGGCGTGGAGCAACCTGGCACGGCGGAAAGATGCGGAGACACGCTAAATGGCTTGGCGTACCGCGAAGCATGACCGAAAATCATTGAGCCGGCAATTTGACAATTTTCGGAGGGCAGAAGTTGGCGACGAACCTCGGCGCGCAACAGGTAGGCGCACATGCGCAATGGGTGTCAACACCAGGCGACCCATTAGCGGTGGACGCACTGCCCGTGGACAGCCCGCTGACGCTGCGCGTTATGGACGCGGATGGCACGCTGTTGCTCGATATCGGCGCGATACTCGATGAAACGCGGCGGCAGCAATTGTTTCGCTACTTCAAGCCGCACGGTCAGCGTAATCAGGCGGACCCGCCAGGCGAAGGCAACGTTTTGTCTGAACCGCCCGGCGCTGGAGCGCCTGCCGGCATAGGATCGGCGGCCGCTCCTCCATCACCGGCCGGCCGTGTGTCGATCGACGACGACCCGGATCTCGCAGGTCTGGCAGCCAGCGAGATGGTCCTGTCCATTGGCACGCGCCTCGGTATCCGGTTGCCGATGGGAAATGGCCGTGTGGCTTATGCCAGCCGACTTATCGGCGTGGCGCCACACGGTCCATTGCTGGTAATGCCGCCAACGCTCGATCAGGCGCGTCTTGAGCTGAAGGCAGGGGAAACGGTGGAAGTGGTGGCCGTCTGCCCGCGATCGGTTTATCTGTTTGTCTGCACCGTCGAATGGGTTGTTGGCAAGCCGTTTCAATATGTGGTGCTGTCACCACCTGTCCGGGTGCGAAAACTGCGGGAACGCCGCGCGATTCGTGCCGCTGCACGGCTAGCGGTAATGTATGATGCAACCGACATGAGCAAAGCGGATCAGGTGGATGCTGTCGCCCCGCCGTCTGCTACGCAGCCTTCGGCAACCGATACCGCTCCAGAAATTCCCGACGCCGTGAAAGACGCTCATGTCACGCCTCGGACGCTTTCCGGTCTCGGTGTCGCGATGGACATCAGTACCGTTGGTATGTCATTGGCAACGGATTGTCCATTAGGCGTAGTGGGCGAACGCGTGAACGTTCTGTTCTACGTGGAAGCGGAAGGCGTGACGGTCGCTGTCGAAGCCGAGTGCGGCATCCGCACAATCAAGCTGCGCAAGGCTCCCGAAGACGAGCGTGGACAGTGGATTCATGGCCTTGCATTCGGGCCATTACCACCCACGGAGCGCCTCGTGCTGAAAAGTTACGTCCTCAATTTGCGCCTGGAAAGCGATCCGAACTGAGCGGAAAGAACAAGACTATCGCGCATGCCCGATGTCACGGCCCTGCGTTGGCGCGCCGGTGTCAGCATCATCGTCATGCATTTGCACCCGAACCGCCAATACGACGGCTTTCTCTGGCAACGATATGGACAGGTTCAGCCGTGCAATACCATTGAGCTTCACGCTGTCACATGCCTCTAGCGGAATCGGCTCGGGATCGTTCAGGTCCACGCCCGTAAGTGCGACACGGCCATGCACGACAAACAATAAAACCAGATCGTCAGGCAAGACGAACTGACCTGGGCCGCGCCAGACGGCGACTTGTCCGGTGGCGAACTCCCGCCGCACCATCAGGTTGAAATCGTGTGTGGGGCCATCAACGAGCTTGGCCTCCGGTGGCGTTTCGCCCTCAAAGCCGAATGTGCTGAGCGGTTCGCGCAGGGCATGCGAGGAACCGGCATTGACATGCCGGGTGAGATCAAGTTCCATTCCCGCGCCCCCCAGCAAAACGAGCGTGCGGTCAATGCCGGGAAATGTCGAAAATGCGCCGTCGACCGATACCTGCGCCATGCTTGCGCGCCAGATGAAATTGTCCATGGAGGCGCTCTCAGGACAGATCGCGACCTCACAACTCGCGCCCCGGCCATTTGACCAAAGCGTTGTCTCCAAGGTGGCCGCGCGCCGGATAGCGAGCGGAAGTTGCGCATCCACAGTCTTCATCATATTGGAAGAAATCCCGAATTACAGACAGTATTGCCAAACACGGAGTCGTTGCGGCAACAGCGATAAATCATACCGCCAACTTCGAGTTTTATATCTTTTCCATATGTCGACGGTTTGCAACACAGGCTTATCGGAAAATCTCTGATAAAACACGGCTCGATTATTGTGAAAACCAATAACAAACAATGCTTTTTATTGACGATCTTAAAAATTGTTGAAAATACCGAACACCCGTTTTGATAGAGTGGATTCCGACGGGTGGTCCGCCTGCATAGCCGGTGGCATGGTGTGCCAGCATCCCGTTTGCTGCGTGCGTAGCGTCACTAACCTGACGTGCACGGTCCCGTACGCGATTCACACATCAATCGGCTTGAAACAGGAGTGCGTGCATGTTTTCTCCCGTGTATTTTCCTCTCGTCGCGGCGCTGGCAGCAAACGAACCCTCTATTATCAGCCGTGTGTCTGACGGCCGATTGGTGGATGCGTTGTCGGCCGCAGCGCGGGTGCTTGACTCTCCCTCGGGAAAATCAAATGCCGATATCGTCCGGCTAGCGGCGGATCTGCGTTTGGTTGCCGATCAAACGGAGGACGCGGAGGACGGATATCGGCGCACGCTGCGGATCATGCGGGCATCGCATGAACTACGGGCCATGTCGTGTCGGGACACCGGTTGGCAGGCGATGTTCCGGCACCGCAGCGGCACGGCCTTGAGCTGTTGGGTCCGCGTTTTGGGTGAACCGAATCTGGAACCTGACCGCCGTCGCGAGGCACGCTTCGCCATTGTTGCTGTGCTCGGCGAGCTGGGGCGCTTGACGGAAATGGATCGGGCAATGGATGCGTTCGAGGAGGACGTGGTCGATGGGCACCCGATGTGGACCGAATTGGCGTCGCTGATGCGATTCGATATGGCTGTGCAAAACGAGATTCGGCAATCCGAAGCGTTACAAGATCATGTTTATTGGCAATCGATCCGGCGTGATACCGCCGGCCCGGAAGCCAAGGCGCCGAAAGCGCCACCGACGTCCGCATTACTGCGTTTGCGCTACCAGGCGTTGTATGACCTTCGAATGTTGGCAAATGGGGCACGTGATGCGTTTGCCAGCCTGGATGCCCACCTGCGCTGGGCGAATCAAGAAAACCAGGTCGAATATCAGCGCGCTTTGCGGGTGGATATCGCAGTAGCGAGCTTGAGTAGCAGCAGCTTCGGAATCGCCGAGCAGGTATTGCAACCGCTGACCGATCACGCGCGGGATACAGGTGGTCGCCTTCAGCTCGAGCATCTCTACTGCACCGCGAAGGTACGGCGCGAGCAAGGTCGCACCGCGGACTGGCACCAGAAATATAGTCGCTATGCGTTATTGTCCCTGCGGGCCAGCCGAGACGATGCGCGGGTCCCTACGCCTTACTCGGTGCGCGAAGCGGCGCGACCGGATGCGCCGCTCGATGATGTTGGTGCGCGTCTGCCCGCAAAATACCGACGGGCGTATCGGTATCTCCTGGCCAACCTGGATCGACGGGACTTGTCGGTCCGTGAAGTTGCTGCGGAGATTAATGTGACAGAACGGGCATTGCAGACAGCGTTTAAGAATTTTGTCGGCTTGACCCCTACCGAGGTGATTCGCCGCCGCCGGATGGAGTCGATCCATGCCGAGTTGTCACATGAGGGCAATGATAAGACGGTGCTCGATGTAGCAAACAGCTGGGGGGTGATGCACCGCTCGACCCTGGTAAACGGCTATCGTAAGTATTTCGATGAGGTGCCATCGGAAACGCTGTCGCGGTAATCGCAGGGAAAGGGGATGGGGTCGTGGCGACGGTCTCTTTCTCGACCGTGTTCTCTCAGAAATGACAACGACGTCGATCACTGTGCATGGCGCTCAACAGTGTCGGCACTTTCTTTGTCCTATTTATTGTTAATACAACAATTTGGTGTTGGGAAGATGTGATGTGACTATGTCACTTTTCAAAAAGTCGACATCGGGTGAGATGGTTCTGGTGGATGTTCTTATATCGCGCCGAGCGGGCTATGCTCGCACGTGTCCAGGGCCAGGGGGCCTTTATCGTCTGTGTCTTCTTGCGCGGAGTAGCAACGCGCTTTATTGCTGGCGGCATCGCTGTTCGGGTCGATGGCGTTACCCGACGTACCAGCATTGCCACTGCTACTCGTTGAGCAATCAGCCGTCGTCGGTGGCGTGGACGACTGGTCCAGTGCACCGAACGTTTCAACACGATAGCCATGAGCATACTGTGTACTAAGACGGACTCCGTGCGCACCGGTCAGCAGCAGCTTCTTGCGCAGTTTGTAGATGTGTTGTTCAAGCGTACGGCCCGCGACCTCTTCTCCGCAGCCCCAAATGGCAATGGAAATCTGTTTGCGGCTGAGATATTGCCCAGGACGCGAAAACAGCATCCATGCGATGGCAAATTCGCGCGGCGTCAGTTGCACCGTTTGCCCATTGAAAACGACAACCCCAATACGCTTTTCCAGTCGATACTCGGAAAGGCGCAGCGTCTCGCCCGTTACCGGATCTTGCTGTGCACGTTGTATGGCGCGAGAGGTCCGAACGAACAGCTCGTCCTGATCGATAGGCAGCCGTACGATATCGTCCGCACCCAGCGAGAACGCCAGATCCAGCGACGCCCGACTGGCGAAATGACCGACAAGGATCAACGGAACTTGCAGCCGCGACTGGCAATGGCGCGAAACGAACAACGGCCGACTTTCCCGAAGCGCGGCGGTGTCACTCGCCTCCATCAAGATGGCTTCGAACATGTCCCGCGTCAACGCTCGAATCAATGCCTTGTCATCGGCAAAAGGGACAATCGTTGTGTCGTCGGTGAAGCACGTTGTTACAGCGTCTTGGAAGCGCTGGCTGGTGGTCACAATGGCAAGTTTCACGGGGACACCGGTAGTAAATCAAGGCGACGAAGACGTCGAATACAGCACCGGTCTCGCGCAAATGCAACGCGCGTTACTGGCCTGCCTGGCGAATGGGGCCATTCCTTAACTTTATGTAACAAAAAGCGAAACGGCAGTTCCGCAATTCGCGCGGATGACACGTATTTCGTTTCATTCAGGATTGAGATTGCAATCATTGCGTGCATCAGGTTGGACGCCCGAAGCGGTATGGGGCTATGCGAACGGAGTCTCCAAGGTTCAGACGGTTCCTACATGCGACCGCTGTACGGGCGGGCCAGTTGCCTACTACGATGACATCACGATGGTTTGGCCAGATGGCAAGGCGCTTGGCGCGAATGGTGACGGCGATGACGCAAGACAACAACGGTCAGGAGGATCGAGGCGTGGATGCTTCCGATGAAAACGGTGTGCAAGCAGGGAAAACGGCTCGAGCAATGGCATGGCGTTTTGGTGTATCCCAGGCCAACGCGGCGGCACCGGTCGACATGTCTTCCAACATCCGCGGAAGCAATGTTGAAGGCGCTGCCTGGGATGACGTCATCCGATGGGCAACTGATGTCAATCAAGGTGCGGATGAGCAACGGGAAGAGGCGGTACTCCGGATCGCGTCATGCAGGGTATCCGGGGCGCCCACCTTGGATCTGCGCAATTTGCGTCTGTCGACATTGCCGACGGGTTTGTGGTCAATAGATCGGCAGGCACTGGCCGGCGTTGATGCCCTGTACGAAAACGCCGCGTGCGTGGCGTTCGGCTCTGCGGGCAGCAAGCGAGGATCAGAGCACGTCAAGGGCCATCTGCGGCAATTGTTGCTGGACGGTAATCGTTTACGCGTACTTCCGGACGATATCGGTCGTCTTGTCTCGTTGCGGCACCTGAGTTTGGCGCACAATCAGCTCACAACGCTACCCGATGCCCTCGCGCGTTTATCCGCGTTGTCCCATCTCAATGTGGCGGCGAATGATTTGGAATGCCTTCCGGACGCCTTGGGCGAAGCAACTGCCCTGGAGATTCTGCGCGCCGATGGCTGTCTTTTGCGTTGGGTCGCACCGTCGCTCGGAAACTTGCCGCTTTTGCGGGAATTCGACTTGTCAGACAATATGCTGACGTCCTTGCCGGACGCCATGCGCTGGTTGCCGGCCGCGTGCGTGGTCCGCTTGTACGACAATCCCTTGCCTATGCGGGTCAGGCGCACTTTGCGAGACGGCCCGATCGCGCCCATCTGGCTGCTTGATGTATCGCCGCCGAGAATACCGTCGCGGACGCTCGAGGAGGCGGCGTTTGCCTGGCTGATCGCGAGCGCCGACCGTTGCGGCGGATCGCTCGCTTTCTGGCGCCGCTTGGCGGCCGATCATCCGGCCGCGGCACGGGCGCTGACCACGTTGCTTGACGAACTGGGCGCGCTGCCCGAGGCGTCGAACGGCGACACGCGTCTTGCCCTTCGCGCAAGCGTTCGCAACGCACTGAAGAAGATCGAAACGGATGCATCGCCGGTTATCGATTTCCTGACGCAAACCGCCTCCCGCAAAGCGTTACGGCATGGCCCGGACGATTTATCAGCGCAAGATGATAACGATGGCTTATCCGACGATTGCCGATTTGCCGTCTGGACCCGTACGCGCTGGATGGCGCTGTGCGCCACCCAGGCCGCACCGTGCGGCGTTGGCAATGCGGAGGACCGCGGGGCTGACCTTGTTGCGCCGGGCGAGGTGCCGCGTCCGGGGCCAGGAGCCGCCTGCCCGCTGGATAGTGCTGCGGAAACCACCTTACGCGCCTGGATTGACCAGTTTGTTTTGGCACATCCATTGCTGGATTGTGCCGACGTGCTGTATGCGTGCCGAATGATGATGACGAATGGCGCGTGGCGGGACAGGGTGCGTCCGCAGACCGCGTTATCACCGTCGGTAGCGCTGCAGCTCGTCGCGCCGGCGTTGTGGGTCATGACCGAAGATGATTTTGCCGATTGCGCGCGGGCCTTGGGCCAGACGGTTCCTTCTGTGGCCGCGCCTGTGGCAGCGGATCCGCCTGCCGCCGATGCGGTGTGGTAACGTCTGGCGCCATATTGCCAGGCGAATGCGGGTTGCCTGGAAGACGTCGCACTACAGCCGAGTCTGGCGGCCGGAAAATCCAATGTTGAACGATGCCCGATCGTGCCAATGGCGGAAACTGCACCAGATGATGTGATCGAGATTGCCCGAATCTACACGTGGCAGGCACAATAGGGCTGGCCGGTTGCCACACGTGGAAAAAAATGATTCGTAGAATTGGTGTTTACGTCGATGCAAGCAATATTGGGATGAATGGCGGACATGGCATGCGCTATGACGTGTTGCGTGCCCTTGCTTGCCGAGACGACGGGGAAGCGCAGCGTTTGAATGTCTATCTGGCGTTTGATGAACGCCGCGCCGAGACATTTGCCGAATATGGGGCACGGGCGCTGGCATATCAGGCGGCGTTACGTGACCAGGGTTTTCGCGTCACGGTGAAGCCTGTGAAGTACTACCGCGACGAGGAAGGCGTTGAGACGACAAAATCGAATGCTGATCTCGATATGGCCGTTGATGTATTGACGGAGTCCGAACGTCTCGATACGGTGTTGTTGGCCACGGGCGATGGGGACTTCATCCGCGTGGTACGGGCGCTGCAGAGCAAGGGCTGCCGCGTGGAGGTGCTAGGGTTCGATAATGTTTCGCGTGAATTGCGAGATGGCGCGGATCAGTTCATCAATGGCTATCTGGTGCCTAATTTGCTGCCGCTGCGAGACAATCCGACGCCTGGCGCTCGTTGGGGCCAATACGGTGCGAAAGTACGAGGTATCTGTAACCGTTTTTCAATAGAGGACGGATACGGCTTTATTGCGTATTGGTCGGCCTTGCCTGAAACGCCTATCCTTGCCGCTACCGAGACAAAGCCGGCGTATTTCAAGCTTTCCAGCCTGGTTGATGCCCAAGTGGCGGCACGGCTGCCGTCGCGGCAAGTGGTGCTGGAATTCGAACTCCATCCCCCTGCCCGTGCCGATGGTGCTCCAGAGGCGCGCCGCATTCACGTTGTCAACGCCTGATCGCGCCGTGAAAACATCGCACTTTTTCGAGATGTAAACCCTATCAAATGATCGGCGTCGGAGCGACTTTCACGATGCCGCGCTCGATCACCACGCGATTAGACTGCGTGCCGCGTAGGCCTATCGGGCCGCATCCTTTACACTATCTGGGGATACCGGACATACAAAGGATGCATTGCATGAGAGCAGCGAGCCAGACCAAGCAGGATCTGCCATCAACGCGGATTGCGTCGATCGTTCCCGTCAATCACGTGTCGCACCGCTCCCGGCGCGGCGTTGCGGCCTTGACGATGTTTGCCGCACTTGGGGTCTTGACGGCCTGCAGCAGCAAACAGGACGCTTCCTCGAGCAACTTCTCGACTGCGCTGGGACGTTATCTCGAGGTCGACGGGGATCTCTGCCTCAACGTCGGCCGCTTCCCCGTGGATATCAGTGAAGGCGATTTGAAAGCGCAGCCCACGACGCCGGACGGTCCGGCAGCGGAGATGGCCGCATTGCAGCGGACCGGACTTGTCAGTTCCGTTGACGTACTGACAGGCGAATTGGCGTACGTTGATCGACATCTGACCGGCCGGCGTGCAATGGTTCGTCGCTACACGCTGACGACTGCGGGGCGCGATGCGTTACGTAAGATCGTCGGTGACGAAGTCCAGGCAACCGGTAAGCGCGAAACGGAGCGCAGCGACCTATGTTACGGGAAAATCGAAGTAGACAAGGTGATCGACTGGGATGGCCCGACAACGGTGGATGGCCGCAAGGAAGCCGTGGTCCATTACACGTATCAAGTCAATCAGGTTGCCGAATGGGCAAAGACGCCCACATTCGGCGCGGCATTTCCGGAGGTGCAGAACACCTTGAACGGCGCAGGAGAAGCACGTCTCAGCACGACGATGGTGCTGGGCAAGGAGGGCTGGGCCGCGAAAGGCGCGGCGCGCCCTGAAAACCCATGAAGTGGGAGCATGCAGGAAGACCTTATCCAGTGCGAGACACGACATCTTATCAGTTGATAACCGGAGCACGCGGTGGCGGGGCCGGATAGCTATGATCGTCTGATCCAGGCGATCACGGCCCGGCATGACACGCTGGGTCGCCGTGCGCGGGACATCGCGCGCTTCGTCATCCAGTATCCAAACGATATTGCGTTATCGTCGTCGAAGACGTTGGCGGCAGCGATGGGTGTCCAGTCTTCCAATCTGGTGCGTTTCGCGCAAGGGTTTGGCTACGCCGGGTTCTCGGAAATGCAGCGTGTGTTCCAGGCGCGCCTGGTTGCAGAAGCGCCTGGACGGGCCGAACACATGCACGCGTCGCGTCCGGACGTAGACGCAGGACCACATGCGGATGCGGGCGGCGTTGTTGACGATATGGCCTTGGATCGGCTGCGCGATTCATTCGGAAGCCCCGGCAATACCGTGTGGGATGCAAAGGTCGACGCAGGACGGCCCGTTGCAGCGCAAGGCACTTTGCAACGTGCCGTGCAGGATTTGGTCGCGCATGAGATGGCGGCACTGCGTGAATTTGCATGGTCTGTACCCGAGTCGACGCTGGCGTTGGCCGCCGATACGCTAGCGCATGCGCGGACGATTTTTATCGCAGGGCAGTTACAAGCATTTCCCATCGCGGCGTATTTGCATTACGCCATGCTGCATCTACGGCGCCCCGTGCACTTGGTAAGCGTGGGGGCTGGATTGGCTTCCGAGATTGCACAACTGAGCGGTCCCGACGATGTACTGGTGGCTGTCAGTTTTCGATTGCATGCGAAGGAGATCGTGGACATGGTAGGGGAGCGCGCACGGCTAGGCGTGCCGGTACTCGCTATCACCGACAGCGTATTGTCACCGCTGACGATGCATGCGTTAGCCAACGTGATCGTGCCCACGGGCGATCCCGATTTTGCTTCGTCACTGGCGGCACCTATGTGTGCCGCACAGTCCCTGGTCATGGCGATGGCGGCCCGCTTGCCGCGTGATCTCGACAACGCGAACGGCAAAAACGCTCAATAGGCGCTGGCTTTATCAATCGCGGCAACTTGCTCCTGCGTTAGCGTAATTTGCATGGCATCGCCTAGCGCCTTCAATTGTGTCAACGAGGTGGCGCTGGCGATCGGCGCGGTGATGCTGGGGCGAGCGATCTGCCACGCAAGTGCAATGCTCGACAACGGCTTTTCATGCGCGGCGGCCACGTCGTCAAGCGCTTTCAGGATTTTCAAGCCGCGTTCATTCATGAACGTGCGAACCTTGTCACCACGCTTCCCGTTCTGCACATCTTCCATTGTTCGATACTTGCCGGTCAGAAAGCCGCTCGCCAGCGCATAATAGTTTACGACACCGAGTTTCAGTTCTTGCGCGGCAGGTTCGACGTCGGTTTCATAGGCCGATCGATCGTATAGGTTGTATTCCGGCTGGACGACGGTATAGGCCGGCAAGCCATCACGTTTGCTGATCGCGGCCGCTTCACGTAGACGGGCCCCGGAATAATTCGACGCCCCGATCAGACGTACCTTGCCCGCCTTGATCAAGGCGTCGTATGCGGAAAGGGTTTCTTCCAGCGGTGCGCTATCCGGGAGGTCACGATGGGAAAAATACAGATCAACGTAATCCGTTTGCAGCCGCTTTAGAGAATCATCGATTGCCTGCATGATATTCGTACGCGACAGACCCGGGCGCCTCGTCATGATGCCAACCTTGGTAGCCAGCACGAACTGGTCGCGTTTGCCACGCTGTTTGAACCACTTACCCAGGATCGTCTCGGACTCCCCGCCCTCATTTCCTGGCTTCCACTGTGAATACATGTCCGCCGTATCGATGAAGTTGATGCCTGTATCGGCGAGCGCATCGAGGATGGAGAATGATGTTGCTTCATCGATCGTCCAGCCGAACACGTTGCCACCGAATACGATAGGCGAGACTTGGATGTCGGATTGTCCTAATGAGCGAAGTGCCATGTCGTGTATTGCTCCTAGCGCATAGAAAAAGGAAGGCCGGGCAGAGGGCGCGATAGATCGCTGTCGCGCCGGGTTCAGACGCCAATGATCGAAGCGTAGCACGAGGGCGATAGGCTCTGCAGAAGCCGGGATATTTCCTGAAATAGGAATGTTTTCGGAAGCATTTGATTTTATCGTCGGCGACGCACGTCCACATGACCAAGTCGATTCGAGCCGTGATCAGTGAGCATTCCACTCGTTCGGTGCGATGTTCCGCGCGATCTGCTGGCGGTGCCGCCGTTCTCGGACGACGTCGTCTGTTACGACCCGTACACCATTGTGGGATGTGATCGAATAAGTCGACGAACCGCCGCATATTGATAATACAAATTTTATTAAATGATCGATTAATAGAAATCGTCGCATTTTGCGTAATGCGATAAGTGCAGTCATCATTCGATATATTCTATTTCAGCATGAATATTGAGCATGGTACAGATAAGTCTCACGGGGGGCCGAGTGGCGGAGACATCAGGTAGGTCGGCGGGGTGCATGGGGGTTCCGCTAGAAGGGCGCTTGCTGACGCTGGACATGCCTTTGATCACCTCCCACCTGATACCGGTACGCGCTATCGGCGAAAGCAAAATAGGTCGGGAGTACGGGTTTATCGTCGATGTGGTGTCGCCGGCCGCGGACGTGGCGCTCAAAACCTTGATAGCAAAACCAGTGACGTTGTGGATTCAGCAGCATGATCAATCCTATGTAGCCCGTCATGGCTATGTGCATACGGCTCGGCGCCTGGGGACCGATGGGGCGCTGACCACTTATCAGATCGCGTTTGCGAGCTGGCTTCATTTCCTGAAATTCCGGAAAGATGCCCGTATTTGGCAGGATAAGTCGGCGGACGACATCCTGACCGATGTGTTCAACGCGCATCCGCAAGCTCGAGGCGCATTTAAATTCATGCTGTCACGTGATGTGCCCAAGCGTTCATTCTGCGTCCAATACGAGGACGATTGGAATTTTGTCCATCGAATCCTGGAACAGGAAGGCCTGTTCGGATTCTACGAGCAGGCCGATGATGGCAGGTCGCATATGTTCGTGATAACCGACGATCTGTATGCCTTGCCCCAGAGTCCTCGGCGGACGCTTGGTTTCTACCGCGCCGATAGAGCAAGCGAAGTGGATGCGCTGACGCATTGGAGCGCCGCGCGCGTGATGCAAAGTACCGAACTGCGCACGCGAACATCCGACTACAAGCAGCCCGCCGCCATGTCGTTCGGTAAAGGCACGCATACACCGACCATGGCGAACCAAGGCGCTTTGCCGAAGCAAGCCGAAGTGTATGAGTACACGGGCGCCTATACCTACGATGCGCAAGCACGGGGTAACGCGCTTTCGGCAATACGGGTGGAGGAGTGGGAGTCGCGCGCGAAGCGTTTTCACGGAGCGGGTGGGGCGCGAGGTATCGATGCCGGTCAGTGGTTCACGCTGGAGAACCATCCGGTGCACGTCGCTTCCGGTACATCGGAGCGCCAATTTGCGGTGATCGAGGCACGTTGGGTAATTGAAAACAACGTGCCGACGTCGCATGCGACAGCCGATTATCCATTCAGCTTAAAGAGACGCGTTGATGAAACCCGGGCGGCGCATCAAGCGTGCGTAGGGGCGTCGGCGGTATCGGGGCATGGGGCATCAGGTGCTTTGAAGGCATCGCGTGGGGTCGCCAATCGGCCGAGTGGCGATGACAACGAAGGTTTCTACAGGGTTGAAATCGAGGTGCAGCGCAGGAGTGTTCCTTTTCGTAGTCCGTTTGAACATGCAAAGCCGCGAGTGACGATACAGAGCGCGATCGTGGTCGGGCCCGCGGGGCAAGAGGTTTATACCGATGCATTGAATCGCATCAAGGTTCGCTTTCATTGGGACCGCTTGAACGACGGCGATGAGAATGCATCGTGCTGGATTCGTGTCATGCAGTCTGACAGCGGCAGCGGCTATGGTGGAGTGCATTGCCCGCGTATCGGTGACGAAGTCATCGTGTCGTGGTTGGACGGCGATTGCGATCGACCCGTGGTAATGGGGCGACTGCATAACGGTAGCGACACACCGGCATGGCATTCGAACGGCATCCTTTCGGGATTCAAATCAAAAGAATATGGCGGCAGGGGCTATAACCAACTCGTGATGGATGACGCTACGGGCCAAAATGGCGTGCAACTTGCCAGTAGTTCCGCAGGCACGGTCTTGCACCTCGGTTATCTGGTTCGATACAGCGGCAATGCGCGAGGTCGTTATCTCGGAAGTGGGTTTGATTTAAGTTCTGGTGCGTATGGCGCAATACGCGCAAGCCAGGGATTGTATGTCAGCACGCATCCGAGAAAGTCCGAGCCGATGGACGCGAGCGATGCGGTGTCGCAATTGGCACTTTCTGAAAGTGTAATGACTGCTCTGTCCAAAGCATCTACAAATGCACAAGCGAACGGGCTTGGCGCAAGTTGTATGTCGATGAAGCAGTTTACTGAAGCCACCATGCACCGGAAAACCGGCGTGATGCAAACTGGCGGTCATACGGCGGCGGGCGGCACGGGAGAGGCGAATCAGTTCAAGGCGCCAATGTTACTTATGGCCAGTCCGAGCGGTATCGGGCTGGCATCGCAAGCATCCATACATATGGTAGCCGACAAGAACGTCAATGTGGTGAGCGGAAAAGATACGTCGCTGGCGGTGGGGCGTTCCTTGATTGCATCGGTGAAAGAAGCGCTGAGCGTCTTCGTGCAAAACGCTGGCATTAAATTGTTCGCGGGGAAGGGCACGGTGCGCATTCAGGCACAATCGGATGCGATGGCGTTTATCGCGCAGAAGCGCTTGAAAATGGTCTCAGCGACCGACGCCATCGAGATTGCCGCCAAAGGAGGGATCACGCTGATGAGTGGCGGCGCTTATATCAAGATTGCCGATGGCAATATTCAGATTCATGCGCCTGGGGCGGTGGACGTCAAGGGTGCTGCCCACGATTTCTCGGGGCCTACGAGAATGGACCCGGTATTTCCGGAATGGCGGGTGGCGGAAGGGACGCCGGTTCCACGCAGAACGACGTTTTCGCAGTGATGCAATAGAGAAACACATGAAGTGAAAAGTCGCTGGCGTAAAGTAAAGGTAATGCCGCGTTAGGCCTGAGTCGAAAGCGGGAAATGTGGATGGGAAGGGAAAAGACTGTGGTGGATAAAACGGGTATGCAATCGATTAAAGGCTGGTGCTACCCGGTCTCGATGAAGGACGCTGGCGAGGATGTCGGTATCGATCGCTATCTTGCAGCGATTCGATCGAATGGTGGATCCTATCCTTTAGGCGTCAACGGTTTTTTACACGGGGGAGTGCATCTTGCACCTGTCGATGCGGATGGGGCCGTTTCAGGAGGGGTGAGATGCATCGCCGATGGCGAAGTGGTGGCCTATAAAATAGACCAGGATTACCAGCGACTTCTCTATCCCGAAGAAGCCGTCGCACTTTATTCAACGGGCTTTACGTTGATAAGGCATAAGCTGACGCTACCGCCGGTACCGAGTCCTGGAGGGACTACACACGGCAAAACAACGATGTCGAAAGGCGCTGTGGCGACCATGGGAGAGGTTGCATCAGATGACACCAAGGCTGTAATGAAGGATACCGCTTCAACAATGGAAGGGGATTCCATCATATTTTTCAGCTTGTACATGCATCTTGCGCCTGCCTCGGTTTACAAGGCGAATAGAAGGGAACGGCACAAGAAAGTCTGGCCGTACTACTACGGCGCGGTAGAGATCTGGACGGTTACCCCGAAAGCAGCAACGCGTAGCCAGCGGGGAACGGGAGCCGGCGAGCCGCTGATGGGTGTGTACGTTCATAAAAATAAAAGAGGCGGATTGGGAGTGCCAATCGGCTTACTGCCACTTGGAAGCCACGTTACGATTATCCAATCGCACGATCTGAAAAGGGGGCTTGGGAAAATCGAAACGATTATGTCCGGGGAGGTTGCATCGTTAGACCCCGGTGGTGTGGTTGCCTCCGAAGCACGTCACGGCCTTGTTTCTTTGCAAGCACTGGCGAGCAAGATACATGTGCGTAATATCGGTGAAGTTTGCCTGCCAACTACGCCGATGAAAGTCAGCGCCGGCGACTTGGTTGGCTATCCTGGTGAATATCAGGATGTCGAACACACATCCGCGCTGCCACCGACTCCGAAGAACGCTTTGGTGCATGTGGAGGTGTTTGCCGGTGACGAACTCAGAGCGTTTATCGATCGAAGCCGACAGCGCGCCGCCATACTGACGAACGAGCCGCGGACGAAGCTATGGGTTGAGAACGGCGCAAGTCTGTACAAGCCAATGGCGGCAACACTACGGTTGCCCGCCAGAACGGTGGTAACGGTGACATCGGATGCGCCAAGAAAGGGGATATGGACCAAAGTGACGGTGGCTGCGGGTGGCACTGAATTTCGAGGCAGAACGTTTTGGATTTTGCGCAGTGTCGTGGGGAACGATACCCTGCCTAGGGACGCATGGTCCGAATTTCCGCTTTCCTTGTCAGGAGAAATCGCGGGGACTGTTGGTCATTCTCGCATTATGGATGTGTCGCGAGGTGCCGCGGCATACGACGATGGCCGGAACGCTTGGTATCCGGTTGATGTCGGTAATGCGGCGATGGAGACCGTGCACGGTTACGTCTGCGCATCGGGGCAGCCGCATGTCTCGCTGCATAACCGATGGGCGTGGCCTGGATTTGAAATGCTTACATGTCGGTTGTCGAACAAAGACCTTTTCATGCGCCACTTGTATTTGCAAGGCGGCCCGGCTTCCGATCGAGAGCAATCCGCATTGGTGGCGGGTTTTAATGACACGAGAGCCGATGCCCTTATTGCAAAACTGGATGAGATCCTTGTGCCGGAAGGCCAGCCGAGAGGAGAGGTGCAAGGGGCCGATCTCCTCACTGCTGTGAATGAACCTTGGAAAGCCGATCGCATCAATCACCTGATAACGAGGTACGAGACCGAGTGGGGTGGAGGAATGGAAAAGTGGGATGCGATTGACTCGTTGATGAATGGCGGATTGCCATATTGGCAGACCGAAAAAGCGCGCATCGAGAAGTTGCGTATATGGGAGGCATGTGAATCTGTACTTGGTGATCGGCTATCTCTCACGGTGTATCACGTGCATCCCATACGCTTGTGCATGAATTTTGCCTCCTATGGATTCCGTTTTACGGCCCTGATGTTGCAGCAGATTTTTCCGCTGGCGAAAGTACCTGATCTGCAAGCGGTGTGCGACGAATTAAATGCGCATATCCATTTCTACCAGCTTGATACGCCGCTCAGACGATCGCATTTCTTTGCGCAAATTCGCCAGGAGGTTGGGACGGCTCTTGAGGTCGAAGAGCGGTTTATTTATGCCTCATCGGCACTTATCCGGTTGTTTAGGAACTTTGAGCGTCATCCTGAAGAGGCGCGAAAGCACGGATATGGCGCCGTGCGCCCTTACAAAGCAGACGGGAAGGCCGTAAGCAAGCAAGACTTTGTTGCTATTGCAAATCGTGCCTATGGAGATCGAAGCGACTTAGGAAATGGTTCAATGGAATCGGGAGATGGATGGAAGTTCCGAGGGCGGGGTTTGAAGCATGTGACGGGACGAGATGGGTACGGGAAGTTCTCGCGTTGGCATGTAGTCCACCAGCATCGTTGGCCAAGTGACGTTGTTAGCTTCCTAGAAAATCCTGATATTTTGACTGACATGAAATACGCTGCTCGATCCGCCGCATTTTTTTGGGTGAACAATGCTTTGGCGGAAGTAGCCGATCAGGGAGGCAATTCAGAGACGGTAGGACTTATCACAAATGTCGTTAACGCTAATACAAATAGTCGTGTTCAACGCAATGCAAATTTCAAACTTATTTTTGATAAAAAGATATTATTTTGAATAAAGCTATATTTCTTTTCGTATTTTTATTATTTTCTAGATATTCTGAGGGGATGTGCTTTGACTGCAGTACCAGGGGTAGCCAAAGCGAAGAGCGGACTTTGTGTAGAGGAATGGAGGAGGTCTATTTTAGTTGTAAAGCCAATGGAAAATTACTTTCCGTTTGCGCCGTCGGAAATGTTACGCCATGGCATGGTCGTGTTGAGTTTCGTTATGGTGATTACGATTCTGATGTTGAATCCACTTTCGATTTGCATTATCCAAAGATAGGATCATTATCGCGTGGAAAATTTTCTATTGATACTATTGTTGAGGATGGCGAAATAATTGTTCGAATTAAATTCAAATCACAAGAATTTGATTTCGTATTATCACAGGCGATCAATTCAGAGCTTTTAATATTTCAGAATGGCAAGTATGTGCGAACAATCCGATGCGAACCAGGTGGCGATTATGCCACTATATCATCGCGCGCCTTTAAAGGTCTTCCACGCAATTTTTTAACAAAAGAGGAAGAGTCGTGGCGCGAATTTCTCAAATAAGTTTTTCTCAAGTTGTGATTGTATTTTTTCTATCGATCACGTATAGCATGTCCGTAAATGCATATAATGCAATGGAGAATCCCCAGTATTTTACTCAAACTCTTTGTGAAGATGAGGAGGAAATTTATTTTAGTTGTATTATTAAAGATAAAATTATGTCGATTTGTGCTGCAGAAAATATAGCGCCTGACAAAGGTTATGTACAATATCGGTATGGTCGGCCGGAAAATGTAGAAATGCGTTTCCCCAAAACCTTGGTAGCTCCACTGGGTAAATTTTCAATTAGTGATATCGTTTTGGGAAATATAAGTTTTGTTCATTTGAAATTTAAATCGGGTGCGTATGATTATGTTTTATTTGAAGGTTCTGCAGATGGAATCTACATTAATCGAGGTCGTAAAAATGTATTAACAATGCGGTGTGATTCCGGAGGAGAATATACGATGCTTTCTCCCAGCGCATATAGAGGAATTCCTACGGTCGAACCAACGCTCGTGGACGATGGCTCTTGATCAACTCGCGGCATAGTGTTCACGCACACGACAAGGGCCGGAATTCGAGCCCAGTGCGCGTTACTAATCTTTAGGTGCCAACTGGCGCCCGCTTGCGCACAGGCGGGCAACTGCACATTCAGACGGAGATAACGCGCTGCTTCATCGCTTCAACTGCCGTCGAATCGCTTTATACCCGCCACCTCTTGCACCATTCAATGCGTTTTAAAAAATGATGTGCACTGCGCTCGCTTTATGGTCATATTGTGAGTCTGTAAAAACATCATGAAATCAAAGTGATAACGCATTGGCATCGCGCTAACCCACTTCTAGGCCAAAGCATCGATGCAATCGTTATAAGTTGTCGCCGCAGGAATGCTGCATATCGCCATAATTCATGCTACTTTGCGGTTCGCACTTCTTGAAGTGCTCTCGGGGCGGGGTGAGATTCCCCACCGGCGGTGATGATGTGGTTAAGGTGACCGGTGTCGATTCGGACTTAGTGTCTGGCTGATGATATCGATAGCCGCCGCATCCAGCCCGCGAGCGCCTGGCGATGACATCTCCAGGGTCAGCAGATCCGGTGTGATTCCGGGGCCGACGGTATAGTCCGGATGAAAGAGAGAAGCGGTTCGCGGCGTGATTCGCGGGCTGGCTTGGTGTGTGCGGTTCGAGCGGTTGTATGAACGCGTTGAGACGTCCCACCGATGCTGGTCGACCTTATCGATGCCGCGTCCGGCCGATCGCCCTGTTTCTTTATTGAACAGGAACCGACCATGTCCAACATTGCAGTGTTGTCTTCTGCCGCCGGCGCAAATGATGCGTCGTCTTCGGCTACGCCTCCTCGCTTTGCGTTTGTTCAAGCCAGTTGGCACGCGAATATCGTCGACCAGGCCCGTGTCGGCTTTGCCGCCGAAATGGCGAAACTCGGCTATTCCGACGACGCGATCGATTATTACGCGGTGCCGGGCGCGTTCGAATTACCGTTGCACGCAAAGCGCCTCGCCGAGACGGGGCGTTACGCTGGCGTGGTATGCGCCGCATTGGTCGTCGATGGCGGCATCTATCGCCACGATTTTGTCGCTGCCGCAGTGGTGGATGGCCTGATGCGCGTGCAGTTGGATACCGGCGTGCCGGTATTTTCGGTGTCGCTGACGCCCCATCATTTCCACGAAGAAGCGCACACCGACTATTTCCATGCGCACTTTGTGAAGAAGGGAGCGGAAGCAGCGCATGCCTGCACCGCCACGGTGAACGCATTGGACCGGTTACCTCAGCCGATCGCGGCGTCTTTAGCATCGGCAGGCACCGGTAATGCGCAAGCGGATACCGCGTCGGCGGCTGCTTAAGCGCCCAGGCGGGTGGGCACACTAGCCTGACGGTCGTCAGGGCGATGGGTTTTCTTCAAACGGTTTAAACGGCACTTGCCTTGCCGACAAAGGTTTGGCCGCGTGTATCCCGCCCGAAGTAGATGAACATCGCGATCAGTACGGCCACGGTCCCTGCGACCATGGCCATCGCCATTCCGTAGTTGTTGTTGTGCCGCTCGGCAAATCCCGCTTGAAGCGGTCCGTTGACGGACGCGATGAAATTTCCCAACTGGTAGACGAAACCCGGCAATACCGCTCGGGTGCCTTCGGGCGCCAGTTCGTTCAGATAGGCCGGGATCACGCCCCAGGCACCTTGGACCATGAATTGCATCATGAAGGCGCCTATGCCTATGGCAATACTGCCGCTCGAAAACGCCCACAACGGCAGGACTGGCAACGACAGCAAGGCGGCAATGATGATGGCGCGACGTCGTCCGATTCTTTCGGATAGCGAGCCAAACACAAGGCCGCCACAGATGGCGGCAATGTTGTACACCACGGCGATGATGGCGACGGTATGCGGATCAAAGCCATGCTGTACCTTCAAGAACGTTGGATACATGTCTTGCGTACCATGACTGAAAAAATTAAAACAACCCATCAGCAGCACCGCATACAGACATAGCTTCCATTCCCTCTTGATGACAGGCAACAAGGCGGTATGCACTTTTTGTTCGCGTGCGGCCAACCAGACCGGTGACTCCGGCACCTTGAACCAGATAAAGATCACCATCAGGACCGGCAATGTTCCGATGAAGAACAAGTTGCGCCATCCAAGCCAGGCAAATAAGCCATAGACAATGGAAGCAACCAAATAGCCTCCTGGATAGCCGGCCTGGAACATGCCGGACACCAGACCGCGCGAGCGCGTGGGAATGGTTTCCATGGCCAAAGATGAGGCGACGCCCCAGATGCCGCCCATTGCGACACCGTATATCAAACGCAGTATCAGAAACACCTCAAGCGATGGCGCAAGCCCCGATGCCAATTCCATGATCGAGAAAATAACGATATTCACCATCAAGACCGGCCGTCTGCCGTATTTTTCGGCGGCACGCCCAAAAATAAACGCACCAATCGGCCGAACCGCCAAGGTCAGCAAAATCGAAAACGTGACTTTACTGATGTCGACGCTAAATGCTTTTGCCAGATTGCTCAAAAGAAATGTCAGTAAGAAGAAATCGAACGCATCGAGTGTCCAACTGCCCACGGCGGCGATAACAGTATTGCGCTGGACCGATGTCCATTTTTCGTTCATGAGGCGGCTTCTCCTTGTTTGCATTTATTGACGCCGCGTCGTGACAGGTAGCTCGACGCTGTCTAAATTTCTGCAGGGATATATTAGCTACGGCAACTTTCAATCGACTTTCGTTCGGTGCGCGTCTCAAGAAGCAGATGAAATACGGCATCAACCGTTGCACGAATGTGCGGCGCAGTGCGCTCCCGGGAAAAAGGGGTAATCCGCCGCGCGGCGTTGGCCGATGCAGACCGTGTAGAATCGGGGTATGTCAAATCATCTTCATGCGGTCGTGAGCGATTCCCCCGTTGATCCGGCCACGCCTGCCAGCAGGCCGCAAGCTATTGCCGACCCGCTGGCAGTCAAGACGAGCCGAACCGGCAAAAGGCCGCGCCGCGTCGCGTCGGACCTGTCGGGGCCTCAGGCAGATGCCGGTGCGGTAAACGGCCGGTCCGCCGACACCAGTGACTCTGAGCGTCGGCAGGTGCATGCGCACGACCGGCGGACTGACGGGCGCGCCTTTCACGGCCATTCGCACGACCATGCGCATGAACACGCCACGCAAACCCGCGAGTCCGACGGCCATGGCCACGCGGCGGTTGGTCTCTCTGATGACGACGTAGAAGCGGAATTGGCGCTGGCTGATACATTCTGTCAACGACGAGGTGAACGCCTGACGCCGATTCGCCGCAAGGTGCTTGGCCTGTTGCTGTCGTCCGGGCGTGCGACCAAGGCGTATACGTTATTGGACGAGATGCGTAAGGTGCACTCTGGCTCGGCGCCGCCGACTGTCTACCGCGCGCTGGATTTTCTCCTGTCGGTCGGGCTTGTACATCGCGTTGAATCGATCAACGCTTTTGCAGCGTGCCATGATCTGACGCATTGTCATCACGGCATGTTGTTGGTGTGTCAGCAGTGTGGCGCCGTGCTGGAAATGCATGAACCCGAGATTGAGCGGGTTTTATTCGAGCGCATTAAGCTTTCCGGTTATAAATTGGCAAGTGATGCAGCGGAATTAAAAGGGATTTGCCCGGACTGCCAGCAGCGTGACGCGCAGGCCCCGGCCGTAGCGTGAGGTGACATCGCGCCGTGCGATCAGAGGTCGCGGGCGAGTCGACTCTTTCGGCGGTCAGCGGTTCGCCCTAGTCGGTATGCATCTGGCGCACCGTCGTACCGCCCTCGTTACAATATGGCCAACATGAGCCTGGTTCGTATTCTCGAAGCAGGGTAAAACCAAGCTGGATGTCGTTCGCGGCACGTGATGCGTGCGAATAGTCTCAAGAAGGCAATCATCCAGATCGCCTGATCTGACGTTGCGTAATATCGGAGTTGAATGAGCGCTGATACTGTTTTGGTTACCGGTGCTTCCGGTTTTGTCGGTGCCGCTGTTGCGCAACACGCTCAGCAAGCCGGTTTCGCCGTCCGCGTGACGGTGCGCCGTACGAGTCCACGTGGCAACATCGACGGCAATGGCTACGAGGTCGTGGAAGCCGACATGCGCGATGCCGATGCAATGCGGCGTGCGATGGCGGGGGTGCGTTACGTTTTCCATGTCGCGGCGGATTATCGCTTATGGGCGCCCGATCCTCGCGAGATCATCCGTACCAACGTCGACGGCACGCGCACCGTAATGGACGCGGCGCTCGCCGCTGGCGTTGAGAAGATCGTCTACACCAGCAGTGTCGCGACGTTGCGCGTCAAGGGCGCGATCGGGCCGGTCGACGAGACGGCGAAGGTGGATGAACACGAGGCCATTGGTGCGTACAAGCGCAGCAAGGTAGCGGCTGAGCGGGTCGTGGAAGACATGATCGCTACCCGGCAATTGCCGGCAGTGATCGTGCACCCGTCTACGCCAATCGGGCCGCGTGATATCAAACCGACTCCCACAGGCCGATTGATTGTCCAGGCCGCCGCCGGGAAAATGCCAGGTTATGTCGATACAGGCCTCAATTTCGTGCATGTCGATGATGTTGCCGCCGGGCACTTGCTAGCGCTCTTCAAAGGGCCGGTCGGCGAGCATTACATACTTGGTGGCGACGACGTGAAGCTAGGTACGTTATTGCAGACCATAGCTGGCATTACCGGCGGCAAGCCCCCGATACTGCAGTTGCCGCGTTGGCCGCTGTACCCACTCGCCGCTGCTGCCGAGGGATTGGCCAAGATCACGAAGCGTGAGCCTTTCGTCACGGTAGACGGTCTAAATATGTCGCGCTACATGATGTTTTTCAGCAGTGCCAAAGCGCAAGCCAAACTGGGCTACACCGCACGGCCTCACCGTGATGCCCTGGTCGATGCGATCGACTGGTTCCGCGAAGCAGGTTATTTGCGCTGATCCGTCGGCGCCGGATGGATGCCATGCACACATCGGCGCCAATGCGTTGCTCCCTAACGCCAGACTATTCAATTTGCCCTCCCAGGGTTTCCCCGTGCCCCGTGCTCTCGGGTCGCGAGGCGCGTCGTGATACGCCTTTTGTGAGATGGCAGTTGCGTCATTACGACAGCTAATCGCGCAACGGGGATCTTCCCCGGCCAAATGGCCTCATCTATCCCTTCTTCTTTGATCTGTTAAAAAAAACCGATACACTCGGCCCCACAAGGATCTTCGGTCAACGTGGGGAAATATGGTCAAAGGATCGATTCGTCAACGAATCATAGCCAGCCTGGGAGTGATCTTCATCCTGATGATCGTGATGGCGGGCGTGTCTTACAATCGTTTGCTTGTGATCGATCTGGAAGCGGATCGGGTGCAGAACGACGGCGTGCCAGGATTATTCGATGCGACCTCATTACGAGCAACCTGGAATGAAATCTACTCGTCGACCTTGCGGATGGTCTATGTGGATACGACCGAGGAGCAGGTAGCGGCCGACCGAAAGCGCTTCGAGGAAGCTCGCCAGAATATGGGGAAGCTCATAGAGCACTACGGCCATACCGTTGATTCGGACGTCGAGCAGCGGGAGGCCGCGATTTTTCGAGATGCTGCAAGCCGATTCACAAAGGCGGCGGATGCTGTGTTGGCCGCTCGGGAGATATCACACGAAGCCGCGGACGCAGCCTTCGTGACACAGTTGACACCTCCGTGGAATGATGGTCGGACATCACTGCGCAACATCGTCAATATCAATAAGAAGAGCACGGACGAGGCAACGCAAGCGATTCGCCAATCGGTACTCGATGCACAAAAGGCGATGGCCATTACGTTGGGTGTCGCCCTGGCGTGCTCGATCCTTTTCGGCTATTTGCTGTTCCGCGCAATCACTCGGCCAATGCGTGAAATCGTTGATGCGCTGGATGTCATGCGTACTGGTGATCTCACGGGCCGTTTGGATCTGCGGCGCCGTGACGAGTTCGCGATGCTCGAGGTGGGCTTCAATCGTCTCATCGAAGAACTGACGGCGCTGGTCGGTCAGGCCCAGCATTCGTCCATGCAGGTCACCACATCGGTGGCGGAGATAGCGGCCACGTCGAAGGAACAGCAGGCGACGGCTACCGAGACCGCCGCGACCACCGCTGAGATCGGCGCGACAACCCGTACGATGCTCGCCACCTCTACAGATCTTGTTCGCACGATGAGCGAAGTGTCGACGGTTGCCGAACAAACCGCGATGCTGGCGGATACCGGCCATGAAGGGCTGACGCGCATGAGCGAGACCATGCAGCATGTGATGGAGGCCGCGGGCTCCGTCAATGCGAAGCTGGCGATCCTGAACGAGAAGGCCGGCAAGATCAACCAGGTGGTGTCGACGATCACAAAAGTGGCGGATCAGACAAACCTGTTATCGTTGAACGCGGCCATCGAAGCGGAGAAGGCTGGCGAGTATGGCCGAGGCTTTGGTGTGGTGGCGACGGAAATCCGCCGCCTCGCGGACCAGACCGCCGTGGCGACCTTCGACATCGAGCAGATGGTCAAGGAGATCCAGTCGGCTGTTTCGGCCGGCGTGATGGGTATGGACAAGTTCGCGGAGGAAGTGCGGCGCGGCATTATCGAGGTGCAGCAAGCCAGCGGCCAATTGTCACAAATCATTGTGCAAGTGCAAGCGCTGGCGCCGCGCTTCCAGGTAGTGAACGAAGGGATGCAGCATCAGGCAAGTGGTGCGGAGCAGATCACGCAAGCGCTGTCCCAATTGACGGAGGCCGCGCAGCAGACGGTGGAATCGTTGCATCAGTCGACGCAAGCGATCGACGGCTTGACGTTGGTCGCGAATCAACTGCGCACGGGTGTCACGCGCTTCCGGTTGCAAGCCTGATGTTGTATCTGATCTTCTCGCTGGGTACGGACCGCTATGCTCTGAGCACGGCGGACGTACTCGCGGTGCGACCGGTCCCTGCCGTGAAGGCCTTGCCGTCCACGCCACCGTGGGTGGCGGGATTGGCGAGCGATGGGCACGGATCTTTTCCGGTGATCGATCTCTGCGCATTGGCCGTCAATCGTCCGGCGCGGGCAGTGATGTCCACGCGCATGGCTGTGCTGCGCTACACGGAAGGGGCGTCGGCAACGGTGCAGGAGCCACGCCTCGGCGTGATCGTCGAGCAAGCGACATCGACGCTTGCGGCCGATGACAAAGATTTCGTCGATCCCGGTCTGGCGACGCCGGAGGCGCCTTATCTGGGTCCGGTACTGCAGCACGAAGATGGTCGTGTGATACAGCGGGTCGTGGTACGTGACCTGCTACCCGGATCGGTGCGCGAGCGCCTGTTCGCGCGGTAATGGTACAGGAGCGTCCCTGAGTGGAACGCGGCCTGGGTCGCTTGCTCTATTGAAGGAGAATGCAATGATCGCGAGCGCGCCTCGGTCGGCAGCGGCCATTGCCGCATCTGGCGCACGCGTCTTCGGTCCCGAAAATGGTGCTGGCACCGATGCGGGCGGCGCAACCGGCGGCGCTAACGTCGATGATGCGGGATCGCGTCGTCCGCGCGATGCTTTGCCCGATGCGTTGGCGGTCCATATTGCAACGGCCCTTCGCCAGTTGTCCGGCCTGGAAATCGATCTGGTGGGAGCCCGCAGCGTTGAGCGTGCGGTGGGCGAACGTATTCAGGCGCTCATCGCAAGCAAGGTGATCGCTGATCCGTGGTCATACCCTGCGCGTATCGAGCAGGACGCCGATGAGCGGCAATGGCTGATCGAAGCCGCGGTGGTACCGGAGACATGGTTTTTCCGGCATCGCGAATCGTTCGATTTCCTCGCGCTGCAGGCACGCCAACGGCATTTTCGTGGTGGGGGTATCGGCGTCGCGCCGGGGCCGTTACGGATTGCTTCCGTACCGTGTTCGACTGGCGAGGAACCCTACTCGATTGCGATGACGCTGTTGCTTGACGGCCTGCCGCCAAGTGCCTTCTTGATTGACGCGATGGATATCAGCGAAGTAGCGCTGGCGCAGGCCGCTGCGGGTCGCTATCGTCCCAACGCTTTCCGTGGCTGCCCGGAGGCCTTGCGAGACCGCTTTTTCACTTTGCAAGGCCAACTGGTCCCTGGTTCCCCAATCCGTGAATCTATATGGGAAATCAATCGCGAAGCACGCGCATGTGTGTCTTTCCAGCGGGTGAATCTTGTATCGGATGCCCGGGTAGGCGGGGATACCGGGCAGGGAGGGACATATGATTTCATCTTCTGCCGGAACGTTCTGATTTATTTCGACCGCCCGACGCAGGCCGCCGTCATCGAGAAGTTGCGCCGTGCCTTGCGTCCGAGTGGTTTTCTGCTGGTGGGACCCGCGGAAGCGGCATTGGTGAGTCGCGTCGGACTTGCCGCCGCGGCGGCGCCGCTGGCATTCGCCTTTCATCGTGACGTGCCGGCGGTGGTCACCACGTCTCGTCCGATAGGCATTGGATCTGCGATGTCGGGGCGCGGTGCAATGTCGCCCGATGTGCCGTCGGTTGCGAAGCAGACCGTTGCCGTCGCGCAGGGCGTGAGCGGCGCAGGTGTGATTGGCGTGATGTCCCCACCGAAACCGGGTTGGACAACGAGCACTCCTCCGTCACGGGGCGGACAGACAGGCGCGTCGTTGTCGACCGGTAATGCGGCACCGTTGCCTTTCGAAGGCGCTGCAGGGCGGCCCGCGAATACCGTCGCGCGTGCCACTGGTGCGGCGAATCCATCGTTTGGGGCCCCTCGGCCAGTCGCCATCGACAGTGTGCCACGAGCGTCGGGGAACCCATCAGGCGGTGTCGGAAGAAGAGTCCAAGCCGGCAACGCGGTGCGGGCGAGTGGTACGCCCGCACCGTCGGCCCACGCCGTGACCATAAAAATGGAACCGCTTGCTGCCACCTATGCCGAGGCAGAGCGCCTCGCGAATCTTGGTTATATCGCCCAGGCAACGCAGCTTTGCCAGACTTTGGTCGATGCCGGGATGGCGAATGCGGATGTGTATTGCCTGATGGGCGTGTTGGCGGATGCCGGCAACCGTAGTGCGGATGCGCGCGAGCATTTTCGGCGCGCTTTATATTTGGAAGCCAATCACGCTGGTGCCTTGGTGCATTTTGCCGAGCATTTGGCGCTGGAAGGCGACGACGCGGGGGCGCAACGGTTAATGGCCCGAGCCCGCCGTGCTCACCCTGACCTTTTCTGATCGAAGCTGATCGATGATCGAAACCTTGTCTGTTCCCGTGCCGCCGATCGACGATTGCTGGAATCGCATCGGCATTCATGGTGACCAATCCTGCGCAAAACTGGCGACGTACATCCATTGCCGTAACTGCGAGGTATATGCGCGTGGCGCCGCCGATTTGCTCGACCGGCTTCCCCGTGCCGCCGAGGATGACGCCGATGTGGCTGTGGGATCGATGGGGGGCGACATCGATGTTGGCGGCTTGGATCTCGCATCGATTCAACGCGACAAGCAAGCCTTCTCTTCTTCCACGGGGG
Source organism: Robbsia andropogonis (assembly GCF_034047095.1). Classification (NCBI taxonomy): domain Bacteria; kingdom Pseudomonadati; phylum Pseudomonadota; class Betaproteobacteria; order Burkholderiales; family Burkholderiaceae; genus Robbsia; species Robbsia andropogonis. Next base: position 352,182 of record NZ_CP139164.1, on the reverse strand, counting down.
AGCCGCTGCTCGTGGTTCGCATCGGCAGCGAATGGCTGGGTTTGCCTGCACGGCATGTCGCACAGATTGCCGAGACGGGAGCGGTGCATTCGTTGCCGCGTTTGCGTAGCAAAGCAGTGTTGGGATTAGTGAATATCCGAGGCCAGCTAACGGTATGCGTGTCACTGGCGCGCCTGCTCGATCTTCAGGAACGTCCAGAAAGCCCGGAATCGGCGGTGCCATCCACGTTGACAAGTGCACGCTCGGTGCATGCACCTTTGGCACGCTTCCTCGTGGGCCAGGATCGCAGTGATGAGCCGTGCACGGTCTTCCCAGTCGATGAGGTCTATGGCATTGCCCGTTTCAAGCGTGAGCATTATCGACCGGTACCGGCAACGCTTTCGCATGCGAGCGCTTCGCATACGCGAGCGATCGCGGATTGGCGAGATGGCACGCTGGGTGTGCTGGACGGCGATAAATTATTCGAAACCCTGAGAAGGAGCCTCGGATGAGCGACGATTACGGCGATGTGTCGCTATTCGGGCTGTTTGCCCAGGAGACCGAGGCCCAAGCTTCGTTGCTAGGTAATGGCTTGATTACGCTTGAGCGCACCCCCGAGGACGCCGCAACACTGGAATCGTGCATGCGCGCCGCGCATTCGTTGAAGGGCGCAGCGCGAATTGTGGGGGTTGCGCCCGGTGTGGCCATCGCCCATGTAATGGAGGAGTGTTTCGTCCAGGCGCAGCGGCATGACATTCGGCTTGACGCGGGCGACATCGATTTGCTGCTGCGAGGGGTCGACCTACTGCGTGATATTGCGCTGGCAGGTGAAGGGGCCGCGGCGCCGGCGACAATGGCAGAAGTGATCGCGGCATTGGAACAAGTCTGCGCCGGAGAGCATCCGGGGACGCAAGCCGCGGCGCCGCCGACCACGTCGCTGAATGCAGGGCCGATCCGGCTGGACGATGATCGAGACACGCACCACGACGGCTTTCCGGACGCCGCACCGCCATTTCCGGCTTTTGACTTTCCGAGAACGCCCGGCACGGATGAAATGGCTGCATCTGGCGAACTGACAGAGGCGCGCGTAGAGGATGCGAATCGTTCGACGGACGATGCGACCGAAGCGGGTGGGCATGCTCCGGTCGACGAAGCCGATGCTGAAGCCGAAGCCGAAGCCGAAGCCGATGCCGATGCCGATGTCGATGCCGATGCCGATGCCGATGTCGATGCCGATGTCGATGCCGATGCCGATGCCGATGTCGATGTCGATGTCGATGTCGATGTCGATGTCGATGCTGACGCGGTTTCCACCGCGTCAGGTGTTGTGCCTTCCGGTAATCCCTCCGTGGACGTAGCGCGAGCGTCAGTCGTCAGCGTACCGATGCCACCTGCGCCGACGCTACCTGCGCCATCGATTACGCTGTCGCCCGGTTCAGTCGCGGTAGCCGGGCAAGCGCCAACAACCGCGACGCCAGCCGCGCCAGCATCGGCGGAGCGCACGCTGCGTGTGGCGGCGCGCAATCTGGACCGCTTGTTGGCGTTATCCGGGCAGGCCGTGGTCGAGGCGCGGACTTTCCGACCTTTGATCGCAAGCATGTTGAACCTGATGCAGCGACAGCGCGAGACGATCTTATCGATGCAATCGCTACGCAATCGTTTGATCGATGCGCGGATCGATGAAGTGGCCATTGCATCGTTCGACGCGACCGCCCGGCTGGTTGACGGCCTGGTCGATGAAACCATGGGGGGGGTCAACCTGATCGAACAGGTCGAGCAGCGTCATCATGGCTTGTCGAACCAGTTATACGAAGCGGCCTTGGCCTCTCGGATGCGCCCTTTTGCCGACATTACCGGCGGTTATGCGCGGATGGTTCGGGAGGTGTCCCGCAGCCTTGGCAAGCAAGTGAAATTGACGATCGTCGGGGAAACGGTACCGGTCGATCGGGATATTCTGGCGTTGCTGGATGCCCCGCTCGGTCATTTACTGCGCAACGCGGTGGATCATGGCATTGAATCCACGGCTATCCGGCAGCGGGCGGGCAAGCCTGAGGAAGGTGAGATCCGCATTGATGCACGGCATGTCGCCGGGACGCTCGTCATCGACATCGTCGACGACGGAGGTGGGGTGGATATTGAAGCCGTCCGTGCTCGCGTCGTCAAGCGGGGGCTGGTCAATCCCTCGGTCGCGCCGCGGTTGTCCGAGGCCGAGTTGCTGGAGTTCCTGATGCTGCCTGGTTTCAGCATGCGCGAAACGGTCAGCGATGTTTCTGGCCGCGGGGTCGGTTTGGACGTCGTCCAAACCACGGTGCGGCAGGTGCGCGGCAATATGCGCATCACACAGACGGCTGGCGTTGGTACGCGCTTCCAGTTGCAACTACCACTGACATTATCAGTCATGCGTTGCCTCGTAGCTGATATTGGCGGCGAGCCTTATGCATTTCCGTTGGCCCATATCGTGCGCGCACTACGCGTGGAAGCCGACGCGGTGGAGACGGTGGAGGGCAGGCCTCACTTCACCTTGGAAGGTCGTTCCGTTGCGCCTGTGCTGGCATCTCAGGTGTTGCGATGCGCGCCGCCGCCTCCGGGGGATGGCAGCATGCAAGTGGTTGTGTTGGGTGGCGACGACGAACGCTACGGGCTGGTGGTGGATAAATTCCGCGAGGAGCGGATGTTGGTAATCCAGCCGATCGATTCCCGTTTGGGAAAGATTACCAATATCGCCGCCGCAAGTCTGCTGGAAGATGGCACGCCGGTATTGATCATCGATGTTGATGATGTGATTCGCTCGATGGCGCGTTTGTCGTCCTCTACCCGGGTCGACATGGTCTCGCGTGTTAGTGCCGATGCGTCACGCGCGGCACGGAAGCGGGTACTGGTCGTTGACGATTCATTGACTGTACGCGAACTGCAGCGCAAGCTATTGACCAATGGCGGTTACGACGTTAGCGTCGCCGTTGACGGGATGGAGGGTTGGAATGCGTTAATGTCCAGCCGCTTCGATATGGTGGTGACGGACGTTGACATGCCGCGTGTCGACGGTATCGAATTGGTAACGATGATTCGACGCGATCCGGAGTTCCGGACGCTGCCGGTGATGATCGTATCCTACAAGGATCGGGCAGCGGACCGCCAACGCGGGCTGGATGCCGGCGCGGATCATTATCTTGCCAAGAGCAGCTTTCACGATGCGGCGCTGTTAGACGCCGTGCGCGATTTGATAGGAGACCCCACTGGATGAAGATAGGCATCGTCAACGATCTGGACCTCGCCATTCAGGTACTGCGGCGCGCCTTGGCGTTACGTCCAGGCTACGAAGTGGCGTGGGTTGCGCACAACGGTGCCGAGGCCGTCGAACTTTGCGCGGCCGAGCGGCCAGACGCAGTGTTGATGGATTTGTTGATGCCGGTGATGGATGGTGTGGAGGCGACACGCCGGATCATGCAGGCGTCTCCGTGTCCAATTCTGATTGTTACCAGCGACATTGGTGCGCACGTGCCCCTTGTCTACCAGGCCATGGGGCACGGGGCGTTGGATGCCGTGGATACTCCCTCTTTCGCCGGTAACGAGCTTGCAAAGACTGCGGCGGTGTTGCATAACCGGCTGGAGCGGATTGCACAGCAGTCGCAGATGAAACAGGACAGCGAGCCCGCTCTCTCCCCGACAGTATTGCGTAGTGGTACGCACAGCCCGCTGCTGATCGTCGGTGCGTCGGCGGGTGGGCCGGCGGCAATGGCGGATCTCCTCTCGCGACTCCCTGTCGGCTTCTCGATCCCAGTGGTGTTGGTGCAACACGTGGACGTCGCCTTTGCGCCCGGAATGGCGGAATGGCTTGCGCAAAGTGCTGTAATGCCAGTGCGGATTGCGCGCAATGGCGAGATGCCACAGCCCGGCACGGCATTGCTGGCGGGCACCAACGACCATCTCCGACTCGACGCGGCCGGGACGTTGCGCTACAGTGCGGAACCGGCGCAAAGCTTTTACCGTCCCTCGGTCGACGCCTTGATGGGCGACGTCGCGGCAGTGTGGAAGGGCAAGGCTGTAGGGGTCGTCCTCAGCGGCATGGGGCGGGACGGTGCGATCGGCTTGAAGGCAATGCGTGAGCGGGGGTTTTATACTGTCACGCAAGATAAGCAGTCCAGTGCCGTTTATGGGATGCCAAAGGCAGCGGCCGAAGCCCATGCGGCGGTGGACATTCTGCCGTTAAGTCATATTGCGAACGCGGTCGCGTCGCATTTTTAAGATGAAAGATGCGATGATGCCGCCGAGCGACAATCAACCGGCCCTTCCGCATCGCAATGCTCGCACTAGCGAAGACGCTTTCTCCAAGAGTTATATGGACGATCGTATTAAATCGACCCCAACTGGAACCTCCGCTCAGGCCGCTACCCCAGCAGGCGAAGGCAATGCCGACGCGCGACTGGACCAGCAAATGGCGATAACGTCATCCGAAGCGCCGGTCGCGGATGGTGATGAGTCTGCCGGGCCAGGAGCGCGAGACCCCGCTCAGGGCAAGCTTGACGATAAGGCAGGCCATGCAATGGTGATGCTGATCGATGATCAGCCGATCGTGGCGGAAGCCGTCAAGCGGGCATTGGCTGCGGCGCCGGATATCGACTTTCATTACTGCACGGACCCGGAGCAGGCATTGCGCGCGGTCATCGATACGCGCGCGACGGTGATCCTGCAGGACCTCGTCATGCCGGGCATCGACGGACTGACGCTGGTACAGCGCTATCGCTCACGCCGCGAAACCCGCGAAATTCCGATTATCGTCTTGTCGACGAAGGAAGAGCCACAGATCAAGAGTGCGGCCTTTGCGGCGGGCGCTAACGACTATCTGGTAAAACTACCGGACGCAATCGAATTGATCGCCCGGATACGCTATCACTCGCGTTCCTATATGAACCTCCAGCAGCGCGACGAAGCCTATCGGGCGCTGCGGCAAAGTCAGCAGCAGCTGCTGGAAACCAATCTGGAATTGCAGCGCCTTACGCACTCGGATGGGTTGACCGGGCTGTCGAACCGCCGGTATTTCGATGAATATCTGGCGGCGGAGTGGCGACGGGCCGTGCGCGAGCGCCGCTCGATTGGCATGCTGATGATCGACGTCGATCATTTCAAGTCGTACAACGATACGTACGGCCATGTGGCCGGTGACGAAGTTTTGAAGCGTGTAGCACACGTTCTGACACAAGTGGGTGCGGGCGCCGCCGATTTGCCGGCCCGCTTTGGTGGGGAGGAGTTCGCCGTGATTCTCCCCGGCACGACACCCGTGGGCATGCGGATGATGGCCGAGAAGGCACGGTTGTTAATCGAGAAACTGGGCGTGGAGCACAGCGGTTCGTCAACCGCGCAATGTGTAACCGTCAGCGTGGGTGTCTCCATTCTCGACCCGATGGAGGGACAGCCGCCGACGATGTTGATAGAAGCAGCCGATGCCGCGCTCTACCGCGCGAAACGGGATGGCCGAAATCGCGTGCGTACCTGATCGACCGAGTCGTGTTCAAAAGCTGTGGTTGACGCCGATGTACCCTCCGGTTTGCCGGCCGCCCGGGACCGGATTATTGGCGGATGTGATCGGGTCCGGGATCAGGCCAAAGCGGGCACCTGCACTGTTGCGCACGTGCGCTACAGTGGCATATAGCATGGTCCGTTTCGACAGGTTATACGTGGTGCCGGCCTCGATAATCGTTGCCCGTCCGCCTCCTTTGTCGGCGTCGCCATTCGCGCGAAGGTGAAAAGCGCCAATCGTCGAAGCCAGGCTTGGGTTGATTTGGTATGTGACGCCAAGCCATTGATGATCGGCGCGATCCGGTGCGCCGTTGCCGCCCGTATCGCCGGCCCACATATGCGTCCACGCCGCCTGGATCTTGATGCGGCCCACAACGACGTTGACCGCGCCGATCCATTCCCGTGAATGTCGATAGAGGTCGGAAAACCGGCCATTCGGATCGCGTAGGTCGTCATATATGGCACGTAGCTGAAACGATGGATGCGTATAGGTCAATTGCGCGCCGCTCGCGCGGCCGAAGTCGCCAGACGCGCCTAGGTTAAAGCCCGTCTGATTTCCCAATGCCATCTGCAACCTCACATCGAAGCCTGCGAAGACGGGTGATTGATAGCGCACGTTATTACTTGTCTGGTGCCAGGTGCGACCTCTCACGAGTGACGCGCTTGACCAGATCTGCTGCACGAAGGGATCGAATTCCCAGACACCATTCGAAAGCCATAACATCCGTCCGCCCGACAAGGTGCCCCATGACGGGTGGGACATTCCCAGGTATGCCCACCGGTTGAACATGCGACCTCCGTCCACAGCGCCGTTCATCGTGTTGAGCCCTTGCTCCAGATTGAACAATACCTTTAAGCCAGCCCCCAGCGTTTCCTCACCCTGCAGGCCCAACATGCCGGTGCCCCAGTCCCCGCTTTGGCCACGCCAGCGATGGGTACGTTTGCCGTTTGCATCGGTCAGGCCATTCAGATATTCAACACCGTTGTCCAGTCGACCATAAAGCGTAAGGTTGGTTTCCGCGTGTGCCGGGTTGCAGTCGAGAAAGGGGAATAAACCGCATAGGGTCGTGAGGGCGACCTTGCTGATATCGTACTGTTTGCGATGTCGTACGCACCGCCGATCAGCGGTTGGTGGTTCGTATGGAAGATAATGCGCGTGAAATGCGGGGGCGCCTGGGTTGGTGACGTCGCTCATGGATTTGTCTCCTCTGGAATGCGTCGTCGGTGCAAACTGGATCTCTCGTGAATATCTTCTTCAACGGGCGGCACCGGCGCGGCGATAGTCTCGCGTCGCAAACTATAGGGTTCGTTATCGTCTATGGGTCACGGCCAAGCGAGAATTTGATTGGTAATGCGAACAAACGGGAATAAAGCGAACTATCGGAGGACATGTCGTGAACCACGGCAACGGCACGATGGCGAGCAGCCTTTTGACATTCGCGCGTCGCGAGATGGCGTGCGCGCTCCCGTGCGTTGCGTAAGGCGGCCGCATGCAGGGCCAGGCGATTCCACCTGGCCTGGATGTTTCAAGACGCGATGACGATCGGGTTGGGTGGGGCGCTATCCGCGTCCAAGACATCCGGAAGGGAATGCGGTGCGCGAGCAGGGCCACCGTCGATTGTGCGAGGCCGTGTCACGTCATCACAAGGTGGCTTTGGGGGCCGCATTAATTGCTGGATGGCGTCCAGTACCTCATTTACATCCGGAACGCGTCCCTCGTCACCGATCGAGCAAGCCCGGCCCGGCACGTCGAAGCCGAAGTGGTTACGCGACGTCGCGGAGAAGATTGCAACCGTGGGACGCGCCAGCGCATAAGCGAGGTGGGTCAACCCTGTATCCACGCCGATGACCAATGCGGCTGACTCGATGGCATGTGCGCATTCGGCTAGCGACATCTTTGGCAGTACCCGGGCGCCAGGGAGTGCGGCGGCAAGGGCTTGCGCGCGTTCGTGCTCTTCATGCGAATGCCACGGCAGCACACAGGAAATGCCCATCGAATACAAGGCACGTCCAATGGCTGTCCAAGATGACACGGGCCAGCATTTCTCAGGTTTGGATGCGCCATGCAATAGCAGCGCCGTGCGTGGCGGCAGGCGGCAGGCCCGTTGTTGCTCAGCAGGTAGCGGCGGCGGTTGCAGGCCAAAGTGCGGCGCACCGCTGATCGTGATGCCGAGCGCGCTCCCGGCGGCTTCTCGCATCATCTGTACGGCACTGCAACCGGGCGAGAATCTCATCCTGCGGCTATAGGCAAAGGCGGCGCCGCGTTCCCCGAGCGACGTGTTGGGGTAGCCGTAGCGTTGCTTGGCGCGTGCCAGGAAAGCGACGATCGCGCTTTTGTAGGCGCCGTGAATGTCTATGACAGCATCGTAGCGATGCGCGCGCATGCCGGCCACGGCGCGTATTACTTGTCGCACCCCGGTCAGGTTTCGCTGCTTCTTGATCAGCCTTAGCGGCGCGCAATGCACGGTCGCAACATCAGGGTTCCAGGAAGGGATCTCGGAATAGTCTTCGTCGCTCGCCCAGTCGATGATCGCCTCGGGGTAGGCGCGCCGAATGTCACTGACAACCGGCTGAGCCATGACGACATCACCCAGCGATGTGATTTTGACGATGAGAAAGCGCTTCATCAGGCTAAGCAAAGTCCGCGTTGGCAGGGATGCATCACGCATTTATCCTTGCGATATCAAAAATAGGACTTTACAGGTAAAAGCGAATCTTTTGATTACTCAAATAACATCGTGGCGCATTTCATCCGTTTTGAATGATGTGGCCGAGGAGTGTTCTGGATAGACTGGATCGAGGTGTCGTGTGGTGTCTGACTACCGCCATCCCACCTCGACGGTGGCGAGGAGAATGCCTTAGTATAGATGGCGGTTGTCCTATAGACGGCCGCAGCGTCGGAAGATATTGCAAGAATTCGGTAAACGTGGCCACTAATTGCCTCCAACATCGGCGAATTTGCTATAAAAATTCATTATGGCGTTATCGTTGTTATGGGGCTGGCGGCGGGGTGCTGCGCGAGATAGGCTTGCATCGCGTTGCGCAGGGCGCGGACTGGGAAAGCGCCTGTTCTGACCGGTAGTCGATATCGCTGTATGACAAGTGTTTTTTGTGCTGATCGTAGACGAAGGACGCGTTCTTGCCGGCGTTGTCCGTAATAATTTTTGGCGCCTGTCGTCAGTTTGAAAGAGGAATGCAGCCCGCTCATGAGGACGTGCCGCCTGTTGTTTGAGTCCGCCCGCTTGATTGGTTGGCCACTGTGGCGGGCGTTGCCGGCCGCGGTAATGGCCTGGTGGCGGTCTCTGACCTGTGTCGCTGTACTCGCGCTGTTGACGGCTTGCAGCGCGATGACCGATCGCGTGCCCGCACCGGTCGAGGACGCGCATATTCTGCCGGCTGATCCAAACGACGAACCCAAGCCAGCGGTGTGGTTGCCTGTCCCTGCGGCGCTGGCGCCCGGTCCGGTCTTCTTTACGATGCCGCGCCCTGTGCATCGACCGCCCCCGCGACCGGTTCGCAAGCCCCCGCCTCCGCGCAAGGAAGCGGTCGCACCGGTGGCGCCTCCGCCTCCACCCAAGGCGCCGCTTATCGTGCGCATTCAAGACATTCCTGGAGGCAAGATGCGGGGCATGCTCGACGCCGAGGTGCAACGGCCGAATGGCAAAGTCATCGGTCGCGCGGTGGACGCGGTTGCCGCGATGAATGGCACCCCGCAGGCTGTCGTCGTGAACCTGGTCGGATTTATGGGCGTGGGCGATCGGAAGGTCCGACTACCCTGGCAGAGCATGCGCTTCAATCCCGCCCCGCATGGTCAACCACCCTTCACGTTGACGTCGGACACGGTCGAACCAACGGCGTCCAGTCCCGGGTCGGGCGGCAGTCCCGCGCCGCCGCCGGGCATGATGAACTTGATCGACGCCACCGTTCGTACCGCGAAGGGCCAGGAAGTCGGGCATGTGGTCGATGTACTGGTGGATGCAACGGGTCAGTTGCAAGGGGTGGTGCTGAACATCAGTGACTCCCTGATTCACGACAAGCAACTGATTGCGGCTGCCTGGAGCACCGTGCATCTGCGCGGGGACCCGAAATCGCCGCGGTTGGAGACTGACCTCGACGAAAAGCAGATCGAGGCCTCGCCGGAATACGTTGGCGGCAAGCCGATCCGGCTTGTGTCACCGCCCACGGCGGACACCGGCAGCGACGACAAGTCGACGCCCGATAGCGCCAAGGCTTCGGCCGGGGGCAGTGCCCCCGCTCCTAGCTCGGCGAAGCAGTGATCGCCCATGGTCACGATTCGTAGTCTTCGCGCACTGGACTGGCTGAATTTTTTTATTGCCAATGTCCAGACCGGTTTTGGGCCGTTCATTGCCTCCTACCTGGCATCCGAAAAATGGACGCAAGGTGAGATCGGGGTGGCGCTGAGTGTCGGCACGATCACTGCCATGGTCAGTCAGTTGCCGGCCGGCGCGGTGGTCGACGCGATTCGCAGCAAGCATTTTGCGGCGATTTCAGCCATCGTCGCTGTTACCATCAGCGCGTTGATGTTCGCGCTCAGTACCGCGTGGATCTCGGTGGTGGGCGCCGAAGTCTTGCACGGTTTTGCGAGCTGCATGCTGGTGCCCGCATTGGCGGCCATCTCATTGAAACTGGTCGGTCGGGCGAACCTGGGCGATCGGCTTGGACGAAATGCCCGCTGGGCGTCCATCGGGAGTGCCTTCGCCGCGCTTTTGATGGGGCTGTTCGGTCAATATGTATCGGTCCGGGCGATTTTCTGGCTGACTGCCGCGCTGACGATCCCCTCGATCTTCGCCCTTGTGATGATCGAGGGCGGCGGTGATTCTTTCCGTTGGGTGGACCGGTTGCTCGCCCGCTTCAAGGGGCGCGGCACGAATAACGCCGCCTATGGACCCGGTGGTGCCGCAGCGTCCGCCGCGCGCGCCGCTGCGGCCCGTGCGGCACAGGCCGCCGTTACAACATCGACGCTCGAAGACGAACCAAAGGAGTCGATCTGGATCTTGGTCCGAGATCGGCGGCTGCTGACCTTCGCGGTCTGCATCGTGCTGTTCCACCTGTCGAATGCGGCTATGTTGAATCTCGCTGCCGGCGAAGTGACGCTCAAAATGGGCGATCACGTGCAGTTGGTGATTGCCGCCTGTATCGTGGTGCCACAGATCATCGTCGCGGCAATGTCGCCGTGGGTGGGCCGCGCCTCCCAGCGGTGGGGCAGACGGCCCATCCTGGTGCTCGGTTTTTCGGCCCTCCCGATTCGGGCCTTGCTGTTTGCGGTGACTAGCAACAGTCCGTATCTGCTGGTTCCGGTTCAAGCGTTCGACGGCCTGAGCGCGGCGGTGTTCGGCGTGATGCTGCCCTTGATCGCCGCCGACGTTGCCGGTGGCAAAGGTCGATATAACCTCTGTATCGGTTTTTTCGGATTGGCCGCCGGCGTGGGGGCAACGCTGAGTACGTCGCTGGCGGGTTTTGCGGCTGATCGCTTTGGTAGCACGATGGCCTTTTTCGGACTGGCTGCGGTAGGTGCGCTGGCCGTTCTGACTGTCTGGCTGGCGATGCCTGAGACCCGGGAACGGACACTCGACAATGCCGCGGAATCGCTCGGGGGAGGCATTGATGCGTCGGCCACGATGGTGGAGCCCGCGTCGGCGGACGAGCGCGCGCGCTGAGGGCGACGGCACGCATCAGGAACATGCCGCCGGTCATGGCGCGGACGCGGGCGTTGGCCGGGATGGGCCCGTTCTGCGTTTCGCCGCCTCGAATTGGCAATTTTTGCCTATAATTCGACAATACGTTTTTTGTCAGGCAACCTATACCCATGTGATCGCGGTCGGGTTTGTGTCCCCTTTTTGTTTATTCGAGCTTTGCGATGAGTCTTTCGGAGCGGTGCAAGAGCACGTTGTTTCGGCTGATTTGCGAAGCGCCGCTGCCTGAAACAGTGATTTTTATCCAGGCCGGTGCGCGCGGCGCGGCCGTACGTAAGGCGGCGCAGGTCTTGGCGACGTTGCGGCAGGTACCCACTACGGAGGTAGCCGTGCGCAGCGTGGCCTCTCATGCCGAACTGGTCACCCAGGGCAACAGTGACGACGAAGATTTGCGGATTTTTGAGACGAGCTGGCGGCGGGCGGATGACACCGCGTCTGTTGCGCAGACCGAAATCGTCTGGATCAGGGACCCGCTGTTCCTGTCCAACGACGAGTCGCTGCTGGCGACCTGGGCGGAGTTGATGGCTGAGATCGCCTACCGGGAAGCTGAACGTGCATTGAAGAAAGCACGTTGAATGGTTGGTGGTTGACGCCTATCGTGCCGGTGGCGTGGCGGGTGTCGCGCCGGTAACACGTGCCTGCACGGTGGCGAAATGCGCACCGGCTGGTAGCCAGCGGTTAGCCCAGCCGAAGCGCCAGCCAACGATCGCCACGACGGCCAGGACCAACAAGGTCGCGGTGATATAACCGCCCGTGTGTCGATCCGCGTAGGGGTCCTTGACAGGCCGCGAAGAAAGCGGGATACGCGCGGTCTGCGACAACATCGTTCCAAGCCGGACATTGACCTTCATGCGGCCATTGATGGCCCAGCCACTGGCATCCAGAATAGGTCCGAGGCTGCGTTCCCGCAGCTTCAGCCAGGCAATTGCCATGCTTGGCCCGGAAATCGCAATGATGATGCCGATTAGGGCGACCGGTATCCACCATCCCAATTCAACGAATTTGCCGAAGACCCCGACGATCACGGCGCTGATGCTGCCGAGAGCCACGCCCAGTGCGGCGACGGTGCCTACATCGATCTTGCTGTTGATTGCCGCGGCTTTCGGATCGGCCGCCGTTGCAGCGGTTGTGGCGTTTGTCGATGCGATGTTGGTCGCCAGCGAACCGAGATTGCCTTGGACTTTCGCATCGCTGGCGGCGGCGCGCTTGGCGACCTGCTCCTCGATCGCGCGGATGAATTTCTTATACGGTGACAGGAAGGCCTGCCAGACATTGGTCGGGTTATCTATCAGCTTGACGATGGTTGCGTCCCAGTCGTTGCCTTGGCGGTCATAAAACACGCCGTTGCGGCCGACGAAAAGGAAATCCGTCGATCCCGCAGTGAACGCCGATACGATATTCATTTTCTGGTTCAGCCGACGGCATTCGCAATATGCAAGGCAAGCCTTCGCCATTCCGGCAAGCTGCGCATGCCGGTTCATATCGGCAACTTCAACGGTCAGGTCGCAACTGCGACTGTCCAGGTAAAGCTTGCCGGCTTCGAAGATCGCCCCATCGCGGCGATAGAAATCCTTGAACGAAACGAAGTTATGCACGAGGCGGAGCAGATCGCGCTTGTAGCGCAGCAGCCGTTCGAGATCGACGATCCGAGCGTTATGCGGCTCAATTGCCTTGTCTTCTTCAATCAATGCATTAATGGCTGCCTGCGTGTCGCTATTGGCGATCTGCGTGATTTCGTCGATTGTCAGGCTGTCCAGACTCGACGCCGGCCGTGTACTGCTCCACTGGCGGTATGGTGCCAGGCGATTCTGCAATGTTTGCCATTGCAACTGCGTCATGGTGGGCTGGGTTGTCTGGGACTGGCCGAATTGCGGTGCAAACGCCGCGCGGTAGAACGTGCCAAGCGCATTGCTCCACGCTGGATTCACAGTATCGCCTAATAGCGGTAAGGGCCGACCCGGTTGGACCGGCGCGAGCGGCAGACTGGCGATCTCAGGCGCGCTGCTGGAAAGCGATAGCGTACTGATCGCCTTGTAGTTGTCTTGCGAAGGATTAAGCTCGTCGGTCGCGCGTGCGTCATAGGCGGCCAAGCTGCAACGTGCGAAAAAGTCGTCGATCTTGGTGCGTACTGCGTCGAAGGCTTCAGCGGCCGCGGCCGTGCCTTCGCCGAACGGCATGATGGCCTCATCCCCGGCGTTCTTGGCGTGCCAATCGCGTAAGGCCACCGCATTCGCGAAAAATGCATCGGATTTTTCCAGATTTACGCCATCGGCACTGCTTAGATCCTTTACCGCGCCTTGCGTTGCGATAATTTTTTCCAAGGTGGTTCTGACGGTCTCATCATCCGCGGCAGTATCGGGCGTAATGACACCGTCGCCATTGAATCGCATCGCCGAGATCAGCTTGCTGCGATCGCTGACGTCCTGAAGGGTCAACGGCGCATCAGGCGACTTGCCCAGCAGTTCGAGGATGCGCTTTGCTTCTATGATCAAGCCTGCCGAATCTTCTTCCTTCTCGGCGATCTGTTCGACTGTGATGGCGTCTCCGCCTTGGATCAGATCATCCGGATCGCGTAATTGCGCGGACGCCCACTCGCACGCGGCGATTAGCTCGGGGGGACGAATACGGCCGTCGTTATCGGTATCGAGCAGGTCGAGCGTGCGGGCATCGAACTCCAGGCCGCGGGTGGGGCAAGCGAGCGCAACCCATTGTTTTTGATCCAGTTCACGAAGATGCGCCAGGTCCGCACCGGAGCGAATTGCAACCTGATCCACGCCGCCGGCGCGGAAATATTGCCAGGGATAGGCCATCGAACATCCGTAGAAAGAAAATTGTAAAGCGCAACGCATACCATGAGAACAATCAAATCCATGGCGCGTCAGTCAGATTACTAAAGCATTCTATTTTAAAAGTAGGGTGGATGCGACCGCGCCCGTCGTTACGCGTTGGCTTACCTGCCTGCGGTTTCTCATATCAAGGCGGCATGGGGCGAGCGTTGGCCATGGCTTGGCCATTTCGCTCGACCCCCACCAGAAGTCGCAGCATGCTGACCCGAGACTGTGTGCCATGTCTGTGAGTGGGTATTTGACCCGGTTAAATAATGGCGGAAACGGTCCACTACACCAAGTCGTCGGTTTCCATTTGGGGCTCTGTTTTGGTCAACGTCTTCTGGCCGACATTGCCAATTCGAGCGGATAACTACGTGAAGCGAAGTGTGCCATGCTTTCCGAGGGTTTCAAGTACGGCCATGGCGCATTGGTCCGCGATCCGTTCCACGATTTCGCGGACGTGCGTGCCGGCGAGCTTACAAAGCAACATCCCTCTTTCGAAGGAGCAACACATCATGCAAATGACCGGAAACACGATCTTGATCACCGGCGGCGGATCAGGTATTGGCCGTGCGTTGGCGGAAGCCTTTCACAAGCGCGGCAATCAGGTAATCATTTCGGGGCGGCGTCGCGATGCATTGGAGGAGACATTGGTGGCAAATCCTGGCATGGCGGCGTTGACACTGGATATTACTCGCACTGAAGCCATCAAGACATTCGCCACGCAACTGACGTCGGCATTCCCGGCGCTGAACGTCGTCATTCAAAATGCCGGGATCATGAGGAACGAGGCGCTGCTGAAGGGCGAGACCGAAACAGCGGAGGAGACCATCGCCACGAACCTGTTGGGGCCGATTCGCTTGACGGCCGCGTTGCTGTCGCATTTGACCGCGCAGCAAAACGGGGCATTGATGACGGTGTCGTCAGGGCTGGCGTATCTGCCGCTTTCCATGACGCCAACCTACGCCGCGACGAAGGCCGCGATCCACTCTTACACGCAGTCACTGCGTTATCAGGTCAAGGACACCCCCTTGCAGGTATTGGAACTGGTGCCGCCGTATGTGCAAACGGGCTTGATGGGAGAGCGCCAAGCCAATGATCCGAACGCGATGCCGTTGAAGGATTTCATTGATGAAGTGCTTACCATCCTGGAAACGCAGCCGGATGCGACGGAAATCCTCGTGGAGCGTGTAAAGCCGCTGCGCTTTGCCGAGGGTGGGGCGGACAAAGCGGAAGCGTATGCGGCGTTCTACAAGAAATTCAATGACGGCATGGTTGCCGCGCGTCAAGGGGAGCTATGAGGCGCATCTCGCAATACACGCTCAACAATTCGCTCCGGCGTTACGGATGAATGAATATCGCGTGATGTCATCGCGGCGTTGCCAACCCTGTCTAGCCCAAAAGGCAGCGCCCTCGACGTTGGTGCATAGCACTTCGAGATGGCTCTTATGGATACCGAGTGCTTCGAGTGCCGCGAGCGTTTGCTCGACGAGGGCATTGGCGATACCGCGTCGACGATAGGCTGGCAGCACGACCAGATGTTGCAAATAGCCACGTCGGCCATCATGCCCGGCCATGATCGTGGCAACCATCTGGTCATCGGCCAGGGCGACGAAACTCAGGGCGGGGTTTCGCAATAGATATCGTGTGACGGCCGCTTTCGAGTCGGCGTCGCGCACGGAGACGCCCGGTGTGGCTTCCCACATCGCTCGAACCCCGTCGTAATCGTCGATCGTCATCTCGCGAATCTGAAACATGCTCCACTCCCTGTGTCATGCGGGATAGGTCTTTTCACCCCTTCCCGGATCACTCGGCATCCTTCGCCTCGGCTTTCTTCTGCGCCTTGATGGCCTTTTTCCGGGCCTTGCTGGCTTTCTTGTCGGCATGCGTAGCGGATTGGGCGATATCGCCTTTGTCGGCGGGTGACAAGGGCGCGGATGCCGCGTTTTGCGCGTTGGCCGTCAGTGCGCCTAAAGCGAGGCCTGCTCCGGCCAGGGTAATCGTGATCATTCGATGAATCTGCATGGTGTTTCTCCTGTATCGTTATCGACGTTCAGGGCGCATGATAGCGCGGCAGGCCGTTGCGCCATCGTCCGACCCCGACAACCAGTATAGCAATGCGACGATGCATCTTGTGTCGGTGTACGATGCGGGATTCGCTTTCAAGGAGCCCCCATCTTGCCTGCTCGCCCCATTGTCCGTTATCCGCATCCGGCACTGCATGCCGCGGCGCAGCCGGTGACCGTGTTCGATGAAGCGCTTCGTACCTTGGCGCACGACCTGCATGCAACAATGCTGACTGTCGACGGCGTGGGCATTACGGGTCCGCATATCGGCATGGCGCAACGCGTGGTCGTGCTGGCGTTGCCTGACGATCCGTCCCCACGCTGCTATGTCAATCCTGAAATTGTTTGGCGTGCCGACGAGATGATCGTCCATGACGAGGGGAGCGTGTCGATGCCGGGTGTGGTGGAGAAGGTGAGTCGCAGCGCCAAGATACGGTTGCGATATCAAGACCTGGACGGAGCGGAGCAGGTAGAGGAGGCGGATGGATTTCGCGCCGTATGCCACCAGCACGAAATCGATCAACTCGACGGGGTGTTCTGGATCGAACGCTTGTCCCAATTGAAGCGCGATCGCGCGATTGCCCGCTACAACAAGCTGTTGCGGACGGGTGCTACTCCCGCCTAGCCGTTTGCTCGCGATGTTATTTTTCGCTCAAATGCCGGCCGGCCTGTGGTGCCAGGCGCCAATAACCGTACAGTGAGAGGAAGGTGACGACGCCCGTTGCCACGAACGCGAGCCGAAAATCGGACAGCACCAAATGGTGCGTGGCATGGGCGTCATCACCGGCCCGTAGCGAAGCAGCAATTCTAAGGCCCAATGCGCCAAAGGCGATGCCGAGTCCGATGGCCATCTGCAGCGCTGCATTCCATAGCGTATTTGCACTGTTGACCTGGTCCTTCGGAATATCGGCATACGCCAGTGTAGCCAGCAACGAAAACTGCATCGACCGCGTACAGCCGTAGATAAAAATCACGATCAGCGTGACGGCCATTGGCGTATCGGGCGTCAAGAAGCCACACGCGATCATGACGATGCCGGCGATCGTCACATCGACCAGCGAAGTGCCGCGGAATCCAAAGCGCATCAGCACCTTGGTTGTCACCGCCTTCATCCCGAAATTTCCGAGCGCGCTGACGAACAGCAGGATACCGGAATGGAACGCCGACATGCCGAAGCCGACTTGAAAGAGCAGTGGCAATAGGAATGGAATGGCGTTGATGCCGATCCGCGTCATTGTGCCGCTGAGGACCGTCACCGAAAACGTCGGCACACGCATGGCCGACAGATCCATCAGGGGATTCGCATGTCCGCGCAGGTGCCGGACCGCGATGGTCCCCATCAAAATGCCGCCGAAGAAACAGCCTGCCGCCATCCAAAGATTGGCGTCTTGCTGGCTGGCGAGTTCCGTGCCGTACATGATTCCGGTCAGCGCCAGCGCGCAATAGAGGAACCCGACGATGTCCAACGGACGCCGTGTGGTGCCACGCGTATTGCGGATCATGATGCCAGCGGCAATCAGCGCCGCGATGCCGAACGGGACATTCAGCAAGAAAATCCAGCGCCAGGAAGCATAGGTTGTGATCACGCCACCGATTGGAGGGCCGATCACGGGCGCGGCAATTGCCGGCCAGGTGATGGTCGCAATCGCCCGCATCAGGTCCGCCTTGTCCACCGCGCGCACGACGATCAACCGCCCGACCGGAACCATCATTGCACCGCCGATGCCTTGCAGTATCCGCGCACTGGTAAAGGATAAAAGACCAACCGACAGACCGCAGAGGATCGATGACAAGGTGAAGATCACGATGGCCAGGCTGAAAATTGTTTTCGCGCCGAATCGGTCGGCCATCCAGCCGCTTACTGGAATGAACACGGCTAGCGCGAGCATGTAGGCGCTCATCCCGATACTCAGCGCGCTGGGAACGACGTTGAACGAGTGCGCCATCTGTGGTAACGCGGTCGCCAGGACCGTGGTGTCCAGGTACTCCATGAAGAAGGTGGCGGCTACCAGGAACGGCAAATAGGGAAGCCATCTGTCCTGGGTGTATGGATTCTGAGACGGTGCCTCGGGTGGCGTGGGCGCTGAGTCGCCGCGCGTAGGAGAGGAGGGATCAGGCTGAGGCATCAAGGTTTCCGAGATAAGCGTCGCGAACGTATAAGTCGAACAAAAGATCGCGCGACGCATCCTGGGAAGCCCACAAAGATGGTCGTTCGCCGATCAGAACGCGCAGGCTCGTATGATATGCGAGTCTGTCTCTCCGCGCTCCGCCGACGCCGTCAGAACCGTTTTCCGATGCCGACCGCTGCGCCGTACTGGTGACGGCTTCCCGGAAAATTTGCACGGGCGGCCGCAGTGACCACACCATAGTCGGCTTCCGCGTAGGTGTAGACGGTTTTTGAGAATGCATATTGCACATGCAGCGCCCAACTGTGTCGATAGCCAATGCCTTTGATCGGACTGCCGGCGGCGGTGAACGCATGCGTCGCGTTACGCATCCGATCGAAATACCAGGCGCCCATCAACCGCCAATGTGCATTCGGCTGCCAGGTTGCGCCCAGGTAGACGCCATCGTCGAGGCGGTTTGTCCCTTTGTAGGCTGCCGGCGAGCGTCCGGGTAGTCCGCGGTTCAGGCGCGCGTCCAAACCACCGGTATTGTCACGTGAATGCATGTAGCCGCCGGCAATTTGTGTATGGCCGAGCTGGTAGGTCATCGCGGCATTGAACGAATCACGACGCCGATTGCTGTTGTCCCGCCCTTGCTGCCAGATGCCGGCAAAGCCCCACCGGCCGGTTTGGTAGATCGCGCCCAGGCCCCGCATGCTTCCCGCGCCAATTCGCCCGGGGACATTGCCGGAAAAGCCGTTGGCGTCGGTGCCGAATGTGTCATACCCCATCGAGTAGGCGGCAAGCAAGGTCAGTCCGTCATGCGTGAAGCGGTACTTGATTGTATTATCCAGAAAAATGCCGCCGGATAATGCACCCGTGAGCCAACTGTTGCCGTTGTAGTTTGCCAATGTCATTGGGTCGAACGTCGTGGTCAGCGAGTCGAACATCACGGACCCTTGTCGACCGAACGCGATCTGGCCGAACCGCTTGCTTTCCAGTCCTACGAACGCCCAACGATGAAAGAGCCGCCGTCCGCCAGCGACCATGGCGCCGGTCTCCAGATCGAAGCCGGCCTCGATCTGGAAATATGCGCGCAGATCGGTGCTCAATGTTTCGCTGCCACGCATGCCGAACCGGCTTGGTGAGATCGCGCCTTCGGTCATGCGTACAACGCTACGGTTGCGAGCGTCCTGGTTCGATTCAAAGCGAATTGCCACATCTGCCAGACCGTACAGTGTAACGGTGCCCGCGCCGGCTGTTTCACTGACAGCCCAGATACAGGCACTGATTCCAGCGAGATGCCATCGATCGCTACATCCGCGGGTGCGTCGAGAAACGGTTCGCCTACGTGGGTCCGATGCGGACGGGGTTGCGTCGAGCGCGTGGGTGCCATACGATCTTTCGCCGCGATATGTGTCTGTTCCTTGAACCGCCATCGTCGTCCTGTCTCCTAATTCACCTTCCTCTTGGCCGATTCTCGCGACAGCAACCTGACCAGGCGATGTTGGGGACGACATGCCTGAAGGAGCAGACGCGTCGCCGCCTGAGAGAGCCAATAATAAGTGCGTCGATCGCTTACACAACAGGTCACGACGAAGAATCAGACCGACGGACAACCTTTGCGTCGGCACCATGCTCGCGTTGTCGGCGGCGTCTTCTCAAAGCGATGCATCAGCTTCGTTAAGAAAGAGGACGGGAAAGGCGGGGGAAAGGGAAAGGCGATGGATACTGGCTGTCCGAACAATGAGCGCAGGCCAGAGAAAATATCAGGCCCGCGCCGGTGTTCAGGATACGGCGGGCACGGGCCGACCCTGCGCATGCGGATCTGACTTGGCGGCGTTCAGTTCGCTTGCCTGGCGCAAACGTTCACGGCTATTCGACAAGTGCAGCCGCATCGCTGCACGGGCACCGTCGGCATCGCCACGACGGATCGCGTCGAGGATGCTCTTGTGCTCGACATTGACGAGGGCGATATAGGCTTTGGGGTCCGCATGCGCGATACCAGCGGAATCAATCCGGGTGCGCGGAATCAAGGCGGTTCCCATTTGCGTCAGGATGTCGACGAAATAGCGATTTCCAGTGGCTTGCGCGATGGAGAGGTGGAACTGGAGGTCGGCTGACACGCTACGATCGCGCCGCCGGGCACCGCCGGCATCCACGTCTTCGGACGATGGGGTGTCGAGCGAGGCTTTGGTGGTTTCGGTCCGCTGCTTGGGGCCGGTGCCGCCATTGTCGACCATACCGTGGGAGGCCTCGATCCCTTCCAGCGCGGCCTGCATCCGCGCTACATCATCGGCAGTGGCGCGCTGCGCCGCCAGACCCGCGCATTCGGTTTCAAGGCTGATGCGCAGCTCCAGCACACTGAGCACGTCGCGCAGCGTGGTCGCGGGGACCATGTCGATATCAAAGGCTTCTTGCCGCGGCGACAGCACGAAACTACCGATGCCATGACGCGTTTCGATCACCCCACCCGCTTGCAGGCGGGAGATGGCCTCACGGACGACCGTCCGACTGACGCCGAGGGCGAGCATCAGTTGAGACTCGGTGGGCAGTTTGTCGCCAGGTTTCAGGATGTTCGCCTCTACGCGTTCTTTCACGTAGTCGACGACGAGCCCGGCCAGATTGCGGGCACGCCGCGGGGCGGCGAGCGACGTCAAGGACGCGGACATGACATTTTCCTTTCAGGATTCAAGCGGGAAGAAACGCGGGCTTTCCGGCACGGTGTCTGAGACACAATATTGTGTCACGTTCTTTTCAATCATTATACCGGCGCGGACCCGCACCACCTGCCGACGTCTCGGCGCGAGCCGCGGCGCGCTTTTCGGTCAGGACGGTTGCTTCAGTTCGAATCGTTTGATGTCACCAACAATGAACAGGTAGGAAAACACGGTAATCAGTGCGTTAATGCCGACGAAGACCAGCGCGCCGTTGAACGAGCCGCGGGTGGCGACAATATAGCCGATCACGATCGGCGTCACGATGCCGGAGATATTGCCGAACATATTAAAGATCGACCCGGATAGGCCCACTGCTTCTCTAGGCGACGTATCCGACACCACGGCCCAGCCCAATGCGCCAATGCCCTTGCCAAAGAAGGCCAATGACATGAACAGCACGACCAGCCAGGTGGCGGACACATAGTTGCAGGCGATAATGCTGGAGGAGAGCAACATGCCAGTGACGATCGGCACCTTCCGGGCAACGGTCAGCGAGTGGCCGCGTTTGATCAGCCAGTCTGAAATGAAACCGCCCAAGACGCCACCGATAAAACCACAAATCGCAGGCAACGATGCAATCAGTCCCGCTTTCAGGATCGTCATGTGGCGTGCCTGGACGAGATAGATCGGAAACCAGGTCAGGAAAAAGTAAGTGAGCACGCTAATGCAGAACTGCGCCAGATAGATGCCCAACAACATTTTGCTTTTGAGCAGCTGTTTCGCATAGAACCAGCTCTGGTCGCGACGTTTTCCGTCGGTTGATGCGGTACTGCCGATCACGTCGACGATACCGCCGCCGTCACGAATGTAATCGACTTCCGCCTTGTTCGCCATTGGATGTTGCGAAGGCGATTTCATCGTCCGCAGCCAGATGAAGGACAGCACGATACCCGCTAGTCCCATTACCGTATAGACGTGATGCCAACCAAACGTGTGCGTGATCCAAGCCATCAGCGGCGTGAACACGACTGCCGCGAAATATTGCGCGGAATTGAAAATGGCGGAGGCCGTGCCGCGTTCTTTCGTTGGAAACCAGCTCGACACGACCTTGGCATTGGCCGGAAACGCCGGTGCTTCCGCCGCACCCATCAGAAAACGCAACGCGAACAACGCGCCAACGGCGAAGGCCGCGGAGCCGGTGATGCCAACCGCACCTTGCATCATCGTGAACAGCGACCAGACGAAGATACTGGTGGCGTAGACACGGCGCGCGCCGTAACGATCCAGTAACCAGCCGGCCGGCACCTGGGCGATCACGTAGGACCAGGCGAAGGCCGAAAAGATATAGCCCATCTGCACAGTGCTGAAGCCCAATTCCTTGGACATCTCGCTACCCGTGATGGATAACGTCGCGCGATCGGCGTAGTTGAACGTCGTGATGATAAAAAGCATTGCCAGGATCAGAAAACGCGTGTTCGTGCGCTTCATGACTCCAGCGGCGCTGCCGACCCGGCTCGCATCCATGGCGATTGTCCCTGGTATTGTTGTTTTACCTTGCCCGGTTGTATTGCCCGTGCCATTGCGCGAATGCGTCAATGGCAAGGAACCGGGAGCCGCGAGCACAATAGGACCACGGGGGTCGCATTGCCGCAAGAAGTGACAACGTGTTACTTCCGCCGCTATTGCTCGGCGGACCGCGTTTATTGCGGACCAAGTGACTTGATCAGTGCGTCCAGTTCTTCCGATTCGGCGGCAGTCAAGTCCGTCAGTGGTGCCCGCACCGGGCCGGCATCATGGCCCACCAGCGTGCAACCGGCTTTGACGATGCTGACGGCATAACCCGCGCAGCGATTACGAATCTTCAGATAGGGCAGGAAGAACGAATCGATCAGCTTGCCGACCGTTTCGTGGTCGTCCGCTGCAATGGCATGATAGAACGCCATTGCGGTCTTCGGAATGAAGTTGAATACCGCCGACGAATAGACCGGCACGCCCAGCGCCTTGTAAGCTGCCGCGTAGACTTCCGCCGTCGGTAAGCCGCCGAGGTAGGAGAAACGATCTCCGAGGCGTCGACGGATCGTCACCATGTTTTCGATTTCACCCACACCGTCCTTGAAGCCAATCAGGTTTGGGCACTTGTCGGCCAGCGGCTCCAGGATGTCGGCATTCAGCTTGGAATTCGCTCGGTTGTACACGATCACACCGATGTTCTTGACGGCCTTGCACACCTCTTCCACGTGATTCGCGATACCCTGCGGGCTCGCTTCGGTCAGATAGTGCGGCATCAACAGGATGCCGTTCGCGCCTTGGCGTTCCGCTTCCTGCGCATATTCAATCGCCACGCGCGTCGGGCCACCCGCGCCGGCCAGAATCGGCACCTTGCCCTTGCAGGTTTCCGTGGCTGTGCGGATCACATTCGAGTACTCGCTTTTCGTCAACGAAAAAAACTCGCCCGTGCCGCCAGCTGCAAACAGCGCGCTCGCGCCATACGGTGCCAGCCATTCGAGCCGCTCGGTATAGGTAGCCGGGCGAAAATCGCCGTTTTCGTCGAAGTCCGTGACTGGAAAGGAGAGCAGGCCTTCGGAAACGATGGTTTTGAGCTCTTGAGGTGTCGTCATGATCCGTGTGTCGTCCGTGGATGGTAGGTGCGTACGTCGCCAACGATGCATCTCATAGGTTGTCGTACAACATAAAGCGAATGGTAGGGAGGTTCGTTTTAAGTTGCTAGATAGGGTAAATACTGGTTCGAGAAACATCGATAAAGGCGATGTCTAGTTGTAGGATGACCGATAAATTCAGATCACTGTCTGCAAAGGGCAAAAAAATGATGGACACCCGTTCCGTGATGAGTCCCCTCTATATCAAGGTGCACCCGAATGACAATGTCGCCATTGTGGTCAATGACGGTGGCCTGGGCGAGGGCGCGACGTTTTCCGACGGGTTGACGCTGCGGGAGCGAGTGCCGCAAGGCCACAAGGTGGCGTTGGCCGATTTGGCCGAAGGCGATCCGGTCATTCGCTATGACGTGGTAATCGGCTATGCGTTGAAGGCGTTGCCGCGCGGCAGCTGGATTAACGAGCACGTCACACGGATGCCTGAGCCACCTACGCTGGTAGGGCTACCGATTGCCACGGCCGGTGACAAGACGATGCCTCCGCTCGAAGGTTTTACCTTTGAAGGTTTCCGTAATGCCGACGGATCGGTGGGCACACGCAATATCCTGTCGATTACGACAACGGTGCAATGCGTATCGGGGGTGGTCGAACATGCCGTGGCGCGGATCAAGGCTGAGTTGCTGCCGCGCTATCCGAACGTCGATGACGTCGTGGGGTTGGAGCACACATATGGCTGCGGCGTCGCGATCGATGCGCCCGATGCCATCGTGCCTATTCGTACCGTGCGCAATATCAGTCTGAATCCGAACTTCGGCGGCGAAGTGATGATGGTGAGCCTCGGCTGCGAGAAATTGCAACCGGAACGGTTGATGCCCGCGGGCACGATTCCGCTGGTGCACATGCCGGCGCTGGATAAGGCGGGTACGCCGGTTGCCGCCGACGCCTGCGCGTCCCCCGACAATGGTGACGTGGTTGTGCTGCAAGACCCCGAGAACGTTGGATTTGGCGCCATGATCGCGTCGATCATGCGGACTGCGGAGAAACATCTCGAACGCTTGAATCGGCGGCGGCGTGAAACCTGTTCCGCGGCGGACCTGGTGGTGGGTGTGCAATGTGGCGGCAGCGATGCATTTTCCGGCCTGACGGCCAATCCGGCGGTGGGGTTTGCAACAGACCTGCTGGTACGAGCCGGTGCCACGGTGATGTTCTCGGAAGTGACCGAAGTGCGGGATGGCGTGGATCAGTTGACGCGTCGCGCCGCCACGCCGGCGGTGGCGCAGGACATCATCCGCGAAATGCAGTGGTACGATGACTACCTGAAGCGCGGCGGTGCGGACCGCAGTGCGAACACCACGCCGGGCAACAAGAAGGGCGGTCTTTCGAACATCGTCGAAAAAGCGATGGGATCGATCATCAAGTCCGGTAACGCACCGATCAGCGGTGTCATAGCGCCAGGCGAAAAAGTAAAGCAGAAGGGCCTGATCTATGCTGCCACGCCTGCCTCGGACTTTATTTGCGGGACGCTGCAACTGGCAGCGGGGATCAACCTGCATGTGTTCACGACCGGACGCGGTACCCCCTACAGTCTCGCCGAAGTGCCAGTCATCAAAATGGCCACCCGCAGTGATCTCGCGCGCCGGTGGCACGATCTGATGGATATCGACGCGGGGCGGATCGCTACCGGTGACGCCAGCATCGAGGATGTGGGATGGGAGTTGTTCCATTACATGCTCGATGTTGCCAGCGGTAGGAAAAAGACCTGCGCCGAAACGTTGAAGCTGCATAACGCGCTGGTGTTGTTTAACCCGGCTCCGGTGACCTGATGAATTGTCCGGGGCTGGCGCATGTCGAAAACGATCAGGGGCAGGCAGCCTGATGGCGCCAGATGGTGCCATTTCGAAGAGTCGATCCGGGCGTTTTGTCCTTGGGCCGGGATAGTCCTGACCCGTGGGCTCAACGTCCGTTGCGCCCACGGGTCCAGCGGGTCGCACTGATCACGCCTGCGATCGCCACCCCTACCAGTAGCAACGCGACCAAAGAGAGGCCGAAGCGCAGGCTGCTGGTATGCGCGACGAATCCGACGGCCGC
The DNA here is from genome assembly GCF_034047095.1 of Robbsia andropogonis. Lineage (NCBI taxonomy): Bacteria > Pseudomonadati > Pseudomonadota > Betaproteobacteria > Burkholderiales > Burkholderiaceae > Robbsia > Robbsia andropogonis. The sequence continues at coordinate 326,613 of NZ_CP139164.1, read as the reverse complement.
GGGACCCGCGAGAATGCCCGCGTATCCCAATGTCGTGATTGCCGGCACGGCAACGCTCTGTGGCATCCGTGTCTGGCGCCCGACCGCTGTAAAAAGCACGGGCACGATATTCGCGCACCCGGCCCCAACCAAGGCGTAGCCGAGTAAGGTACCTGGCCACCATGGCAGCCACGTCGCGGCCAACATTCCTGCCGCGGCACCGAGTCCGCCACCGACGATGATCTTTCGTTCGCCGAGCCGTGCGACGATCGTGTCCCCGAGCAGACGGCCCATGGTCATTGTGGTCGCAAAGGCGGCATAGCCAAGCCCGGCGCCCGAGGCAGGCATGTCATGTGTCTGGATCAGGAACACCGCGCCCCAGTCCAACACGGCACCTTCGGTGAGAAACACAACAAAGGTCATGGCCCCGATCAGCAGCACGATGCCACGAGGCAATGCGAACCACGGCCCCTCTTTCGGATTGGCATAAGGCAGCAGGCCGGGCGCCATCTGGAAAAATAACGCGACGACCAGCGTGATGCCTGCCAGCGTTGCCCACAACGGCGACAGGCCGCACGCCAGCAAGACGCTCATGCCACCGGCACCGGCGATGCCACCGACGCTGAACAGTCCATGGAAACCGGACATCATCACCCGTTGGCTTTCGCGCTCGACGATGATCGCTTGCATATTCATCGCCACGTCGAGGGTCCCGATGCCGGCGCCGAACAGCAGTAATGCGATGACAAAGAGCGGAAGGCTTGCCGTGGTCGCGAGTAGCGGCAGCGTGCAGCAGACAAGCGCGCCGGCAATCAGGATCAACGTACGGCAACCGAGCCGCGCCGCGGCGACGCCGGCGAGGGGCATGGCTGCAACGGAGCCGCCACCCAGGCAAAGCAATAGCAGGCCCAGTGTGCCGTCATTGACATCGAGGCGTGCTTTTGCGAACGGCACGAGGGCCGCCCACATCGCGGTGGCCAGGCCGGAGACAAGGAAGACCCATCGGGTCGCCCATTGCTCGGCGCGACCGATCGTGACGAGAGGAGAAGAGGTGGCAGGCGCGGATTTGTGCGAAGTCAATGGCGTATCGGGCGACAGTGGGTAGACGCCCAGCTTACATGATCCGCGATGTCGTGGTTACAGCGGTGGACCAGGTGGTCCATTCCTGTATTACAAGAACCGTGATGGTGCAAACGGCGTTGCATTGATAGGCGGCGTTTCACCATGCATCAACGCGCCGAGCAATATCGCGGTGCCGGTGCCGGTACTAAAGCCGATGTGCTGATGGCCGAACGCGCACCATAGTCCGTCGCGCCCGGGTACCGCACCGATCATCGGTCGGCTGTCCGGCAGCGTGGGCCGACGGCCCATCCACGGCGCTGACTGCAGTGCTTCGCCCAGCGGAAACGCTTCGCGGGCCGATGTTTCGATGAGGGCCATCTGCACCGGGCGAGCGGGTGCATCGCACTCATTTAACTCGACTCCGGACGACAAGCGCAGTCCCATTTCCATCGGTGCCATGACATAGCCCGCGGCGGTGTCGTAGATCGGCCGATGCAGCGTAGCGCCCGGTTGCGCCCCGAAATGCCGATGGTAGCCGCGTTCGAAAGCCATCGGCACCGTCAGACCGATGCGTGCGAATAACGCTTTTGCCCACGGGCCAAGCGCTACCACGACATGCGCCGCCTGCCAGTGACGCGCGTCCGCCGTCACGCACCATTGCCGACCCTGCCGCTGGACAGCGGTCACATCGGCTTGTTCGATACGGCCGCCTCGTGCCTGGAAAAGCGCCGCATAGGCGGCGACCACCGCGCCCGGATTATCCACTGAGCGACTGTCCTTGATCCACAGTCCGCGCGGGAACAACGGCGCGAGGCTTGGTTCCAAGGCCTGAACACCGGCTGCGTCCACCGACTCGATATCGATGCCGAATTCGCGATACACTTTTTGCGAAAACGCGCTGCTCGCATACCCGGCTTCGGAACGGTACAGGAACAGCCAGCCATTTTCTCGCAAGCGTCCCGTGATGCCAGCATCTGCCATCATGCGCAGATGTTCCCGCGTGGATAACTGAATCAATTGGTCGAGCGCCGTAGCGGTTTCGGTGAATACGCGCGTGCGCGAATGCGCAAGAAAGGACAGCGCCCACCGGGCTTCCCGCAGCAGGTACGCCGGACGATAGCGGAACTGTGGCGTATTGTTGCGCAGCAGCTTGGGGAGTGCGTGGCGCAGCATCGGATTATTGAAGGGAACGATGGAACTGCGGGCGAAACAGCCCGCGTTGCCGAAGGACGTTTCCAGACCAGGAGCGCGGCGGTCGATCAACGTCACCCGCGCGCCACGGCGCTGTAGTTCCAGTGCGCAGCAGACGCCGACCATGCCGGCGCCCACAATCACGATATCGTGTTCCATGGCGTTCTGTCTTAAGGACGAAGGTAATCGGGAATCAAGCACAACCCGTCAGGAATTGCGCGGTCGGCGCGCAGTGTACCGTGCGGCTGGGTACTTGTGCATCGAATCGCCTTTTCATGCCGTCGCGGCGGGCGATCGCGTAACGCTCCGGCACGCGCACACGTCGGTGCGATGGCGTAAGGCAAGGAGGCCCGTATGAGACGCCTGATGCGATGCGTCGATCGAAAGGTTGACAAGACATGATGCGGGTCCGGGTTATGCTGTAGGGAATGGTATCGAACCGCACGAGAGGAAAATGCAATGGGCATTCTGGTAGATGGACAATGGCGCACCGATTGGTATGACACAAAGGCGCATGGCGGTGAATTCGTCCGGGAAAAGGCCCAGTTGCGAGGCACCCTGATCGATCCGGAAGCCGGCAGGCGTGAAACGGAACAAGCGGTATTCGCCACACCGCACCGCTTTCATCTATATGCCTCCCTGGCGTGTCCGTGGGCGCACCGGGTGTTGATCGTGCGAAAGATAAAGGACTTGGCGCCGGTGATGGACGTGTCAATCACCAGTTATTTGATGGGTGACGACGGCTGGACGTATGACACTGCCACGGGTTCCACCGGCGACACGTTGAATGGCAAGGCTTTGCATCGCGAGCTTTACACGGTAAGCAATCCGCACTACACCGGCCGCGTGACGGTCCCGGTACTGTGGGACAAGCAGCGCGGCACGATCGTCAACAATGAATCGGCGGAGCTCATGCGGATGCTCAATACCGCATTCAATAGCCAGACCGGCAATACGATCGACCTGTATCCCGAGCCATGGTCGATCGAAATCGACGTAATGAACGACTATATTTACGATCGTATCAACAACGGCGTCTACAAGGCGGGGTTCGCGACAGAACAGGCTGTCTATGAGCGGCACGTTGGTCGCTTGTTCGAGGCACTCGACGAAATGGAAGAGCGGCTGTCCGATCAACGCTATCTGATGGGGGCCTATATTACCGAAACGGATATCCGCCTTTTTACGACATTGATCCGTTTTGATGCCGTCTACTTCGGTCATTTCAAGTGCAATGTCCGACGCATTGCCGACTACCCCCACTTATCGGGCTACGTTCGCGAGTTGTACCAGATACCGGCAATTCGGGAGACCGTCGCGTTTGACCATATCAAGGGGCACTATTACGGTAGTCACCCGACGATCAATCCGAACCGCATCGTGCCGGTTGGCCCAGCCGATACGCTGGACCAACCACACGGACGTGACGCACTGGATGGGAAAGGCTTCTATCGCGCCTGATGTGTCTTTTCCGAAGCGCGGGCGCTTTTTTTCGTGGCTGATGGCGCCGCTGCGGCCCGGCTTTGCAACGTGGCGCGGGATCTGCGCGCCAGCGTCTTCTGCAACGACCGCGCCGTCCAACGCGCGATGGAAGGACCGATGATCAATATGGTCAAAAAGCGCGCCATCTGAAGCGACATGACAAACGACATATCCACGTTCGGCGAGCCCGCCGCGATGATGGCGACAGAATCAACGCCGCCCGGGCTCTTCGCCAGATAGGCCGTCAGTGGGTCCACGCCGACCACTTTCACCAGAATGACAGCAAATCCGCCGCAACATGCGACCAATGCGACAATCGACAACAATACACGCGGGAACGCACTTGCCGCGTAACTGACGACGTCTCGTGTAAAACGCAGGCCAATTGTCCATCCGACCAATGCATAGCTGGCGGCGAGTAGCCAGTGTGGCAATTCGATTTGCACCAGGCCCGTATGTGACAGGACGATGCCCAGGGCCATTGGGATCAATAACGGGCCGGCTGGGATGCGCATTTTTAAACCAAGCGTCATGCCAATCGCGACAAGCGCCAGGGTGACGCCTAACCATTCCCATTGCACCGGCGGAAACCACACCGGATTGGGCAAAGCATGCGTGATGCCATGTGCCGCGCTGGTATGCAGGCTAAATCGCGCCACTGCCGAGGCAATCACTGCCACGATGACGACGCGCAGATACTGCATGAACGCCACCAAGCGCGTGTCCGCGCCAAACGACCCCGCCATCAATGTCATGGCGGTGGCTGCACCGGGATAGCTGCCCCAGACGGCCGTGGTATCGGGCAGTACCTGCAGGCGCGCCAGTAAATAGCCGAGAAGACAGCTTGCCAGCAACACCGACAATACCGCTGAAGCAAACATGATCCAGTGTTTTCCGACCTCGGCAAATATCGTTGGCGGGACCTTTGTTGCAATCATGCAGCCGACAATGCCCTGCGCGATATAAAACGGGATTTTCGGGACCTTGATGGTGCCGCGCTGCGTGGCCAGCACGATACCTGCCACCAAGGGGCCGAGCAACAACGAGGCGGACAGGCCCGCCTTGAGCATCAGCCAGGACGCCAGCACCGAAAACGCTAGCAGGGTGCTCCATTGCGCCGGGATCGTACGTAGCGCGCCGTCTGTCAGAGAGCGGGAAAGAAAAGTCATAAAAGACACGTTGTCCATCAGTTGGGATGCTTGCAAAGCAGCGATTCATCGCATCGTATTTAGGCCGACTGGGGCGATGCTTATGTCATAATGCGACGATTACTTATGCGAGGGAGTCCTCGCATAAACAGGCGGAATTGTTGAGGATGGACTCACAAAAGTCAAATCGTTTGGATGTCACCGATTCCATGGAAATGTCGACGGTCGACGGTGCGTTGACATCGCGGCGAAAATCCACGGCGGGCGCGAAGATGTCGCCGACCGATCGAGGGGCGATCGCACCGAAGCGCGCACGAGGCCGTTTGCGTGTGGAAGCGATTCTTTCGGCAAGCACCGAAATCTTCGCGGAACAGGGGTACGACGCCGCGACGATGACCGAAATAGCGTCGCGATCTGGCACCGCGATCGGCTCGCTGTATCGGTTCTTCCCAAGTAAGTCAGCGCTTGCTGAAATGTTGGTGGAGCACTACGCCGCTCATGTAATGACGCATCTGGACGGTGTGGCGCGGCGGTGTGCAGGTGCGCGAGATCCCGAGGCGGGGGCCGCCCAGTTGGCCGACGCATTGGTCACGATGATGCAGACGTTGTTGGCGGAGCGTGCGTCGGTGCTTGCCTTGGTCGATTCGCAGAATGCGACGGCGGCCTCGTTGCGCGTGCGTCTTCATAGCGCGATGCTGGCGCGATTGCAGGCGTTGCTGGTAACGATCACCGACGTCTCCCCCGCGCGGGCGTTGGCGTCCGCGAAAGTCATTCTGTTGTTGCTCAAAGGCGTGTCGGCTTGCGCCGACGCGCCTCTGAACGAACGCTTGCAACTCGCCGATGACCTGCGTGCGTTGATCGCGCATCAGGTAACACGCCGCTGACCAACGGGGTATCGCCGCCGATCGCGGCATGATCGCGATTCGTTCAGCTCCGGATGCAAGTCCTGGCTGGCGCATTTTGCCGCGCGTATGTGCCGTTGTAAGCCGCGCGCGACTGCGGGATTATTCCGCGACGTTGGGTGTATTATTCCCTATTTGAAGGCAAGGACGTGCATCATTGACGTTCTGATGTCCCGTTCCTGTCTCCTGAGGAGATGTACGATGAATAAGTTATCCTTGGCAGGCACGCCGATGGATGCTTTTCACGTCTGCGCTTTTTTTGACAGTCGCGATAAAGAGTACGATGTGCTTACGCCGTTTTTCAAGCAGGGATTCGATAACGGCGAGAAGAACATTCATATTATCGATGTCGCCCTGGTTGACGATCATCGTGCCCGTCTCGTGGCGGCGGGAATCAACGCGCACCAATGCGAGGCCTGTGGTCAGTTGCAGATTGCGACCTGGCAGCAGACGTACTTCGATGAGGAAGGAAAGTTCGATAAGAATCGAATGCTGGAGATGATCGACCGTCTCACGCACGATACTCGCGCCGCCGGGTTTTCGCGACTCCGCATCATGGGAAATATGGACTGGGCTTTTCAAGACGGCCCTAGTGCGATGGACCTTATCGTCTATGAAGCGGAAGTCAACGAAGTGCTCGAGCGAAACTGTCAGCCTGCCGTTTGTGTTTACGACTTGGCGAAGCTGTCGGGTGCAACGTTAATGGACGTTTTGCGGACGCACCCGTTGACGCTGATCAATGGCGTTGTACAAGAAAATCCGTTTTTCACCCCCCCTTCCGAGATGGTCAAGGAAATCGAAGCCCGCAAGGCGCTTGCGAACGCGCGTTGAGCAAGATCGGTGGCAGATCCTTTCAAAAGAGCAAAAAATGTCGGGCGACCGTGTTTTCAATCCTTTCGGGGAGGCACCGGAACAGAGTCTGCGGGACTTGATGGGGCTACTCGCGCTGCCGGCCCTGTGGCCAGGTCGCGATGGTCAAACCATCGTAAAATTGATGGCGCAGGCGATTGAAAGCGTTGTTGCGCTGCAGATCTGCTATGTGGACCTTCCGCTGCTACGGGATCAGCCATCGTTCGTTCGACTACGTCTTTATGGTCGCGACGTATCAGACGGCGATATCAAGGACTGGCGGGAAGCGATCGACGAATGGCATGGCTTGCCGATCGGGACCAGGGTGGCATGGTGCGGCACGCCTATCGGTCCCGTCCGAATGATTCGGTTGAGCATGGGATTCAGCTCCGGACAAGGCAGTGTCTGGTTCGGTGCGACGGAGTCGACATTTCCAACGGTGAGTCAGATCGCCTTGCTGCGCGCAGCAACATCGCTTGCCGCTACCGGCATCGTGGCCGCACGCGCCGCGCATGAGCGAGAGGAAGCGAATCGCGCGAAGGACGAGTTTCTCGCCATGCTGGGGCATGAATTACGGAATCCGCTTGCACCAATCACCACATCGCTGGCGTTGATACGACGCGAACGCGGCAATGTCCCCGAAAAATACCATGACATCATCGAACGTCAGGTCGAGCATCTTTCGCGTCTTGTTGAAGATCTTCTGGATGTGAGTCGCATCACGCGAGGAAAGATTTTATTGCAGCGTGAGCCATTACGCATTGCGTCGATTATTACGCGCGCGGTGGAGGCCGTCAGCCCACTGATCGCGCAACGCAAACAAACACTGGTGGTGGATATCTCCGATGACGGGCTGCTGATCTTTGCCGATTTGACGCGCATGACCCAGGCTTTCAGCAATTTGTTGAACAACGCAGCGAAGTATACGCAGCCGGGAGGCCAGATTCGCATTGAGGCACACGTCGCGGAGAGCCGACTGACGATTGCGGTCATCGATAACGGGGCAGGCATCAGTGCAGAACTGATGCCTAAGTTATTTCGGATATTCGAGCAAGGCCGCGTGACGATCGATCGTTCTGATGGCGGCCTTGGTATTGGCTTGGCGCTGGTCAAGAACCTGGTTGAGCTGCATGGTGGCCAGGTCCATGCGAAAAGTGATGGCATGGGGTGTGGGGCGACCTTTACCATCGCCCTGCCAGTGGCGACGTCGATCGAGCTTTCCGACGCCCTGTCAGCCGATGTCACCCACTCTCCGAGTGCTGGCGTCACAGGCGGGGTGCGCGTGCTGCTCGTTGACGATAATGTCGATGGCCTGTTGGCGATGGAAGCGTTTCTTTCAGAGATGGGTTTTGTCGTTGCCACGGCGACCGACGGAGCACGGGCATTGGATCTGGCGGAGCAATTCCGGCCCGACGTGGCAGTACTCGATATCGGTCTGCCCGGCATGAATGGATATGAGCTGGCGGTGGCATTGCACACCCAACCTTTGCATGCCGATCTGCCGCTTTTTGCGCTGACCGGCTATGGTCAGGCGGACGACTTGGCTCGTGCGGCCAAAGCCGGCTTTACGCGTCATTTTGTGAAACCGGTGTCGTTGTTCGAGCTCGTGGAGGCGGTAAATGCGTCAGTGGCGCATCGCGTTGTGTAACTGATGCGCGTCGATACTGGGTCTGTCGCCTAGAATCCTGCATCGATGACGATTTTCGTGCCGTCACTGAAGCGATTCAGCCGGAATGCTCGAGGGTCGACAAGAGGCCGATCATTCGCGACGAGGTCCGCCATCAGCTTGCCCGCCGCAGGTCCGATGCCAAATCCATGCCCTGAGAAACCCGTGCCGATGAACAAGCCGGGAAGGGTGTCCGTACCTGAAATCACGGGGATCGCATCCGGGGTCACGTCCATGTAGCCCGCCCAACGTTGCGCGACGCGCACATCGCGCAAGTGCGGGAAGACCTTAATGAATTCGGCTAGCCCGATATCGGTGTAAGGCACAATCGGCTCCGGGTCCAATGTTCGCACCCGCTCGAACACGGTCGGCTTGTCCAAAGGCCAGCGCCCGGGACGGCACAGCTCGTCCAGGAATCGCCGACCGATTCCAAGGCGCATTGCACCTATCTGACTCTTCAGTGCGGGTAGGTACTTGAAGAAAAGACGGAAGCAATCGGGAGTGAGATCGCTACAGGTGCGGAATCCCGGCGCAATCGTATAGCCGCCATCGGCGCGTTTGCGAAATGCAAATTCCCGGTTGCTGGCACTCACCGCCGGACCACCGTCGATCGGTTCCGTACGTAGGACCGAGGCCCGCACCAGCAACTGTGGTACATCAATGCCCAGACTGCGGCACAGGTGGCGGGTCCACGCCCCGCCTGCCACCACCACGCTGTTGCAGCGGATCACGCCATGCTCGGTGACCACTGCACTGACTTTGCCGGCCTGAGTCTCCACGCCGCGTACCGCACAGGGCGTCAGCACCTTGACGCCCCGTTTGCGTAACGCATTGGCGATGGCAGGCGCCGCGCGCTGTGGTTCGGCGCGGCCATCGCTTGGCGTATAAAGCCCACCAACGAAGGAACGCGATGCACCGGGGAGCAGGTCTGCGACTGTCGCGGCGTCGACTTCCCGAGTGTCGAAAGCGTTACCCGCGAGCGCCCGCGCTTTTTCCAGCCAAAGACGATGCTCTGCCATCTTCGCCTCATTGGCGCTCATGTAGAGAATGCCGCACTGCGTGAAGCCAGTCTCGATGCCCAGGGTCCGATCCAGTGTGCGCCAGAGCTTGAGGCTTTCGATCGCGAGTTCGAATTCACGCATATCCCGATGCGTGACGCGTACCCAGCCCCAATTGCGACTGGACTGTTCCCCGGCGATATGGCCTTTCTCGCATACGGCAACGCGCAACCCCTTTTCACTGAGATACAGTGCCGTGCTGACGCCGATGATGCCACCGCCGACGACAACGACGTCCACCTCGGCGGGCAGCGTCGTGTCCCGTTCGACGGTTTCGACTTGCGGTCCCATCTTCCCCCCAATTTCCAACGCGTTCTAGACATGACGTCAGTGCGATTAACGCGCGAGTACATCACCGCGCTTGCTGCCATCATCCACATCACGGGCAGCGCGGGTTTCCCGGCCTCGGCTTTTGCGGGCGCTTTTTATTTTGCCTGCTCGCGTTGCCGCGCCACGCGGATTCGCGTGACGGTTGGTCCATCGATCGATATGGTTGATAGCGTGTGTCAGTGGAATCGTAATCAACAGGTAGACCGCGCCGGCCGCCACCAATGGCGAGAGATTGGCCGTATTGACCGACGCGTTCTGGCCGATCGTGAAAAGGTCACGCTGCGACGTCAGCAAACCGAGAAAATAAACCAGGCTCGAATCTTTGACGATCGAGATGAATTGGTTTGCAAGCGCCGGCAGTATTCGCCGAATTCCCTGAGGCACGACAACGTGACGCATGCCGCTCCAATAGCTCATACCCAATGCCTGACAGGCCGCCATCTGATCTTTTCCCACGCTCTGAATGCCGGAGCGGAAGATCTCCGCGATATACGCCGAAGAAATCAGGCCAAGCGCGACAATGGCAAGTGGGTAAGGGTTGGGTCCGAACAGTGTCAGCCCAAGGGGCGCCAATCCCTGGCCGACAAGCAGGATCACCAGGGCGGCCGGCAAGCCGCGAAAAATGTCGACAAAAGCGCGTGCGGGGTAGCCGAGCAGAGGAAGTGCGGAAACCATCATCAACGCCAATACCATGCCAATTATCAGGCCAAGCAGCGTCGAGAAAACCGATAACGTCAACGTATTGACGAGGCCCGTGATGAGCAGGCTTGGCAGCGAACCCACCAGGAGCGGCCAGTCTAGGAAATTGGACAAGAAGTCGTGCATCGCGCGCTCTCTTGAAAAAGGCGGGCCGCCGAACGGCTCGCTGGTGTCAGTTGCCGCCGGCCATCTCGTACGGCGGCAGACTCGTGGGTTTCGGATAGGTCGGGTTGAACTGCGTGTATAGCTTCATCCAGGTGCCATCCGCAACAAGCTCGTTGATCGCTTTATCCACTGCCGCTTTCAGTTTTGTATTGCCCTTGCGCATCGGAAAGCCGGCAGGGAGATTCACCGCGGAAATATCCAGGCGTGCCGACAGATGCATATCGGGGTACTTGCCGATCAGCCCGTCCACCAGCGTTTTATCGATAAAAAAGCCATCGATGTATTTGGAACGCAGTTGCAGGAATCCGGCATTCAAGTTGGGAAAACGCACGATTTCCGCACCCGGTATATAGCTGGCGGAATAGGTATCTTCAATGGTGCCTTGTATCACGCCAACCCGCTTGCCTTTGACCGATGCCTTGTCGCTGGTGATGGGGCTGCCCGGCAAGGTCGCCACGCTTAGCAGACCTGTCAGATAGCCCTCGGAGAAGTCAACCATCTTCAGGCGTTCTTTGGTAATCGAGATGGAACCTGCTGCGATATCGAGTTGGTGATTCGATATAGCCGGCAGTAGTGCGCTGAAGTCCTGGGATCGAAACTCGACGGTCAAGCCGAGCTTGGCACCAATCGCACGTAACAACTCGACATCGAAGCCGGTCATTTTGCCATTGTCGATATACGAATAGGGTTTGTTATTGGCGTCCACGCCCGCCATCAGCTTGCCCGCGCTGAGCGTGTCGAAATCGTCGGCGTACGCTGCGGGCGCCGTTGATATCGCGAGAGTGAGCCACAATGGGATCGCGAGCGCGGCAACACGCAGGAATCGGCGAAACAGCATGATGTGCTCCTGAGGGAGTGATGGTTTGTAGAGGGTTCAGGACAATGCAGCCCTTACGCGGCCGCTCCAGTGGTCGCCAAACTGGTAAAGTGCAGTGCCAATTGGTACGGAGAATGGTGCCGCGATACTGCCGGGATTTACGGGAAAAGCACCTTCGCCGAAAGCACCGATGCGTCTTTCGGTATCGAGCATTGTTTGCGCGATCTGCCGTCCAAGATACGTCATCAATGCAACGCCATTGCCGTTGCAGCCCAGCGCATAGTGCAAGCCGTCGTGGTTGCCGATATGCGCCAGTTTGTCACCCGTCATGGCGACATAGCCCTTCCACGCATGCGTGATGCGGATGTCGCGCAGCGCCGGCCAGAGCTGCACCATTTTTGCGTAAAGCCGTCGCGCCGCGGAGCGTTCGTCGAGTTCGAGAATGGCAGGGCGGGAGCCGAAGATCATCCGCGTGCCATCTGGCGACGGTCGCGTGTAAAACAGGTTGCGTTTAGAGTCGCTGATCATTCGTCGCCCCGGATTCAGCACGCTCATCAAACCGGCAGGCAACGGCTCGGTGGCAATCTGATAGCTGGCAACCGGTAGTACGCGGCGTTCGAGAAAGGGCAGCAGACCGCCGGTATAACCATTCGTCGCAATCAGGACCTGACGTGCCCGTAGCGTGCCGCGTGCGGTGTCGACGATAAAGTGGCCACTCCCCCCGCGAATACGCGTCACGCTTGCATGGGAATGCAAGGTCGCGCCGCGGGCGGTGGCGAGACCCCGGAGCGCGCGATGAAATTTTGCCGTATGCAGGCCGCCGTATTCTTCAACCAGCATGCCACCGTAATAGTAGTCGGAGCCCACGATTGAACGTTGCGCCTCACGTGGGATCAGATGGACCGTGACGCCGGTCTTCTCCCGCAGTAGCGCGCCTTGCGCGGCAAGGCGTTCGAAGTGATCCGGGGTGTATGCCCCGAAGAAGCGTCCGGTGATCTGTAGGTCCGCATCGAGTGCTTCGGTGGCGATCAGGGTTTGCAAGTATTTAAAGCTCGCCATCGATTCGTTCATCAACCGCGTCAGGCGATCGGCCGAAACGCCGCGGATCGCGCCCGTGAGTGCCAGCTTCTGGCCGCCGGAAACCATACCCCCGCTACGCGTGCTACCGCCCGCGCCTATTTCCGCAGCATCGAGTACGGCGACATGCTGCCCGGCCTTCGCACATTCCGCCGCAGCGGACAGTCCGCAATAGCCACTGCCAACAACGGCCACATCCACCGAATTCGGCAATGGAGCATGGATCGTCTGCGGCGGTGCAGCATCCCACCAATACGGGGCGACGCGAAAGTCGTCATGGAAAAGTAGTGCATCGGGACGCATGATCATCCTTCACGGAATACGCATGATCGAGTCTAGGTTTGATGCAGGCATTCGGTCAAATACGGCCAAAAACGCGCGCTATTCATTTTTGATATGACATGCTGGTTCGAGACCAGCTGGAATTCGGCGTGATGGGGAGGCAGAACGTGATGAATCAGAAGCAGATCGATGCATTTCGCGCGGTAATGCTGCGTGGGTCGATGACGGCCGCGGCCGACGAATTGGGTACGTCGCAACCCAGCATCAGTCGCTTGATTTCGGAGTTGGAGGCATCTACGGGACTGGTGCTGTTCAATCGTGCCGGTGGGCGCGTGCAGGCGACCGATGCAGGGAGCGCATTTTATCGGGAAGTGGATCGCAGCGTGGTCGGCTTGCGCAAGCTGGCCCATTCGGCGCGGGAGATCAAGCAGTACGGTAGCGGGAGGCTGCGCTTGGTTGCCGCGCCGGTGCTCGCGCTTGGCTTGGTGCCACAGGTCATCGAGCGATTTCTCGCAGCCTATCCTCGGATTGTCGTTTCCCTGGAAATGCGGAGTGAAAGCACGATACAACGCTGGGCATCGTCGGGATATTGCGATATCGGTTTTGCGACAACGACCCCGGACGCCTTCGGTGTCACCGGCACCGAGCTCTATCGATTGAAAGGTGTCTGCGCACTCCCCGTGCGTCATCGCCTTGCATCCAGGGCCAAGATCAACGCGCGAGATTTGCGGGGTGAGTCGCTGATCCTGCCGTCTTACGCCGATGACACCCGGTCGGCGCTTGATCGGGCGTTACGGCAGGCAAATGTTACGCAGGTTCCAACGATCGAAACGCCGTATGGCGCGACAATTTGCGCGATGGTGGCACGCGGGCTAGGGGTAGGCGTCGTCAACCCGCTGGCCAGCCGGGACGTGAATCCGCGACGCGTCGTTTTTCGCTCATTCGCGCCCAGCATTCTGTTTCGCGGCTTCACGGTCTGCCCTCAACTGCGCAACGGGAATCCGATCGTTGAAGCCTTCCTGGCCCTGAGTACACAGGTCATGGCCGAAGAAGCGGCGGCGCTACGGCAGGCGGGATAAGGCGCCGCCCCGGGGCGGATACGAAAAAGCGAGGTTGCCAGGGAGGCGGTAAAATACTCGGTCCCGATGTGCAATGCTGGGCGGTGGCGCGAGTTGTCTTGTCACGCAGTTTTGCTACATTCCTCGCTATCGTCCCGGTCGCGCAGGCCGCCTGACCGGCGTGACGTGCAAGCGTTCTCTTACTTTTGGGTCCACCATCATGAGCAAAGCGAATTCGGTTCCGCAAGAGCAACCGCTCGACATGGTTATCTTCGGCGGTGCCGGTGATCTTTCGATCCGGAAATTGCTGCCGGCGTTGTTCATGGCGTACGTACACAAGAGTCTGCCGGATTCCACACGCGTCATCGCTGTCGGGCGGACCAAGTATTCGCGGGAAGACTATCTTGCGTTGATTAACGAGAAGTCGTTGCCCTTCATCGACAAAGGTGCTGCCACGCAACAAACCTGGGCGAGCTTTCTGGAGCGTTTGCATTACGTTGTGATAGACGCGGGCGTATCGGCTGATTACGACAGCCTGGTGCCTGCGTGCCAAGCCGGCTCCTTGAAGGTGTTCTACCTTGCCACGGCACCGGATCTGTTCAGTGTGGTCTGTGAAAACTTGTCGCGCGTCGGACTGGCGGATACCCACGCGCGGGTTGTTCTGGAAAAACCGCTGGGTCATGATCTCGCGTCGGCAAAAGCGATCAACTCGACGGTGACACAATATTTTCCTGAAGACCGGATCTATCGGATCGACCATTATCTTGGCAAGGAGACGGTCCAGAATCTGATGGTGCTGCGTTTTGGCAATCCGATTTTTGGACCGTTGTGGCAGGCGCCGTATATCAAGAGCGTGCAGATTACCGTGGCGGAATCCGTAGGTGTGGGAAGTCGTGCGGACTTCTATGACCATACCGGCGCGATGCGTGACATGGTCCAGAATCACCTGATGCAGTTGCTGTGCATTGTGGCAATGGAGCCGCCGGTATCGCTCGACCCCGATGCGGTCCGCGATGAAAAGGTCAAGGTTCTCCGCTCGTTGCGGCCGATGTCGAATGAATCGATCTCGCGCGACGTGATTCGCGCGCAATATCATGGTGGCGTGGTCGATGGCGCGCCCGTGAAGGGCTACCGTGACGAGGCCAATGTGCCCGCGGATAGCGATACGGAAACCTTTGTCGCGTTGCGGGTGATGATCGACAACTGGCGTTGGGCGAACGTGCCGTTCTTCCTGCGCACCGGCAAGCGTTTTCCCGAGAGGCGTTCGGAGATTGTCATCGAATTTGCCGACATGCCATTCTCGATCATTCCGCGCTCAGGTGAAGGGAGCGCGAATCGCCTCGTAATCCGTTTGCAACCGGAAGAATCCATTCAATTACAGATGTTGGCAAAGGAGCCGGGTAGCGGCTTGAACACGTTGCCGGTGAGCTTGGACCTGGATCTCCAAAGCGCGATGTCGGGACGCCGCGCGGAAGCGTATGAACGTTTATTGATCGATGTTATCCGGGGACGTCTGACACACTTCATGCGTTCCGATGAACTCGAAGCGGCATGGTCGTGGGTGGAAGAGATCTTGAACGGCTGGAAGCGGCTGGGTATTCGTACACATCGCTATGCTGCCGGCACTTATGGGCCGCCTGCATCGTACGCGCTCATGGCGCGGAACAACACATCCTGGCCTGAAAACCTGTAGACCGGATAAGGCAGCCTACGGCATGCCGGGCCAACGGCGAAAGGTCCGGAATAAACCTCGGCAATTCGTTGGGTCATGCGGAGCAGTTTTTGTTGCCCGCTGAACCCTGTCTTTCCGCTATATACAAGCAGATGTTTGCTTCACGGCGCAGGGGACGCCGTCCGGATTCTGGATGTTCGCCATGGCAATTCTGATATCATATATCACGAAATGGGAGCAAACCGGAACAAAACCATGCGCGCGGCGGCACAACCAGACTCTTCAGAAAAACTGGAGCATCAGAATCTTAACGATCGTACCTATGCCATTATCAAAAGCGGACTGATTTCCGGATCATTTCACCCTGGTCAATACTTCATCATCAGAACCGTTGCCGAGCGATACGGCATTTCACCCACGCCTGTGCGAGAAGCGCTTCAGAGGCTCGTAGCCGAAAGATTGCTTGTCATGACGGCGAGCCGATCAATCATCGTGCCAACCCTTTCGGCGGATGAATTTACAGAGATCTATCGCATACGCTGCGAATTGGAAGGCTTGGCGGGAGAGCTTGCGGCGGCGCACTGCCGCACCGCCGATGTCAACCGGTTGACGAAGATAATGGATGGTATCGACAAAGCGATTGCGGGTGGGGACAAGACCGCATATAGGCAGTTGAACGAGCGCTTTCATTTTTCGATTTATGAGAAAGCGGGATCGCCGCGTTTACTTGAAATCATTCAAAATTTGTGGGGCCAGGTTGGACCGGTTTTCTACGGCCTGTTCGATGACCCGGATTACGGGGGAACGCATGCCAATTTGCATCACCGCGCGATCGTCGATGCACTCAAGGCTCGTGATGCGCATGCCGCACGTCAAAGACTTGTTGATGATATCGTCGCTGCCCGGGAAGCATTATTGCCACGTCTGCAGACGTTGATCGACGTCGACGCCGAAGCGAAAGTGTTGAGCTGATGCCGTGCCGGCCAACGTCGCGATAATGACGACTACTGCGCGAGCACTTCCTGTAGCGCGTCCTCGGTCGCATTGAGAAACTGGTCCGCGTTGCCTAGGGAAAACGGCAACGGTGGTCGAATCTTCAATACATGTCCTTCGGGGCCAGACGCGCCGATCAGGATATGGCGCTTTCGCAATGCGTTGACAACGCGGATAGCCAGCCCCGGGTCGGCGTCCAGCGTTTCGCGGTTCTTGACGAGATCCATGCCGATGAACAAACCGGCTCCCCGGACCTCGCCAATCTGCTCGAAGCGCCCCGCCATAGCGTGAAGCCCATCACGGATATACTGACCGACCAAACGCGCATTTTCTTGTAAGCGTTCAGCTTCGATGACTTCGAGTACGGCCAAGCCTGCGGCGCAGGAAACGGGATTACCGCCGAACGTATTGAAGTAGCGTGCTTTCAACGCGAAATCCTGCAGCACCTCTGGCTTTGCAACCAGTCCCGCTATTGGCAAGCCGTTGCCCATCGGTTTTCCGAGGATGACGAGTTCCGGGACAATTCCGTGCCGCTGGAATCCCCACATTGCATCGCCTGTCCTGGCAAACCCCGGTTGCACTTCATCAGCGATAAACACGCCGCCCGCTTTCCGAATGATCTCCACGGCGGGAGCAAGAAAGCCCGCCGGATCGCTATAGACACCATCACTGGAGAAAATCGTGTCTACGATCAGCGCGGCAACCTTGACGCCGTGGCGCCTCAGATCTTCAATCGCACTTTCGACATGTCGTGCAAACGCCGTGGCGAGATCTTCGTCGCCAGCGCTGTCAATGCGCAGCGCATCCGGGGCCGGCACCGTCCGAACATGCAATCCCATCGGCACGTTGTCGCCGAGCGATGGCGATATTTCCGATACGGCGCTGGTAATGCCGTGATACGCGGTCTGTGTGACGATGATACCGGTACCCCGTGTCGCGTTGCGCGCCACGCGGAGCGCCAAATCGCTCGTTTCGCTTCCTGTACATGTGAACATCACATTGGACAGCGCACTTGGAAATGTCGCTATCAGCTTTTCCGCGTATGTCAGGATAAGTTCATGCAGATAGCGCGTATGGGTATTCAGTATGGCTGCTTGTTTCGAAATCGCTTCGACAACATGCGGATGGCAGTGTCCGACAGACGGAACATTGTTGTAGACGTCGAGATAGGCGGTGTCGTCGGCATCGTACATATGGACGCCTTGCGCGCGGACCAGATGGAGCGGTTCTTCGTAGAATAGTTTATACGACGGCCCTAAAACCCTACTCCGACGTTCCAGTAGCCGCTGTCGCGATGCGTCGAGCCCCACGGCTTTTTTTGGATCGAATGCATTGACCATCAATATCTTTGGCATTTCCTTTACTCCATGTTGCAAGCGAGACGCAAGCGCGCGCTTGCGTCGTCACGGTTCAATATCGACAGAAGGTGCAGACCCGTACAGGACCTTGCGTGATTCTTTAAGATGTATCCGCCATTTTCCGGATAGCGCTTCGCACGCCAACCGGTGATTGCTATCGTCACCACGTAGCGTGCAGCGATAAGGTCGTACAGCAGATCCAATTCCTGGGCACTCAGAGGGACGCGCGCATGGTAGGCCGTGACGAATTCAATCACCTTAAGCCACGGATCTGTAGCGGAGTCGGCGAAGTGATAAGAGGCGCCTACGGCAACGTCAACGATCAGTGCGGTATGTACGAGATCCCCGAAATCTAAAATGCCGACAACGCGTTCCGGTTGGGCCGGGTCCACGAGCACGTTATGGAGATTCAAATCGTTATGTACGACCTGAGCACGCAGCGTAGGTAACACCGGGGCGACACGCGTGACAAAAGTGTCCGCAAAGCTTTGGGTTAGTGCGCGCAGTTCGGCATCATCGATATGTTCAAGGAGGCCTCGCACGCGCGGCGTATGCTTTAAATCCCAGGCCAGCTCATGGAAGGCACCAGGATGATGGAAATCCCTCAATGCATGTCCCATTCTTGCGAGGGCGTCGCCGAGATTGTGTCGTAGAGCGGCCGAACGCGGCACCCCGAGCATGACATCGCCAGGCAGGTACGAGATCATGCGTACGGATCGTAATTCACCCTTGTCGAAGGGTAATGACAAATGGGCTTCACCGTTCAGCGTTCTGATCACGCGTGGCACGGGAAGGTCAGGGTCCGCGCAGGCTATGTGTTGCATGGCAGCAAGCTGAAAGTCATTGACCTCCGGTGGCTCGGCGGGGTTACTGACACGAAACGCAAACTCGCGCCCGTCCGGAGCCGTGATTTTGAAGTTCTGGTCACGCTCGCTTGTCATAACGGTGGCTCGCCCGTGGATACCGTAATGCTGATGCACGATCCCCTCAACGTGCGCCAGGCTCACGCGCGAAGAAGCCTTGCTGAGGCTTTCGTTCACGAGTGCTTCATTTGTTGCACCACCGTCGTTGCGACCCATGATCATCCCGTTCAGAACATCCAATCTCTTCAAAATTTTGAGATATGATATATCGCAAATGTGGAAGAGAAACAAAAAATTTACGCATCTTGCGAAGTGCACGTGGGGTCTGGTGGTGGCTGCCGTGCCCGAGCGACGAGGCGCATCGCGGCATGAAGGCGGATTCTCGTCGGCAGCAAATATAAATTTGCCAAAACTTTATTTTTACGAGAAAAGACGATATATCATATTTCATGAATTTGATGCTATCTGGCGATTGTGGTCAGTGGTGCATCCTAGGTAAAGCATGGAACCATGCGGCCAGGCGCATGAGCGAAACAAACGGCGAGTTAGCGGTTTCGCACGACGCGGCGACCGCCATTTTTTGACGGAAATGGGCGAGCGATGGAAAAGCTGACGATCAACTGCGACATGGGAGAAGGCTTCGGTCTCTATCGGTTTGGCGACGATGAAGAAGTGATGCCTTATGTCACTCACGCGAACATCGCCTGCGGTTTTCATGCGGGCGATCCGAGCGTGATGTGGCGCACGGTCAAGGCGGCGAAACGGCATGGTATTCATGTCGGATCGCACCCCGGCCTGCCGGATCGGGAAGGCTTTGGTCGGCGGGAAATGAAGATGACCCGTGATGAGGTCGCGGCACTGGTTCTTTACCAAACGGGCGCATTGATGGCATTCCTCAATGCCGAAAGCATGTCGCTTACCCATATCAAGCCGCACGGCTCATTGATGGGTATGGCAATGAAATATGCGCACGTCGCCGAGGGCGTGGCGGACGCCGCGCTGGCATTGCATCTCCCGGTCATTGCCTGCTGGAATAGTGAGATGACGCGTGTGCTGAGCGCTCGCGGTGTCTCGTATAGTTGCGAGTTTTATTGCGATCTGGACTACTACGACGACGGTGTGCAGATTATCTCCATGCAACATGACCCTGTCTCCCCGGAACTGGCAGTCGAGCGCGTCCGTCTTGCTTTGTCTAATCGGCAGGCACGATCCGTCAACGGAAAGCTGGTCGACGTCGCGGTGGACTCGATTTGCGTGCATAGCGATACGCCTGGCGCTTTGCCGCTAGCGCGAGCTGTCCACGATGCCGTGGCAGACCGTCTTTAGGACGATATCGTCATGGCCGTGACTTCTGTACGAGTAATCACTGGTTCGGCGGCGCGTCGGGTTTTACAACGCTCACTAAGCGAAGCGGTACGGGCGATAGGTGGGTCGTTGGGGCCGTCGTCGAAGCGCTTGATGTACGACGCAGGAACGGCCGGTGTCCTTCAGGCAAGCGATGGTCTCTCGATTGCCCGGCAGGTATGTCCTGAACAGGGGGTCAAATCCGTTGCACCGAAGCTGTTAAAGGAAACGCTGTGGGAAGTACAGCGAGACCTCCATGACGGCACCGCGCGTGTCGCCTGCATGGTGGATGGCGCGTATGGGGAGGCGCTTCGGCATGTGGCGCATGGCATGGCGCCGATCAAGCTAGGTCGTGCGATCGAGCGCGTCGCGCGGCGTCTACCGGCGCTTCTCGCCATGCAACGCTGTCCGATGCCATCGCGTGCGGCAATTGCGGCCTCGGCCTGCGACGACGACGCGCTTGCACATCGTGTTGCTGAACTTTTCGCGTATTTGCCCGAAGAGGGGGCGTTGGAGATCATCGCTGGCGTCGAGCCGGGCATTGTTGTGGAACGTTTCTCGGGTTACTGCGTCGACGTTGGCGATGCCGTGATCGGGCCAACGGCCTTGCAACAGAGACAGCGGTTTGCATTGCATGCAGTACATGTCCTGGTTGTAAATGAGGTGCTGGATGATTTCGGGCCGTTATTGCCTGTGCTCGAACAATTTGTCTCGCGAGCCAAATCGCTGCTGATTGTCGCGCGAGGATTTACCGGTGCGGCTAGAGCGGTGCTGAGTGCGAATCATCAGGCGCTGACCTTGCATGTGATCGGGGTCACGCTTGCCGATGTGGCGATGCATGCCGTTGGCGTTCTGGAGGATTTATGCGTCGTAACCGGAGCGACGCTTGTGAGTGAGGAGACGGGTACGACCATGGCATCGGTCAGGCCTGCGATGTTGGGCCGTGTTGAAAGTGTCGTCATCGAAAATGGTCGTGCTGTATTTGCGCAAGCTGAGGGAGAAGTCGCCGCTGTCTTGGCACGTCGACAAGATCTTGAACGGGACGCGCAACGCCAGCGTCATGTCTCTTTGGATCGAGAGCGTCTGTTGCGGCGCGCCGCACGTCTACGCGGTGGGTGGGCGCAAATGCGGGTTGCGGGACGCACCATGTGGGAAACGGAAGCGTTCCTTGTTCAGGCGCGCGCGGCATTGCATGCCTTGCGAGCCAGCGAGGCCGACGGCGTGGTTCCTGGAGGCGGTAAAGCGTTGGAAAGACTCGCCGACATGATGCAGTCGGACAGCGCGATGCGTTCCGTGGCAACGCCGCCGGACGAGATCGAGTGGGCGGCGATACAGGTCGTCGCAGCGGCATGCCGTGCCGTCAGACGTCAGATTGTGCTGAACGACGGGGCGTTTGGAGAAAGGACGGTAGTGGATCCCCTGTGCACCACGACGGATCTGTTGCGGCGTTCGCTGTCGCTGACGACAGCGCTGATCGGCATTGAAGTATTGATTGCCTGACAACGGCCAATGCGATGAACGCTTACGATCATGCGAGAAAGGATATGAGCACCGGTAACGAGATTAATGCGCGAACGCCGATAAGCAATGTCGCGGTGCCGCGATCCAGGCCTTTTGTCATACGGAATGGCGCCGCCATCGAGCATGGGACGGTGGCCAATAATGCGCTACTCGGCCAGCACGACGATGTCATCCTACGTGCTGGCGATATCGTGCATCGCTATGGCAACGTGACGGCACTCGACAACGTTTCGCTTGATGTGCGGCGGGGGGAGTTCCTTACCATTCTGGGCGAGAGCGGGTCAGGCAAAACCACGATGCTCCGTGTGATCTCAGGCCTGGAACGCGCATCGGAAGTGAGGACATTGACGCTGGACGGCGTGGACGTAACGGACACCCCCGCGGCAAAGCGTAACTGCACGACCGTGTTTCAAAGCTATGCACTATTTCCGCATATGTCGGTGGAGGAGAATGTTGCCTACGGCTTACGCGTTCGCGGGATTCCGCGTGACGATAGCCGCAAGCGCGCCCACGACGCATTGGCCATGGTGCGTCTATCCGACAAAGCGGGTCGACGTATCGGGCAATTGTCTGGTGGCGAGCGCCAGCGCGTCGCACTTGCGCGCGCCGTTGTCACCCGGCCGGCAATCCTGCTTCTGGACGAACCGCTTGGTGCCTTGGACGAGCGTCTCCGTATCGATATGCAGGCGGAATTGGTCGACATTCACAAAGCGCTCGGCATGACGTTTATTTACATCACACATAGCCAGGAAGAAGCGTTGACCATGAGCGATCGGATCGTGCTGATGCGAAAAGGTCGAATTGAACAATGTGGTGCGCCAGAAGCGCTCTTTGATCGCCCGGTCAACCAATTCGTTGCACGCTTCATGGGCTTTGACAACGTATTGCCATGCTGTGTGATAGACGCTCCAGACGTGAATAACATCGCCCGCGTTGCGCTGGGTGACCAGGTCGTGCGCGCCGTATGCGCTCCAACGCTTGCGATCAAACCCGGCGATGTCATGACCTTGGCGGTGCGTGCGGAGCGGCTGATTGCAGCCCGGTCTGCCTCTCTATCGATGGCAAACGGTGATCAATGCGTGTCGGGCGGGATAAGCGATGCGATGGGTGCTCTAGACGGCATGGAACGCAACAAGATTACCTGCACCCCGATACGCCATATGTATCGTGGCAAATACACCGATCAAACGGCCCGGTATGCAGGCGACGGTGAAATCAAAATCCGGTCCTGGGATCAGAACACATTGACCGGTGCTTTCGATACAGTGCACTGCCGTGTACAGGATTGCGTGCTTCTTCCCTCCTAGTCAGTTCATACAACAAGAAGGCGATCAAGATGAAAGACCGGCATTCGATTACATCGCAACTGGATTTGGCCCGTCGCGATCTGCTCAAAGGCACAGCGGCAACTGGCGTGCTTGCCCTGGCGGGGGCTTTCGGTTTAAGTCGGCCGGCCAACGCCGCAGCCAGTTCGACCGTTAGCGCCTATGGCGTCACAACCGCGCAGTTGAAGGATTGGTCACTTCTCGAGAAGTCGACCGGGTTGAAGATGCAATATGTCGGTTCGAATAACGACGTTGGCGTTTTCATGCGTGACGTGATGGCGTCGCAGATGGGGAATAAGGTCGATCTCTTTATTTTCGAGGGGGGGACGCAGGACATTTTAGGGCCTCAAGGCGCCTATCAAGTGATTGATCAGAAGCATCCTGCGTTGAAGCTCTGGGACCGTACCGCGGATACCTGGAAGCATTCGGCCACGGTCATGGGCAAGGACGGGAAGCAGTACGGCGTGCCAGTGATCGGTAATGCCGACAGCTTCGGGTATTTTCCGGACAAGATCGGGGTCAGCGCGGATGGCGAGGCCGATGTGTCCTGGAAGATGATGTTCGAGGACGAGCGTACGCGCGGCCGGGTTGGCTACGACAAGACGTGGAACTATTCGATCGGCGTTGCGGGCATGTACTTGAACGCGACCGGCAAGGCAAAGGTAGCAAACCCGGCGGATCCGACACCGGCCGAGGCCAAGGTGATCGTCGATTTTCTGGTCGTGCGTAAAAAGGCAGGGCAGTTCCGTACCTTGGTCTCGTCGTTTGAAGAACAGATCCAACTGCTGACGAACCACGAAGTTGACATTTTGAATTGCTGGGAACCGGCAGTGCGAGAGGCGAATGCAAAACTGGGTGCGGGCAAAACGCGTTATGCGTACACGGTTGAAGGCTATTATAAATGGGGGCATGGCGCTTATATTGCGTCACAGGCCAAGTCTCGCGGCAATATGGACAACATCTACAAGATGCTGAACTACTTCCTGGACGGCGAATACCGCGCCTATCAAGCCCGCGATCGTGGTTACGCCGGCCCCAACATGGATCTGGGTGTCGAGTATGCGACCAGCCATAACTGGTCCGCCCAGCAGGTTCAGGAGTTGAAAGATACCCAGAAAAAGGTCGATCGGAAGTTTGCCAAACCTTTCGTCAGCACGACGACGCCAACACATTCGGACGCGATCGAGGACGAATGGCAGCGCTTTCTGAACGCATGACTTTTGATTCGTACGAGGTCTATCGAATGGAGGGCGCGATGCCGGACGCCATGATGAGTCCCCGTTCCACGCTGGAGGGAGTGACGCCAGAGATGTCGGGTCTCCCATCGGGTAAGCCCACAGGCGGGCCGGAAAAGCGAGCACGGCGACGATCGATGCGTACGCCTTTAGAGCGGACGCCCTGGCTGCTGCCAACGTTTTTGTGTGTGTGGCTGGTACTCGTGATCGCACCGCTACTGGTGCTATTGGCGTACAGTTTTTTTGAAAGCCGCAATTTTGCGATGATCTATTCGCCATCGTTTCATACATGGGAGAGCGTTTTCCAGTCGGGCCGCTTTGAAGTGACGCTGCGCACGTTGAGAATCGCTTTGAGCGTCACGGCCGTGGATCTCCTACTGGCATTCCCGGCTGCCCTCTGGCTGGCGAAAGGGCGGTGCGGCAAAAGTACTCGAGCCATCATGCTCGCCCTGTTCACGATTCCCTTCTTCCTTGATCTCTCGTCACGCATCATTGTCTGGCGAGGTATCCTTGACGAAAATGGATTGATCAATTACGTGCTGATGCATTTGCATCTGATCGACAGTCCGATTCACGGTATGCTCTACACCGAAGGCGCCGTGCAGTTCGGCATGGCCATCACGAATTTCCCCGTGATGATTCTTCCTATCTATCTGGCGATCAGCGTCATCGATGACACACTCATCGCGGCGGCGGCAGACCTTGGCGCTTCGCCAGCCAGAATTCTGGTCGACATCATCCTGCCGATGTCGATGCCCGGCATTTTGGCCGGCGTCGTCTTTACCTTGGGGCCGGCCCTGGCGTCGTGGATCGAGCCGAATATGCTGGGTGGCGGGTTCGTCAACATGCTGAGCAATTCCGTCGACAGTGCCTATAGCGCGCTGCGCTACCCGGTGGTGGCGGCGCTGTCCAGCCTCGTTATCTTGCTTATCGGCGTTCTGTTGATCGCGCTGGTCTTCCTCACGCGCCGCTTCACGGATTTGTCGAGTGCGTTTCGGAGCTTGCAGAATTGAAAAATTCGACCATCCCGATGCCTGCGGCATCGTCCTATGCGGTGGTGGGAGGGCGCGCATGGAGCTACTGGAAAGGCTGGAGCGCGATCGCCCAGGCATTCGTCTTTGGCACAGTTGCGCTCATCTATTTTCCTTTGATGTGGCTCGCGTTGATGTCCATCAGCGCGCAGCCGTTGTCCGGTTTGCCGCTACCGTTTTCCTTGAGCAGTTATCGCATACTGTTCCACAAACTGGACTGGGTTGCACCGCTTGGCATCAGCGTATTGATCGCGATTGGCGTGGGTGCCGTCACGGCAATCACGGCGACCCTCGTTGGACGGCTATTGCCGCATTCCCGCCGCTCGGGCACGTTGGTCCTGCTAGCTATCTTGCCCTTGTTTATTCCAGGTATGTCGATGGGCGCCGCGATGTTTATTTTTCTGCGGCCCATGCTGGGAATGACGCTCGGGTTCTGGTCCATCTTTCTTGGACATGTGGTATGGGCCTTTCCATTCTCGCTGTTGATTGTGCTCGTGCTGACGACGCGATTCGACAACCGCTTGATTGAAGCCGGGGCCGATCTTGGTGCATCGGCGTGGCGCACGTTCTGGGATATCGAAATGCCCATCTTGCGCCCCGGCATCGTTGGTGCCGCGACCTTTGGGTTTCTGATCTCATTCAATGAGGTGCAGCGCTCCGTTTTCCTGAGAGGTACCGCAACCACGATGCCAATCTGGAACTGGACGATGGCGTCGTCGCAGCAATCTCAAGTGCCAGTGATTTTCGGCTTGGAGACAATCGTCTTACTCGTTGTATTACCGTCGTTGGCGGCGTTGTTCTGGGTATTGTTCGTGCGCATGGACAAGAGTTGATCCCTTTTGCTCCCTTGTATGTCACGTCTGGTGCGCTGAGCCGTGGTGCACGGACGGCTTGCTTGTGTGTCCTGAAAATGTCGTCTTTAATCTGCTTTAGTCACAGAGGTTATCGATGTTCTACACGCAACCGCGTTTTCGGCCGGCGGGCGATTCCTTTATAGAAGTCGAATTAGGCGACGAGATGAGTTTCGACGTCAATGTCCGGGTGCATTCGCTGACTGCGTCGATTCGCGCGGCAGGAATCGACGGTATCGTTGAACTTGTTCCGGAACTGGCATCGATGTTGGTGTCGTACGATCCGGATCGCGTTACCTACGAGCGTCTTGTAGATGAGATTCGTCAGTGTGCCGAGGCAAGTGGCGACGATGCCAATGATGAAATGCCGAGTCGCCTTTTCTATGTACCGACCCTGTATTTCGACCCGTGGACAACGGAGTGCGTCGAGGCTTATTGTCGTCAGCATACGGAAAAGGTACCAGATCCGTTACTTCTGGTCAGCGAGAACGGGCTGAAAGATATCGCGGAATTGAAGCGACTGCATTCAGGCACCGAATATTGGGCGGCAGCGCTTGGGTTCTGGCCGGGTCTCTGTTCGTTGTTGCCACTGGACCCGCGATGCCGCTTGAATGCACCCAAGTACAACCCGCCACGGACCTGGACGCCAAAGGGGACGATTGGTGTTGGTGGGGGGCTGTCGTGTATCTATCCCGATCCCACACCAGGGGGGTATCAAATCTTCGCACGCACCCCCATACCCGTGTGGGACAGAGAGCAACGCCTCGCCGCGTTCAAGGAGAGTGTCGCCTTGTTTCAGCCCGGTGATCGCGTTCGTTTCGTACCGATTGATCGGGAAGAGTATGACGACATTGAAGCGAGGGTAGCCGATGGCAGTTACGTGCATCAGATGGTGGACTACCAGACGTTCTCGGTGCCGCGTTATCGCGCGTGGCTGCAATCGCTCGACCCGGTAACCGCATCAGACGGTACAGGACCTTTGCAGGAGACTGTCCATGTTTGAGGTGCTCAAGCCGGGTCTGGAGACCACGGTCCAGTCGCTTCCGGGACGTATCGGTTTTCTCGAGCGCGGGTTTCCGTGTTCGGGGCCCGCCGATGCATGGTCTTTTCGTCTGTCGAATCTTCTGGTTGGAAACCACCGTGACGCCCCGGCTTTGGAATGGCAGTTTGTGGGTCCTACGATTCGCTTCCTGGTTGATGTGCGCATTGCGTTGTCGGGCGCCGATGTCGTGGCAAAGCTGGATGACGTCGTCGTGCCGCTTTGGCAGACACTTCCGGTGCGAGCTGGGCAGACGCTCGTCTGCGCCGGCGCTAAAACAGGCGCGCGCGGCTATATAGCGATATCGGGTGGCGTCGTTAGTCCGACAATCCTTGGATCAAGTGCTACCTTTCATATGGCCGGTATCGGTGGCCCATCGGTCGGTGCGCTTAAAAAGGGCGATACTGTTGCGATAGGCGCGAAAGGTGACGATACCCCTCTTTCAGCGAACGCTTCCCTTTGCTACACGGTTCCCCAGGCCGCACGACCACCGATCGATGCGGCTGATCGAGACAGGTCCGACGATCGCATTGCCGCGTTGCTCGGCCCCAACGACGCTTGGCTTGACGCAGCCGGCATCGCGCGATTTTACGACAGCGATTGGACGGTGCTCCCGCAAAGTAATCGCACGGGAATCCGCCTCAAGGGGCCGGCGTTTACCTTTGCGCCATGTGCGTATGACAAGCGCCCCGAGCACGGCACCGATCCGTCGAACATTCTCGATCACGGCTATCCATTGGGTGGCATCAGCATAGCAGGGCAGACCCCCATCGTGTTCGTGCAGGATTCGCCTACTGCGGGCGGTTTCATCGTGCCGTTCACGGTGCCGAAGGCCGATCTATGG
Organism: Robbsia andropogonis; assembly: GCF_034047095.1. Lineage (NCBI taxonomy): Bacteria > Pseudomonadati > Pseudomonadota > Betaproteobacteria > Burkholderiales > Burkholderiaceae > Robbsia > Robbsia andropogonis. Next base: position 298,772 of record NZ_CP139164.1, on the reverse strand, counting down.
CGCCTGGGCCAGGCGCGCCCGAACGAGACGATCCGATTCAAGCAAGTGTCTCTGGCTGAGGCGCAATCGGCACGTCGCAAGATCGATGCACTATGCCAGCCAGAAGCCTTGCGCGCCGTGGCGACGTCGGAGTGCGACTTCTAGGGCGCGTGTGGTCTTGCAACCGACTTATCCGTTCACCGATGCAGGGCGCAACGGATCAATCGGATGCACCGTGCGTCCGCGATGCTTTACGAGCAGCGCCACGCAGGCAACGACGCCTGCTAATGCCACCGTCGCAAAAACTCCGCCGAACGTAAAGTGCCGACGGCCGAGTTCGGCAACCAGAAACGATCCCGCGATGCCGCCAAATCGCCCTATGCCGAGCATCCACGAGACGCCTGTACCACGACCCTGCGTGGGGTAGAACGCGGCGGCAAGCGCAGGCAGCGACGATTGCGCCGTATTCATCAGCACGCCCGCGCAAAACACGACGAGTACCAGTAAACCGACATGCCCTAAGGCCTGTCCCACCGCTACCATACTGACGGCCGTGAGTGCATAGCAGAGTGCAATGATTCTATCTGCGTTGAAGCGATCCATCAGATAACCGCATAACACCGCACCCACGCCGCCCAGCGGGAACAGCGCGGATATCAACGCGGCATGGGCAGGTGCGACGCCGCCTTCGCGCAGCAGGATGGGCATCCAGTTGATGGAAGCATAGAAGATGACCAAGCCCATGAAGTAGGCAATCCACAGCATCAACGTGCCAAGCAGATAAGGCCGCGATAGCACCAGTCGCAGACCACGATGACCTTCCGCGTTGCTTCTGGCATTGTCGCTTGTCGTTTCCGTTAAAGTGAATGTCGCCGTTGGATCGAGGGAAACCGCAGCGTGAGGCCAGACACGTGCCAAGGTCCGTCTAATCAGTGCATTGTCTTGAAGGCTGGCAATCAGATAACGGACCGATTCAGGCAGCGCCGCCAATAGTACGATCAATAGCAGCAATGGGGTAACGCCGCCCAGGATCAGCACGCTGCGCCAACCGAAATGCGGGATCATCCACGCGGCGAGGAAACCTCCGAACGCGGCGCCTAAAGGAAAGCCGCAGAACATCAGATTGACGAGCGTCGCGCGCTTCTGCCGAGGGCAATATTCATTCATTATCGTTGCTGCGGTCGGCATGGCGGCGCCGAGACCGATGCCGGTCACGAAGCGCAGCGCGGTCAGTTCGATAAGATTACCCGCCTGCGACGATATCAGGCACGCTATCCCAAAAATGGCGACGGCACCGGACAGGAGGGCGCGACGGCCCAGGCGATCCGAGAGCGGTCCCGCGAATAATGCACCACAGGCAAGGCCGAACAGTGCGGCGCTTAGCACCGGGGATAGGGCGGCACGGGCAACGCCCCATTCGCCTAACAACGATGGTGCAATGAAGCCTATAGCCGCTGTGTCGAAGCCGTCGAGTAGCACGACCAAAAAGCACATTGCAAAGATCAACCACTGTCTTGCCGACAGCGGCTGTTGATCGATGAACTGCTGTACATCGACGGATGGTTGTATATGAGATGACATTGGCTTCCCCGGACTGTTCGACTATCGAACAGCATTTCATTGAGCGAACATTAGAGGTGTCAGCTTACGAAATCGCGACGTTTGCGGTCAGGTGGGTTAACCCGCGCAGCGGCACGTCAGCGGGGCCGTCAGGGCAGTCAAACCGCGGAGGGAACAGGCTCGGACGGTGCTCCGGCAGGCGCGGGATGGGGCACGTACGGCGTACTTGGCGGGGTGCGCCGCGGCGCTGCGGTGGTACCGTCTGTGGCATGATGCCCCTCTGCCTTCAAGCGCTCCGATACTTCCGCATACTTGCCGATAGCGGCAGGGTCGCCTTGCGCGGCGGCCAGCGCATACCACAGCTGCGCCGATACCAGGTCGACCTTGACGCCGTCACCGCCTTTCTCATAAAAGCTGGCGACGATATATTGTGATGTCCCGTCGCCCTTGCGTGCCGCGCGCAGATACCAGGTAAACGCGGCGTGATAGTCACGCGGCGTACCGCGGCCGTCCATGAACTGCGTCGCCAGTGCGATTTCCGCGCCAACGTGACCGTGGCGTGCGGCGCGCAAGAACCATCGGTGCGCGAGTGTCGGGTCCGATGGCACCAGTTGCCCATCGTTGAAGATCTTCGCGTAAATGTACTGGGCGTGTGTCATATTGGCATCGGCGGCTTTGCGCAGCCACTGCAACGCTTCAGGCAGATTCGGCTCAGTGCCTTCGCCATTGAGTAACATCATCGCGTAGTCGAATTGCGCGATGCGATTGCCACGTCGCGCCGCCTCGCGAAACTCACGTAGTGCCACCGGATAGTTGCTCTGCGCATAGTCCTGAAGCGCTGTCGACAACGTGGGATCTTGCGCAGCGTCCTTTTTATGGGATTCCGATGCAGTTGTTCCGGATTCAGCCGACACGGTGAGCGGCAGCATTGCGAACCCCACTACAACGCGCAATGCGAGCCAGGCAATTATTTTAGGTAAGGCATGGCGATAGGGCGGCGGACGCATGGGATGGCTCGGCAGGCTTGGAACGTGGCGTCTTCATCATAGCGAAAGTCTCCGCAGCTGTATTCATCGACAAATCAGCGTGGGGTGAATAACCACATTATTGCGGCGTGACCATCGACTATCATGCCAGCCCTGCCTATGAGCGCGTAATATTGCACGTGCCGGATGCGATATGCCTCAGCGTGCTTCAGTGAGAGACGTGCGCCGTCGCCTCGGTGATGGATTTTGCCACGGTGCGACGCAGCGCCGACATGGCTTCACGCGCCACCTCCATTGGATCCCGTGCTTTCATCGCGTCATTGAATACTTCCAGTCCTATCGGGCCTTTGTAGCCCGATTCAAGCATCGTTGCGACCAGGTCTACTACCGGGAAGCGTCCCTGCCCCGGAAGCAAGCGGCGATGCCGTGCAATCTGGATAATATTCGGGAGATCGATTTCTTCCATGATATCGGAGAGCTGCAACAGGAAAATCCGATCCATTGGAATGCCTTGAAGGTCCCTCACATCACGTCCTCGCGAGAACATATGGAAGGCATCAACGACCAACCCCATATTCGGCTCGCCTACCGCCTGAATCGTTGCCCATGCGGCCGGTACGGTGTAGGTCAGTGTGCTCCACGCCATCCCTTCATACGCCACCCGCAAGCCACGCGATGCAGCTTCACGGGCCAGCCACCGAAGGTCGTCCACGACGCGCTCGGCCACGCAGTCCTTGTGCGTGCACGCGGGTGTGAGCACTGTATCGGCACCAAGCGCCGTGGCCCGGTCCAGCAACGCGATCGCTTCCTGCCGCTTGGCATCGCGGATCTCGTCGGGCGCGCCGTCGAAGTCGAGCAAAACCTGATGATCGGTTAATCCCAATCCGATTTGGCGCATATGCTGCCCCAGTGCTTGCGCGCCAGCGTCATAAGCCTCTACGTCCTGGCGCCACAATTCCACTTGGGCGAAGCCGGCCGCTTTCGCCGCCGCGAGTTTGTCCGTGGTGGGGCCGCCCAGCAGGATCGTATTGATGAAAAACGGATTCGAGAGATCACGCAGCACCGCCTCGGTGTCATGATTCAGGTTTGTCCAGTCGGTGTTGGTCGTCATCACGGCCCCTCTCAAAAAAACGCGCGTCCGATTTGCTTTTATCAAGTCGATCAACTGGCTCGCCGTCCTCGTTTTGTTCGCTCGCACGAGGGACAAGCCAGGTCCGCAGACGAGTAGGTCTTCGGGGAAACTACCGTCGGTTAGCGGGACAAGAAAGCGGACGCGCTTCATGGTGTCCACAGCATAGTCCGATGTGCTGCAGGGGCGCTGTGGACCTCTCAACGATTGTCCGATAATCGCGCGAATCGCGCGTTGATCAATCGTAATTAGGGTTTACGCTTTTCCGTTCGCTACAATGTTGACCTGTTCATGACGTATGGGTGGAAAAAAGCGTTGTATTTTCTGCCGCCGTGGCACTTGTCGAGATAAAGAATCTCGATCGAGGGGTTTCACGAAGCGCGAATTCCTTTTAGACTGCGACGCGAAATCCAGCACCCCGCCCGCTGTACCACGGGTGCGGTAGCCACATCGAATGATGTGGATCAAGTCAGTCAGTCCGGTACGTTGACATACCTTGACTCCGCTACTACCGTTCGATGTGCGGGACATTTTTCCACAGGTTGCAGACCTTACCGGTGGTTGCCAGGCATATATTCTGGCAATCGTCGGACGGTAATGACGACCTTAAACGACAGTTGACACCATGCAGGCGACCTCCACTCACACAAAATCATCGCGTTCCCTTTCGTTGATTCAAGTCCTGATGCTGGTCGGTATTGCCGGTTCTGGTGCCGCAGCGCTGTGTGCCTATCTGGCCGATATATTAAAGTGACGCCGGATCATTCATGTACAAGAAAGGCGTCGTACTCGAACTGCAATTTCCGGGAAAGCGGATGGTGCGTACCGGAACGTTGCAGGCTAACAGCGAGGGGTCGACCTCGCCCGTATCGCATGACAATACAGCGCGCTCAGCGATACCCACGTATGCGTTGACGTTGACACCTGATGAGGCGCGCGCACTTCTGGATCGATTGCGGCAGCGTCTAGTCAAGGAAGACATCAGTGCGCCCTTCGTATTGAGTTTGGGCGAACACGACAATCATGCCGATACGGTGCAAAGCAAAGTAGCAATATCAAGAACCCCCCCGCGCAGGGAAGGGGACTCCGGTGGGCACCCTGCTGCTACGACGCACGCTGCGGCAGCAGGGGCCATGTTGCTTGCGGCTTCCGCCAGCGCAACAACTGCCGCCGTTGCTGGGACACTTGACTCGCCTGATGTGCGGCATAACGAAGACGTCGCATTCAAACAATGGGTCTGTGTGATCTGCGGCTGGATTTATGATGAAGAAGCGGGCTTGCCCGAGGAAGGGATTGCACCCGGTACGCGCTTCGAGGATATTCCCGACGACTGGCGGTGCCCGCTATGTGATGTAGGGAAAGCTGATTTTGCCGTTGTCGCGTTTTAAGCGGCCACTTGGTTTGAAAGCGTCGAAGGGTAACGTGTAAAACGGCACGGAAGTTGCTCAGTACAGTAGAGCCAACCCGGCTTGCTTACTGTGGGGTGACCTCGTCTCGCGCATTTGCGTGCCGACGTGGGCGGCTCCATCAGCGACGAGATAACAGAGAGACTGCTTCCATGCGTGCCATCCTTCGTGCCATTCCCCGCTGCTTTTCCCCCCGTCTTTCTTCCGCCAGCCGTGATGTGTCAAGCGCATGCATCCAGCTTCGCCCGTTGAACGAGAATGCGAGCGACGTGCTGCATCAGCGCGCGTATTCCCGATCAGGTGCCGTGCCGATATGCAGGATGACGGCATGTCTGTTGCTGCCGGTAGTGGCCGCGGCGTACATGAATTCGGCGCACGCCGCGACGGAAGAGGAACAGGCAAAAGCCTGCAGGGGCGATGCCATGAAGCTCTGTTCCGATGAAATCCCGAATAAGGAGAAGATCGCTGCCTGCTTGCAGAAGAAGCGTAATCAACTTACGCCTGCCTGCCGTGCGATGTTCAAGAAATCAAAGTGACGTCACGCCTGCGCGGGTCATCGTGTCTTCATCTTCCAGGATACGAAAAACGAAATAATACAACCCGCCAGTAGATAACCCGCTACTGGGTGCCAACTACCGCCGGCCATACCGACTAGTCCGACTGCAATGAAGGGGGTGAAACCCCCGCCGACCACGCTTGCGACCTGATATCCGACACCCGCGCCGCTATAGCGGAAGCGGGTACCGAAGAGTTCAGTGAACAAAGGTTGCTGCACTGATACGACCATGTCATGGGCAACATTTGCCAATAACACGGCACAAACCACGATCCAGACTGTTGAGCGTGCATCCAGCGCCAGAAAGAATGGAATCGCGCTTAGTGCGCCAACCAATGCGCCCAACATGTACACCTGGCGGCGTCCATACCGATCCGCGGCCCAGGCGAAAACAGGGATCGTGACAATGCTGATCGCCCCAACTGCGAGGCCGATATTAAGGAAGAACTGGCGGGGCATGCCGAGATTCGACGTCGAGTAGCTGAGCGCGAATGCGGTCACGATATACATCGTGAACAATTCCGCGAGCCGCAATGCGATGATCAGCAGGAAGGCCTTCGGATTTTCGCGCAAGGCTTCGAAGATCGGTAACCTTGCCGGTTGCTTGGATTGCGTCACCACGTCTTTTTCGAAGGCTTGCGACTCATCCATGGTCGTCCGGATCCACAAGCCGATAGCCACTAGTACAACGCTGAAGAGGAAGGGCAGGCGCCAGCCCCATATACGGAAGGCGTCGTTATCGAGCGTTGTATTCAGTATCGACACAATTCCGGTGGCAAGCACGAGACCGACGCCATATCCCACCTGCACACCGCAGCTATAGAACGCCTTGCGTTTTTCCGGCGCAGATTCAACGGCAAGTAATGCGGCACCGCCCCATTCGCCGCCAACGGCAAACCCCTGAATGGCGCGGAGGACGATCAACGACACGGGCGCCCACCAACCGATGCTGGCATACGTCGGGAGCAGGCCGATCAGCGCGGTGGACAGACCCATTAGCGTGACGGTCAGGACGAGCATCCGCTTGCGGCCCAGCTTGTCGCCGTAGTGACCAAATACGAAACCACCCAGCGGGCGGAACAGAAAGCCCACGCCAAAGGTGCCGAATGCCGCGAGCGTGCCCATTGCAGGACTGATTTTTGGGAAAAACTCCGCGTTGAAGATGAGCGCGGCGACAATCCCGTACAACAGGAAGTCGTACCAGTCGACGACCGCACCGACGAAGCTGCCGAGCGCGGCTTTGCGCGCACGCGCGGGGGCGAGCGACATGGCATCGGCATGTTGTTGTGTTGGGCTACGGAGGGCGCTGGTCATGATGGTCTCGATAAGTCGTTGGTCATCGTTATCGGCAGCGGTGCGGAGCATGCCATGCTGTCAGGCGGGACCGATGGTGGGATCAAGGGCTGCGATCACACCATGTCGCGATACAAATTGCAATCGCTTCGGCCCGTCAAAACGCGATAACTGGTTATTTTCAGGCTCGTGTTGCGAACATTTCATCTTGACGAGGCTATCCATGCGAATTGGCCGCACAACAGCCTCGTCAAGGTGTCGCACAAGCACCTCGTTAGCTTAAGGCGATGAGAACACTCATAAAAGCACAGCGCGCCCTTTTTGCGCGATAATCGCTCGTATGCGTTCACTGATTGGATGCGAATGGGGTTAACGAGGGGCGACGATGCTGGACAGACGGGACTGGATTGCGGGGCTGGAGAAGGGATTGGCTATCCTCGAGGCGTTCGATGCCGAGCATCCTCGGATGACACCCACGCAAGCGGCCGCGCGCACGGGATTGACGCGCACCGCCGCGCGCCGATATCTGTTGACGTTGCAGTACCTGGGATATGTGCGGGGCGACGGCAAACTATTCGAGCTGACCCCACGCGTGCTCCGGGTGGGATGGTCGTACTTCGATTCGGCGAGGTTGCCAAGAATGGTTCAGCCTTACCTGCAGCAACTGAGTGCGACGATCGATGAACCAGTCTATGTCAGCGTGCTGGATGGCTGGGAACTGGTGTTCATCGCACGAAACAGCACATCCCGCGTGATGAGCACGGGCTTTGTGCTAGGGGCGCGGGTGCCCGCGCCGCTGACATCGGCAGGGGTGGTCTTGCTCGCATCGCGGGACGATGAGCAGGGATTAGCGCAATGGCTCGATGCGGCAATCCTGACGCCTTTCACGCCATATACGATTACACATAAGGACCGATTATTGGAAAAGGTCCGCCACGCCAAACACGATGGCTACGCTGTGATCGAGCAGCAATTGCAAGTTGGCGTGCGCGGCGTCGCGGTGCCATTGAAAGATCGACATGGGCAGGTGGTTGCCGCGCTCAGCACGAACATGCTGATTGGCAAGGAAACGACGGAGGCCGCCGTGGCGCGTGTCCTGCAAGCGCTACGTGACACCGCCTTGTCTATGCTGAATGTACTGTAACGACGATGCTCATCGCCTGGCAATAGATCGTCGCCGAACGCATCCGTGGAAGCGTCAGCGTGCGGCCTATTCCGAAATCGCGTTGGCGCGCATCCGGCGGATCAATGCCAAAAATGCGTGAAGCGCTGCCGACCGGTCGTCACGTCGGTACAGGCAGCATAACGCGATGTCGCGCAAATGGGGCGACGCGAGTGGCCGATACACCACCCCCGGCAGCCGCAGATTGGCGGCCGATTGCGTCGTTACCGCCAGACCAAAGCGGCTTGCCACCAATGCGATGCATGTGACCACGTCTTCCACTTCCTGCTCTACCTGCAGTCGGACGCCTTCAGCACGAAACGCGGCGGCTACCTCCTGCGCGAGACCATGTACGGGCGCGTTCGGATACAAAATCAGCGGCTGCGCATCGAGCTCGGCGAGCGTTACTGTCTCCCGCTCGCACAGGGGATGTCCTTCGTACAACGCGACCAAAAAGGCTTCTCGGCGGACGGTTTCGACAACGATATCCGGTTCATCCGGCACGAGGCGATTGAAACCGATCGTCAAACGCCGCTCGCGCAGTGCGATAAGTTGCTCGACCTTCGACATATTGTGGCAACCGATCTTGACCTCGGGTCGCTCGATATGGAATGCCGCCAACAGCCTCGGGATGATATTGAGGATGCCAGAGCTGAAAATACCGACATCGAGGCGACCCGCGTATCCCTGTCCCGCCAGCTTGGCGTGTTCTTCCGCACGCCGGGACAGCGCAAGGATAGTGGGAACGTCTTCTAGTAACGCCTGGCCTGCTTCTGTAAGCTCCGCTCCCTTGGTCGTACGCTGAAACAACTGAGTATCGAGTTCCGCTTCCAAGGCACGTATTGCGCGCGTCAGGGGTGGTTGCGCCATATGGAGTCGTTCCGCTGCCCGGCCAAAATGCAGTTCCTCCGCCAGTGCCACGAAATACCGCATTTGTCGCAGATCCATTTTGCTCCACCGTCGATTCCGATACCTGGATGGTATCAAAATTGGGATAAACGGTATTGGACGGTCAGAAGGGCGGCGCGCATCATTGCAAAAAATAATTCAGACGGTTATGGCCGCGTCGTCGCACCGGCCGGGCAGGGGCATCCGTCAATGGGAGGCAGCAATGATCATCGAAAAACAGGAGGATGTGACGCGCGCGGTTCTTGACGAACTGCGCCGGGCATCCAATCCCCGTTTCAAGGAAATCATGTCCGCGGCCGTTCGCCATCTGCATGATTTCGCGCGCGACGCCCGCTTGACTGAACACGAATTTCATCAGGCTTGCGGCATTATCGCGAAGCTGGGGCAATTGACAACGGCTTCCCATAATGAAGTGGTGTTGATCGCCGGTTCCCTTGGACTTTCGTCGTTGATTTGCCTATTGAACAACGGGGATCATGGACAGACGGATACGACCGCGAACTTGATGGGACCATTCTGGAGAATGGATTCACCGCGGGAAGTCAATGGTGCGTCCATCGTTCGTTCAAACACCTCAGGGACGCCGTTGTTCGTCAATGCCTGGGTAAGGGATCTGGATGGCAAGCCGGTGGCGGATGCCGAAGTGGATGTCTGGCATACGTCTGCTGAAGGGTTTTACGAGAACCAGGATCCAGAACAGGCCGATATGAATCTGCGCGGGAAATTCACCACCGACGCGAACGGGCACATCGCTTTTCGCAGCGTGAAGCCTGCCGGCTATCCGATTCCCTTGTCCGGCCCGGTGGGTGAATTGCTGCGAGCACAGGGACGGCACAATATGCGGCCTGCGCATATTCACTTCATGATCTACAAACCCGGATTCAAAACGCAGTTTTCCCAGGTGTATTCGAGTGATGATCCGAATCTCGAAACCGACGTGCAATTCGGCGTCACTCGGGCTTTGGTCGGCCACTATGTCAAGCATCATGGAGGCAGTGAACCCGCGCCTTCGGCCGACATCAAGGGGGAATGGTATTCACTCGATCACCATTTCAAGATAGAAGCGGGTGAAGCACGTTTGCCGGCGCCGCCTATTACCGGCAAGGCGTCTGGACCGCGTCCGGTGTTCAAGATTTTGGCGCGCACGGAATGAGCGCGTCTTCAGGCTCACTGCATCCGCACAGCCTGACCCTGCTCATATACCAAGGAGAAGCTTATGCCCATTGTCCATATCTCGATGGTGGAAGGACGTGATGACGCGCGCATCAAGGAATGCATCAAGGCGGTAGCGCGAACGGTAAGCGAGACCCTTGGCGCACCGCTATCGACGGTACGGGTCTACGCGACCCAGGTACCGGCCGCACATTGGGCGGTTGGTGATGCGACGAAGGACGACATCGACGCCCACAGAAACGACACAACAAAGGATGGACGATGACACCGGACTCGATAGAAAAAGCCGCGTCTGCATTGTCCGAGGCGGCGCGCACCGGCGAGTATCTGCCGCCGCTACGGGAAACCTATCCGGACATCGATATTCCGAGTGCCTACGCCATTCAGCGAATGAACACGGAGCGGCGTATAGCCCAGGGACGGCGTATTGTCGGCTGCAAGATCGGGCTGACATCGGCGTCGGTGCAGAAACAATTGGGCGTCGATCAGCCGGATTTCGGGATGCTCTTCGATGACATGAGCTTTGGCGACAGTGAGCCGATTCCCGCTTCTGTCCTGCATCAACCAAAGGTAGAAGCGGAAGTCGCATTCGTGCTTCGGCACGATCTGAGCATGCCGAATCCGAGTCACCTTGACGTATTGAACGCTATCGACTACGCATTGCCCGCCATTGAGATCGTAGGAAGCCGGATCGAGAACTGGAACATCCGCATCGCCGATACGATCGCCGATAACGCGTCTTCCTCTGCTTTCGTGCTGGGCACATCGCCGAAGAAGTTGTCCGAGTTCGATTTGCGACTGTGCGGCATGGTATTGGAGCGTCGCGGCGATCCGGTATCGGTCGGTGCAGGCGCGGCTTGTCTTGGCAATCCGATCAATGCGGTCGTGTGGCTGGCACGCACGATGGCTTCTTTCGACATGCCTTTACGGAAAGGAGATCTGGTGCTGTCGGGGGCGCTGGGGCCGATGGCCGCTGTCATGCCTGGCGACATTTTCGAGGCTCGCATAAACGGGCTGGGCACGGTACGCGCTGCTTTCGCACTCCCCGCACAATGAGGTAAGAGCATGAGCCAGAATCAGCAAGCAGTCGACATTGAAAAGTACGCGACGCTGCTCGACGATGCCGCACGCGAGGGCCGAGAGCTAGCGCAATTCGATACCGACGAGCAATTGTCGCTGGCGGACGCCTATGCCATCCAATCGGAATCGATCAAAAGACGCGTCGCACGCGGCGAGACGCGGGTGGGCGTCAAGATGGGCTTTACCAGCCGTGCCAAGATGCTGCAAATGGGTCTGTCCGACGTTATCTGGGGACGTCTGACGTCGGGAATGCAGGTCGAGGAAGGCACCGCGATCGATTTCCGTCGTTTCGTCCATCCTCGCGTCGAGCCTGAGATCGCCTTTGTGCTGAAACGATCGTTGCCGGGAGAGGTGACCGGTCCGGAGGCGCTTGCGGCGGTGGAGGCCGTTGCGCCCGCGCTGGAGATCATCGATTCGCGGTACAAGGATTTCAAATTCACCTTGTCGGAAGTCATCGCGGATAACGCGTCTTCGAGTGGTTTCGTCATTGGCAAATGGCAATCGCCGCAGCGCGATATCGGCAACCTTGGCCTAACGTTGCAGATCGATGGCCGTGTGATGCAGGTGGGGTCGACGGCGGCATTGCTCGGGCATCCGCTGCGATCCCTGGTGGCGGCGGCGCGACTGTCGGCGGCAGCCGGCGAGCCCTTGCAAGCGGGCTGGATCGTGATGGCGGGCGGTGCCACTTCCGCGGAATGGCTTGCGCCGGGCCAATACGTCGGCGTTGATATGGAAGGCATGGGCAGTGCCGGCTTCCATGTCACCGAGTGAGCCGTGCGACGGATAACAGCGGAGATAGGTATGGGAGCGACTGTCAAAGTGGCGATCATCGGACCTGGCAATATCGGGACCGATTTGATGATCAAGGTGATGCGTAACAGTAAGCACTTGAAAATGGGGGCGATGGTAGGGGTCGATCCCAACTCGGACGGCCTCGCGCGCGCGGCGCGGCTGGGGATTGCCACGACGTCCGAGGGTATCGATGGACTGGTGAATCTCGATATTTTCAAATCGATCGATATCGTGTTCGATGCCACATCGGCGGGAGCGCACAAACGTCATGACGAGATACTGCAATCGCATGGGGTACAGGTCATTGATCTGACGCCTGCCGCCATTGGGCCTTACGTGATTCCCGCCATCAATCTCGAGGCGGAAGACGCAACAAACATGAATATGGTGACCTGTGGTGGCCAAGCGACCATCCCGATCGTTGCGGCCGTTTCGCGGGTTGCTAAGGTCCACTATGCGGAAATCGTCGCATCCATCTCCAGCAAGTCAGCAGGGCCTGGTACACGTGCGAATATCGACGAATTCACCGAGACCACCCGTAGTGCCATCGAGAAACTGGGCGGCGCGACGCGTGGCAAAGCCATCATCGTTCTAAATCCCGCCGAACCCCCGTTGATCATGCGCGATACGGTATTCGTTCTGTCAGAGCTCGTCAATGAGAAGAAGGTCGCGGACAGCATTGAGGCAATGGTAGCGTCGGTGCAATCCTATGTGCCGGGCTATCGCTTGAAACAGAAGGTCCAATTCGAGATCATCGATAAAGCGGTCAATGTACCTGGCCTTGGACCGCAACGCGGCTTGAAGACCTCCGTGTTTCTGGAGGTGGAGGGGTCAGCGCACTACCTGCCGTCGTATGCCGGTAATCTCGATATCATGACGTCGGCCGCACTGGCGTGCGGTGACATGATGGCACGCCGTCGGCTGGCGAGCGGCGTCGCACGCGGACAGGCGGAGGCTTGGCAATGAACATCGATAAGAAACTCTATATTTCAGATGTCACGTTGCGCGACGGCAGTCATGCGATCCGGCATCAATACAGCATTGCCCACGTGAAGGCGATAGCGTCCGCCCTGGACGAAGCGGGCGTTGACAGTATCGAAGTGGCGCACGGTGATGGTCTGGAAGGATCGAGCTTCAACTATGGTTTTGGCGCCCATAGTGATGTCGAGTGGATTGCCGCGGCTGCGGAAAGTGTCAGAACCGCAAAGGTCGCCACGTTGCTGCTCCCTGGGATCGGCACCACGCATGATCTGCGCAATGCTTATGATGCGGGGGCGCGGGTAGTACGCGTTGCGACGCATTGCACTGAGGCGGATGTCTCGCGCCAGCATCTCGACTACGCGCGCGAACTCGGCATGGACTCGGTAGGGTTCCTGATGATGAGCCATATGACCACGCCAATAAGACTCGCTGAGCAGGCGAAGTTGATGGAGTCCTACGGTGCGACCTGTGTCTACGTCGTCGATTCGGGCGGTGCATTGGGGATGAACGACATCCGGGACCGCTTCAAGGCGCTAAAGGATGTGCTGCAACCCGAAACCCAGACGGGCATGCACGCACACCATAACCTGAGCCTGGGCGTTGCCAATTCGCTGGTTGCGGTAGAGGAAGGCTGCGACCGGATCGATGCCAGTCTTGCCGGCATGGGCGCTGGCGCCGGGAATGCGCCGCTCGAGGTTTTCATTGCCGCCGCGGAGCGTCAAGGCTGGCGTCATGGTTGCGATCTGTATCGGCTGATGGACGCCGCCGACGACCTCGTACGGCCCTTGCAGGATCGGCCCGTTCGAGTCGACCGCGAGACCCTTGCGCTGGGTTACGCGGGCGTGTATTCGAGCTTCTTACGGCATGCCGAGGTTGCGGCATGCCGATACAATCTGAAGACCGTGGACATTCTGGTAGAACTCGGCCGACGCAAGATGGTGGGGGGGCAGGAAGACATGATTGTCGACGTCGCCTTGGATCTTCTGAAGCGCCAGGAAAGGGTAATGGCGGGGCCGCGGACGTCGACGGTGAACGAGGCGCGCTGACGGTATGGATCGATTATTTTCCGCCGGACATTGCACGCCGCGCAAAACGTGATGCAAGGCGCTGCTGGCTGAACTGCGGAACGCAGCCGCTATCTGAACTGACATGTCGGGATAGCGTGGAGACGCTCCTGAGCAACACCATGTCCGTGCGATGCAATGTCGGAATGGCACGTCCTGACCATGGACTGACAATCGCGCTTTGACAAATAAAAAGGGCCGGCAGGTATCAATCCCCGCCGGCCCTTTGCCGTTGCGCGATGCTTACTTCGTCAGCGTCGCCAGCGCCGCGTTCAGCGTGGCGCTCGGGCGCATGGCTTGGCCGGTACGCTCCGCGTCGGGGTGGTAGTAACCACCGATGTCATTGGGCTTGCCTTGCGCGGCAGCCAATTCGTCGACAATCTTCTTCTCATCCCGCGTCAGCGATTGGGCAATGTCCTTGAACTCTGCCTGCAGCGCCGTGTCTTCGGTTTGCGCGGCGAGTGCTTGTGCCCAATACAACGCCAGGTAGAAATGGCTCCCACGGTTGTCCAGGCCGCCCACCTTACGCGACGGTGATTTGTTCTCGTCGAGGAATTTGCCGGTGGCTTGGTCTAGCGCCTTTGCCAGCACATTTGCTTTCGGCTTGTTATACACGGTACCCAGGTGTTCCAGCGACGCAGCCAGCGCCAGGAATTCTCCGAGCGAATCCCAGCGGAGGAAACCTTCTTCCAGGAACTGCTGCACGTGCTTCGGTGCCGAGCCGCCCGCGCCGGTTTCGAACAAGCCCCCACCGGCCATCAACGGAACGATCGACAGCATTTTCGCGCTGGTGCCCAGTTCCATGATCGGGAACAAGTCGGTCAGGTAGTCGCGCAGCACGTTGCCGGTCACCGAGATCGTGTCCTTGCCGGCGCGGATGCGGTCCAGCGAGAACTGCGTTGCCGCTACCGGCGACATGATCTTGATTTCCAGGCCCGACGTATCGTGGTCTTTCAGGTACTGTTGCACCTTCTTGATCACTTGCGCGTCGTGTGCACGATGCTCGTCCAGCCAGAACACGGCCGGTGTCTGGCTGGCGCGGGCACGCGTGACAGCCAGCTTGACCCAGTCTTGAATGGGTGCGTCCTTTACCTGGCACATGCGCCATAGATCGCCTGCTTCCACCGCTTGTTCCAGCAGAACGGCGCCTTTCGATGTCACCACGCGGACTACACCGTCGTTGGCAATTTCGAAGGTCTTGTCGTGCGAGCCGTATTCTTCCGCCTTTTGCGCCATCAAGCCGACGTTCGGTACGCTACCCATCGTTACCGGATCGAACGCACCATGCTTCTTGCAGTCCTCGATTACCGTCTGGTACACGCCTGCATAGCAGCGGTCTGGGATGATCGCTTTCGTATCGTGCAGTTGACCGTCCGGCCCCCACATCTTGCCCGAGTCACGAATCATCGCCGGCATCGATGCGTCAACGATGACATCGCTCGGCACATGCAGGTTCGTGATGCCCTTGTCCGAATTGACCATGGCCAGTGGCGGACGCTGCGCGTACACCGCCTTCAGGTCGGCTTCGATCTCGGCGCGCTTGTCCGCCGGCAGATCCGACAGGTGCGCATACAGATCACCGATCCCGTTGTTGACGTTGACGCCGGCTTGCTTCAATACGTCAGCGTGTTTCGTCAGTACGTCCTTATAAAACTCCGAGACGACATGGCCGAACATGATCGGATCGGACACCTTCATCATCGTTGCTTTCAAGTGCAGCGACAGCAATACGCCTTGCTTCTTCGCATCGGCGATTTGCTCGACGATGAAAGCGCGCAGCTTGTTCTTGCTTAGCACAGCCGAATCGATGATTTCACCCACCTTCACCGCGGTCTTTTCCTTCAGAACCTTGACCGTGCCGTCCTTGCCAACCCATTCGATACGGACCGTGTCGGCTTCGGCGATCAGCGCGGATTTTTCGCTGCCGTAGAAATCGCCACTCGTCATATGCGAGACGTGCGACTTCGAATCGGCCGACCAAGCACCCATCTTGTGCGGGTGCTTGCGGGCATAAGCCTTCACGGAGAGCGGTGCGCGGCGGTCTGAGTTACCTTCGCGTAGCACCGGGTTCACGGCACTGCCCTTGACGCGGTCGTAACGTGCCTTGATGTCTTTCTCGGCGTCGTTCCTGGGCTCGTCTGGATATTCCGGCAACTTGTAGCCTTGTGCTTGCAGTTCCTTGATGGCCGTCTTCAATTGCGGCACCGAGGCGCTGATGTTCGGCAACTTGATGATGTTCGCTTCCGGCGTGGTGGCCAGCTCGCCCAGTTCGGTCAGGTCGTCGCTTTGCTTGTGCGCGGCATCCAGGATGTCCGGGAATTGCGCCACGATACGACCAGCCAGGGAGATGTCGCGGGTCTCCACGTCGATCCCCGACGAGTGCGTGAACGCCTTGATGATGGGCAGCAGCGAATAGGTCGCGAGCGCGGGCGCTTCATCAGTCAGGGTATAAATGATCTTCGACGTCTTGGACATTTTTCTGATTACCTCGGTTTCCACATAAAGGTGTCGCCCGATCCCGCGTCTCGCATCCACTGGCGCATTTTACAGGCCGTACGGTGGTGTGCCGGGCGGGCTTCCGGGTGAGGACCATGAGCGGGTTCGAGTATAGCAAGAATCCGAACAGGTCTTGGGTCTAATATAAGACTTGCACTGCAGCATTCCTCTCTCGCCCCTATTTCGCCCGGTCATTTTCGGATCGGCGAACATGAACGTCGTCTTTCTAAAAACGCTGAAATCCATGCCTGACGGGGGTTTCAGCCAATTGGTGGAAGCCCTGCGTTATGCGGCGGCGGCAGTAACGCCAGGAAATTGCGTAGCAACGGTGACAGCGCTTCCCCTGCATTTACGCAGGACGCACGTGTCAAGGGCATGACATTTCCATCTTCCGCGTCGCCTGGATGGCGGACCGCCAGTGCCAGGCGCGCCTTGGGCGCGGGACCGACAATATCCAGATACTGCACACCGTCAACCCGCACGGTCGCAATGGCGGCCGGGACGATTGAGACGCCCAGGCCCGCCGCCACCAGATTGACCACCGACGATATCTGCGGCGCCTCTTGCGCGAGAAGAGGCGTAAACCCTGCGCCGATGCAGGCTTTGTATACCTCTTCGAACAGTGATATGCCATTCGCTCGAGGAAAAAACACAAAAGGTTCACCGGCAAGCACGGTGAGTGGCAATGGCTTGCCGCAGGCGAGATGGTGGTCGGAGGGTACGATGATTTTCATCGACTCATCCGCGAATCGATGCAGCATCAAGCCGTCGATTGCTTGATCACTGGGGCGAATAAACACGGCATCCAGCCGACCTTCCTGAAGGTCATCAAGCAAATGTTGCGTGTTTGCTTCGACCAGGGATAAAACCACTTCGGGGAAGGCGCGCCGGAAGCGGCGGATCGCCTGCGGAAGCACGGGGTTGAACGATGCCGAGCTGGTGAAGCCCACGCTCAAACGGCCGATTTCCCCTTGTGCAGCGCGTCGTGCGGCTTGCAACGCCCGGCTTGCCGCGCTCAATGCGGCGCGAGCCTCCGGGGCGAACGCCTGCCCAGCCTCGGTCAGGCTCACCCCTTGCGCGCCACGATGAAACAGGCGCACGCCGGTTAATGCCTCCAGCTGCTTGATTTGCTGGCTTAACGGCGGTTGCCCTATACCAAGCCGCGCCGCCGCACGGGTGAAGTTCGCTTCCTCCGCGACGGCGACGAAATATCGAAGATGCCGCAACTCCATACTATATCTCCTGTGTATGGGAGATGAGACTTCCATATATTGGACAGTATATCGCTATCAGCGCACACTATCGAAGTGGCAAGTTCATTGTTGCAAGGTTGATTTTGCGGCGATCCGCGAGCTTGCCGGCAACTTTACAAAGGACGTCGCGACGTTCCCGGTGGATACCGTCCGGGCGGACGCCTGTAACTCCCATGCACTCAAAGATCGTTTCTACCTTCCGCGGCACGCCGCCCTTGTCATCCCCTCCGGCTCCGGTCTGGACCGGCGTTCAACGTGGTTCGGTCGATTACCGGCGGATCAGTCTGGCCTTGTTTCTATCGGGGTTCTCGACATTCTCGTTGTTATATTGCGTGCAGCCGCTGTTGCCGGTGCTGACTGGCGAGTTTCACATCGGTGCCGCGCAAAGTTCGCTGGCGTTGTCGTTGAGCACGGGTTTGCTTGCCTTCTCGATCCTGTGCGCCGGACCGCTATCCGAGCGAGTCGGCCGACGCGGATTGATGTTCGGGTCGTTGATGCTTGCGGCGCTGTGCAACCTGCTGGTTTCGTTTGCGCCGAGCTGGCACCTGATCCTGATCGGGCGCGCGCTGGAAGGTTTTGTCCTTGGCGGCGTGCCGGCAGTGGCCATGGCGTACCTCGCGGAGGAAATCGATCCAAGAGGCCTTGGGATGTCGATGGGCCTGTACGTCGGGGGCACCGCGTTCGGCGGCATGATGGGCCGTGTGGGGATGAGCGTCTTGACCGATTGGTTTTCCTGGCGCACGGCAATGGCGTCGCTCGGCGTCATCGATCTCATTGCCGCCGTGGCCTTTGTGATGCTGTTGCCGCCATCTCGCAACTTCACATCCAAGGTAGGTCTGGGGCCGACGCATCATCTGGCGCTGTGGCGTCGCCATCTTGCGCATCCGATGTTGCCGATGGTGTTCGGTATCGGATGCCTCGTCATGGGCGCCTTTGTCACGATCTACAACTACGCAGGTTTTCGACTGATCGCACCGCCCTTCAACTTGAACAGCGCTGAATCTGGACTGATTTTCAGCGCCTATCTGTTTGGTGTCGTGGCGTCGTCGGTCGCGGGCGGCATGGCTGACCGGTATGGTCGTGGCCCGGTGCTGGTTACAGGGATCGTATTGACCATCGTGGGTGTCTTGTTGACACTGTCACAAGCGCTGGCGATGATGATTGCGGGCATTGTCGCGCTGACCATCGGCTTCTTTATCGCGCACTCGGTTGCCAGTGGCTGGGTGGGGCGTCTGGCGGTGGGCGCGAAAGGCCATGCGTCGTCGCTTTACCTACTCGCGTATTATCTGGGTTCAAGCTTTCTTGGTTCCGTCGGCGGTCATTTCTGGGAGCGGGGTGCTTGGCCGGGTGTGGCGACGTTCGCGCTGGTCCTGCTGGCAGGCTGTCTGTTATTGGGGCTGTGGATGTGGCGGCGCACGACAGCGATGTCCGCGTAAGGCAGCGTTGCCTT
The DNA here is from genome assembly GCF_034047095.1 of Robbsia andropogonis. Classification (NCBI taxonomy): domain Bacteria; kingdom Pseudomonadati; phylum Pseudomonadota; class Betaproteobacteria; order Burkholderiales; family Burkholderiaceae; genus Robbsia; species Robbsia andropogonis. Next base: position 279,503 of record NZ_CP139164.1, on the reverse strand, counting down.
GTTGTGGCCGACATTGCACAAAATACGATGATTGAACGATCAGCGGCTAGCGTGAGTGGTGGGACGATCGACAGCAAGGCGGGCGAGCAGGCCCCGCCGGGACATGCGCAGCGGTCATCCGCGAGTGGTGTGTGGCTGACCGTGCTGCCGGCGGGGCGCACCGTACCCGCGGCCCGTGAAACGACAATATTGGCCGCGGCGGCCCGCGAAGGAATGACGCTGCCCAGCTCCTGCCGAAACGGCAGTTGTCGCGCCTGCCTATGCCGTTGTGTGGCAGGTGCGGTCCGTTACGACATCGACTGGCCAGGCGTCACGGCTGATGAACGCGCGCAAGGCTGGATTCTTCCCTGTATTGCCTATCCTGACAGTGATGTCACAATCGACCAGCCGGAAATGCGTAAGACTGCCGACCTGCCTGTTCGTCCTGTTCGATCCCGAGGCTTTTGACGCCGAGATGATCGACGTTTGCCCGAAGCGTTACTGCTTCTCGTGGGATTGTCGATGGTGGCGACCACGTCTTCAATAGAGGCGGTACGGCTGTCTTGTTATGACAGCCTGCAGGCGATGCGGTATGACGTGTCAGTCCTCTCCGGTACAATGCCGCGCCATGAGGCGTATGTCCGTGCTAACAAAGCGTGAACACGCCGCGAAACCAACTGACAGAAGAGGATGCGATGAGCATTTTAGACGGATTGGGTGCCCAAGGCGCCGCAGGCGGTAATGGGCTGGTCGATGCGGCTATTGGATTTGTTAACAGCCAGCCCGGCGGGTTGAATGGTTTTGTACAAAAGTTTCATGACGCCGGTGCCGGGGCGATCGTGTCGTCGTGGATCGGGCAAGGCGCAAACCTGCCTATCGATCCGGCGACATTGCTCACCGTGTTGGGTAAACCGATGCTGGAGGCTTTAGCGTCGAAGGTTGGCATGCCGGTCGAACAATTGACCGGGATATTGGCGATGGTGCTACCCGGCGTGGTGGATCGTGCAACGCCGGAAGGTAAATTACCGGAAGACGGCCAATTGAAATCCGATAATGTTCTGTCTGCCTTGGGTGGCCTTATGGACATGTTCGGCCGAAAGCAGTAATCGGTATTCTGGCAATTGCGTAGCAAGTCCAATTCTTTATCACCGGCTTGCTACGATTGCTATCAGGGTAATCCTTAAAATCGATTGGCGGTGTCACGTCGACGGTTTTTTGTGAGTCGTTGACATACAGCTGATCGTGGATATTTCGAGATACTTGAGTCAACTATAGAAAAACTTCCGTGTTTTTAGAGACATTTGCAGATCAACATAAATCTCACCATTGCGACAAGTATTTTCCCTTCTTTCGATTCTTTCGAATGAGTCAGTAGACACCATTCTGAAAAGACAGATTTAATAAGACGAAGGAGCGGTAGTCGGATAAACTACCGCTCCTTCGCCACACTTAGTACTTTCGTTGGCATCTGATTTGGAGTACGCATGCAGGGAACACAGACGAGGAATGGTGGCGGGTCCGCCTCACGCGTCCATCGGTCCATTGGTCCGATTGCACTGTTGTTGACAGGGCTCGGTTCGATTATCGGTTCAGGCTGGTTATTTGGTGCATGGCGAGCGGCGAAGATCGCCGGTCCGGCCGCGCTGGTGGCATGGGTGATCGGGGCACTCGTGATTTTGGCGATCGCGTTGGCTTACGCGGAGCTGGGCGCCATGTTTCCGGAATCAGGTGGGATGGTGCGTTACGCGCGCTATTCACATGGCTCGTTAGTAGGTTTCATCAGTGCCTGGGCGAACTGGATTGCGATTGTCTCGGTGATTCCAGTTGAGGCCGAAGCGTCGATCCAATACATGAGTTCCTGGCCTTTTCCGTGGGCCCATGCGCTTTATCAAAATGAGACACTTTCCACAACAGGCTTGCTGTTGTCCGCCGGCCTCGTGGTTGTTTATTTCCTCCTGAATTATTGGAGCGTGCAGATTTTCGCCCGTGCCAATTCGCTGATCACGATTTTTAAGTTCGTCGTGCCTGGGCTGACGGTCATTGGTCTGATGGGCAGCCAATTTACCGTTGCGAACTTCGGTCACTTATCGGCGCCTACCGATGCCGCCGCTGGCGGGGGCGTGTTGGGGCAATTCGCGCCATACGGCTGGTCGGCGGTGTTTACTGCCGTGGCGACTAGCGGCATCATCTTTGCATTTAATGGCTTTCAGAGCCCCGTTAACCTGGCGGGTGAAGCGCGCAACCCTTCGCGCAGTATCCCGTTCGCGGTGATTGGCTCGATCCTGCTCGCATTGGTGTTGTATGTGCTGTTGCAGGCAGCCTATATTGGCGCTGTAACGCCTGAGCAAATCGCGCAGGGGTGGAATCATATCGATTTCAGCTCGCCGTTTGCCAACCTGGCAATTGCCTTGGGCCTGAACTGGCTGGCGTTAGTGCTTTATATCGACGCGTTTGTCAGCCCGAGTGGGACGGGTATCACCTATATGGCTACCACGTCGCGGATGATCTTCGCGATGGAACGCAATGGCACGCTGCCGGCAATTCTGGGCAATGTGCATCCGCTATATGGTGTGCCGCGTCCGGCGATGTGGTTCAACCTTGCTGTCTCGTTTGTTTTCCTGTTCTTCTTCCGTGGCTGGAGTTCACTGGCAGCGGTGATCTCTGTTGCAACCGTGATTTCCTATCTGACAGGACCGGTCAGCGTGATGGCGCTGCGCCGCCACGCGCCGGACTTGAAGCGACCGCTGGTGCTGTCCGGCATGGGTATTGTCGCGCCGTTGGCGTTTGTGTTTGCTTCGCTGATTCTGTACTGGGCGCGCTGGCCGCTGACGGGCGAGATCATTGTGCTGATGGCCGTGGCGTTGCCGGTGTATCTGTATTACCAAGCCAAGCATGGGTGGCAGGGGTGGAGTCATGACTGGCGTGCGGCGCGCTGGCTGATCGCCTATCTGTTCGTCATGGCATTACTGTCTTACTTCGGTGGCCGAGAGTTTGGTGGCAAAGGTTATTTGCCGGAAAATTGGGACATGCTGATCGTCGCCGTCATTGCCTTCCTTTTTTATAGCTGGGGTGTGCGCAGTGGCTATCGGACGCCTTACCTCGACGAAGCCAAGGAAGATAACGATCCGGAACACGCCGGTCATTAGGCGAACGCGGCAATCACGACCCCGTAGCGATGACTCGCTGCGCGGCTGCTACAACAATGGAATTATCGCTGTCTGTCAACGCAAAAGACGATACTGAGATCGATTGTAGCAAAACCGATGGTTTCCGCTACGTTGCCGTGTTCCATCCCGACCGTCTGGCACATACGTGCGGGCCAGCCTCGATCGGGAAAAATGAACTGGCATCTGGCGCCTATGTGCTTGTGCTGCTGTTTCTAAAGCAGGCGCATCCAGAATTTCGACCGCCTATATACAATCATTTCGGCGGACTCTTTGTGCAATGTTCGAAAAGTCGCTCTCCAGAATACCGCAATATCTGAGCGGCGACCGGTTGGGTTTTAGCGGCGGCATCATTGAACTAGGTTCGCCATGAAGTCTGCGTGATGGCACGTTACCCGGCCAATTTATAGCGCGCTCACAATATAAGATATTTAATCGAGCGCGGTAAGTGATCTGGACACCTTAGTTTCTGTTGTTGTGAAAAGTCGCGAATTGTTGGATCGTACAAAGCTATTCTGTCTAAGTGCTACAGGCAATACAAGCAGCAAGCAAGCAGCGTTGTGCCGTAACCCTTAATTATTAGGAGGCTGGGACAGGGTATCTACGTTTCCAGTCAACAGAGTCTTTCAAGACGCATAGGGGTGCAGTTAGTAAGTCATACTAAGTAAAAATTTGGCTCTTCTGGCATTCCTCGTCCGAGATGTTCTTGTTTTCAGCAGATAAAGGAGTACAGGGAAATTTTGCTTGGCGCTATACCGAGCAAGGTGTTTTTTAAATGGTACCGCTGCCAGCTCCACTGGCCAAGTATGGCTTGCACACTTCATCGCTCACCTTTGTATTGCACGCGCGCCAGAATGGCGTATCGAAGCATACGAATATACGACTCGGCTCATTGATCATGCTCATCTGTAATGATGATCAAGTGATACGGCGTGCAGCGATCTTGCTAAGAACGCGAACTAAATAAGGTTGATGGTTACTCAGTCTCATCTACTGTTTGTTTCTAGGAGAAGGCAAAATGGATATCGCAAGAAATGCGCTTTCGAGCCTATGACAATGGGTAACTTACGACACCTCGCGCGCTGATGAAGTAAGTCCTGATTCTGAAAAAACGCGCATCGAAATGATGTGCCCACTCTACCGAATGAGCTTATTATTAATATCGCATCTTTACTTCCGAAAGGCGATCTACTTAATTTAGCATCAACCAATCGACGATTTTATACAGACTTATTGTCACAACGTCAATCGATTCGTATGGTCGAGGATTTCTACGCGAAAACCGCATTGGCATATGGGGATTTGGCGGATCGTATGCCATCACTCCTAGACGATCTGAAATATAACCAGAACGTTGCGATTAACGCCATTCGCGCTGTTAACGTTTCAGCGATGCGGCCTTCAATGCTACGTGATTTACTGGTGGCAGTACCCATCAACGCGTTGGAAACAATAGTTCCTGGATTTTTTAAAAAACAAGCTGACGTGACGATCAGCGTGTCTGAGATTCAACCGTCCTTAATACAAAAGGTGCTAAATACGTTGTTCTGGTCCACCCCGGTGGTTGCGGCTAAAGATTACGGTCCTATAATTTATCAAGACCCGAACGCTAATAAAGATACGCTTGCTGAATTTGATGCTGATGCTTTTTGTCAACTAATCACCCAGCAGGAGAATATGATAAACACGCCACCTGAGTCCTTATCCGACGCACTCTCCTTGATCGACCTTGCAGTGGCACGGTGGGCTGTACGTCATACGTTCGATGATTGTCGCGTGTCACCTTGCGATCTGTTAAAGATGACAGATAAAGCGCTTTGGCCCGCAATGCTTGATTCGCTGTTAGCGGCACCTATAGAGGTCACGTATTTGCAAAGCGAAATCGGGCTATTCGCTCAAGAATATGATGGATCAGGCGGTCGTATTTCCAACAATGTCAGGAGCAAAGTCGTAGATTGGTTTCTTGTCGAAAAAAATTATAACAAAGATCAAATTGAGGATGTGATGCTTTGCCTATTTAATCGGAATGACCCATGGAGCTACTAATAAGATTAAAGATTAAACACTATTTTGCTGGAACAAATTTCTGCAAAATGTTGAAGGGTGCTTTAGTCCTTACGAAGGGGTAAAGGGGAGTACGGCATTTCTTGCATGGGCCACGTATTGTTAGGTTTGGATTGAACGCTAAGGCGGTGGAGGAATTTTATTAGTGGACATAGGTTTCCACGCCAAACTCCTGAACATCAATCATTATTTTTTTTAATAGGGTTCGATTTCATGGTAATCCTCAATTTTTAAAGCGATGCGAACTAAGTCAGATCATGCATGATAAAATTTGTTGTACGATGAATTTATTGGAAATTTAAAATGGATATCGCAAGAAGTACGCTTTCAAGTTTGCGGCACTTAGTGACCCATGATGATCAAGTATTTTTTGACGCCGACGAAAGTGCACATCGAAATATTATTTGTGAACTACCAAATGAGTTGATTTATGACTTTGCATTTCGGTTGCCGGAGCGACATCTATTCAATCTTGCATCTATAAACCAAAAATTTTATAAAATATTCTGCTTGCAATGTAAATCTATCAAGATAACGAAATCATTCTACGATTATGTGTACAAGGCGAGCATGGAAAGCGATCCATACGACTTCGTAATTATGAAGAGTATTATGACTTCAGAGGCTGATGCGCTTAAAGTTATCCGGATCACCAGTATTTGCACGATGCAACCGTCGTTTTTGCGTTCTTACGTACAATCCGTACCTTTAGCCGCTCTCAAAATCATACAGCCAGATTTTTGCTTAAAGCAATACGATGTTCCAACGAGCAAGTCTGATGCCTTTGTGTCATTAATAAATAAGGGGATGGATAAGGTGTTTCATGCTTTTTCCTTGCCCGTTGTTCCGATCTTGAGCTTGCTAGAAAAGCCGATATGTTATTTGAACGGGAACGGTAAAATTAATTTAAACGAACTTGGATTTGATACTAGCGCTTTTTGTGACGTTCTTACCAAACAGGAGCAATTGGTAAAAACATTATCCACTGCTGATTCACTACCCCTAGCTAAATCCGACGCATTCGCCTTGATTGATCTTATAGTCGCACGGTGGACTGTGCATCATACGTTTGATAGTTGTTGTATGTCGCCAAGCAATTTGCTAGAAAAGACAGATAAAGTCCTTTGGCCAGCAATGCTCGACTCGCTTCTATCGTCCATTCCATCAGAAAATTTAAGCGATGCAATGACGCTATTCATTGAAGAGTACGACGGCTCAGCCGGGTACATTTCTCCGAATATCCAAAAGATGATTTTCGAATGTTTATTTTTTAAAAAGAAGCTTGATATAGATCAAATTAACATTGAGATGCATAACCGATTTAACGCAGAACTGCGCTATTGCGTACAATGAAATTGAAAATTACAAGAAAACCAGATGGTCGTTGATGAATTGCTGTAGACGTAACGAGATGGTGGTAAACCAACGTGCTGATCATGAAGTTTTTGGCATGGATGCATGATGCGGCTCCGCGCCCCCTTGAATTGAATGCAGCACAGTACGAGACCAGTAAGACACGTGCGATCTCTCGTGCCGTACCTACGGGGTACGTCGTCAACGGCGCGGGCATCGGTGGCTGGATTCTTGCCGAACATGCAGTTCGGAATGAACCACAGCCGCTGCCAGAAAATACTTCAACTTCCAATGGAAGACAACCAGTTTATCCAGTTGGCAGAGCGCATCGATCGGTTCCCAAAGTTAAAATACGGTGCGTTCGCAACTGTCATTTTCTCGGCAAGAATCACGAAAGCGGTATCGTCGGCACGCCAATTTTCGCATAGACTATCAAAGCTTGCTCCTGGTGAGGGATTCACATGTTTATGAAGATTTAGGGCTATACCTTCGTCAATGATTTGCCATTGCACATCGCGTGTTATTCCGAAGCGGGTTTGCAGCATTTCTCGAATAACGGTGCCTTTATTTTTGCTATCCCGAAAAGCACCGGGTAAGTCTCGATGGAAAAACATCTCATTTGCCAAAGCTTTCGCGAATGAATCCGACACTTTTTCTACGGTGCCTTCGTAGCGATCCAGGAAAATTTTGATTGCTTCCAGGATGTGATCTGCTGGGATATCGACTAGCACTGAATCAAACATGGCAGGCCAGAAAGCGTATTTCGTGTTCGAGATCAAATAAATCAATTCCTTGCTCGTACTAATCGCAGCAGGACCGCAGAGATGTTGCGTAACTATAAGGTTGATGGAAGAAAGTGCATCAGCCTGAGATAAAAATGGGAACGATATCAGATCCTTTTGTTGCGCGACGGTGGTTTCGATATGATTGACATAGACGCGTTGCTCTGCAGGAATGCGGGTATCCAAAGAACGCCTGTTGCGTGGTACGTCTACAAGTAATTTTCGTAATAAAGCCGGCTGTGCTCGTTCGATGCTGACATCTTTTATACTTGATAGAATAATGGGGAATGAAAAGACCGGAACCGATGCGGTTCGGGTAGCCTTGATTTCTGAAAGCGCCTTGAAGAGGGTAGGGAACAACGCGACCATTTGGGCATCAAGGCGCTTACATGCTGATCCGAGTTGCAGTATTGCATGCATCGAGAGGCATGATGTGGTCGCCCTGAATAGTTCGTCGGGGAGCTCATTCAAATAGTCCGAATATACGCTTTTCCTGGACTCGATCGTTGCTTGTGCGACGATAAGATCATCATCGGTATTTTGGTAAAATACACCGGGTAAGGTACTGCTCAATAAATCAGTCAGAATCTGCATGGTTGTGCGTGCGAAAGTTGTGTATTGATAAGGTATGTGAAATTTAAGCCGTCCCAGTTCGTAGCGTCGCCGAAGAGATGTTTCGCCATGCGAATGTTCACCTCGTCAATCGTGTCGTTATTAGAGTAGGTAATGCTTTGTGCCGGCGATGGTGAGGTTGGGGCAATGCTGTCTGAACAAATCTGCAAGACGATGTGGCGTACGAGCACGCATCCGCTACGCAATCCGCGATAACACGATGCCAGTTACCCGACTTGGCAAAATATGCATGGTTCTCAGCAGCGAGAACGCGTAGCTCTGATGACCTATGGAAGCCGATATCGCTTGTTGTGGCATGGACACTTGGTCTGCGACGTGAGCGCCAAGCATACGCGGAGGCTGGAATATTGAGGATTTAGACGAGGCAACTCACATAGACCCTCGTTGCAATGCGATGATTGATCGCATGCCACTGTGCTTCGGTCATTACACCAAATCTACGATGCATGACTGATCGTACGTCACCCCAATCATTACAGTCATTGACTAACATGATCACCGCCAACTCGGCGGCGAGTCGCGTGGATATATTATGGACCGTTCCTTCGTATTCCTCGGCGAACAATGTTATCTCCCGTTTCAGTTTGTCTGGTTGAATGTTCGCCATCAAGGAGTCAAGCATTGCAGGCCAGAACGCCTTGTTTGTCATTTTCAGCAAATCGAAAGGGCGGTTTGCGCATCGTTTGAACGATGCGCAACCTGCATATCGGGCAACAATAAGGTCTATTAGAGAAAGCGCATCAGATTGACATCGGGGAGGCACCGCTATTTCGCTTTCCTGTTGCGAAATGGCATCGTAGAAAGGCCCGCTATCAAAACCATCATCACAGCCTCCAGGCGAGGTATCGAAACGTTGCGATCCTGCTTCTAGAGTCAATACCAGGTCGCGGAGCAATGCCGGCTGCTGCGTACGAATACTAATGGCTTGAATGCTGTTTATCGCTTGCGTGAAAAGCTTACCCACCGGCGTGCCCGAAGATAGGTTTTTGATATCGACGACAGCTTGAAATGTTGCAGGGAACCTACAGCGCAAAAGGGTGTGGAGTTGCTGATTCGCTGACGCGAATCGCACGATTGAATGCGCTGGGAGCAATGCAGCGACGACAATCACGAGGTCACTTGATAGTTCCAACAGGTGGCGCTGTTTAGCGCTATTAATGGAACACGCTGAGGTTTCATCCACATCGTTGTAGAGTGTGCTCCACAAGCCTAGATATGCCAACGCATTGCCTAACAGTTGCATGGTAGCTGTGCCGGTCGAGTCGCATACGATTGAGTATAGTAACCTTCTGTCTGACTAAATTTGCAAAAGCGGCGAAAAAATATAATAAAAAGCGAAGTAAAAGTGGCTGTCGAAGATGATTTGTTGGGCAAGTAGACTCTACGCGATGTGTTGACACCGTCTGACCTTCGCCATCCTTGGTGGACGGACGGCGTTGGGAAGAACAAAGGTAAGCTTGGCGTTGCTTTTGGCTTATCGTTGTTCTTTTTTCGTGAGAAAGCGCAAGAGGTTTAACGCGATTCGATGAATTTTTTGTATAGAATAGGACGCTCGGCGAGGAGAATATCTTCCACAAGTTTCCTGAACGACGCGTCATGGAGACGCCAATTCTGACATAACTGTTCGATGCGGGGAACGATTGGATAATCCAATCGTCGATATATTCCCGAAGCGATATCTCGATCGACTGCTTTCCACTGCGCTTCGCTGCTTACCCCAAAACGTCGATGCATAATTTCGCGAACGGCGGGCCCTTTTGCATGAGGATGAATTCGCGGGGGCAATGGTCCGTTAAAAAAAAGCTCTGCAGCTAACATCCCCGCCAGCGTGTCTGATACCGCGTCTAATGTTCCGTCGAACCTTCTGCAAAATATACTGAGTTCAAACACTAGACCGGCAGCCGGGACCGTCGTCACTAGTGATTCGAGCATCGCAGGTAAAAATAATGGGTTTGTATTGGTAAATAAATAATAAGGATTGCTTTCACCGTGACTAAAAGAGTCTCTTCCAGCATATTCCGCTGCTTCGAGGTCGATTAAATCGAGGGCGGCTCTTAGCGATTGCAGTGGCAGTTCTATGCACTGCTTGGCGGCTTTGACTGCACCAGACAAAACGTGAAGGTAGATATATCCTCGGTGTCTGACAGATATCTCACTATCGACCAAACCATCAACGTAAGGAAGCGTCAAGGCGTCGGCCCGAATCGACGCAGGTGTAAGGGGAGACGGCAGTTTATAGGAATTTATATAGGCATTTGCTGCCGTTAAGAAGTCCATTTCTGTCTTTGCGCTGGTCCTTACGACGTCTTCGGATGCCATAGCGTTCGAGATGATATCTGGCGTCAATAAGGCGCTGAGATATCGGCTTGATATTCTAAGATTTGATAACGTGTTTGCGGGAAGGGGCGCTGCCAGCTGGACAATCAGGTTGTCCGGCAATACTTGAAAATTCCCTACGTTTCGCTCTGTGACAGCCCGCACCATAAGCGCCTCATGATAGGTATCACTTATTTCCGCGATCGGGTGGACGTCATGAGATGGGGCTGCATTAACATGATCACGATACCCGTCGGACGATAAGGTACTAAGTTTTTGCATAGGTTATTACTCGGAAAATTTGCCTGCCAAGTTCGTGAGTGACTTCACGAACCAGATAGTTTGAATAGGTAGCGAACACTTGGTTGGAAAAACGAAGAGTGATGATGGCAATATGCATTTATTTGATATGCTTGGCGCCGCCATCATCCGCAGATGCGGCAAAGGAAGGGGCTGCCGATGGGAACCTATGAGTCTGCCATGACGCATATGCGGTGCGCTTTACGCCTTTATGTTACAAGCGTGGAGGCAACGTAGAATTGCATGCCGTCCAACGCTATCGCGAAGCAACCGCAATTAAAACGACGAACGTCCAACCGATGATGTTGTCTAAACCAGATATCGGTGGAGAATGTTCACCAGATACTCCAGCCCCATGTTTTATCCGGCATGCTGATCATCGGTCTGTTGCCAAAATCATATCTCGGGTTAGCGGCGAGGGCTGCTGATTCTGCCAAGACTACAAATTTCTCATCGTTGGTGCGCCATCGTGTGCATTCTGCATCGAACGCCGGACCGGGCGGTTCCGCACGGAAATGGAGATGAATGTGTGATGCGATGGCGTGATCAATAGTACGCCACTGCTCTGAACGCGTAACGCCAAAACGTCTTTGCATTTCTGAACGGACATCTGCGCCCGACCGCGTGTTGCCGAAGAACAAAGTAGTTGCCAGAACGCAAGCAAGCGGGTCAGATATCTGCACCATCTGATCGTCGTACTTTTCCAGAAATGTAGCAATTTCCGCCTTCAAATCTTGTGCCGGGATATCAATGATCAAAGACTCGAGCATTGCAGGCCACCATGCTTTTTCGCTTGTTTTCAAAAAATTAAAATGCGTTATCTCCGTAGGCTTGAAAACCCGCGACCCGGTGGAAGTGGCAACAGTCAGATCAATCAATGCAAGCGCGTCGAGCGTGCACCGTGGCGGCAATGGTATGAGTCGAGTTTCATCTGCGATCGCTTTGTAGAATTTATTGCTGTCAAACATGTAATTTCGCTGATCGTCGTCGGACCATGCGAATTGTCGAGGGCCCGATATCGTTAAAGCCAGTTGTCTGAACAAGGCTGGTCGTTGTGCGCTAATGCTGACGGTCTGGATGCTCTCGATGGCGCGAACGAAGGGCCAAGCGACGGAAGTATCCCGTCGCGCTGCTTCGATCATGGAAAGAGCTGTGAAAGTGGATTGGAAATTCGATGTTAGTAAAAAATGAAGGCGTTTATTTGCCAATGCAAGTCTGAGCAGGGTCCGTGCGGACAGAAGTGATGCAAAGGCATCGACGATCTTTTCCGGTACGTTAAAAGGATTGTCTCGATTTGTTTTATCGGCAGGCGCCGGCTCCTTGCCGATGAGCAGATTGTCATTTTCGCTGTCGTTCCAAAAATAAGAAAAAATATCGTTCAAAGCTTGCATGATTATTTATCCCACTGTTATGAGCGTTGGAACGCCCAGAGACACGGCATCTTTTTGAAGAAATGCCGAATGATATCCGCGCCTTTTATTGAGAGACGTATGAGGTGTAGGTAACCTGCAATATGTGCAGGTTCGGGGGCGCTGGAGAAAAGACATCTCGTGAAACGAAGAGGCACTTGTGCTCGTTGCGTTTGGTGTCGGCGCAGTCCGCAAGAAACCGGGCTTTAAGCCTTCAGCGTGATTCTGATGCGCAGAAGAGGCAACCGATAAACTGGTTTGCTCGATGACAAGTGTGGCATCTCTATCGGCCGCTGCCTTCAATTTTTGCTCATACTTTATCTGCTTTGCAGACCTTCGGCACGCTGCTTCAACCGATGAAATGTCTAAAAACTGGATTGCAAGGTTGGTTGCAAAAGCGCGTAGAGATTTTTTTGCTAAACCGAGATTGACGAAGGCCTGCGCTGCGCGGTGGCTGCTTGCGACACAGATTCTCAATACATTGGGTTACCAAGCCCATCATACTTCTCAAAAAATAGCGTGAATTCATATCTCAAATTCGCTGCCGAGCCGTCTAACAATAAACCCAGCATCGTCGGTCAGCCGATTTGCTGAAAGCTTGATTGATATTCGAACTGCAACAGGGCAAGGAGACGTTTGCGTGTAAATTCGAGGTGGAACAGTGCAAATGCAGTGGAGCATGGAACAGCGCATGATGACAAAGGCGTCCGATAATGTCCAAACACCATTCAGCAAAGGACTCTTTCGGCTGGAACCTAACATTCGGCATGGTTCATTGCTTTGTCACGGTCCAAATGGGCGCGGCACGACATTTGCTCACGCTCCGGTACGATATTACGATCAAGGAACGGCATCATGATCAATCAGTGGAAGCTCGGCGACCACGTCAAGTGGCAGACACCGCAGGGTGAAACGAAAGGAAAAATAGTACGCATTTTGCGTGAGCGAGTGCATCTGGATGGTCACACGTTTGATGCCAGTGCCGATGATCCACGCTACGAAGTGGAAAGCATGAAATCTGGAAAGCGTGCGGTTCATCGCGGGGAAAGTTTGCAAGCCGCGGGTGGCTAGGTCTTCGTTCGGTCTAAGTGCAAGCACGGTGCTGCAATGGGCTCTCCCGGTATGCGCGTTGATCGTATCTCAGGGCGGAACGGATCGATCAACTCTTTTACGATCGACGGCGATTCGTAACGGTGCGATTTGGGTTCGCATGTTGGGTTTGCGGGTTCTGGTGCAAACAGGTAAGAGTGTTGAGAATGTTCCTACATGTAGGATATTGTATGAAGAAGACAGAACAGCATTCCATACGGCAGGCATAGCGGCATGCTTGAGACCGAGTTTAGTCAGATCGAACTGGCCCTTGCGAATGCGATGCATCAATTCGATGCCAGAGATCGTTACCGCGGCATTTGCGAACCATTTGAGGCCAAGCATCGCGTTCGTTCTCGATTTGATGTTTCGATGGCCCTGCTCAATCAGATTGTTCAGATACTTCGAGGATTGGACCTTCGTGTCTTCGGGCAGCAGGTTATCGACCTTCATTTCCCGCACCGCGCGGTGCGAGGCAGCGTAACCGTCGAGCGTGATAGTCTCTGGTGACTGGCCCTGGTGCCTGGTCGCCTCGCGAAAAAAGGCTTTGGCTGCGGCCACGTCGCGTTTGACCCCGAGTAAGAAGTCCTCTGTATGGCCATCTCGATCGACCGCCCGGTACAGGTAGACCCATCTGCCACGAATCCTCATATGGGTCTCGTCGACCCGCCACGATCGACCCGAAGGGATCGCAAATCGGTTCCAGCGTTTAACGAACTCCGGGGTAAAGCGCATCACCCAGTGCATGACGGGGGTGTGAGCCAGCGATAAACCGCGCTCTGCCATCATTTCCACCAAATCACGTAGGCTGAGCTTGTAGCGACGGTACCAGCGCACGCACAGGACGATGATTTCTTGATCAAAATGTCGACTATTAGACAGCACATCTCCGCCTTTGCGCTTGCTCATCAGCGTTCACCCGATTGTTGGGCTCAATACTTTAACCGATTCCCACCGGCTATTTGCACCAGTGCCCCTTTTGGCAGGTTGCGCCATTGTTAAAAACAGCACAGCAGTAGGCCATCGGTCGATCACCGGATTCGCATGGAGGAAGTGAGGTTCGTTGAGACTGCTTCTACCTGAATCGGGAAGTTGCCATTTGCCACGCGAGTGCCCACGAAATCGTGTTTTCGGGGCCATGATATTCGTCACAAAATAGTCTGATCTCGGATTTCAGATGACACGCAGGGACGTCCATCAACAATGAGTCAAGCATCGCCGGCCAAAATGCTTTGTCGGTTACTCTCATGAGATCGATAGGTTGCATTGCGTTGTCATCAAAAGATTCGTAGGCAACGAAATGGGCGACAAACAAATCGATCAATGCGAGCGTATCGGATAGCAATTTCGGCTGCGGTGTGATCATGGCGTATTGCGCGCTGATTGCTTTAAAAAAACAGCCGTTATCGAAGAACTCTGTGTCCCAGGTACAACCGCGTCGTCTGTAGTTCGTCGGGACGGCCAAGATCAGTTCTCGAAGCAGCGCAGGCCGGTGCGCGGATACGCTTGCTGCTTCGATACTCTTGATCGCCTGGAAGAAGAGCCAGCCAGCGGGTCGTCCCGTCCGCACTTTTCCAATTTTTTGAATCGCGGTGATACTTGACGGAGATAGGGGAACAATAAGTGTCCGGAGCCGCTTGCTCACTAATCCAATGTTGAAAAGCCCACGCGCTTGAAGCGCGGTGAAAATGGTGGTTAAAAGCTCATCGGGTAGTTTTTGCAGCGTACCTGGATTGGGTTGCCTGTGAATATTTTCGTTGTTATCACTGTTGTCCCGCTCAACGCTTTCCGAGGAGAGATACGTCAATGCATAGGTGATGATTCGCATGGCGATGGACGGAAAAGATCGTTTATAAAAACGATGAGTACCGTTCAGATTGTCGACGTTCGTCTGACCAACGCATATTTATCGCGCAAAACGAAGCGAACCTGTCGTCTCGGGTTCACGGCGCGCATTTGTTATGAAAGACGTGCCCGAGCGGCCGTGCGGGTAAATAACGATATCGCTTCGATGCAATAGAACGTTTATCAGTGGTGCGCCGCTAAGCGGCTAGCTACCAGTGTTCAGTCTGGTCACCGAAATGTGGATAGCAGGTTAATCTCGTTAGTGTCGTCGTCGGTGCAACGATTATGCGCATATTCGCAATCGAGTACATATCGATTCTTCACTGCCGCAACGAACGTCCAGTCGTCAGGCCGCCATCTATGGGCAGCAGCGCATATGAACGCGATGTCGTTGCTGTCTTTTACGCTTCGGAAAATGTCGGTGATGACGCACTCTTCAACCGCCTGCCAGTGTGTAAAGTGCCTCACACCGTATCGACAATGCAATGTCTCGCGTACCTTGACGCCGTCGAAACGACGAAACAAGTGACTGGCCGCCTCGCACGCAAAGGCCAGGGACACCGCGTCAAACGTGATTTCGCTGCGGTCGAAAAAGTCGGCGAGGACACTTCGAATGGGAATGTCGACCTTGCTTTCCAATATTGGTGTGAGCGCATCTGGCCAGTACCTAAGTGCAATATCCTTGAACTCTCCGGGGTACGGGGTGACGGTCGGAAAAAGGTGTCGAAAGTACTGTCGAGGTTGCCATACGTTGAGATACCTTCCGGTGTAGAGCTGCCCAAATGACGTGGCACGCCATAACGACTCGGGTTTTGACGTGACCCAGGTGATCATTTCATTAATTTTTGTATCGCGGCGGTGAAGCCCAATCCAGTCGATATTGTCCGAGTCTACAAGGGGGATATTGGCACGTTCCAGGAGCAATGCCGGTTGCCATTCCTGGCGCATATTCACGATGGATTGAAATGCCACATCCAGCCCGTTTTGATTTTGCACATTATGCAAAGCGGTAAACGCCTGCGTGCAGTGGACGTAGTCACCCCAGTATCGCCAAGGCAGGTTTGCAAGACATGGCGAAACAGACTGCGTCACGCGCATCAACGTGTACTATGATAGACGCGACGTGGTCACGCATTAAGACGCTCTCGCCGTACGGACCTATAGGGATGTATCTGTCTATCCCATCCAACACGCTGGTGGTTGTGATATCCATCGTTCGTACCCGAGTAAGAAAACGAAAAATGAAGTTTGCGCGGTTTTCTGTCGTGCCTGGTTGATCAACTTCGGATATCGCTATCAGAGCGCGCCTTTCATCAAGCGATGAGATTGGCGAGCAAAAAAACAAGGGAGGCATGACGATCCGTCGTGCCTCCCTTCTTGCAATGCTGACGCAACGCTGCTACGCGTCGCGCCTTATCGAACGGCCTTTAACAGACCTTGTGCAGCCAGCCACGTTTGTCTTCCGAGATGCCGTGTTGCAGGTCCAGCAGTGCCTGACGCAACTGCATCGTCACGGGACCGTTTTCGCCGCCATTGATGGTCATTTCGAAACCATTCGCCTTGGCCTTGCCCACGGGTGTGATTACCGCAGCGGTGCCGCAAGCAAATACTTCTGACATACGACCATTTGCAAGGTCTTCACGCCATTGTGTGACAGAGATCCTGCGTTCTTCCGTGTGGAATCCCAGGTCGCGGCCCAGTTCCAGCAGGCTGCGACGTGTGACGCCTGGCAACAGCGAACCGGTCAGTTCCGGTGTGACCAGCGTGACCTTGTCGCCTTCCTTGTAGACGAAGAACAAATTCATGCCGCCCATTTCTTCGATATCTTCGCGATGGGCGGCGTCCAGCCAGACGACTTGGTCGCAGCCGTGTTGCTGGGCTTGTGCTTGCGCCGCCAGGCTGGCGGCGTAGTTGCCTGCACACTTCGCTTCGCCGGTGCCGCCGAGTGCCGCGCGTACGTAGTCCTGGCTGATCCATACGGTCACCGGCTTTACGCCTTGCGCGAAGTACGCACCGGCCGGCGATGCGAAAAGGAGGAAGAGGTATTCATCCGACGGACGTACTCCCAGGTAAGCGTCCGATGCAAACATCAGTGGACGCATGTACAGACTCTCACCGACAGGCGTTGGCACCCACTTGCGGTCCATTGAGATCAGCGCATCACCCGCTTCCAGGAAGCGTTCCGGCGGCAGCGCGGGCATGGCCAGACGCGCCGCGCTACGGTTGAAACGCTCGGCATTCTGGTCCGGGCGAAACGTGGCAATACTGCCGTCCGGTTGTGCAAAGGCCTTATAGCCCTCGAAGATCGCTTGACCGTAATGCAACGCCGAGGTGGCGGGGTCCAGAGACAATGGGCCGTAGGCCTTCAGCTCGCCTTGCTGCCATGCGCCGTCCCGGTACGGAATCACGACCATGTGATCCGTAAATATGCGACCGAAGCCCGGGCCGGTCGTACGCGCGATGCGTTCGGCATCGCTCAGGATATGGTCGGAAGGCGTGACGCGCAGCGTCGGTGTGGAGGCGATCATGGCAAGCGCTTTCTTGAAAACACGGAAAACCACGATGCTACCGAAAAATGAAAGATTTAGCAGGGAAATTGCCGTGGCGGGTATTCCACGCCAAAACGTGTCGTATATGTCATGGGTCTGAAGCGGCTTTGCGCTGCACTATCACTGTTACCGTACAGTCAACCCATGTGCGTCCATGCTGGTTTATCGTTACGGCTATGGGTTCATGGGTTCGATGGGGATATTGACGCGTGAAAGTTTTGGAAAATCAGTGGCTTACCTACGTAAAACGCCTCCAGGCCATCGCCTCGACGGGATTGCACTTTGCCGAGGGCGTGTTTGATAGAGAACGTTTCGAGGAAATAGCGCGCATTTCGAATGCGATGCTTGCAGATCTTGGCAATGTGCCGATCAACCACATTCCGGACCTGATGCCTCCGATGGGCACCGCCTATGCCACACCCCTTATCGAAGTGCGGGGTGCGGTAATCGTTGACGACCAGATTTTATTGGTTCGCGAGAAATTCGATGGTTTGTGGACGATGCCGGGTGGCTATGCCGACGTCGGGCTGTCGGGTGCGGAGAATACGGCCAAGGAGGTATGGGAGGAGGCCGGCTTGCGCGTGAGTGTGAAGTCATTGTTCAGCGTGAGACACAAGGCCAAGGGCGCGTACAAATTGGACCCCCGTGATTTCTACAAGCTGTATTTCCTATGCGAATCGGAACCGGGAGCGGTGCCCCGGGTGGGTGTCGAAACGTCCGAAGTTGGGTTTTTTTCACCGGATGCGCTGCCACCGCTGTCCGAAGGACGGACGATCGTCGGTGACATCCTCGATGCGTTCCGCTTTGCCCGCGGCGAAGTGACGACGACGATTTTCGACTGAGGCATGTGCTTTCTAAGCAGCGTATGGACGGAACGGGCTTCTGCTCCGTGCTGCTTACATCGGGAAGGCACTTGTCTGGTTTGCTTATGGGTTGTCGAAAATCATGTTTTTCGGGGAGACGCCGTTGCCGTGATCGCGCAACGGCCCGATCTGCCGCGTTATTCCTCGGGGAACAATTGCGGTGTCTTGCGCGCGCGCCGCGCGGAGGCGCCGGGTCTGCGCCCGCGTTTCGCCGGTGCTGCTTCCGCCGTGGGCGTGACCGCATCGACTTCTTCGTCTGGCGTGCTTGCGGCAACGGCAACCGTGCTCGGTGGCACAACGCTGCTTACGTTGACGGCCAGCGTGTCGGCGGACGGAGTGGCTATTTCAAGCGGTGCCTCGCTATCGAGTTCGAGCATTTCCGTGACGACCGTGCTCGCGCGCTTCGATGGGGCACGCCGTGCACGGCGTGCGGCCGAGGCTTTGCCGGGGCGGGGTCGCTCGCCAAGTGACAAGGCGTCCGCATCCCGGTCCGCTGCCAGATAGTGCGCGGAATCGCTGGCCACTGGTGCGCTGGTCAACGTATCGGAGGTGTCTTCGTCGAAGAGTCCTGCTTCGGCGCCATGGGTGCGGGCGTCGGCCGCTTCCGGTGACTTGCTCGTGCCGGTAGCATCGGCCGTAAGAGGTGCGTCGTCTGCAAACGCATCGCCAGCATCGCCGTACGGGGCGTCGATAATCGCCAGCACGGTATCTGCCGTCGTCGCCGTATTGGCGTCCTCGGCAAATGCACCTTGGTCGACTTCGACAACCGACTCCGCGTCGCGTCTACCACGGTCGCTGCCTGGGTCGCGCTCATTATTTGCGTCGCGGCCGCGATCGCGATCCCGGCCACGACGCCGAGACTTTTTCGCGGGTGCGCGGTCCGCGGTTACCGCCTCGTTGGACCGGGGGGCTGCGCTGCGCTGTGTGCCAAGCGATCCCTCGTCGGCGACGTTGGCGTCCTGCGAAGCGGCAAAATCCTGGCGTGCGCCGCGGTTCGGCGATTGAGGAGCGGGCGCGGCAGATGCCGGCGGCTCTTCCAGCCGGCTGCCGATGTCCTGGGCGCTTCGGAACACATAGGTGCCCGACTTTTCGTCCCGACCCACTTCAAACAGTCCTCGCGCCTGTGCCTCGTCTAGAAGGCCACCGAATGCGCGGAAGCCGAAATACGACTCATTGAAATCGGGGCGGCGGCGTTTGATGGCCTCCTTCAGCACCGATGCCCAGATCTTGTTGCTATCGCCCCGTTCGGTCACCAGTGCATCAAACGTTTCCACTGCAAGCGCAAAGGCTTTTTCCTTACGCGCTTCTACTTCGGGGGAATCTTGCTTCCCCGGTTTCTGGCGCGGCGCGCGGTCTTCATCATTCTTGCGGGTTGCCGCGTCACGCTTGGCCTGGGCGCGCTGTTGTTCGCGCACCAGATCGTCGTAAAAAATGAATTCGTCGCAGTTTGCAACCAGCAGGTCCGACGTGGAATTCTTGACACCCACGCCGATGACCTTCTTGGCGTTTTCGCGAAGTTTGGACACCAGCGGCGAGAAATCGGAATCGCCGCTGATGATGACGAAGGTGTCGACGTGAGACTTCGTGTAGCAAAGATCGAGTGCGTCAACCACCAGGCGAATATCGGCGGAATTCTTGCCGGTTTGGCGGACGTGCGGGATTTCGATCAGTTCGAAGCTCGCCTCGTGCATGGCGGCCTTGAAACCTTTGTACCGATCCCAGTCGCAATAGGCTTTCTTGACGACAATGCTGCCCTTGAGCAGCAGTCGTTCCAGCACCGGCTTAATGTCGAATTTCTCGTATTTCGCGTCGCGCACGCCCAGCGCGACGTTTTCGAAATCACAGAAAAGCGCCATGCTGACGCTGTCGTTGGGTAAAGCCATGGATGCTCCCGGCGCGTGCATGTTGCACGCGTTGCGTAAAAAGGTTCAAAACGCGGTTTTCGTTGCGGGTAGCCCACACCGAATGCGTCATATCGCGGAATACTAAACCTTTCGATTATACGCATCCATTCCGTTCCGCCGGCGACCGCGCCTGCTCAGGGCGCCGGGTTGGGTTGCTTTTCGTGAAGCGCGTCGATTTCCGTGAGAATTTCCTCGCTCAATGTGACGTCGGCGCTATCGATATTTTCCTTCAATTGTGACAGCGTAGTGGCACCGATCAGGTTGCTGGTCGTGAACGCACGCCCATTGATGAACGCCAGCGCCATCTGCGTCGGCGACAGTCCGTGCGCCTTTGCCAATGCCACATACGCGCTGATTGCCGCGACCGACTGCGGTTTGCTGTAGCGCGCGAAGCGTTCATACAGCGTAATTCGCGCGCCGGCCGGACGGGCGCCATTTTCATATTTGCCCGTGAGCCAGCCGAACGCGAGCGGTGAGTACGCCAACAGCCCCACGCCGTCGCGATGCGTGAATTCGGACAAACCGTTTTCGAACGTACGGTTTACCAAGCTGTAGGGATTCTGGATGCTGACGATTTTCGGCAGATCCAGCCGTTTCGCCGCATGCAGGAATTGCGCAACGCCCCATGGCGTTTCGTTCGATACACCGATGTGCCGGATCTTGCCGGCCTTGACCAGCTCCGCCAAGGCCGTCAATGTTTCCTCGATGGGTACCGAATACGGATCGTCGATCCATGGGTAGTTTGATCGGCCGAACGTCGTTGTGCTGCGGTCAGGCCAGTGCAACTGGTATAGATCGATATAGTCTGTCTGCAGCCGTTTCAGGCTACCGTCGACCGCCTGTTGCAGGTTGACCCGGTCGAACTGGTTGGTCTCTCCGCGAATGTGCCTGGGATTATGCGGTTGACGGGCCGGTCCGGCGATCTTTGTCGCCAGCACCACCTTGCCGCGCCGCTCCGGATGTTTGGCGAGCCAGGTGCCGATGTATTGCTCGGTTCGACCTTGCGTTTCAGGGCGGGGTGGTACCGGATACATTTCCGCCGCGTCGATCAGCGTGACACCACGCGAGATCGCATAGTCGAGCTGTGCGTGTGCATCGGCTTCGGTATTCTGTTCACCCCAGGTCATGGTGCCCAGACCGATCACACTGACGTCGATGCCGCTGTCACCCAGTTTTCTGTATTCCATTTGCGTTGTCCTTGGCGAGGGTCACGGGTACCGGTCCCGTAAGCGTCGACCGCGGCGCGCCTGGAAAGGGACGCATGCGTGTCTTTCGCGGGCGGCGGGACCCGGCAAGAGCAGTACGCTATCACATCCGTCATGAACATGCGTTGTGCGCTACTATCGATCAGGCTGGCGGCGTCGCCGGCAATCATTGCGTTGATTGAAGTTGCGGTCCTGAAAACTATCAAGGAGGATGCATGTCGATCGAAACGTTGCGCTCGAACCCGTTGATCCGTATGCCACGTGGCGCGCTGGTGGCGTCGGCTATCGTATTGACCACGATGACCGCCTCACTGCCGGCCATGGCGAAAGTCGTCCACTTCAGCTCGACGCTTACCGCGGCGAATGAAGTGCCGCCGCACCAGACGGACGGCACGGGGGCGTTGACGGCAAGCTACGATACGAAGTCGAAGAACTTCGAGTACGAGGTGAGCTATGACAAGCTGACCGGCCCGGCGACGGCCGCGCATTTCCACGGTCCGGCGCTTGCGGGCGAGAACGCCAAGCCCGTGATTCCGATTGCCGCGGATGCGCTTGCCAGCCCGATTAAGGGCAGCAAGACGCTGACGCCCGAACAGGCCAAGGACCTGCTGGCAGGCAAGTGGTATTTCAACGTTCACACTGCCGCGAATCCGGGTGGTGAAATCCGTGGGCAAATCGAGAAAACGAAGTAACGGGCCTGAGCCGTACCGTCACGCTTACGCCGGTACGGCGGATACCGCACGGCATCCGCGTTCACGAGGAGGACCTTGCCACCAAAATAAGAGTGGACGGGGCCAGAGGGGGCGTCGCCAGAAGCCTTTCTACCTTTGCTCAGTGACTTCGCCCTGCATCTGCTGAAGCAGATAAAGCCGTTGGTAGATGCCGCGATCGATGGCCATCAATGTCTCGTGATCGCCGGACTCGGCAATCTGTCCATGATTCAGCACGATGATACGATCCGCGCGCCGGATGGTGGAGAGCCGGTGCGCGATCGAAATCATCGTCACTTTGCCGTGCAGCGCTTCCAGCGCGCGTTGTACCGTCTGTTC
The DNA here is from genome assembly GCF_034047095.1 of Robbsia andropogonis. Lineage (NCBI taxonomy): Bacteria > Pseudomonadati > Pseudomonadota > Betaproteobacteria > Burkholderiales > Burkholderiaceae > Robbsia > Robbsia andropogonis. Next base: position 256,999 of record NZ_CP139164.1, on the reverse strand, counting down.
GGTTTCGCTATCGATATGGGATGTTGCTTCGTCCAGCAGCAGGATCTTGGGTTTCCCGGCGAGCGCACGGGCAATGGCAATCAGCTGTTTTTGCCCGCTGGACAGGCGTCCGCCGTTTTCCCCCATATCGGTCGCATAGCCTTGCGGTAGCGCCATGATCAAGGCATGGGCACCGGCCGCGTGCGCCGCTTCCTCGATCCGGGCGTCGCTCAGGTCTCGACCCATGTCGATATTCTCGCGTACGCTGGCGGCAAACAGGAAAGGATCTTGCGGCACCAGTCCGACACCGGCACGAAAGGTTGCGTCGCCGATCGTGCGCAGGTCCTGGCCATCGATCGTGATCGTTCCGTGTTGCGCGATGTAGAAGCGCAGCAGCAATGACAGCAGCGTCGACTTGCCGCTTCCGGTATGACCGACGATCCCGTAAAACGCACCCGCCGGAATCGCCAATGCGATGTCATGCAGCACCGGATGCATCGGATCATAGCCAAAGGTCACGTGATCGAAGCGCACCGCCCCCCCGTGGGTGTTGGCGTCGCTGCCTGTGAGGGCGTTGCCCTGCGAGGTGGCATCGTTATCCAACGCCGCCACCGCCGGCGGTAACGTTTCGTGCAACAGGCCGTTGACGCGCGCCGCGGCCACCACGGCCTGCTGCAACTGGCTGAACTGCATCGTGATCTGAATCAACGGCTCCACGACACGGGCGATATAGCTGACGAATGCGTACAGGATCCCTACTTGTGCATTCGACATTTCCTGAATGCCGAACCCATACAGCACGACCACCAAAATCAGCACATTCAGCAAATCCAGCGCGGGCCGTAGCAGCCAGGCGTTGACGACCAGTTCCGCGCGGCGGGCCTGGTATTGGGCGTTGTTCGTGGTGATGAAACGTTGCGTGAACCGCCCGGCGGCGTTGCTGGCCTGGACAACCGGCATGCCGGCGATCGATTCGCCCATTTGCGCATTGATATCGCTGCGCAATTGCCGGGCACGGGCCACGGACGGCGCGCTCCAGCGTTGATATAACCAGACGATCAGCACCATCGCCGGCACCAGGGTCAGCACGATCAGCATCAAGCGCCAATCGAGCCAGGCCATAGCGAGCAGTGCCCCGCTTACGACGATGCAACTGTCGAGCATGACGAACAGCACCTGCACGTAAAGCGCCTTGACGGATTCCGTATCGTTGGTGACGCGGCTGACCAACTGGCCCGTGATCGCCTTGTCGAAGAATGCCATCGGCAAGCGCATCACATGGCCATACACCTGTTCCCGGAGGCGTCTTACCGAGCGCATCGCCACGCCGGCCAGACGCGTCAACTGGAAGTAACGGATCACCCCCGCCACGCAAGCGCTGACGGCGCCAAGCGTGAGCAGCATGACGATCGGTGTCCAGGCAAGCCGATGCGGCAACAGATACGCATCGATAAATCGTTTGCCGAGCAGCGGCGACAGCGCTTCCAGCAGGGCGGCCACGGTGAGCCAGGCAGTGCCCACTAGAACGTGTCGACGTTCCGGCGCGGCGGCCAGACGTAAGAGCGCGAACGCCGCACGGCGTTCGGCTTTGCCGCCGCCGGTGTCGCGCGTCGTGTGGGCGGTGTCAGGCATGTCAGCTGGCATCCAGGCTTGCCTCCAATTGCTGGTAACGCCATTGGCGGGCGTACCAACCGTCCCGTTCCAGCAGCGTGTCGTGATTGCCATGCTCGATGATGTGCCCCTCCTGACGGCTTTCGACACCGCCCAGCACGATGATATCGTCCGCATCGGCCACCGCGGACAGGCGATGACTGACGATCAATACGGTGCGCCCGCGTCGTGCGGCACGTAAATGCCGCAGAATCTGCGTTTCCGTGCCGGTGTCCACGGCTGACAAGGCATCATCGAGCAACAAGAGCGGCGCGTCGGCCAGCAGCGCGCGTGCAATGGCGATACGCTGCCGCTGCCCGCCCGACAGCGATACTCCGCGCTCGCCGACCGGCGTTTCATAACCCTGCGGTAATCGCAGGATGTCATCATGGACAGCGGCAAGACGGGCCACCCGCGCGATGTCCTCGCGGCTTGCGTCAGGGCGCGCGAGTGCGATATTGTCGGCCACGGACGCCGAAAACAGGAACGCCTCTTGAGGCACCCAGGCCACTTGCTCGCGCAGCGCCTGTAGCGAATAGGTGGCGAGGGATGCTCCGTGCCAGCGGATGTCGCCCTGTTGCAATGGATAATGTCGCAGCAAAAGACGTAGCAGGGTGGATTTACCGGCGCCCGTGGTGCCGACGATGCCCAGCGTGCTGCCCGCCGCCACCGGGAACGACACATCGGTGATCGCCGCGTGGGGTTGATCCGCATACGAGAACGTCACCGCATCGAAGACCAATGCCGGTTCGTCGGATGTCTGCGCCGTGGCGGCGGTCGACACCCCTTCCCGCTCGTTGTCGGCGTCCGTTGCACGCGTCGTGGCCGACGGCTCGGCCGTACCGCCAGTGCCGTTATCGTCTACTTCCGATTCGGCCGAGAGCAAGGGGTTCAAGCGCGTCCAGGCGGCGCGGCCACGCTCGATCAGCGACAGCACCCAGCCGGCGGCGAACATGGGCCAGATCAGTTGCCCCAGATACATGCTGAAGCTGGTCAGGTTGCCGATGGTCATCTGGCCAGTCCACACCAGGTAGCCGCCATATGCCAATGTGATGGTCGTCGATGCCGTCAGCGCAATACCGACGACGGGCGAGAACGCCGCTTCCCACCGCTGTGCTTCGAGATTGCTGTTTGCTGCGTCACGCGCCAGTTTGGCGAGTACGTTCGCGTTATGCGCCTCCAGTCCAAGCGCGCGGACGGTGCGCACGCCGCTGAGTGTTTCCTGGACGTGGTCGTTTAATGTGCTGAATCGGCCAAGGGAGTCGCGCCAGGCGTGGTGAATCCGGTTCGAGATCAACCAGAAGCCGAAAGCCATGAACGGGAAGGGCAGCAAGGCGGCGAGGCTCAGGCGCCAATCAATGCCGCCGGTCATCATCGCGACAACCAGGATCAGCGTCATCGAGCCGTCGAAGCCGGCTAACAAGGCCTCGCCGGCAGTCATTTCCACCGCGTCGATATCGTTGGTAGCGCGCGCCATCAGGTCGCCCGTACGGTGCCGATGGAAAAAACCAGGACTTTGTAGCGCGAGCGTCCGGTAGATCCGCTCGCGCAGCGACGTGCCCAGCTTGTAGGCGGCTGCATACAACGTCACACGCCAACCAACCCGCAAAAAATAGATTGCCAATCCCATTGCCAGCAAAATCGCCAGATCCCCCATGAGCGCGAGGAGGTGCAACTGATGCGCGACAAGCCCGTCGATGATACGTCCGACCATGCGCGGAATCATCACGCTGAGCACGGCCACGCCTGCCAGCATCACGGCCGATGCAGCGTAGGGACGCCATTGCTGGCGGGTAAAAGTCGCCAGAAGGCGTAACAAGGACATGGATTGCATAGAAACGCTGTTGCGGCGGTGCCGGAGGGTGACCGGCACGAAAATCGGGCAGCGGCCGGGACACGGAAATGGGCACGGACCGGCTGTTAAAGGCACGTGCCACGCACCGGATGCGCATTGTCAGTCTGCTGTAAGACGACCGCTAGTGTAGCGGACTCGGATGACAGACGCTCCGCGGTGCCGGACAACCTTCGTCAGTGCAGGGTCTGCTTGCTGAGCGGGATGGCTGCGGCACTGCCCGTGGCCGCAGGCCGTGTGGGATAACCGGGTTGCGTGCGTACCCAGCGGTGGCGTGCCCGTTCCAGCGGCCGATCCACAATATAGTAGACCAGCAAGGACAGGCCGACGATGATGACGAGGGGCAACGGCAGCCAGGGTAGACGGGCAAGGGTGCCGGTCGGCAGCAGACCGCGATCGTGCATGGCCAGAAGCACGATGCCGTGCAGGAGGTAGACCTCATAGGACAATGCCCCAAGGAGCCGGTCGAGGCGCGCCGGATCGATGCGGCGATGTAGCCACCGCATCACGCCCGCTCTCTCGATTGTGATTTCCTTGCCGGGACGTTTCCGGGTAGTCGTCATCGCATAGGGCAGCAGCGCGACGGCGATAAACAGGTTGGCCAGCGTATTGAAGTACGACATCTCGCCGTAAGCGCTGCCAAAGAACATGACGCCGCGCAGCGGGCGATATACGGCGCAGATCAGCAGGATGGCCAACGCGATGGCCGCGCCCGACTGCACCTGGGTCGCCGAAAAGCGCCAGTCACGGCGTGCTACCCAGGCACCCGCGACAAAGAAGGCGAGGTAGTCCGGCAAGATGCCAATCGTCGAATCATCCCCCCGGTATGCGAGCAGCATATGCAGCAACCCGAGGACGCACACCGCGAACAGGAAAATCCGCCCGGTCCGCGCGCCGACCGACGGTATCTCCACGTCTGCCGTCGTGCCGTCCGTCGGACTGCCTTGCATCCTGCGCGTCTTGTCCAGTAGCCAGATGACAAGCGGTGCCACCACGTAAAACTGCAATTCGATATCGATCGACCACAGCGGACCGATTACGCGCCACGCTGGTGTGATCGTCGCGTAACCGAACAGCAGCACATGCGAAAAATAATAATGGATTGCCGCGAACGGGCCGGACGTCGTGCTCCCGACCACATTGCTCGACGCGGCGGTATCCAGGCCGGGTGGCACAGTGGGCGGGAACAGCAGGGGATGCGGTAAGGCGATCCAGCCACAGGCCGCGCAGATCAGCATCAGCGCCAGCGCCGCATAGAAGACCGGAAAGATCCGCCAGAGTCGAGAAAGGTAGAAGGTGCGTACCGGGCGGGCCACATGCCGGTATTCGGCGTGCCACATCCGGTCGATCCAATAGCCGCTTAGCGCGAAAAAGAGGAAGACTGCCGACGCTCCCAGCTTCAACGGCGTGGTGTGCGTTACAAAGACGACGAACGCAAGCCACAGACGAAATGCGCCAGGTGACAGGACGGGCAGCTTGAACGACATGGACGACACCTCGCGACAATTCGATTGGACCGTATCATGCTACCTCCGATGCGGTCCTTCGCGCTTAGTCAGTCCTTTTTGCTGCAGGGCGTTTGCTGCCGCTCAGGCGGCGGCTTGACCGGTGCGTGCCACCTTGTCTTCCTCAATGGCAATGCGTTCGCGGGCGATCGGCAAGAGATCACGGCCGTACGCCAGCGCATCCTCCAAGGGATCGAATCCGCGCACCAGGAATGTCGTGATACCCAGGCGATAGTATTCGACCAGCGCCTCGGCCACTTGTTCTGGCGTGCCCACCAGGCCAGTGGAATTGCCGGCGGCCTTGGTCAACGCCGCCATGCCGGTCCACAAGCGCCGATCGACGACCGCACCTCGTGCTGCCGCGGCGAGCAAGCGCTTTGCGCCCACGTTTTGCGGATCTTGCGGTCGACGCGTGAAATTCGGGGAACGCGTGACCACCTCCTTCGCACGTTCGAGGATCGCATCGGCACGCGCCCAGGCGGCCTCTTCGGTCGCGGCAATGACCGGACGCAATGACAGGCTGAAGCGAATCTTGTCTTGCCGGCCATATCGTGCCGCCGCCGCGCGCACGCGCCTGACCAATTCGGCAACCTGATCCAGGGATTCACCCCAGAGCGCATACACGTCGGCGTGCTTGCCTGCCACTTCGATCGCGGCATCCGATGCGCCGCCGAAATACACCGGCAAATGTGGCAGGTTGGCTCGGGGGACGGGGCGAATCTGCGATTTGTGACCTTTCACCCGGTAGAACTCGCCCTGGTGGTCAAACGGTGCATCGCTGGTCCAGGCGGTCTTGACGACATCCAGGTACTCATCGGTGCGGCGGTAACGGGCACTATGGTCGAGGAAATCACCGTCGCGTTGCTGCTCCGTGTCGTCGCCTCCGGAAATAATATGCACCGCGAGCCGCCCCCCGGAGAAATGGTCGAGCGTGGACAATTGCCGGGCTGCCAGGGTGGGCGCGACAAAGCCCGGTCGATGGGCGAGCAACACCCCCAGGCGCTGGGTTTGATGCAGCACGTACGCGGCAATCTGGCCGCCATCCGGTGAGGCGCTGGAATGCGCGATCAGTACCCGGTCGAAACCACCGAACTCATGGGCCTGCGCCACCGAGCCAATATAGGGCACATTTAGCGTGGGTCCCTGAGGCAAATGCGTCTCGCTGGACTCCTGGTGGCTGACATAGCCGATGAATTCGATGCTCATGCGGGTTCTCCAAGAAGACTTTCATGCAGGGATCGTTGTCCCATTCCACGAACACCATAGCGATGTGCGCCTTCGGATCGCAAACGACGAATTTCGATAAGGATATGCATGGATGATTTCTATTCATCTTAGAAATCGTTGTTTGGGATAGGGGGAGCCTGCTACTAGCATGAAAGGTCATGTAATGATGTCCGGATATTCTGGAAACGAGATCCATGCAGAAGCCTTTGATTTCATCGCTCCCGTCTTTTCGGGCGTTCCAGTCCTGGCGCCAGACCATCGGTGCCGGGGCATCGATCGGCGACGCACTGACCGCCGGCGACGACTTGCGCGAACGTGGCGACGCGGGGCGGCGTGCATGGCTGCGACAGGCCGTGTCGCTGGGCGCAGCGGCCGCCTCGGCAAGCTTGTCCGTGCCGGCTTGGGCGGTTTCCACTGCATCAGGCGCCGGGCAAGTGTCCGATGCGGCGTTGCGGAATGTGACGTTGCGCGTGGGCGACCAGACTGGCGCGACCCGCGGCCTTTTCGAGGCTGCCGGCCTGCTGAAGGACGTGCCTTTCAAGATCGAGTGGTCGGTGTTTCCCACCGCCGCCGCGTTGCACGAAGCCCTGAAAGCCAATGCGACCGATATCGGCTCGGCCAACGACTCACCCACGGTGACGGCCATTGTCGGTGGATCGCCAGTGCAGGTGGTGGCTGCGTGGCAGCGTACCCATTCGACCGATACGGCGTTGCTGACGCGGCCGAATAGCGGCATCGCATCTTTGCAAGGGTTGCGGGGCAAGACCATCTCGCCGACCACGCGCGGCAGCGTTGGTCATTTCCTGGTTGTCGGGCTGTTGCAGCAGGCGGGTATTCCGCTGAGCGACGTGAAGCTCGCATTCCTCGCGCCCACCGACGCCAGCGCCGCGTTTGCGAGCGGGGGCATTGATGCCTGGTCGACCTGGGGGATTTTTCGAGCCCGCACGGTCGGCGTGCTGCATGCGCAGACGCTCGATGACGGTGCACGCATCAATTCGGGTTTGTCGCTGTTGAGCGCGCATCCGGAGGCGTTGAAGGACCCCGCGAAAGTGGCCGCCATCGCCCACTTTGCACGTTTGCAGGATCGGGCCCTGGCATGGGGGCGGGGCAATCGCGCGGGCTATATCGATTGGTTCAAGCGGTTTTCCAAGCAGGACGATCAAGTCGCCGCCGGCACTTATAACGATGCCGTGGGCTATCAACGCCAGCCTATCGGGGATGGCGTGCGGCAGCGCGTCGACGCGACGTACAAGACGTGGATTAGCGCGGGCTTGTTGCAACCGGGTGTCGATCTCGCCGCCCACCTCTATCATGGGATAACGGCATGAGTGCGGATCCACAATCCCTCCGCGCCCCGGGCTCGTCGCGCGCTCCGTCTTCCGATCCCCGGCAGGAAGGAGGCGATGCGCGTGCACGCAAGGCGTCGCCTCTATCCTGGCAGCACTTGCCGCGATCGTTGCGGCGGACGGTGGGCGTCGCGGTGATCCTTGCCGCATGGTGGAGTTTGTCGGCAACCGGCGTGTTACGTCCGGAAGTGCTGGCGGGGCCGCCCGCGATCCTGTCCGCGGCGGTCTCGTTGTGGCAGGATGGAGAGCTGCCCGCGGCGTTGTGGGTATCACTGCATCGTGTCCTGATCGGCCTGGGGATCGGTGGCGCGGCCGGAGTCGGCCTGGCCTTGCTATGCGGCTTGTCGCGCGTTGCCGAAGACCTCGTGGACCCACCGATGCAGATGTTGCGCACGGTGCCACATATCGCGCTGATTCCGCTGCTGATCATCTGGTTCGGCATTGGCGAAACGCCGAAGATTGCATTGATCGCGCTGGCGAGCACTTTCCCCTTGTATCTGAATGTGTATGCCGGCATTCGTAACGTGGATGTGGGGTTGATCGAAGCGGCGCGCGTGCTCGAATTGTCGCGAGCCAGGCTGATCGCATTGATCGTGCTGCCCGGCGCGTTACCCAATTTGCTGACCGGCTTGCGTTACGCCCTCGGGGCGAGCTGGCTCGCGTTGGTGTTCGGTGAACAGATCAATGCCACCGCTGGCATCGGATATTTGCTGAGTAATGCACGGGACCTTTTTCAGACCGACGTGATCATCGTGTGCCTGATCGTATACGCCTTGCTGGGGCTGGCAGGTGACCTGATCGTTCGTTGGCTCGAAAAACGGCTGCTGGACTGGCGTCCCGCGTTCGACGGCGGCTGACCGGAGACGGGGCGCAGATCGGCGCGTTGGCGCAATCGCCATTGCCTCCGCGGCTTGCGCGCCCTTATGACGAAGTGCGGATGACACGAGAACCGATGGAAAACGATGCGTTGAACAACGTCGATCATTCCGGTCACGGCAACGTGGTGCGAACCCGCGCGCTCAGCCGACGCTTCGGCGAGCGGAACGTGATCGACCGACTGGATCTCGACATCGCCGATGGCGAATTTGTCGCCTTGGTTGGACGTTCCGGCTGTGGAAAAAGCACGTTGCTGCGCGTATTGGCAAAGCTCGACGAGGCGGACGGTGGCGAGGTGATGGTTCCGGAACGGCGCGCCGTGGCGTTTCAAGCCCCACGCCTGATTCCCTGGCTCAAGCTGGCGCGCAATGTTGCACTCGGTGACGTGGGTAAAGGTAGCGCTTTGGAGCACCGTCAGCGCGTGGACGCGGCCCTTGAGGAAGTGGGGCTGGCGCAGCGGCGGGATGCCTGGCCGCGTGTGCTGTCCGGTGGTGAAGCGCAACGCGCATCACTGGCGCGGGCGCTACTGCGTCAACCGAAACTCCTGCTGCTCGACGAGCCGTTCGGCGCACTCGATGCACTGACCCGGCGCAACGCGCAGCGCCTTGTAAGCCGACTATGGCGCGCGCATCGATGCGCGGTCCTGTTGATCACGCACGATATCGATGAAGCGCTGTTGCTGGCGGACCGGGTTCTTGTCATGGAAGCAGGGCGTATATCGCACGAAGTGCAGGTTGATCTTGGACCCACCGAAGCGCGCGATATGACGGCGCCGCGCTTTGGTACACTTCGTCGCACCTTGCTGGATCGGCTAGGTGTGGAAGAAAAACCAGGAGGCGGATATGGTCAAGCTGCGTGATGGCGTGTCGGATACAACGATTATCGAACGTACCCTCTTGGACGCCGATGCCGATGCCGATGCCGATGTGCGGACGGCCATGGTGTCTGCTGCCAATGCATCGGCGATTGGCGGAGCGCCGGAAATCCGCTCGCCCGGATCGACTTCCTTTCGTGCATTCGTCGAGACGTTGACGCGGATTGTCACCACCGAAAATGCGGCACCGACGGTGGCCATGGAAGCGGCTGCTGTTGCCCGAGGCGAAGCCGCACTGCTTGCGCGCTGTACCGACGCGTTACGTCGTTTGATTGCCGTCGATGACTGGCTGCCCGACGCTTATGCGCAGCCCTCGGCCGATCGGTATCAACAGTTTCTGCTTTACCGTGATCCGGCTGCGCGATTTTCGGTGGTCAGTTTTGTATGGGGACCGGGGCAGCGCACGCCTATTCATGACCATACGGTCTGGGGTTTGATCGGCATGCTGCGCGGCGCGGAAGCCTCCGAGTCTTTCGCTCGCACGTCATCCGGCGCCGTAGTCGCTACCGGCCACGATGTGATCCTGCGACCGGGCACGGTGGAAGCCGTGTCGCCGACGATTGGCGACATTCATCGGGTATCCAATCTTTACCAAGATCAGACGTCGATCAGCATCCATGTATACGGTGCCGATATCGGACAAGTCGCCCGATGGGTGTATCCGGAAGACGGTGGGGCACCGAAGCACTTCATCTCGGGCTATTCCAACGGGACGTTGCCGCCGTTGCTTGATACCCTGTGAGGCGATGGTGCCCCGTATCAGCTAGCGCACTTCGAGACACCCCATCACGCACCGCTCGCACGCCCCGGCGACATGCCAGAACGTCCGGGCGGCGATTCCTGGCAGTGGCAGGTCAGGGATTGGTGCCGATGACCTTCGCCGGACCGGCTTCCACGTGCGCGGATTGCGGGGCCGGCATCGTCAAGCCCTTCGTCGACGTGGTGACCGGCACATCCGGCATGGTCGCGGCGGCGGTAGGTTGGGCTTGTGGCGCTTTCATCTGACGCACTGCCGAGGCGGCTTCCGGCGCCAAATTCTGGCCATCCAGGTGCAGCTCGAATGACACGCGCTGCGCCTTCTGACCTTGCGCCACGTCCGCGTGCAATTCGCTGAGGCGGCGTTCATACCAATTCGTCACGCACGCCGCGTCGCGGCAATTCTTTTGCCGCCATTGCCATTGGGCGACCCGGCTGTCTTCCAGCGCCTGGCGATCCGGAGTGACATCCAGCGCATGCTTGTAGGCAGCGGCTAGCTGGTCATCGAGTCGTGACAAATAGGGCGTCTCGCAGACGACCTTTTCCGAGAATGATTGGCCTTTTTTGCAGTCAAAACTGGCTGCATGAGCCGAGATACTGGCCCCGGCGGCCAAAACCAACGCGGCGCCCACGGCGCGGCGAATCAGGGCACCGCCGGCGGCGGGCGAGCGAAAGAGAGTCGAGCGTTGCACTTTGGGTCCTCGTTTTCGAATGGAGCGCGATGCTGCCGAACAATCTTCGCTGCCCGGGCTGTCATTCCATCGGCGGATCACTGCTGTCTTTTGTCCAAGTCCTTACCAATACTTTCCTCTAGTAGCAGGCACGAGCATGGCCGCCCTGCACGCGCCGCCGCGCGGCGTGATAATGGTGCAAGTCTTTTCGCAGTGCGTGCGGCGGCCGCGATCATGCGTCGCCGCCCGTGCATCATGCCCATCGAAATGAAGGAGGTACGCAGATGCCAACCGGACACACCAGACCTGGCTACGACAAGCCGCTATATATCCTGCCGTTTGACCATCGCTCGTCTTATATCTTGGGTATGTTTGCGCTGAAACCGCCTCTCACCGCGGCGCAGCATGCGAAGGTGTCGGATAGTAAGCAGTTGATTTACGAGGGATTCAAGGCTGCATTGCAGCAGGGCGTGGACCCCAAGACGGCCGGCATCCTGGTGGACGAGGAATTTGGTGCCGAGATCCTGAAAGATGCGGCAAGGCGCGGATTTCTCACCGCCGTATCGACGGAGCGAAGTGGAAGTGAGGAATTCGACTTCGAATATGGCGACGATTTCGGTGCGCACCTGGATGCGGTCAAGCCCACCTTTGCAAAAGCGTTGGTACGCTATAACCCCGAGGGCGACGCGGACATGAACGCGCGCCAGACAGTAAGGCTGAAGCGGCTCTCGGATTTCTGCATCGAACGCGGATTGCCGTTCATGTTCGAACTGTTGGTGCCGGCAACGGATGCGCAATTGGCCTCCGTCGGCGGCGACAAGGAAGCATTCGACGTCAAGCTGCGCCCGAGGCTGATGCGCGATGCCATCGAACGCTTGCAGGATGACGGCGTCGAGCCGGCAATCTGGAAGATCGAGGGACTCGATACGAAAGAAGATGCGGCGATGGTCGTCAAGGCGGCGAGACGTGACGGCCGCGACAAGGTCGGGTGCATTGTCCTAGGGCGCGGCGCGGACGCGAAGAAAGTGGTCTTCTGGCTTACCACCGCGGCGGCAGTGCCGGGATTTACCGGGTTTGCCGTCGGACGCACGAGTTTCTGGGATGCCGTGGACGGTTATGAGAAGCGGTTGCTGTTCCGTGAAGACGCCGCCGCCAGGATTGGTACCCAGTATCGTGAATGGGTAGCCGCGTTCGAGTCGGCGGCAAAGTAGTCACTTAAATTTTCTGGCACATCTCTTTTGCGGGCACCGTATCGTCAGTCAGGCGGCGGACGATACGGGCCGGGACGCCCGCCACCGTGCAATGCGGTGGTACGGCGGACAGCACCACGCTGCCGGCGGCTACCTTGGCAAACGCCCCGATCTCGATGTTTCCCAGCACCGTGGCACCGGCCCCCAACATGACTCCGTCCCGAACCTTCGGATGCCGATCGCCGCACTCTTTTCCCGTGCCACCCAAGGTCACGTTCTGCAGGATCGACACGTCGTCGCCAAGCACGGCGGTTTCGCCGATGACGATGCCTGTAGCATGGTCGAGCATCACGCCGGATCCTATCCGTGCCGCCGGATGGATATCGACGCCGAACCGCATCGAGGCATCATTGGTCAACGTCAGCGCAAAACCCGATCGGCCTGCATGCCAGAGACGATGCGCAACGCGCTGTATCTGCAGACCATGGAAGCCTTTCTGATTCAGCACGACCTGGAGCGGGGAAGGTGAACTGGGATCGCGGCCGATAACGGCAGCGATATCGCGTGTTGCCGCTGCGAGAATCCCGCCGTCGGCCATCTCCGTGACAAACAGTTCACGCAGCGCCGTTTCCGGCAAATCGGAGGACGCGAGTCGTGCCGCCAATGAAGCGGCTAGCATATGCGCGGGCGTCGACCATTGAAGGATGCGATGCGATAGTCTCATCGACAGCAATGGCTCCGCTTCAGCCAACGCAAACGCTTCTCCACGAATACGATCCCACATGAGGTCGGTATCGGTACGTCCGGGTGCATCGGGGCTAAGCGTGTCGTCGAGCGAGGGAGCAGTCATGAGGCGGCAGTGCGATAGGACCGGCGAGGCCGTATCTACGCATCTTTTGTTATATCGATAGCACGTATCGTCGCTTGTGTTGCGCGATGCGTCAATCGCCGGTTCGGCAACCTTGTTTGCAACAGGGTTGGACGGCTGCGTGTTGCCTCGGGACCGATGGGCTGACAGGCATCGAGAACGGACTCCCGGGTCAAGGCGCGGTGGCCGCTTCCAGCCACAAAAGGCCGCGCATCGCCTGTTCACGCGAGGCGCCACACATCGCCGCACTCGGTTGGAGCGATGCACAGACGGCGGGCCGTCGCGGATCACCGAAGATCATGCACCGTTCGGCGGCGTCGAGCTGCACGCAACGCACGCCTGCGGCCTTGCCGTCCGGCATGCCTGGAATGGGAGAGCTGATCGACGGCGCGGTGCAGCAAGCACCGCAATGATCCCGACAATTCATGGTGCGTGACAGGGAGGGTACCACTTTGACAGATCGACGCGCGGCGCTGGCAAGCGGCTTTTCTGGAAAAAGCGCTATTGTACCGGCAGGTTGCCGAGTGGGCGCATTCGCTGACGAACGACACCTTACGCTGCCTGCGTTACCCGCGCTGCGCGACCAGACGCGATACGGCATCGGCGGCACCACGGAGCGGCGCAAGATAAGTATCGATCAGTTCCTGCGCGTTTTTCCGTTGCGCATTCCCGCTGATATTCATCGCCGCGATGATGCGGTTCTGTCGATCGAGAATGGGCGCGGAGATTGAAATCAGGCCCGCTTCCAGCTCCTGGTCGACGATCGCCCAGCCTTGTTCGCGCACCTGGGTGATTTCGGCTTTTAGCGCCCCGGGGTCCGTTATCGTTTTTGGCGTACGCCGGGTTAATGTCGACGCCGCCAATCGCGCATCAATCTCGGCGTCATCCAGCCCGGACAACAGCACCCGGCCCATCGAACTGCAGTATGCAGGCAAGCGGCTGCCTATCGAAAGGTTGATCGTCATGATCTTCTGCATTGGAACACGCAGCACATACACGATCTCATGTCCGTCCAACACCGCCGCTGATGCACTTTCCCTGACGCTGGCGGATAACTGCTCGAGCACCGGCTCGGCCAGGTTCCAGAAAGGGAGGGATGTGAGAAACGTGAAGCCCAGTTCCAGGATCTTGGGCGTGAGGCGGAAAAGGCGTCCTTCCGTTTCCACATAACCGAGCGTATGCAAGGTCAATAGAATTCGGCGCGCGCCTGCACGCGTCAACCCGGTGGCTTCAGCGACATCCGTCAACGTTTGCGCTTGTCGCTCTGCATTGAAAGATCGGATCACGCTCAGGCCGCGGGCGAACGATTGCACATACGTATCGCCGGGGCGGTCCGCTTCGCGTGTCAGGTCCGGGGCGGCATGCTTGCGCGACGACATCGGGTATTCATTTGGCGCGGTGCGAGAAAAGTCTTCTGTCATAGTCATCGGACATCAGGAAGGGAGCAAAACGCGATAGAGAGGGTACTGCCACGGAAAAATGGACGCGTTACCGCGTGTTCTACAGGCCAGCGGGAGGGACATGTGAACCGTCCTCGCCAGATCCAGTATGCCGCTCAAACGTAACCAAGGGTTATCCCTTGTTGACCACGCAAGCAGGAGAAACCTAGTATGACCGCAAATGTTCGTTTAGCGAATGTATGTTCGATATGCGAACAAGTCAAGCCGTGAAAACCCGAAGGTATCGGGTTAGGCGGCGCGAGGACAATGGGGTAAGCGCAAACGGACGGGTGGCGATGCCGGCATGGGTCCCATTTTCGGTATGAAGCGCGTCAATCGGGCGACACCGCCCAGACCGGCTGGGAGTGGCAGGACAGATGATCAATAAAATCTACGAAAGTGCGGCGGCGGCATTGTCCGATATCCGTGACGAATCGACAGTGATGATTGGTGGCTTTGGCAATGCCGGGATGCCGGCCGAGCTGATCGATGCGTTGATCGACCAGGGCGCGCGCGAACTGACGATCGTCAACAACAATGCCGGCAATGGCGACACGGGGTTGGCGGCGTTGCTGAAGGCGCGGCGGGTGAAAAAGATTATCTGCTCGTTCCCGCGTCAGACGGACTCTCATGTGTTCGACGCGCTATATCGCGCCGGGGACATTGAATTGGAATTGGTGCCCCAGGGAAATCTGGCCGAGCGGATTCGCGCGGCGGGGGCGGGCATTGGTGGCTTCTTCACGCCTACTGGCTTTGGCACAAAGCTGGCCGAGGGCAAGGAAGTCCGCGAAATCGATGGCCGCTCCTACGTTTTCGAGAGTCCGTTGCATGCGGATGTCGCGTTGATCAAGGCGTTCAAGGCGGACCGCTGGGGTAACCTCGTTTATCGGAAGACCGCGCGAAATTTCGGGCCGATCATGGCGGCTGCCGCGAAGACGGCCATCGTGCAGGTATCCGAGGTCGTTGAATTGGGGCAATTGGATCCGGAAGCGGTGGTGACGCCCGGCATCTTTGTGCAGCGTGTCGTGCAACTGACGCCGCGTCCGCTGTGACGCTGAACTAGGAGAACAATGATGAAGCGACTCAGCCGAGACGACATGGCAAAGCGCGTGGCAGCCGATATTCCCGAGGGCGCGTATGTGAACCTGGGTATCGGTGTTCCTACGCTGGTGGCAAACCATTTGGCCGCCGACAAGGAAATTTTCCTGCACAGCGAAAACGGCGTGCTGGGCATGGGGCCGGCGCCGGCGGCCGGCGAGGAAGATGGCGACCTGATCAATGCCGGCAAACAGTATGTGACCCTGCTGCAGGGGGGATCGTTTTTCCATCACGCCGACTCGTTCGGCATGATGCGCGGTGGCCATCTGGATTTCTGCGTGCTGGGTGCCTTTCAGGTGTCGGAAAAGGGAGATCTCGCGAACTGGCACACCGGCGCACCGGATGCCATCCCTGCCGTGGGTGGTGCGATGGATCTGGCGCTGGGAGCAAAGCGCGTATTCGTGATGATGGAGCATTTCACGAAACAAGGTGAGAGCAAGGTCGTGGCACAGTGCGGCTATCCCGTGACGGCCGTGCATTGCGTCAGCCGTATCTACACGGATCTGGCGGTGATCGATGTCACCCCTGACGGACTGGTGGTGCGCGACCTTTTCACCGATATGCCGTTTGATGAACTGGTGGCAAAGACGGGCGTGCCGATGACCTACCAGCCGCAATCCTGAAACCGGAGCAGAGGATGAGTGAAGTCTTTATTTGCGATGCGGTGCGTACGCCGGTAGGTCGCTACGGTGGCGTGTTGTCATCGATTCGTGCCGATGACCTTGGCTCCTTGCCGCTGAAAGCACTGATCGCGCGGTTTCCCAACGCCGACTGGTCGGCAATTGATGATGTCATTTTCGGCTGTGCGAACCAGGCCGGGGAAGACAATCGTAATGTGGCAAGAATGTCCTCGTTGCTGGCGGGCTTGCCGCAAGCGGTGCCTGGGTCGACGATCAACCGTCTATGCGGTTCGGGCATGGACGCGGTAGGCACGGCAGCGCGCGCAATCCGTTCCGGAGAGGCAGACTTCATGATTGCCGGCGGCGTGGAAAGCATGAGCCGTGCGCCGTTTGTCATGGGCAAGGCGATGAGTGCGTTTTCGCGCAGTGCTGGTTTGGAGGACACGACAATCGGCTGGCGTTTCATCAATCCGCTGATGAAGCAGCAATACGGCGTGGATGCCATGCCGGAAACCGCCGAGAATGTCGCCGATGATTATAAAGTCAGCCGTACCGACCAGGATGCCTTCGCGGTGCGTAGCCAGCAGAAGGCCGCGGCCGCGCAGGCGGCCGGTTGGTTCGATGCCGAGATGATTCCGGTGGCCGTGCCGCAAAAGAAGGGCGATCCATTGATCGTCAATCGCGATGAGCATCCGCGCGAGACCAGCTTGGAAACGTTGGCGAAACTGAAGCCGATTGTTCGCCCTGACGGCACGGTCACTGCGGGCAATGCCTCGGGTGTCAATGATGGGGCGGCAGCATTGATCCTGGCTTCCGAATCTGCCGCGCGCAGACAGGGCTTCACACCACGGGCACGCGTGCTGGGTATGGCGAGCGCCGGTGTGGCACCCCGTGTGATGGGTATCGGTCCGGTTCCGGCTACGCGGAAGCTTCTGGCGAGGCTGGAAATGAAACACCATCTGTTCGATGTGATCGAGCTCAATGAGGCATTTGCCAGTCAGGGTTTGGCTGTGTTGCGGGAATTGGGTATTGCCGATGACGACCCGCGCGTCAATCCGCAGGGCGGCGCGATTGCGTTGGGGCATCCATTAGGCATGAGTGGTGCGCGATTGGTGACCACGGCGCTCCATCAACTCGAACGTACTGGCGGCCGTTACGCCTTATGCACCATGTGTATCGGCGTGGGGCAAGGCATCGCCATCGCAATCGAGCGGGTTTGATTGGATTGGGAAACACGGCTGATGGGCTGAGCGTTTTCCAAAATAAAAGGCGAGATATGCGGTTTCCGCATATCTCGCCTTTTACACAAATTGCAACTTACCATCACCACACATTAACACTGGTGGTGTAGTAAATCGCTTACTTCGATGCCGAGTCCGTAGGAACGGCTTGCAGAGGCGCCGCCGGAACCTCTCCGTTTAGCGCCGCCTTCTCTTGCGCGGTGGCATCCTTCTTGAATTGCTTTTGGTCTGTCTTGGCCGCTTTCACTTTGTGCTTGTATTCCTGCTTTGCTGCCTTTTTGTTGGCCCGATATTGCTCGTTCGCCAAGGCGTTATCGTTTCGCTTTTGCACCATGGGATCGGTGGTCGGCGTGACAATGCGTACCGGCGCGGGCGAGCTGTTCATCCCGTTATTGACCGCAGAGTCGGCGGCTGGCTGCGTTTGCGCATACACCAGATTGACCGAAAAAGCGGTGGCGGTGACCAACAGGATTGATTGAATTCGATTCATTGCATTCTCCTTCTTATGCTAACAACGGTACCATCGTAGCGTGGCACCTGTGTTACTTCTGTACTGTTTTGTAAGTCCGAGCGCTGTTGTACATTTTTAGGCCCGGTCCCAGTCAGAGCGATGATGCCTGAATGGGTGTCTTCGTGACCTTGGGGCATTCCCCAAGATTCGACGCGTTTACGTAAGCAAACTTCGGGCCAGGATAGTATTGCTTCGTCAAAAGAATGATTTGGCGAGGTCTTTATGTGCACTGATGGGGTTTGTCGATTTTTTGCGGTAGCATGAAAACCCCACCCAACGGGGTCCTTGCCTGATACCGCGGACCGGGTGTACCGGAGCACGTCCTGCAGGGACGGCTTTTTGCACTTGGCGATTACGGGTCTACGGGCACCACGAGGTCAGCATGCGCAATAGCGAAAACGGTAGTTTCGACAGTAGTACGGTAAAGTCTGCACGCATGTGGCGCGTGCTGCGCACGGCTGTGTGTGCCACGGGGCTAGCTGGCATTCCTTTTCTGGCCGCTTATGCGGGGAGTGTCTCCATTCCGGTGGTGCGCGACAACGTCACCGGGGCCATCTCTTCGACGACCGCGCCTTTGGTGGATCCGATCAATAAGGAAACCGCAAAGATTACTGGCCCCGCATCGGCGATTCAGCCGAAGATCGGTGAAACCACCGCGCCTATTAACGACAGCGCCATGTTCCGCGCGAACACGGCACTGCAGAACCAGGTTGCGAGCGGTAGCGCAGGCTATATCACGCCGTGAAGGGATTCAATCGGTTTTGATTGGCATCATGGCCGAATACTCGTGACCTTCGTCAGTGCGGCAAAGCGTGACCGCCTTTTGTACATCCTGAACGGACATTCCCTCCCTGCCGGTCGTCACGACACACTTCCCATCAATCGCTGATCGAGGATAGGGTACAGGCGTCCGCTGCGATGAACTGCACCCGTTATAGGCCAGAAGTATCTACAGCACCCCAGGGACATTCAGAAATATAAAGCTGGGTAAATTCACTCGCCGTCATCGGCTGACCATAAAGGTAGCCCTGTCCCTCATTGCAGGCATAACGGCGCATCAAGTCTTCCTGTTCCTGGGTTTCGATACCTTCAGCCGTCACTTCAAGATTGAAACCAGCCGCAAGGCGAATGACCGTTTCGATGATCACTTGGTCTTTCTCGCTGCGTTCCGCGCCGCTGACAAAGGAGCGGTCAATTTTCAGGCGGGTGACTGGGTAGTCTTTCAGCAGGCTTAACGAAGCATAGCCTGTTCCGAAATCGTCGAATGCGATGCCGACACCGAGTGAACGCAGATGATGTAGCGGCTGCATGATCCTCAGTTCGTTGCGTAAAATAATGTTTTCAGTAATCTCAAGTTCGAGCGCACTGGGCGGTAAAGCGAAGTCGTTTAGAGCCCGTTCAACGACCTCGGAAAAGTCGCGCACGCGAAACTGTGCGGCAAACAGGTTAATGCCTATTCTGAAGCCCGGGTGGCCGGCGCTTCGCCACTTGGCCGCTTGTTCACAGGCCGTTCGCAATATCCATTCACCTACCGGTATTGCAAGAAGGCTAGTCTCCAGCACATTCAAAAAAAACGCAGGGGAGACAACACCATGGGTTGGATGATTCCAGCGTATTAACGCCTCTGCACCAGAAATGCTGCCATCCCTCAATTGCACTTGTGGCTGGTAGTACATTTCGAACTCTTTGTTTTCCCATGCCTGACGCAGCGAGGAATTGAGCGTTCCTTTTCTAGAGGCAGTCTGCCGAAGCTCAGGCGTAAAAACACGGACCAGACACCTACCATCGGCTTTCGCTTGGTATAGGGCCAGGTCTGCATTGCCTAGGATCTGCTCGCTATCCATGTCGTTATCCGTCTTCATCGATACGCCGATGCTCGCGCCAATATAGATAGAGTTGTCATCAAACTCGACTGGCTCTTCAATCAGCGCGACCAACGCGAAACCCAGCTCGACTGCCTCCGTTTGGTCTGCGCTACCGGACATGAGCACGACAAATTCATCGCCGCCGAGTCGAGCCACAAGATGGCAGGCCGGCACGTGTTGACGAATGCGCTGTGAGGTTACCTGAAGGACAAAGTCTCCGGCAGCATGCCCCAACGTGTCGTTGATTTCTTTGAATCCATCTAGATCAATCAACAGGATGGCCGCATTCATGTTTGAACTGCATACCTCCTGCAGATGCCGCTTTAGCAAGGAGCGATTAGCCAGACCCGTTAGGTGATCGTTTTCCGCTGCATGTTTAAGTAGCTTTTCCGCTTCCACCCTGCTGGTGATATCGCGAATGATCGCGCCAAATTGTGCTTCCCCGCCTTCGGTCCAACGCGACAAAGATAGTTCGATCGGTATCTCGTGGCCATCGCGGTGTAGTGCTGTCAAGTTGACCGAGGTGCCTATGATGCGCTCTTGCCCACCGGAGACGACCTTATTAAAGCCAGATATGTGCCGAGCACGCATCCCCTTGGGAATGATGAGGTCTAGAGTTTGCCCGATCGCTTCCTCGGCAGTATGTCCAAAAATCGATTCAGCCGAACTGTTCCACGAAATGATCTGATTCTTGCTATCCGCACAAATGATTGCATCGGGCGAGGTTGAGGTAATGTGCATAAAGCGCATGCGGATTTCGCGATTTCGCTGTTCCAGGCGTCGCAATTCCATGCGTTCAAGCACTAGGTTGGCTAGGTCCTTGAGAATTAACTGGTCGCGTTCTGAGAATACCTCTCTCGGAGAAGTATCTAATAAACATAGTGTCCCCAGCGCATATCCGCCGGAAGTAATAAGCGGTGCGCCAGCATAAAAGCGGACATGCGGCGCCTCGCGCACAAGATCGTTTGTGCGGAAGCGCTCATCCGTCGCGGCGTTGAGAACATAAAATACATTCTCGCCAAGAATGGCATGCGTACAGAAAGATATTTCGCGACTGGTTTCGCAAAAGTCCACGCCGACACTTGCTTTGAAAA
Organism: Robbsia andropogonis; assembly: GCF_034047095.1. NCBI lineage: Bacteria > Pseudomonadati > Pseudomonadota > Betaproteobacteria > Burkholderiales > Burkholderiaceae > Robbsia > Robbsia andropogonis. Next base: position 236,337 of record NZ_CP139164.1, on the reverse strand, counting down.
ACTGCCTATCTCTGTGCAGAAGCGAAACGAGGGCAATTTCTGCATTGAAAATCCGCGCGGCCATCTGAACGATCTGATCATAATCTCGCTCAGGCGGGCTATCCATCAGAGCAAACGAATCCAATGCTTGAATGCGCTCGAGCTCATTCGCGGGAACCGGGTAGCCTCTCATCGGGATTCTCTCTTAAAGCGCCTTGCCATGTCGAAACCGTTTTCTAGCCTAACGCGCATTTGCAACGAAACTCTCGGAAACCCATCTAACTAACCGCGTTGTTGCTTAGTCAATGGCGGGTCGCTTTTTAAATCTGTTTGGAGATGAGTAGGGGAATGGTCTTCCCTTGCGTCAGCACATCAACGAACATGCGAGCGACAGCAATGTGTTTTGCATATCGGCATGTCATAAAGCGAATCTTCCTGCCCCCGAAAGAATGAAGCCAGGCAATCGAGCATTCGGCAGGGCAATGCATTCTGCCCAGCCCATTGTCATGACACGCGCCGATTTTTGCGTATATCGCGATCACCACTCTCGCGTAATAATCACCGTAGTCAAACGGATGCCGTGCGAATACATGTCCTATTCGGTTTCGCGCAGGCGCGCTAATAACAAGGCAGTTTCCGTGCTTCCTGGAGAATCCCATTCTAGTCGCTCATCCGTCGAATTCTTGAATCCCGTTTTGCCAGTGGTAGTAGATTAAGCTCACTCGCTGCGGCTAAGTGCCCCTTGATCGTCGGTAAGTCAATTGGCGAGTGATGCGGCGGCAACCTCAGCATACGGAACATGACCATCTATACCGCGATCTTCAAGTAGCTTCAGCACGTTGTGTCTAGCCATAGCGTGTTTGACCACGCCCGCATTTGAACTGCGGCAGCAAAACGATAATCTTATAATCAACACCACGCGAATGAGGCACTGGTGCATACAAATATTCTAAAAGGTTTGCCAGTTATTGGCCGACTCCGCTTCCTGAAACAGTGCTATCGGTTGCCGGGGCTTCGCCACGGTAAGCACTTGCATCGGCCTTTTTACTATCGCATTCGTCGCCTTGCTAATCTTTGGGCTGCCACGCACCGCTTGTTGCTGCATCGCCGTACGTGATTCGATACGGAAGATGGCAACCGCGTCTCGTAGGCTCTGAGCTTGATCCGACATGGCCTGTGCGGCTGCAGACGCCTGTTCGACCAATGCGGCATTTTGCTGCGTCACTTCATCCATCTGATTGACAGCGACATTGACCTGCTCGATACCGGTGCTTTGCTCAGTCGACGCCGAGGCGACTTCGCCGATGATGTCGCTTACGCGTTGCACTGAGCGTACCACTTCACTCATCGTATTACCGGCATCGCTGACCAGCCGCGAACCCGCGGTGACGTGCTCGACAGAGGTGCTGATAAGATCCTTGATCTCCTTGGCGGCCGTGGCGCTACGCTGTGCGAGTGTCCGTACCTCGCCTGCCACCACGGCGAATCCCCGGCCTTGCTCTCCAGCCCGCGCAGCCTCGACCGCGGCATTCAGCGCGAGGATATTCGTCTGGAAGGCGATACCCTCGATTACCGAAATAATTTCGGCTACACGTGTTGAGCTCGCCGAAATGTCCTCCATCGTTGCAACGACTTTCTGAACCGCCTCGCCGCCCGCCGCCGCCGTCTGCGATGCTGCGGCCGCGAGCGTACTGCCTTGACGCGCATTGTCGGTATTTTGCCGAACCGTGGAAGTCAGTTCCTCCATGCTTGCGGCTGTTTCCTCCAGGGAAGCGGCCTGTTCCTCGGTTCGCTGCGAGAGGTCCACATTACCCTGTGCGATTTCCCCCGCTGCTACAGAGATGGACTCTGCTGAGGTCTTGATCCCCGATACGATATCGCTTAGATTTTTACGCATCAATTCGAGGGATGCCATCAGGCTGGACTTATCCCCCTCGGTCAGTTGCACTTTCACGGTGAGATTACCGTCAGCGATTTGGCTGGCGACCTCTTGTGCTGCGGCAGGCTCACCTCCCAACTGCCGCAGAATACCGCGGGTGATGACTACTGCCGCTAGTGTTCCGACTGCCAACGCCAATGCGACCACCGACCACGTTATCAAGCGAATCGTTGCATAGGTGTTGGCGGCGTCTGTCGCCGCTTGATCGTTAAGCTCGCCTTCGAAGTTGGCAAGTTCGTCAAGACGACTAATCCATGCGTTTGACTTAATTCGGGCTTGCTTGAGCATCACGTCTGTCGCACCAACCTTGTCATTGGCCTCGCCGAGTTTGATCGCCTTATCCCATAAAGGCTTGGTTGCAAGCTCATCGTCCTTCAGTTGCGCGTACAGATCACGTTCGCGTTGGGTTGTGCCTACTTCCTGTGCGAAGATCTGCCCCAGTTTTCTGTATGCATCTTGATATGCCAGATCCTGTTTGCCGATTATGGCGACCTGCCTGGACACCTCGTCCGGGTCGCTCAGGAGCGCGACATTACGCAGGGCAATGATACGGTCACGCACTGTTGACTTGAGCGCATTCGCAAGTTTCGCCTCCGCGTTATTGACCCGGGCGATACTATCGAGGCGATTGTAAAGAATTCCTTCCGCATAAAATCCAAGCGCTGAGATGATGATTAGCAGCGTGAGCACTAAGCCGAAACCTAATGCCAGTCGGGCTGAGACGTTCATTTTTTTCATTTAATTGATCCTCATCAGTTCTTTTGGCCCATCTATCACCGTTAAACGGCAAGTAAGTGATAAAGTTGAGAAATATTGTAAAAAATACCCATTGTATTTTTCTATGAAATATTTACCGATCCTGTGATTGCTTGGATAAGCGCGCGATGTCTGTTTGACAAACCGTTTTTGCGCGACGTTTTCGGGAAGTGAGTCACGGATTACGTTTATGAAATGGATGGCTTTGAAAAATTGTGGCGGCATGGCACGGCATCAGATGGGATTGCCACGTTAGCGCGTGTGGATTGAACCGTCGTCCTGGCGCAGGCGTTGCATCCGTCTTTGGTTGCGTCATGATGTTGGGGTGTATTTACGCAAACAGGGCGGGCTCGATCATTTATTACAAGCATGTGGAGCGACGCTACGCCATGGAAAAATGGCAAGTCCCGGGGGGGCAAACGCCAGAAAGTACGAGCGCCTGAGCGTCAGCCTTTGGGTAGGGCGTCGCCGGCCGATCAGAGATGGGGGCGATGGGTGTCGTGTTATAACGTACTGACGAAGGCCATGCTAATGATGGCCATGCTAATGAAGGCCTCGATCCCTGTGGGCGATGCCCGGCATGATGCCCTGGTGATTATTCTGGAGTGGGGAAGTGAAGTAACGCGGCGGTGTTTTACGCCAATCCTCGATCGGATTGGCATTGCCGACCCGAGGCCGGGAAATAGTTCGGTCGAAAACGCGAAAATCCTGCGTGATTTCCACGAATGAAATTGGGAGGGCCTGCCATCCGAATGAAAATCGTTGAAACCGAGGCGGTGATCAACGGAAGCGCCATGTTCCACGCGAATACGCCGTTGCAGAATTGGGTCGCCTGCGGTGGCGCGGTTTTATATCGCGCCGTGACGGGGCTCATGCATTTTTGGCCTGCACCAACCGAATCCGCGTGATCTCGGATGGGGCGGCGAAGCGCACTGGCGGTCCCCAATAGCCGGTGCCGCGGCTGATATACATCCACATCCTGCCGCTGCGAACCAAGCCGGCGGTGAAGGGCTGTTGCACACGAACGGCGAAATTCCAGGGGAAGAATTGTCCGCCATGCGTATGCCCCGATAATTGCACGTCGAAGCCGGCCGCTTCCGCAGCTTTGCCAGAGCGCGGCTGATGCGCCAGGAGAACGCGCAGTGCCGCGTCCGCCGGTGCCCCGGACATCGCCTTGACGGGGTCGCTTTTGTGCTTGCTGCTAAAGTGACTTGCGTTGTAATCGGTCACCCCGCCTAGTACCAGCGACGACTCACCGCGTGTCAAGACGACGTGTTCGTTCATGAGCACTTGGAGGCCGAGGCGACGGAATTCGGTCACCCACGCATCGGCACCGGCGTAGTACTCGTGATTACCTGTTACCAGAAAGACGCCATGCTTGGCTTTCAAGCGCGATAGCGGGGCCGTATGCTTTTTCAAAGCGGCGACGCTCCCGTCGACGATATCGCCTGTGATCGCCACCATATCTGCATCTAGCCCGTTGACGGCGTCGACGATAGGGTCGAGATAGCGCTTGCGGATAGTCGGGCCGACGTGAATATCGCTCAATTGTGCAATGGTGAAGCCGTGCCATGCCGCGGGCAGGTCTTGTATCGGAATCTCGATATCCACCACGGGCGCCCGCCGACGTGCGTTATATACCCCGGTAAGCAACATCAGGAGCGCTAATGCGAGCACGGTCTCCGCGCTGCTACGCACAACCACGGGTATGGGGAGCGCCGTCTGCAGCGTTGTTGCAAATGCGAACGGCGTGGCGGCAATGATCGCGTAGATCAGCAGCAGTACGTCGCGGATCAGTGTCAGCGTCAAAAGGAAAGAGAAAAAACCCATTTCCAGTAGGCCGACCCAGGTTGCGAAGGCCCGCAGACCCCTAGCGCCACCGTCACGCCGGAGCATGCCCAGCGGCACGATAAGGCAGGAAAAAACCAGCCACAGTGCCAACGCCGTATGCACGATCACGTTGCCAGGTAAAGCAGGGATCAGGCGAAAACCCACGTAGGCATGTAGAAAGACGCCAATCGTGATGACACGAACAAAAAAACTACGCATGGAGATTCCGTAGGGCAGCAGAGATGGCGGATAGACAGACGAAAGAAACGCGCGACCTCCTGGCGACGCCGTCTATTATCGCCAAGCAAAAATCGAGGCACCCAACGTCAATGGCTGCGAAGTCATTTTAACGGGGTTTAAAAATTGGTGCCGGAAGGCCGATTACATCGGGTCGCTGCATCTGCGGAATTTTTCCAACGTGTTGGCATTGCTTGTCGACTCTATGCAGATTGAAATGCCTGCTTGCTCCGACGTCCACCTGAGTGCACTTTTCTTGAGCATCAATGCGTGGGCCGGACGCCGATTCCTGCGAATCTTGTATGACGAGCGCCGCTGTGGACATTCGTTCGCGCGATCATTGTCGCTTCGCGGTGGGTGCCGTAAATACGCATCATCTGGTTTCCTGAGACAGTCATAAGCCTAGGATGTGTATCGGCATTCTTTTAGAGGCGTCCTGTGATCAGCACTCACATTGATGGTGGTTTTTCTATTGGCGTGGCAACACGCGACATACCTCCCATTGGACTGGCTGACTTGCCGTCGGACCCTTTAAATTATCTCGTAACGATGCTTCCCATCGTGGATGTCGTCGCGCTAAGCATGACGTGTCACAAGATTTCTCACGTGATTGTTGGCAAGATGTCGCTTTATGCAATTCTGCTCCCACAAATCGCACACGCTCTAACGGAGGACGTGGCCGATGCCAATGTCGTAACGGTTCTCCAGGCAATAGCCACGTTACCCTTGCCGTTGCGCCCTGGTACTTTACGGACGTTTGCTTGCAATTTGCTGGGACCGGGGATCGATTCGTACAGTAGAAGCACGGTGTTACAGGCACATGAAGAGTGGGAGCGCATTATCGCGCAAACGCGGCGGCAAATTAGCGAGGATGCAAGCTTTGCTTATTCGGAGAGATTGCAAGTAGACCTTGATATTGCTGCATTGCGTACTTGCTGCTTTACTGGCATTCCTTCGAAGAACCGGCCGTTTTATCAAGAATTTGTATCCCGGGCGCGAGATATCCCAACCCGATACTGGCCTGAATTGCTGGATGCGTCGGTCGCGACGCATCCCATGCTCTCATGGCTCGATCTGGAAGCGTTTGTCAACGATGCATCGATACGATTTCCTTGCATTTCGGATCGCTCGGCAATCGTATTGGCAAACGCAACGCTGTCGTTTCTGGGTCCTCGTACTTACGACGTGTTGCAAACGCATTTCGGGGTAACGGCGGAGCAATGCATGGTATTGCTCTATCCGGTCGAAGCCATGAAGATTGCCGCGCAGCGTAAGGAACTGAACGCGGACTATGCGGCGGTATGGAACTTGTATGGTGACGTGCATCCAGAAGTCGTCATGTTAGCCGAGCAAAGCGATCTGGCGTTGGAGCTGGAGTACTTCTATTGCGCGAAACCGTATTGGCAACCACTCGGATCAATTGGGTCGGCAGAATTTATTTCTGAGCAAGCCGCGGCGCGCTGGCGGGCAATGGCGTCAGCCCTTTTTCAGTCCGTGGAGACGGCTGCCATTACGTCGGTGTGGGGAGGGAACGGTTCGCCAGAACAAAAGTGCCAGTCTTTGATAGACGCTTTTACGAAATTAACGCTCGATATGGAAGATCCCAAGAATGTTCTTTCATGTCTGCACAATGTATGGAGGAGTCCGTTGGGGTATCAACCCGCGTTGCTGGACCGCTGGGCAGCGCTTATTGACCAGGACCAAGACAATACTGCATATACCCACATACTAAAAGCGATTTCCGACTGGCGCGTAGAGATGTGCAATACGTTCCTGTTGCACGAGAAAGAGCCTGTCAACGCCGTGCGGGCCTACGTGGCCGAACTCCGTGCCTGGGTGAACATCTCAGGTAAGCGCGAAGTATGGGGGGCAATCGCAAAATCGCTCACGTTACACATGTTCGAGAGGATGCCGACGAATGCTTGGGGCGCCATGCTGGGCTATCTGGGAGAGTCCGCGATCGTGGATGATCCGTTGGTGGAACCAGAAACATTGGCAATGTGGACTGGCGTGTTTCTAAAGGACCCGGCGGTTTCCTTGCCTTATACAACCTTCAACTTCTTAATGCATCTTTGCAAGGTTGCCGGACCCATTTTCGCGGAACTGCCGGATAAGGCAGACGGTCTGAAGACAAAGTACGACCGATTTTGTGAACGGTTTTCCCTAAACCTTGTGATACGAGAACAGATGAAGCAAGAGGTGTTGATGGGGGTGTCCCGGCGTATTGCATTGACCGCACCGCGATTGAGAATGGAAATCAAGAAAGAGCTCGCCAATGCCGGGTTCTATGACGAGGCATCGTTTGTCCAGGTGCTAGAGCATCAGCGTAACCTGCGCGGTGCCAACCGAATCTCTTAAAGTCACGTCCAACCGGGTGTCTGTCTCTAAGCCGTGCTTTTTGCCTGCAGCAACTTATCGATGCTTCCCAGTTCCTGAGACGCATTTGAATGCTCACCATTGAACATAGATGCGGAACGATAGGTGGTTGTAATGCACCCACCGGCAATCGTGCAGGTCAAGCGTGTATCTCATGTGTCGTGACTAGGAGCAGAAAATGGATGTTGGAAATCGTGGCGGTGGACATTTTCCAATTGAATCATACGACACAAGTCAATCGCACCCGGATGCGCTAGCAGGCACATCCGGGAAAACGTCACCGATCAGCGATCCACATGCCCGAACGGTTGTCGGCACGCTGAATGACATCCGCGAAATCCGCCTTGCCTCACGGCCGATATTCCTGAGCGGATTCGCCAGTGAACCAATGCAGTCCCCGGTGGATATGAGCAATAGTGATCGCGACGCATGGCGTACGATAATTGCCGAGACGCGCGAAGCCATTGCAAATGACCCGCGACTGGCACAGGCCCCGGAATGTCTCGCCCATCTCGAAGTTGCCGCATGCTTAACGACTTTTCCCTCTGATCCTGCCGACTACGCGGCTTTTGAGCAAAGACTCTATGGCCGCTTGAAGAGCATCCCGCCGTCCTATTGGCCCGACATATTGGATGCCGCCGCGGCGGACCATCGAGGCTTGAACTGGCAGCTGCTAGAAGACGCGATGGAAAATCCCCCTGTCTATCTTGATCACGTATCAGATCGAACGGCAGTGGCGCTTTTAGGCAATGGGCAGAGGTATATTGATGCCGCTCTTTTCTCGACGCTGGTGGAGCGTTTTGGGATCACTGACCGGCAACGAGATCAATTACTGTTTCCAAGAATGGCGATAAAAATCGCGGCGATGGTGATGGAGGGCCCAGGCTTGAGAGAGACACTTGACGGTCTTGGATTCGTCGATACCAGATTGATCGCATTGATTGAGCGTTGCCTCTGCGAAAGTGCCTACACACGGTTTTTGACCGTTGGTGACGATTGGTCTGCAATGGCAACGCCAGGACGACTAAGCGACCTGAAAACGGTTGATCTTAACGCATGGACCGTGACGATTGACAAATACTTTCGTCAGGTAGAACCTCAGGCCTTTAAATCGCTGGACGAAAGTAGTGCGGCGAAGATGGACCAAGTTTTGATGTTTGCCTATTTCGACATTTGTAATGACATGTCTGAGCCTGGTCATGTTATGTCGCAATTGAGCAATATATCTACAATGCCTTTTTCTGCTCAAGCCATCCTTACGGACCGATGGGCGGCAATGGTCGACCGCAGTACAAACGCCCTACCGGAAAAGCCTTCTTTACTAGAGCAGGTGAGAGTCTGGAGAGAGGATTATGCGGCTGTGTCGTTGAATCGCGGCGACCCTGAAAGTGCCGTCCGGGCGCATGTCGCGGAACTGCGTGCGTGGGCCAATGGTGCCAACCCCGCTGACGTGCCGTCGAAAGCGACCGAGATACTACAGCGTGTTTTTGCGTCGTGTCCTGTTGCATCGCGTGGTGCCATGTTTTCAATGTTGAGCGAATTCGCCGCGGCTGATAAGCCTTTGGTGGACAGCGTCAGCTTTTCGACGTGGACCGCGGAGTATGTAATGGATCCGCAGTCATCCATGCCGTATGCGTCGCCCGCTTTCGCTGCGCATCTCTGCAATGTGGCAGGACAGCATTTTGCCGACCTGCCGGATAAAGCCGATCAGGCGCCCGGCACAAGACGCAAACTCGACTGTTTCTTCGACCGCTTTTCAATCCGTCTGGAGGATCGCGAAGCTTTGGAGCGGACCGTGCTGATCAGTATGGCGTTCGGTATCTCTGTTGACCCTCTATATTTGGAAGGTACGATCAGCAAGATGCTAACCAGCGCGGGCATGAACACGCCCGAAGCTTTCAGCCTCGTTTTGCGTACCGTTCGACATCGGGAGGCGCTCATGTCACAGGGTGAGCTTATTCCCTTTGCCTGAACAAGCCCAAAAAAATAAGGTTATTGGCAGGGCATTAAGAGCGGTATGGCGGACTTGACCGTCATGTTATTCCCGGGCAACATCGACCGCTTTCTCCGGCGCATCATGTCCGCGCGTATTATCGCGCGCTAGCGCCACAGGATCGATCGATGGAAAACTTTACGTTTGCGCTAAAGGGGGAGCATATTGCCCTGAATGACTTGTTGAAGGTCACCGGGGTGACGCCTAGCGGCGGCATTGCAAAGATGCTGATCGCGCAAGGGGACGTTCGCGTGGACGGCACGGTGGAAACGCGCAAGACCTGCAAGATCCGCGCGGGGCAAACCATCGAGGTTGCGGGTCAGGCCAGGATCGTCGTCACGGCGTGAATGGTCAGTCCGGCCAGACCGCCGACGATCGTTCCATTGATCCGGATGAATTGCAGGTCGCTGCCGACACTTCGCTCCACCTCTTGGACCAGTACCGCATCGTCCCACTCGCGGACCGTCTGTGCGATATGGGCGGATACCGTTTCCCGCACGGCTGGGGCAATCGCCGCGACAAACGTTGCGCATTGCGCATTCAGCGCATCGCACCATGCCCGCGACGATAGCAGCGTGTCGCCAAACGTCGCTAATGCGTCGGTCAAACCCACGCGCAATGACGATCCTGACGTGGCCAGTCCCAGCAACAGATGTTCGCGCGCGGACTCCCAGATGCGATCGATATGCGTGGACAGGGCCGGGCTGCGGAGCAAGGCGAGCTTTGCCTCGTCTATCCTGGACAGAAACGCCTCATCGATTTTCAATTTGTCGATAAAGCCTTGCACCGCGGCGTCGAATGCCTGGCGCCGTTCGTGTTCGGGGTTCTCACTGATCTCATGCAGATAGACGTGAAAGCCTCGCACCAACGCGCCTGCCAGCTTGACGCCAACCTCTTCGGTTTTCACGCCGAACAACCCTAATGCACTGATGAGCGTCGGATATTCTTCTCCCGCCACTGCGACAATGCGATTGGCGAAGTACTGCTGGACCGCGGGGTCGTCGAGCCAGAGCGCCGCGCGTTTGATGCCCTCGTCCAACAACGACTGATGGCGGCGGTTCTCGGTGAAAAGGTCAAGCATCTGTCCCACCGCGCCGCTGACGTCGACATCTCGCGCACGCTCCCGTACAAGACCTGCCAGCGCGTCTTTCAGCGGGGTATCGTCGAAAGCGCGGACGAATACGGCAATGCCGTCGGCGAGCTTGTCCGCGGCGAGCCGGGCTTGCTTGGGTTCCCGGAGCCAGTCGGCCAGGGCGGCGGCAGGATCGAGCGCTGGAATCTTCGCCAGTAACGCATCGGTGCCGAGGAATTTATCGCGGACGAATACCGCCAGCGCATCGGCAACGCGGGCCTTGTTGCTTGGCAGGATGGCGGTGTGGGGGATCGGCAGTCCCATCGGACGCCGGAACAACGCGACCACCGCGAACCAGTCCGCAAGTGCGCCGACCATCGATGCCTCGGCAAACGCGCTAAGCCATGCCCATGGACCGGCATCGTGGTGAAATTTGGCCAAGGCGAGTAACGCGGCGGCCACGACCAGCAAGCTGGTGGCCACGCGCTTCATCATTTTCAATTTATGTTCGTTTCCAGGCAGCACTTGCATCAAGATTTTGTATGGATAGGGGATAAGGTGCCTTCCGAGGGGCGAATCGGCCAAGGGGGCGCATGACCCATCATTGTCTACTCGCCTTGCTCGTCTTATTATGCAAAAAACCATTACTTTCTACGTAGAAAGATGATTTTACGATATATAAGGGATATCGATGATGCGACCGTATCGTAAGGGAGTACGTGCTTTTCCACCAGCCTGACCGATGGGCCGGCGGCATTGACTTCCCTCGGTCTGTCAACTTGTCTACGCGTACGTTGGCAGTGTGGAAGAACGGATAATCAACTGCCCTTCGAATGACCGATTGCGCGGTGTCGACAGGCCCATGGCATGTGCGCCGGTGTGTGGCATGCGCTTCTCACGTTGCGCATGGGCCTGACCGTCGAGCCGATCGTTGAGCAGGTAAAGCGCCTGGGCGCCAATATCGAAAGTGGGTTGGCGTAGGGTAGTAATGCCAGGCGTCATTATCGCGGCCCAGTCAGGATCATCGAATGAGGCAAGGCCAAGTCGTCCGAGTGGTGCATCCTCGCCGCGATAAACGACCGGTGCATCCACGCCGGACTGGCCGGTGTCGCGACGGCGTGCCAGTTCGAGCGCCAGTGCCAGCATCACCTGTCCGTTTGCCGTGACCACGGCCGTTCGAGATCGCGTAGCGGACTCGCGCACCACATCAATGACGCCGGCGATGCTGGCTTCATCCCCACGATCCAGTTCGAGCGCGCGGCTGGACATACCGTGGCGGTGCGCTTCAGACAGCACCGCTGCCTCGCGTTCGCGGCGCGTACTGATCGATGACCAGGCCTCGCCGACAAACGCGACCGACTGAAATCCGGACGCCGCTAAATGGGCCAGCAACTGCTTGGACGCGGACAGGTTATCCAGGCCAACGCTGTCGCACGCTATCCCGTCGACCTTGCGATCCATCAAGACGACCGGGATATCGCCTTCGACGACCGTACGTAACGCGGATTCCGGCAGTCCCACCGGGTTCACCAGCAAGCCCTCCGCCCGATAGGTGCGAAGCAGATCGATGTAACGGTTTTCCAGTTCGATCTCATTGCCGGTGTTGCAGATGATTGGCATCAAGCCGCAGCCCCGGCACGCCGCCTCTATACCTTGTATCAACGCCACGGAGAAGGGGTTTTGCAGGTCCGCCAGCAACACACCGATCAAGCGCGTGCGTCCGCGTTTCAATCCCCGCGCCATTTGATTGGGATGATAGTTAAGCGAGGTTATCGCATGTTCGATCCGCTCCCGCAACGAGGGCGACAAGGCTGCGGTTTCGCCATTCAAATAACGGGAGACGCTGGTCTTGCCAACGCCTGCCGATTTGGCCACGTCGCTAATGGTCGGTGCACTCATTGTTTTTTTATCAGTGTTCTAAAACATCTGGATTGGCGGCGACGTTGCAGGCGGGGGCGTCTGTCCCGCGCAGCGGAACGACGCCCCCACGAGCGTTTGTCCCCCATTCCTTCTTTGCCGGTCGGCGCACCCGTGTGCTGGCACGCCGATACGTTCGGCGATGGCATCGTGGTTCTGCTGGAGGATTTACGCTGCCTGATCATGCTCCAGACGGGCCAGTTGCTCAGCAGTGGGCAGTCCCTCGCTGTCACCGACCACCTGCACCTGCAATGCTCCAATGAGTGCACCGCGTAATGCTGCTTCACGTGGCGACTTGCCTGCGGCCAGCGCGCTGATGACGCCCACCGCAAAGCCGTCGCCGGCCCCCACGGTATCCACGACTTCCGTGACCGGTACCGCATCCACGTAGCCGCTTGCGCCGGCGGCCGACGCGTAGAACGCGCCCTTTTCTCCCAGTTTCACGACCACACCGGTGGCACCGCGCTTCAGGTAGAAGTCCGCGATGCCTTCGGGTGTCTTGGCACCGGTCAGCAGTTTGCCTTCGCCGATGCCGGGGAGAATCCAATCCGCGAGATCGGCTAATTGATTCATCGTGTCAATCATGACGTGCTCTGACGGCCAGAGCGATGGTCGTAGATTGGGATCGAATGAAATGGGTTTGCCGGTCTCGCGAAAATGCTTCGCGAGTTTGAAGGCCAGTGCGCGCGATGTTTCCGAGATAGCTGGCGCAATCCCTGTCAGATGTAATGCTTGCGCACGTGCGATGTAAGCGATATCAAAATCCGCTTCACTAAGATGACTCGCGGCCGAACCTTTACGAAAATATTCCGTGATCGGGTCGGCCCCTTGCAGGGCCTTTTCCTTGAGTTGGAATCCTGTACGGTAGCGTTCGTCCACCGTCACGCACGTGCTGTCTATATGTTCCTCTGCCAAGGTCGCCAGAACGTGGCGACCGAAACTGTCCTTGCCCACACGGCTCAGATAGCCGACCCGATAGCCGAGTCGGGACAGGCCGATCGCGACGTTCAGGTCGGCGCCGGCGACGCGGCGCGAGAAGCGCTCGACCAGCGCCAGGTCACCTGGCGTTTCGGCGATGAAAAGTGTCATCGCCTCGCCATACGTCAGAAAATCGATTGGGCCATCGTGTAAGGATTGCGTGGTGTTGGCGGGGCACATGGGAATGAAATGGAATCGGTTCCCAGTTATTGTCGAGGCAGTTGCCGGTTCGCAGTATTCGGGATATCCCTGTATCTGTTTAGATAATGGTTATGGTGCCGCTCGCCTTCAGCGCGTGATGACGTGCTTCGCACTGGTTCGGCGATGGGAAATGGGTGACGCCCGGTCTTTTACCCCGCCACGCGCGCCACGCGCGCGGTCACCGCCGTCATCAGTTCGTAGCCTATCGTGCCACAGGCATTGGCAACGTCATCGATCGGCAATTGCGCGCCCCAGAGCTCCACCGGTGCGCCGACGTTGGCATTCGGGCAGGGGGTGAGATCCACGGTGAGCATGTCCATCGAGACGCGACCTACCACGCGCGTTTTTATGCCGTCGACGACGACCGGGGTGTCCACGGGGGCCGTGCGTGGATAGCCATCGGCATAGCCGCAAGCGACCACGCCGATGCGCATGGTTGCCTGCGCGGTGAACGTGGCGCCATAACCAAGGGTGTCACCTGGGCGCAGAGTCTGAACGGATATCAAGCGGCTTTCCAACGACATTGCCGGTTTCAGCCGGCCGGCGATATCACTCGCCACGCCGCTCGGCGCGGCGCCGTATAACATGACGCCAGGGCGCACCCAGTCTCCGTGCGCGTTCGCATGCCATAACGTGGCGGCCGAGTTGGAGAGCGACCGCTCTCCGGACAGGCCATCGGCGGTTTGCTCAAATACCGTCATCTGCGATGCAATACCTTGTGGACCGTCAGCGGTGGCGAAGTGCGTCATCAACGTGATAGCGCCCACGGCGGGCAGGGCGCGGGCTTGCGTGTACGCGTGGCGATACGCGTCAGGCGTAAAACCAAGGCGGTTCATCCCGCTGTTCATCTTCAAATAGATTGGCAGCGGTCGCGCCGGCTTGCGCTCCGCGAGCATGCGTAGATGATCCGGATGATGAATGGCAGCAGTCAGGCCATGGGCCTCGACAATGTCCCAGTCACGCATCTCGAAGATACCCTCGAGCAGCAGGATCGGTCCCGTCCATCCCAGTTCACGAACGCGCACCGCTTCGTCCAGATCGAGCAGCGCGAAGCCGTCAGCCTGTTTCAGACCCGGATAGGCATGTGCGATATCGTGACCATACGCGTTCGCCTTGACGACGGCCCAGATGCGGCTATGGGGAGCGCAGGCGCGGACGACCGACAGGTTATGGGCAAGAGCGTGCGCGTGAATGCGCGCAAGAATGGGGCGAGGCAAGGCAGGTCTCCGAACCGGTATGGACAGCAATGCAGACAGTCACCGGATCGTAACGAAGTTTGCCCCGCAAAAGTTACTTTTATTCGCCGCAATTTCGCGAATAAGTTCGTCTGCGATCATGCAGACACATACGATGCACAACTTCCGCGCCGGTCGCCCGATGCAGGACAAGCGGCACCGCGATCGTACCCTTAATCGACATGCTCGAGGTAACCCTCACCTGGCTTGGGAATGCGCAGGGAGAAGAAGATGCCGATAGCCATCATGACGCATACATAGACGTAAAACATGGATTCGTTGCCGCCTTGTTTCATCCACAGGGCAACGTACTCGGCCGAGCCGCCGAATACCGCATTGGCAACGGCATAGGACAGGCCCACGCCCAACGCACGGACTTCTGGCGGGAACACTTCCGCCTTGATCAAACCGCTGATCGACGTGTAGAGGCTCACGATCGCCAACGCGATGACAATCAGGCCGAAGGCGGCCCATGGACTGGTGACATTGCCCAGCGCCGTCAACAATGGATAAGTGCAGACGGTGGCCAGCACGCCGAACGTGAGCATGCAATTCCGTCTGCCGATGCGGTCCGACAGCGCACCGAATACCGGTTGCAGAATCATATAGACGAACAGTGCGCCGGTCATGATCGTGCTGGAGGTCTTCGCTGACATATGCGCGGTGTTGACCAGGTACTTTTGCATATATGTGGTGAACGTATAGAAGATCAGCGAGCCGCCGGCGGTATAGCCCACCACTGTAATGAACACACGGCTGTGTTTCATCAGCGCGGACAACGAGCCTGCATCCTTGCGCTGACGTGTCTCGTCGGACACGGTTTCCGTCAGGGAGCGGCGCAGCAGGAGAGACACGACAGCGGACAACGCACCGATAAAGAATGGGATGCGCCAGCCCCATGCACGCAGCTCCGCATCGCTAAGGATGGCTTGCAAAATAACGATCACCAGCACGGCCAGCAATTGACCGCCGATCAGCGTTACATATTGAAACGAGGCCAGGAAACCGCGTTCTCCCCGGATGGCGACCTCACTCATATAAGTGGCGTTGGTGCCGTACTCGCCGCCCACCGACAGGCCTTGGAACAAGCGTGCTAAAAGTAACAGGAATGGCGCCGCGGCGCCGATCGTGGCATAGGTTGGCAGACAAGCAATCACCAGCGAACCGCCACACATCATGGTGATGGAGACCAGCATGGCGCGGCGACGTCCGAATTTGTCGGCAATGCGACCAAAAAACCAACCGCCGATTGGTCTCATCAGGAAGCCCGCGGCAAATACGCCGGCAGTATTCAATAGCTGCGTGGTGGCATCACCTTTTGGAAAAAACGATGCGGCGAAATAAATGGAGCAGAAGGAATAAACGTAGAAATCGAACCACTCCACCAGATTTCCCGAAGATGCCCCGATGATGGCGAAGATCCGTTGCTTGCGGTCGCGCGGCGCCGCGCGATCAATGTACTGCGTCATTTACTGCCTCCGAGATACGCGGCCTGAGATCACCGCTTATTAACTGGTGTTTTCATGCTGCACTGGACGGCCGGAAAGTAATCCGGATGGTCTGCGGCCCAATGATTATGTTTTTTACGATCCTGCGTCATTTGCGCAGAAATAGCATGAATTACAACGTTGTCGCGGCATGGTAAACCAGCTGAAAGTAATTGGGGAGGCGAAAATGACCGATTAATAATCGGCAAGGGTAAGCCCTGAGTTACAGGCAAATCCAGGTCAGGTAAATCGGGAAAATAAGACAGATCGGCTCAGCGCGGGGCATTGCGCGGCGCCACCGCAATTCAATCATGTGTATGCGCTAGTGAAGGCGGCAGGTGGTTGAGCCACTGCGTTGGTCCGCCTTATCGGGCACGGCGGTTGATGGCGGCAGTCAGAACCGCGACCAGGGCGTCGATATCGGCCGGTTTGGTGAGGAAATGTTGGAATCCTTCGGCAAAACTGCGCAGTCGATGGACCTCGTCGTCGTGACCTGTCAAGGCGATGGCGACGGCAGGCTCCACGCCGTGTCTGATTTCGTGTTCGCGGAGCGACTGGATGAGGTAGAAGCCGTCCATGCCGGGCAAGACGATATCGCAGATGACGGCATCCGGGAGGGCTTCGATGGCGGTGGCGCAACCGTCCTCCGCATCCGCTACGGCAAGCACCGTGGCGCCTAGGTCGGATAGCAATGTCGATAATGCTTCACGCGTGTGTGCGTCGTCCTCGATCAGCACGATCGTGCCGCGATCGAGCGGCCTTGCAGTGTTCATGCTCTTGAATTGCTCCCGCGGCGCGGACAAAATTCGATTATAGCGAGCGCGTCCTTTTGTAGCGCGCCGCGCGTTCGTCTATACGGCGGCACGGCGGCGCCATTGTATGCGTAGCAGCCCCGTCCGGCGGTGAATTGTGCAGCGCGTGCTGATGTTTTCGCGTAACGTCTCAATTTTGTGACAAATTATTTGCGCGCTTGCCAGCATGGCGCGCCGGTCTGTACTGGACCTACGGTCCGTTTCGACCGGCTGCGCCGCCACGGCGCGCCATTCCGATAGAAACCATGACAACGCTTTCCTCTGAATCGCTTGCTTCGCCTCGCAGCGGGTCCGCGACCGATGTCCTTACTGGAACCAATGGTTCTCCTGCCCGCGCGGGTGCTGACGGCGCCACGAATTCCGCTGCGGTGCACCGCCCCGCGTCGCTCGAGTGGGTTGAGAGATTGGTACGGTTCGACACCACCAGCCGGGAATCGAATCTCGGTCTGATCGAAACCATCCGCGACGCCGTTCAGCGCATTACGGGCAAGGCGCCGGTATTGACATACGACCGGACGGGCAAGAAAGCCAACCTGTTCGCCACGGTGGCAGCGGCGTCAGGCGAATTGGATGGAGGCATCGTGCTGTCCGGACATACCGATGTCGTTCCGGTCGACGGCCAGCAATGGCAGTCGAATCCGTTCAAGCCGGAAATCCGTGATGGTCTGCTCTATGGTCGCGGTACAGCCGACATGAAGGGCTTTATTGGTACCGTCATGGCGCAACTGCCGAACTTTGCGGCCAAGCCGTTACGGCAGCCAATCCATTTGTCCCTTACCTATGACGAAGAAGTGGGTTGTCTCGGCGCACCGGTCCTGCTGGCGGACCTGGCGGCCCGCGGTGTAAAGCCATCGGGCTGTATTGTTGGCGAACCCACCGAAATGCGGGTGGTCGTCGCACATAAAGGAATCAACACCTTCCGGTGTCACGTACACGGACATGCGGCACACTCGTCATTGACGCCGCGCGGGGCAAACGCGATCGAACATGCGGCCCGTCTTATCTGTTTTATCCGCGATATGGTGGACGAATTCCGCGCGAAGGGGCCGTTCGACGCCGACTTCGATGTGCCGTTTTCAACCGGGCAGACAAGCTTGATCAAGGGAGGCAATGCCATCAATACGGTGCCGGCCGATTGTGAATTCCAGTTTGAATATCGCAACTTGCCCGGTGTCGATGCCGCAGGCATCGAGGCCCGCATTCGCGCTTATATCCAGACCGAGTTGTTGCCGCGAATGCGGCGAGACCACCCGGCCGCGGCGATTGAGTTGATCCGTACTGCTGGTGCACCCGCACTGGACGCCGCCGAGCAAGCCGCGGTGACAACGCTGGTGCGTGCATTGGCACGCGATACCGAGACAAGGAAAGTCGCTTACGCGACCGAAGGTGGTCAATTCGCGCAAGCCGGCATTCCCACCGTGATTTGCGGGCCGGGCAACATTCAACAAGCGCATCGTGCCGATGAATACGTCGCCTTGGAGCAGATCGTGGCGTGTGAGTCGTTTCTCGATAAATTAATGCGGAGCCTCCTTGTTTAGGCGTCGTTTATCGATGTCCGATGGTGCGGAAAAAACACCCTTCAGATAAGGACGTTCTCGTGTTTTCCGGGAAATTTTTCCTTGAAATTGCTGTCTTGAAACATATTGAAGCTGGCGTTTGTGTCAGTTTGAAACATTTGGCATTAGAGCTTGAGGCTAGGGCGTAGGCAGGCTAGTCTTATTTCAGTCATCCGTTTCCTGGATTCCGGACTCGGCGCCGTTCGCTTGTTGAAGGGACGGCGCCGATTGACTTATTGAGCGCCACAATCTCGCTAAATCGAAAAAAGCCTTGTTGATCCGCCGAACCGACGCCGAGCATGCGCGCGCGTCGCAGCCCGGACACGAATCGCTTGCTGTAGAGCCGTTGGAGAAGACATCGGCACCCCGCGCCGCCGCTCGGCATTTGATCTGGGGCATGGTGGCTTTGGCCATCGCACTGAACGCGATTTTTGCCTATACGCTGCTACGTGAGCGCCACGACGCGCGCGACCGCGCGCTGTCCTTATTGGCTAACGCCAACCGCACGCTTGCAGCCGATTTGGGTGCACGGTTGTCCGTTGTCGACGCGTCGCTGCAGGCAGCCGTTCGAACGCTTTATAAGACAAGCCCCTCAGGGAACGACGCCGCGGCACCGGTTAGCCCGGCGTCGGGGGCCACTGGCATGTCGCCCGACCGCACCGCGGAAGCCGTTGCTGCTGAGTTGGCTGCCGCGGCGGCGCGTGCGGGGGCATCTGGCGCGCCAGTTGGCGCATCCGCCATGCCTGCCGCGATAGGACCTACCGCGCATTTGCTGGCGTTGTTCCAACGCGGGGACGGTTTGCGCCATGCCAGTTCGCTATTGGTCGCCGATACCAACGGCGATCTGGTGCTCGATTCCCGTTCGTCACCGCCGCGGCGCAACAATGTGGCAAATCAGGATTTCTTCAAGGTACATGAGGGCACGCCGGCCGCGCCGCCTGGCAGTGACCGTGATGCCACGGATCAGCCCTTTATCAGTCGCGTGATTCAAAGCCCGCTTGATGGGAAATACTACGTCTGCATGAGCCGTCGCTTATCGACCGCCGATGGCCGCTTCGCCGGGGTCGTGTTTGCATCGATTCCGAAATCGGTATTCGATCGTGCGTTCTCGTTGTTGCCGATCGATGACGAAGGCGCCGCGGCACTCCTTCGCAATGATGGGACGGTTTTGGCGCGGAAGCCGGATACCGGTGTTTCGTTCAATACGAATGTGTCGAACGGCGATCTGTGGCGTTACTTCCCGATGCAGAAGCACGGTTATTTCGAAGGCCGATCCAAGATCGACGGTATTCAACGGCTCTATGTCTATCACGATGTGGACGGTTTTCCGATCTTGCTCGCGCTGGGAGAATCAATGAAGCGGGTCTACGGAAGCTGGCGTGAGCGTGCGCAGTTGCTGGGGCTACTCGATCTGACTTTGACCCTTTGTATCATTGGCTTGACGTTGTTGTTTCGACGCGTGTACGAACACGGTCGCCTGGGTCGGTTGGCGGCGGTGCGCAATGAGTCGCTGTTTCAAGGGGCGATGAACAGCGCATCCGTCGGTATCGCGCTGGTCGAACTGGACCGCTATGTGTCCTACGTCAATCCGGCATTGATCGCGCTACTGGGAGTGTCCGAGGAGCGGCTACTCGGCGACCGTTTGCACGACTTGCTGGGGCCGCAGTTCTGGCATAACGACGAGGCCGGGTTTTCGTCGTTGGAACAAGGCCGCATCAATGCCTATGTGATCGAGCGACGCTTCACGCATCCGGATGGTCGGCTGGTGGACGCGTTGGTGAAGGTTACCCTGGCGCGTACCGAGCGAGGCAGTCCGCGGTTTTTCGTGGCCCAGGTGCAAGACATTACCGAGCGAATGCAAACCCAGCAGTTGCTGAGCGAACAGAACGAGCATCTGCGAGTGACATTGGCGTCGATTGCCGACGGGGTGATCACGACGAATAACGATGGCATGGTGCAGTTTGTCAACCCAGCCGCGGAGGCCATTACTGGCTGGCAGAATAGTGATGCCTTGTCACTGCCCATCGCGACGGTATTCTCGTTGCGCGACCCGGACACCGGGCAGCCGGTCAAGGATGCGGTGCGTCGTGCGTTGGGGACGCCGCGCGCCTCTCACGTCAGTATCGTGGGCGTCTTGATCGACCGGAACGGTTGGCGCCGTGAAGTAGCATGCAACGCCGCCGCGGTGCGCACCGCCGAAGGTGCGGTGATTGGCGCGGTATTGGTGATGCGAGACGTCAGCGAGTCGCGCGAATTGCAACGCAAGCTTGCTTACAACGCCAGCCACGACGCATTAACCAGCCTGCCCAACCGTACTGCATTTGGCGATGCATTGGAACAGGCATTGCTCGAGGTCCAGATGTCGGATCGGCAGCATGCACTTGCCTTCATCGATCTCGACCGATTCAAGATCGTCAACGACACGGCCGGACACCGGGCTGGCGATATGCTGCTGAAGCAGATCGGCCTGCTGGTGCCGGCGCAATTGCGCGCTACGGATTTCGTGGGACGGTTGGGCGGTGACGAGTTGGGCGTTATTCTCCATGACTGTACGATCGATGAGGCCAAGGTCGTGCTGGATAAATTGATTGCGGCGATCAATGCACTGCAGTTTGTTTGGGACGGCCGGACGTATAGCGTGGGGGCAAGCATCGGTCTGACCGCGATCGACCGGCATGCCGAGTCGCCAAACGCACTGCTGACCGAAGCAGATGCCGCTTGCTACTCGGCCAAGGACAATGGCCGAAACATGGTCAGTGTTTATCGCGGAGGGCAAAGTGACGCGGCGGATTGGCATCGAAAGATTGTCCTCGCAGCGGGCATCACCGAAGCGATCAGCGAGGGGCGGATATTCCTCTATGCGCAAAAAGTATTGCCACGCGACGCGCGCGCCGTGCCACGATGGGAATTGCTGGCTCGCATGTTCGATCGTGACGGCACGCCGATTCCTACCTCGGTGTTCATTCCGGCCGCGGAACGCTATGACCTGATGGTGCACATCGACCGTTGGGCATTGTCGAGCGCGCTGGCAGAACTACAGCGCGGGATGGCGGGCGGTGCATTGTGCGCGGTACACGTCAATATGTCGGCGAATTCACTGAATGATCCCGATTTCGTTGGTGATGCGTTGAAGTTGATCTCGGCGTCCAATGTACCGCCAGGCGCGTTGACGTTTGAAATCACGGAAACAGCCTTGATGCGCAATCTCGCGTCCGCGACGGTGGCGATCAACGCGTTACGCGGGGCAGGGGTACACGTGGCCTTGGACGACTTCGGTATTGGCATGAGTTCGTTCGGCTATTTGCGAAATTTTCCGGTCGACCTGGTCAAGATCGACGGCGGTTTCGTCGTCAATATGATCGAGAACGCGGTGGATCGAAATATTGTCAAATCGATTCATCAGATCACACGCGATCTTGGCGCGCGTACCGTCGCGGAGTCCGTGGAAAACGCCGCCACGTTGAGCCTGCTGCGCCAAATGGAAGTGGACTTTTTCCAGGGTTATCACATCCATACCCCTGAGCCATTCCATATGGTCATCGACGCTGAGATCAGCCGTGTCCGTGGTGCCGGTCCGCGTCACAATCTATTGGATGGAATGTCGCCAAATTCCGCAAATGGCGCCAGTTTGTAAGGTTGAAACTTCTACAAAATGGGTTTTCTGGGTAAGGAAGATATTCATTATTTTTAGCAAAACAGTTTTGTCAAGATGCCTTGCTTGCCGTCGAATTGTCTATCCAAATGGTTGTTTTAGCGTTAAATTTTTGTGATTTGCGCCTGTTCCGGTAACGATTTCCGATCAATTGCAGCAACTTCTGCTGCGGCATGTAATAACCACCATCTATTGCTATTCTCCTTACAATAGGCTAGTATTTGCCTATGCACTGACACGAGGTTGGTGTACCGCACGAAAGTTGCAGGAGGATTCCATGTCCACGCCCATCGTCACCGGCGCGCTCATCGCAGCGACGATTGCTGCTCCGGTGTTGACCATTCTCATGGTCATCGCCAACACACCCGCCTTCGCCGGTTAGTTTGTATTTCGGCTCTGGCGGGCTTTTTTGTCCATATGCTGGATAAGCGTGGACGAGGTCAGGTACGCACCGATGAATGAACGGATTCGATACCTGCGTGCCGAACTCCTCGCCCTTTTCCGAGCAGGTTTGGTTAGCGAAGCCCAGATGCGAGAGTTTGATGTATTGTGGCCCGCGCCTATGGACGATTTGTCCGCGAAATCCTGGGCTAGTGCCAGCGTTATCTGATAGCTGTTATACGGATAAAAGCAATTTATCCGTATAACAGCTAATTTGACTTTATCCGTATGACAGCTAAAATGATAATGGCTGAATACCGGATACATTCATGTCTGCTCCCCCTTCTGCATTACGCCTGATGACCGCTTCTCAGCTCGGTCAGTTGCTCGTGACGTCCCGCAAGCGGCACAAGCTCACGCAGGCGGAAGTTGGGCATCGCGTCGGCCTAAGTCAGAATCGCATATCGTATTTAGAAAAAAATGCGGATGAGATTAGCTTCGGGCAGTTACTCCGCTGGTGTGCGGTCATCGGGCTTGCGTTGCATCTTGGAGAACGGAAGGGCGTTGCGTCAACGGACATCTCGGAGTGGTGAATATGGGGCGCCGCTCGCACAGTCAAACCCTGTCCATGTGGGCAAACGGCGATTTTGTCGGACGCTGGACCATCGGTGCGGATGGCAAATCCGAGCTGCAATACGATACGGCGTGGCAACAATCCGCACGTGGGCGACCGATATCCGTTTCATTGCCCTTTAACCTGCACAACGAGCCATTGAAGGGCGCGCGTGTATCCCACTACTTCGATGGCCTGCTGCCGGATAGCGAAACGATTCGAAAACGGGTCGCGGCGCGTTTCAAGACGGGCTCCATCGCGACGTTCGATCTCCTGGCGGCGATTGGTCGCGACTGCGTTGGTGCGTTGCAGCTTTTGCCGGACGACGCCGTGCCGGAGGGAGTGGGCAAGATTGAGGGCATCGTTGTTGACGAAGAAGCCATCGAGCGGCACTTGCTCGAAGTTGTCAGTCCCGATCGTTTCGCCGCGGCGAAGGACCCTGACGACGATTTCCGCATCTCGCTGGCTGGCGCGCAAGAGAAGGACGCCTTTCTCTGGTGGGATGGGCAATGGATGAAGCCGCGTGGCGCCACGCCGACCACCCACATCCTCAAGCTCCCGATTGGCATGGTGGGCGGGCGCAAAGCTGACTTCACGACATCGGTGGACAATGAGTGGCTGTGCCTGCGACTACTGAAGGAATACGGCCTCCCTACCGCGGACGCACGCATTGCGACATTTGGCACACAACGGGTGCTCGTGGTCGAGCGTTTCGACCGCGTGCGCTCCCGCGATGGAACGCAGCTTTTTCGGCTTATCCAGGAGGATTTTTGCCAGGCAACTGGCACGTCACCGCTGATCAAATACGAGAGCGAGGGCGGCCCGGGATTGCAGCAGATGTCCGCGCTATTGCTGCAATCGCAGCAAGCGGTGGACGACATGCGTACCCTCATGGCTTCCCAGATTCTCTTCTGGATGATGCGTGCGCCGGACGGTCATGCCAAAAACTTCAGCATCCAGCTGCTCGCCGGCGGCGTAAGCAGTTTCAAGCTGACGCCATTGTATGACGTGATGTCCGCTTACCCGGTCATGGGTGACGGGCCAAATCAATGGGCGGAGCAAGAAATCAAACTGGCAATGGCGTTGCTCGGGAAAAATAAGCACTATCACGTGCATAAGATTGCGCGACGGCATTTCAACAGCACGGCCAAGAAAATGGGCTACGGTAACAGTGCGGAGCCGCTGCTACAAGAGATCATCACGCGCACACCCGAGGTGGTGGAGAAAGTCCGCGCGGACCTGCCACCGGGGTTTTCCGAGCAAGTTGCGGACAAAGTGTTGTCTGGCGTTCTCGCGGCGATGCGCACGCTGGAGCGTATGCCTACGGCGTCCTGATATTCGGCAGGAAATGGAGTACCACCTCACGCTGATGGGCGGCATGCCGGTGTTCAAACAGATAGACGCCCTGCCAGGTCCCCAGCACCATCCGCCCTTGATCGACGGGAATTGATAGGTGTACCTGCGTCAACGCGGTACGTAGATGCGCCGGCATATCATCCGGTCCTTCGGTATCGTGCTGGTAAAGCGTGCCGGATTCTGGCGCAATACGCGAGAAAAACGCTTCCAAATCAATCCGTACCGACGGATCGGCGTTCTCCTGGATCAGCAAGGATGCCGAGGTATGCCGACAGAACACAGTCAACAGTCCGTCGCTGGCGGGTTGTGTATCCATGAAGCGACGCAATTGCGCGGTGATATCGATGAGCCCGCTTCCTTTAGTCTGCACGCGGATGTGGGCGATCGGACGCGCTTTTTGCGCATCGCTTGCGTGTGATATCGGGCTTGGGTCGTCATGTCGCGCGTTCATGGAGCGCTCCTGGGGCGCGGTGCGATACCGCGCGGTTGAGTGTGGCGGCTTGCGCGTTGCAATGTGACATCCGTTCAGCGCGGCGGACGACGCTCGTAGGGCGCATCGTCGCGGCGATCTCCCGCCCGATTCCGCAGGCGTTGGCGCGTACGCCACGTCGCGGCGCCAATGGCCACCAAAATAATCAGCAATGCGCCGTTACGCAACAAACTGCCGTTGGATGGTCGTCCGTCCTGCGCCGCTTGCAATGCATTCCGCTCGGCGGTGGGCTGTGTGCTGGCATCGGACACAGAGGCAGCCGATGCTGCCGCGCCAGCTGTCTCGCTCGTCGTAGTTCCGAAGGCGGCATCGGGGGATACCGGGACCAGGTTGTTCGTAATTTGCGTAGGCGCGCCAAACTGCGTCTGCGCCGCCGTGGGTTGTGCATTGGGGTCCTGCGCGGGCGGTGGCGGTGGCTGGTTGGACGCAGATGGCATCGATACGGCATTCGGCGCCGCGCCAGCCCCTACCGCTTGCATCCCAGCTGCATCGGTCTGCGCTCGATTAAGCGCTTTTGCATGCGTTTGCCAATCGTTGATCAGTTTCTCTACGCAACCTACATCCGTGCACGCATCACGCCGTGCCCGGAAATCAGCAACTTGGCCTTGCGAGAGCATTCCTGCCGCGGCCATTCGCTGCTGTTCCGCGTAAAGCGCGTCGTATTCGTGACCGACGATCGTGTAATCGCAAATCACACGTTGGCCCGGCACGCGTGCAGTACTGCAATTGACATCTGTCGCCGCATGTGCCGACGCGCTCAATCCGAATACCGTCCAAAAAATACAGCACCAGGTTCGTTGTTGTAACACGGAAAAATCCAACAAAGAAAAGGGAGTCTCTCACGATATCCGATTTGCCGGAGCGATGCAGCTCGCCTATTGACCGTTGATGCAGCAGCGACGCGCAAGACAGCGCATACTCTCTCGCTATCCAAAAAATCCGGGATAGAATGCTTTGCCGTCGTTGAACCACCTTCGTGATATACATGTCTCGAGAAGGGTAAAAAGCGATCAGGTATTCGTACGACTCGCGTATCCACGCGATGATAAAAGCCCGGCGGCCCCCAGGAGCCCATTTTGCAAGCCAATAAAAGCCTTGAACAATTCTTGACCACTGAAGAAGAGAACATACTGAAAGAGTGGGTGGCGGTGCAGTTGGGGGGGAACGCCCAGCGTGGTTTGATCTCCGAGTCCGAGGTGAGGGAAGCGAGCCGTTCCTTTCTCTCGTTGTTTACCAAGGCAGTGACGCGCGATTACGATGCGTCTCTCAGCGGTGAAAACTGGGATGCGTTGAAATCGCATCTGGTGACCGTGTCTGGGCACCGTGCAACGCAGGGTTTCACGCCGTCCGAGACGGCGATGTTTGTTTTCTCGCTGAAAGAGCCACTGTTCAAGGCGCTGCGTGCGCGTGTCGTCGAAGCCGATGCGCTGACCGATGCGTTGTGGAAGTTGACGATCACAATCGATAAGCTGGGCCTCTTGACGGTGGAGGCGTATCAGGCCACGCGTCAGCGCATCATCGAGCGCCAGCAACAGGAGTTGCTGGATCTGACAACGCCGGTTGTCCGCTTGTGGGATTCCGTGGTTGCCTTACCACTGATCGGTACGCTGGACAGCGAGCGTACGCAAGTGGTTATGGAGAGCCTGCTGGAATCGATCGTTGCCAATGAAGCCGCGATTGCCATTATCGATATCACGGGTGTGCCCACCGTCGATACCTTGGTTGCGCAACATTTATTGAAAACTGTGGCGGCGGCGCACTTGATGGGCGCCGAGTGCATCATCAGCGGTATTCGCCCGCAGATCGCGCAAACCATTGTGCACCTGGGCGTCGACCTTGGTAACGTGGTGACGAAGGCGACATTGGAAGATGCGCTGAAGCTGGCTTTGAAGCGTGTGGGAATGAATATCGTCCGCGAACAGCGCGTGGAAGCCAGATAAGCACCATGGAAAAAATTCCGGTTCTGCGTCTGGGCAATTTCCTGCTCGTTTCCATCCAGGTGGAACTGCATGACGAGCTAGCACTCTCCCTACAGGATGACTTGGCGGCGCAGATTACGGCACACAAGGCGAAGGGGGTGTTAATAGACATTTCGGCGCTTGAAATCGTCGATTCGTTTATTGGCAGGATTCTCGGTCATATCGCGGCGATGTCGAAAATCATGGACGCCGCCACGGTCCTGGTCGGCATGCGGCCGGCAGTTGCCATTACGCTTGTCGAATTGGGCATGCCATTGACAGGGATTTCCACGGCGTTGAATATCGACAAAGGAATGGCACTGTTACGTTCCCGTGTTGGTGACGCGGGAGACCCGTCATCGTCAGCGTAAACAGCGTCAAGGTCGATATCACGACGGCCGAGCAGGCCAGCGCCGCGCGGCGTTTGGTGCAGGACTGGGCAACGAAGCTTGGCTTTAGCGCCATTGACAAGACGAAGTTTGTAACGGCAGCGTCCGAGCTGGCGCGCAATACCTTGGTCCATGGCGGCGGTGGATACATGGATCTGACCGAATGCAACGTTAATGGTCGAATTGGCTTGCAAGCGGTTTTTCAAGACAGCGGTCGCGGTATTGCGAACATCGACCAAGCGCTCGAAGACGGTTATAGCACTGCAAAGAGTCTGGGTTTGGGATTGGGTGGCGCAAAACGCCTTGTCAACGAGTTCTCCATCAGGAGCGAGGTTGGCGTAGGCACTACAGTGAGCATTACGCAGTGGAAACGACGGTAATCGTCGACGACGCGACAGGCGTCGCCGAGGCGCGACGTGCAGCCGCCAAAATGGCTGAATGGGTTGGCTTGCCTGATAAATTGCACGGAGAAGTGGCGTTGGTGGTCTCTGAAGCCGCCAGTAATATCGTCAAATATGCGCAGCGGGGGGAAATACTGCTGCGCGCCACGATGTACTCCGGCGCGGTCACGTCGCTTGAAATGCTGGCGGTGGACAAGGGGCCGGGCATCCGCAATATCGACGAAGCCATGCGCGATGGCCATTCCACGGGTGGCAGTTTGGGCGCGGGACTTGGCACCATGAAGCGCCGGGCGTCGTTTTTTGATCTTTATTCACTGCCCGAGCGTGGCACCGCCGTGCTTGCGCAATTCTCCGCCGGCCGCACCGAATCAACAACGTTGCCGGGCTTTGTCGTTGGTGCGCGGGCGACGCCCCGCGCGGGACAGGACATGTGCGGCGACGCGTGGGCTGTATCGCTTCGCGGCGACGCGCTGTGGGTAACAATTCTAGACGGTCTAGGACACGGCCCACTCGCCCACCAAGCGTCGAATCAGGGGCTTGATTATTTTCGCGGACCTGCCGTTTTCGATACGCCCGAAGCGTTGGCGCAGCAACTGCATGCGGCTTTGAAGGGCACGCGTGGCGCCGTGGTGGGGCTGGCGAAGATCGCGCCGAAGGAGCGATTGCTGCGTTTTACGGGCATCGGCAACATTCTTGCCGGCGTATTTACCGCCCGCACCGCGACACGTCTGCTCTCTACCGATGGTACCGTCGGATATATGATGCAGCGAGTCAGGCCGACGCAGGCTGACTGGAACGCGAAAAGTGTGTACATCGCCAGCACCGATGGATTGTCCACGCGCTGGACCCTGAATGGACATCCTGATCTGTTGGAACACCATCCGAGCCTTATTGCCGCGGTGCTGCACCGTGATTTTGCAAGGGATACCGACGACGCCACCGTGGTGGTCGTTAAAGAGGCTTAGTTCATGCGCCACCGCATTGTGTCCGTCCAGATCACGTCGATCCTCAGTCTCGTCTCCATACGGGACCGGTCGAGGCAGATCGCTGAACTGTTCGGTCTGGAAGAAATCCAGCGCACACGCTTTACCACCGCGATTTCCGAGATCGCACGCAACGCAATTCAATATGCTCAGGGGGGAACCCTGACATTTTTTGTCGGCGAGGCGAGCAGCGCAAAAGGCGTTCAATGTGTCAGCGCGGAAATCATCGATACCGGGCCCGGCATCGACAATGTCGCCTTGCTCGTCAATGCGCGTCATCCATCGTTGATATCCGGCGGAGTGGGAATCCCGGGCACGCGTCGCCTTGTCGATGATTTTTGGATCGAATCTGTTCGCGGTGACGGCACGCAGGTGGGCATCGAGATGTACTTGCCTCGTGAAGTGCCGTTGTACTCGGTGACACAGATCAACGAGATTGTCGGGCAGATGGCGCGCAAGAAACCGCAGACGCCCATCGAGGCCATCGAACAGCAGAACCATGAAATGCTGCTCACCCTTGACGAACTGCGCCGAAGCAAGGCCGAACTCGAAGTCGCCGACGACCGCAAGAACGAATTCCTGGCAATGCTTGCGCATGAATTGCGCAATCCGCTCGCAGCCATCAGCTTGTCATTGGAACTTGGGGCGAAGACGGGCAATACCAAGGACGCGTTTGCCGTCATCGGTCGGCAGACGGCACACCTGTCGCGTCTGGTCGCCGATTTGCTCGATGTCTCGCGGGTCACACGCGGCAAGGTGGATTTACGCACCGAGATCGCGGATTTGAACGCCATTGTCGCGGGGGCGATCGAGATGACCTATCCTGAATTCGAGAGACGGGGGCATTCGATCGCATTCACGCCGCCCGCGTCACCGGTGATTGTTCGCGTGGATGTTGCGCGAATGAAGCAGGTGTTTGGCAATATTCTGCATAACGCCGCGCGCTACACGCCACAGTCGGACAAGGTGTCGATCAACATCACGGTCAACGACAGCGCGGCCTCCGTTACCGTGGAGGACAACGGCATGGGCATCAGTCCGCTGATGCTGCCGCGCGTATTCGACCTGTTTGCGCAGGAGTTCAACAACGTCAACCGACAGGAAGCCGGATTGGGCATTGGTTTGACATTGGTGCAGCGTCTAGTGTCCGATCATGGGGGACATGTCTCGGCATACAGTGCCGGCACGGGGACCGGAAGCCGTTTCACCGTCGAGCTGCCGATTGTGAACGAGTCATTGCCGAAAGCACTTGCGCCAACCAGTTTGCCGCCGTTGCCGACCGGGCTGACTGTCATGTTGGTGGATGACAACCAGGATGAGGTCAGCGCATTGGCCGCCCTGCTCGAGTTGGAAGGTTGCACCTGCCTGACTGCCTACGATGGCGCGAGCGCCTTGGCACTGAATGCGAAGCATCCTGCCCAGGTTTATATTATCGATATCGGTCTACCCGATATGACCGGCTTCGATCTGTCCACGGCGCTACGACAGGCCGCCACCCAGTCTCCGCAACGTTATCCGCCGCGTGCAACCCACATCGCTCTGAGCGGCTATTCGTCTAAGGAATTCCACGTGAAGGCTAGCGAGGTAGGGTTCGATCATTACTTCTCTAAGCCGCTGCCGATAGACGGTATGTTGTCGATCCTGACGTCGCTCTAATCCAGATCGAAAGAAGTGGCGTGACGCGGAGTAGAAAATACTAATATTAATTGGTAATTGAGCATCTATTTGTCTAAAAATAGATAAATGACATCAAATCGGAAAATTTTTTGCTGTCCGCCGGACGTACTATTTTTCGCATGAATCAGCCCATGTAAAAAGGACGCCCCAATGTCATCAAAGCCTGTCTATCTGGACTACGCCGCTACCACGCCAGTGGACCCTGAAGTGATCCCGGCCTTGATTGCATGCCTTGGGCCCGATGGCGTATTTGGCAATCCGGCATCTCACTCACACAGTAGCGGTAACCGTGCAAAGGCGGCGGTCGAGCAAGCGCGGCGGGAAGTTGCGGCGCTGATTGGTGCGGTGCATACGGATGTGATTTGGACTTCCGGCGCCACCGAATCGAATAACCTGGCGCTCAAGGGCCTGGCGGAAAAAGTGCTGGCGGACGGGACTCCTTGTCACATCATCACCAGTTGTCTGGAACACAAGGCAATTCTGGATACGGTCACGCACCTCGAGACGCTAGGTGTCGAGGCCACGCGACTGATGCCAGACGCCACCGGCGCGATCACCGCCGACGCGGTGGCCAACGCCATGCGCCCACACACCCGCATGGTTTCGTTAATGATCGTCAATAATGAAATTGGCACATTGACGGATGTGGCGGCAGTCGCAAAGGTCGCACACGCTGGCGGTGCGTTGCTCCATGTGGATGCCGCCCAGGGCTTGGGCAAGGTTGACATCGACGTGGTCCGTGACGGTATCGACTTGCTCTCCATGTCGGCGCACAAGATTTATGGTCCCAAGGGCATTGGCGCTTTGTACGTGAAGGGCGCCATCAAGGACCAGATTGGTGCGCAGATACACGGCGGAGGTCACGAACAAGGACTTCGTTCGGGTACGCTGGCCACGCATCAGATCGTTGGCATGGGCAGCGCATGTGCGGTAGCACAAAGGCGGCTCGCAGAAGATCATGCACATATCGCAGCCTTGAACCGGCAATTGCTGCGCGGGCTTGCCGATGTTCCGGCAATCCGCCGCAACGGTGCCGCGGCGACCTGTATCCCGAATATTATTAGCTTGTGCATCGATCTGCCGGGGTTCATGCCGATGTTGCTTGGTGGCGAACTGGAGGTGTCGAGTACGTCCGCGTGTAATTCGGCGTCTGGCGCGGTGTCACACGTGCTGACCGGCATTGGTCTGACGACTGAAGCGGCATCGCGTTCCGTTCGGATCAGCCTCGGCCGCTTTACAACAGTTGCAGACGTCGAGCGGGCTGTCCAATGCGTACGCAATACGCTGGCGTTTTGTACGCCGGTGAAATCGATGGCATCGGTGGCATAGTCATGCGCTAGTTTGGTCACTCGTGGCGGGGTCTCGGCCTATTTGGCCGTGAGCGGGGCCATAGACGTTGCAATTTCGATTTTTCGCTAAAACGACAGGGAACCACGACCGCGATCTGGGCGCTAACAGTAAGGTCATGCGCCGGTCCATGCCAGTCTGACGCTGTCGACCCATCAGTCGCTCGTAAGCGACGAAAAGGCACCAAGCACCCTATTGGCCGTCCTACTCTGTATTGGATATGGGAGAATGGCCCGTCGTTCTTTACCCATCCCGTACAGTGGCGATTCCAAAGATATTCCGCGTCACGCAGCGTGCCGCCTTTGCGTTGCGTCTGTCACCCGGTTTGCGCCGGGTGCGGTCGTCTGCATCGGCACCGCCGCTTGTAGTGTCCGTGCTGATCGCCATGGCGGTCTTTAGGCCGGGCTACGCGTCGGCGGATTGCGTGATGGACGCCGCGAAATATCACAAGGTCAATCCCACGATCCTGCTGGGCATTGCCATTGTCGAAAGCCGCTTGCGGGCGAATGCAACGAACGTCAACACCAATGGTTCGACGGACATGGGAATGATGCAGATCAACTCCATCCATCTGCCAGAGCTGTCGAAGTACGGGGTGAAAAAAGATGATCTCTACGACGGCTGTAAGAATGTCTACACCGGCGCGTGGATTCTGCGAAAGCAAATGGACAAATACGGGAACAATTGGCAAGCCATTGGTTCGTATCATTCCGCCACGCCCGCGTTCCGCGATGCCTATGCAAAGCGCGTGCGTAATGCCGTTCAATGGTTGATAAGGAGTGGGTATGCTTATCCCGCGGATATGCCGAAGAAAGCACAACCTATCGAAAATGCACCGAGCAAACCGATAACCACCAGGACAACGACCGCCACGGCGGAGAAGCCGGTAGGGTGAATGATTCAAGCGAATCGAGGGCCGTGCGCTTAATAAGCGCCTTTCCGTCCGAACACCACGCTTATCGTTTTGACGAGAATGGTCAGGTCACGCATCAGGGACCATGTCATTACATATTCGGTATCCAGGCGCACGCGAGATGTGTAGGTTACGTCGTTTCGGCCACTGACCTGCCATAAGCCGGTGATGCCAGGGCGGGCAGCATAATAATAGTAGATTGCCTTACCGTACTTGATGATTTCTGCCTCTACGATGGGACGAGGGCCTACTAAGCTCATTTCTCCGCGAATTACGTTCAAAAGCTGCGGTAGCTCATCGAGGCTGGTGGCACGTAGGAGTTTACCGATCTTGGTGATACGGGGATCATTACGCAATTTGTGATCCGCTTCCCATTCCGCACGTGCGATCGGATTCGTTGATAGGATTTTTTCCAGTATTTCTTGCGAATTTGTGATCATGGATCGAAATTTGTATACCTGAAATTTTTTGCCATTTGCGCCGATACGGGTGTGACCATAGAACACGGGGCCAGGCGAGGTTAGATATATGGTGAGGGCAAGCAATATGAATATTGGCAACGTGAGTATTAACAAAAAGCTGGCAATGCTGCGATCAAATATTTTTTTTAAATAGCCTTGCACGCCCGGTGCGGGCGTTTGGTTCATCTCAATACTTTGATAACCTAGCACTTCACTGCGTTGCCGCGAAATTAAGTCCAAAGCGCACGGGTCCAACAGCCATCGTATCTTAACTGGCACCGTTTGAAGTTGGGCAAGAATTGCTTGTATCTCAGCGTAAGCCTCTAGCGTCAACATCAACCACACTTCGTCAACATGATTCTCAACGAGAAAGGGTCGGATTGTTGTAATTTGATTCATCAGCGGAATGGTTGAGTCGATATTACTAATCTGCAGAGTCGTCGAAGTGGCTTGCCGGTTGTAACAACCAATAATGCGATATCTATATTGGAGGATTTTCTCCGCCTGCAAATGAAGTGATTGACCGAATCTTTCGTCCCCTATGATGAATACATGTTTTTTATGTTCACTTGAGAAGCAAAACTGTTGAAACGCGCGCTGGATAGTAAATTTGCTTAGCACCAGCAACAAGCTTACGAAAGCCAACCAAATCAACGCCCATTCTCTGAGAGAGTTGTCGTTCAATTGCAGTATGTGAACTAGGCTAACGCTAACGGACCAGATAGCACTCCATACGAAGAGACTTTGCGTGCGCAAAGTGATGATGGATTCATTTCGACAATATAAATGCAATCTAAAATATTCGAAAATAAAAAGTGCAGGAAGTACGCTGAATAAAATCAGGAACTGAACAGCCGGCATGGTAATAGTTGAAATGTTTTTTAGAATAATGGAATTGGACATATATCCAGATAAAGCAGTTGTTAGTACAAAAATAACGTCTTTCGTATAATATAATTTTTTAAATATGCATTTTTTAAAATTTCCGCAGGTCAATTAAAGTCCTTCGAAAAATAATAATTAAAATTTATAGGAATATTTAATAAAAATTATTTTCAATATTATGATTTAGTTTAATATTTATGCTGAATTAAGCCATTTGTCTTATGTCTCACTTTTCAATAAATTAGCATTTTCAATTTTTATCTTTAGTGCATCTATTTAAATTGAAGATTAGCAGCAAAGAGCTGTTGTTGACGCAGCATTTCTTGCAATTTGGCTGATTATTCGGATTTATCTCAAGTATTTCGTGAGTTTTATTTTCAGGGAATGCTGGTTTTTATTGCTGAATGTATCATTGAGAAAATGAGATCAGTCTTATAATTTAAATGTACTTCATGCGAATTAATTTTGTTAGAATTAACTCAATGCAAAAATTCGACCTAGTTTTAGAGCCGCTAACAAAAGTCACCCACCAATCTGGAACAAATAATCGCGGCGGCGAGTGAGAGGAGAGCACGATGGGTACTGAGGGCACGTTCAAAGCGGATACGCAGCTTTGCGAAACCGGCAAGCCAGGCGTGAGTGCGTTCAACGACCCATTGATGTCGGACCAGCCACTCTTTGCTTTCAATGCCTTTGCGTGCGATTCGCGCTGTGATGCCACGACGCTTGAGCTCTGCGCGGCACCGCCGACAGTCATATCCCTTGTCCGCATGGAACTTCTCAGGACGTTTGCGGGGACGCCCATTGAGCCCGTTCACCGCTGGTATGGCCTCCCGCGTTGGCTTGAACGCAATCGAGTCATGTCGGTTCGCCCCGTTGACTGTGATAGCCAACGGTACGCCCCGTGCGTCTACGACGAGATGGCGCTTGCTGCCGAGTTTGCCTCGATCTGTGGAGTTAAGTCCTGTTTCTTGGCCCTCCGGTGGCTGGACACGTTCGCGCTATCGATACTCAGTCGGCTCCAGTCGATCTGGTCGTGTTCGCGTAAGCGCGTAAGCATTGCCAGGTGGAGCTGCTCCCATACGCCACAGTCCTGCTACTCACGTAGTCAGTGCCAACACGTCATACCCGAGCCGAAGCCCAGTTCTTGCGGGAGATCTTCCCGAGGCACTCCCGTTTGCAGCACATACAAGATGCCATTGAGCAGGCTGCCGGATCTGAAATCTTTCGCGGCTGACCTTTGTTCGTGAGTCGCATCACCGCCGGAATCAAAGACTTAAGCGCCGCGCATACTTCATCGCTTACTTTCGTCTCGTGATGGACGGCAAAATATGACCCATCAACTCACGCCGATATTAGACTCGGCTCATTAATGTTAGCCACTCTTAGAACGCTCAAGCCCAACGGGCGAGTCTCTCTGGAGCTCAATACGAAAGCGCACATGATCGGCGACTTACCGGATGTTCCGTTAGAAAACGGGGATGCTTTCTACGTACCACTTATGCCGGCATTCGTGACCGTCGTGGGAGCAGTGAATAATGAAAACGCAATACTGTTGAAGCCAGGCCGCTCCGTAGGAGATGTTATGAAGGTCGCGGGGATTCAAAAAGACATTGCGGATGTAGATTCGACGTTTATTTTGCGAGCTGACGGGAGCGTCTTCGCGCAAGATTCGACCTCGTGGTTCAGTTCGCTCAAATCCACCAAACTTATGCCAGGTGACACGGTAGCAGTCCCGGAACGAGTCGATCCCCGTTCGCCGACGACAAGATTCCTAGCTGGATTGAAGGATTGGACCCCTGTATTCGCAAATTTTGGACTTGGTGCAGCGGCGATCAAAATCTTGAAGTGACTGAGATGAAAAATAAATTAACCGAATATAAGGCCATTTCGGTACGGGACCAAATGAGTACAACGACAGAATCGGCAACCCTAAATATTTACGAATTTCTGGTTATCGCTGGTGAGCAAAAGAGGACGCTAATCGGGAGCGTAATAATTACCGTTGTGATAGGGATATTGGTGGGATTATTGCTGCCCCCGACCTATCAAGCTAAATCCTTACTAATGCCACCCCAGCAAACGCCTGGCTCCTCTGCAACATTGGGGGGACTCGGCGCTGCAGGCGCATTGGACAGCATGATCGGTATAAAAACCCCGGACGAAATGTATGTTGCTCTACTACGAAGCAATGTTGTCGCTGATGGCTTAATTGAAAGATTTCACTTAAAAGAAAGATACAAAGAAAAATATACGTCTGATGTTCGTAAAATATTACAAAAAGAAGTGAGATTTACAAGCGATAAAAAGTCCGGATTTATATCGATCGAGGTCAAGGAAAAATCTGCCAAATTCGCGGCGGAGTTAGCAAATGGATACGTGGATCAGCTCAAAGATATCGTTAACAAGCTCGCCGTAACTGAGGCACAGAGGCGACGCATTTTTTTCGCTCGACAAATCAACGAAACTAAGCAAAAACTGGATAACGCTGAAGAAGCATTCGATTTCGCACGTAGAAATTCTGGAATCCTGAGTTTAGATGGCTCTGTTGAAGAGACAATTCGAACAGTCGCGACGCTCCGTGCGAATGTCGCAGATATTGATGTTCAACTTCGCACTATGAGTGCCTATGCTACTGACAGTAACCCTGCTGTGATCCAACTCAAAATAAAGAAGGATGCTCTTCAGAAGCAGTTGGATAAACTTGAATTTGGAAATAGTGATAGAAGTGAAAAAAATGACGATCAGGGATTGACTAATGCCCGATTATTTCGAGAAATAAAATATCAGCAAGCTGTATTGCAGCAACTGAACACGCAGTTAAATCTCGCGCAAGTCGATGAAGCAAGAGAAGGCCCGCTAGTACAGCAAGTTGACGTAGCAGAAATTCCTCAGAGGAAAAGCTTCCCCCGGTGGTCAATTGTTCTCCCTGTGTCTATCATTTTCGGGATTGTGGTCGGGATTTTTCTTATATTTTCCCGAAATATGTGGAAAACGAATATAAAAATGAGTGGAAAAGGTGTGGCACTGAAAGCTGCATGGTCACTGTCAAAAAAATGATGAATCGTTCAACGCAGAACACGCGTTCGAGCCTTCGTGAGCAGTCGGACTCCTCGAACGGTACATTTACGCTCGGACTCATCTTTTTCGTCGCAGGGATAGATGGTTTTGGGTTGCTACCTATGCTGAAGGAGATCGGTGCGCGCCCGTTTTTCTTGTTTTACGTAGCTATCGGATTGTACGCAATATCGAGTCGAATCGCGTCTATTTCTAAAACGGAGTTTGTTGGCTTTACATTTTTGCAGTTGTTGACTCTCGTTGAATTTGCTCTATATGGCAGTCAGCTGGCAGATTTTTCTGGCAAGCAGCCTTTTCCGCAATTTGTTGCACATTCTGTACTTTTCCTGATTGGTTTTAGTCCTTTGATAATAAGGGTAAATTGCCAAATTGAAGCGAGGAAAATTGTTACCGCAGCGCGATGGGCTCTGATTTTAGCAATGATTTTTACTGGAATTGATCTTGCAGCGATTCTTTTTGACCTTGATCGGCCATTCGTCAAAATATTTTTGAATGAGGGAGCAAAAACCCGTATTTTTCCTACAGGGGTATTTAGCGAACCATCGTACTTCGCCGCATTCTGTGGAATCGTTATACCGGTTGTATTATACGATCGGGAGATTCGAACTATCGTTGTAGTTAGCGCTATTGTGGGTGCGGCTTTTTTTTGGGGCGATGTGAGAAGTTTTTTTTTTCGTCTATGGTGCCGGGATATTCACTTTAATTTGGGTCCGTTGGGGAGTTGGATTAAAGACAATTTTAAGCTTTTCCGTTCTGAGTTGTATGCTTCTCGTCGTGTGCTCATATCTAAGCGTTTTTTCGGTGGAAGATAGCTTGAGCTCTGCCTATCGGCTTGGGAACACTTATTCATTTTTAATTTACGCGATTAATCACTGCGTATTTTTTTGGAGTTGGATTCGGAGACTCACATTTTCTATATCCAATATTAGATTTTCCCTCATTTATGACATTCAGTGCTGAGTTTCACGATATGATAAATGGCGATGCGACGTGGCGTGTGCCGATCTTTAATATTTGGGTGCGACTTTTTGTCGAAATCGGAATCGTTCCGACCATTATTTTATTATTTTTTATAATTCGTCGAATCCTCCAAAAAGAAGTGAGTGGGGTTGTTAAAATATTTTTCTTTTCGACATTTACAATGACGTTATCTACCGATTCATATATATATGGATTATGGGCGATCGTGTTATTTTTGGGATTTTCGGTTTCAAAAATTAATGTTCTTCAAAAATTGTAACGATCATTGAGGTCGATTTGATCATATTTAATGGACGAGTTTTGTTGCGCAAGCAGATTACGGGTGTTGAACGGTACGCGCATGAATTAGTCACGCGATTAGAGTCCCGTTGCAAGCTTAAAGTGGCTTACCCTGACAAGGATAGTACTCTGCATGCGCATTTGTGGGTGCAGACGGGTTTAAGAAAATTTGCCGAGGATGCGCGTGCATCTGCGGTTTTTTGTCCCGTTATGGATGTACCTCTATTCTTATCAAGAAAAATAAAAATAGTAACAACAATTCATGATCTTGCGTTCTTGCGGCATCCGGATTTATATAGTTGGAAATATAATGCCTACTACAAACGAGTTCTACCCCTAATTGTATCGAGGGCCGATGCAATCATTTGTATTTCAGAACTGGAACGGAATAACATTGCTCAATATTTTCCCAAGGCAAAAAATAAATTACATGTTGTATATCATGGAATCTCCAGTAAATTTCGTGTTGATATGCCCAAGAAAAAAATAATTCTTGTTGTCGCTGCACAAAATAAAAATAAGAATATCGTAAGGTTGTTACAGGCGTTTGAGCGTGTAATGCATCTAATACCTCATCAACTGGTATTAATTGGATCATCACGAAGCGTGATTTCAACCGATTTCTTGGCAGAGAAAATGATAGGACGCCTATCTTCTTCTGGACGTTTTTTAGCGACAGGATATCTGCCGGAAGAAGATTTGTTACGGCAATATGGCGAATCAGAAATATTTGCATTTCCCTCATTATTTGAAGGGTTTGGTTTCCCGCCGCTGGAAGCGATGTCAGCTGGCTGCGCCGTCGTTTCTTCTGGAAGTTCCGTAATGCCGGAGATCTATGGCGACGCAGCAATTTATTTTAATCCGAATTCGTTGGATGACATTGCGAATAAATTAGTCCGGATGGCGACCGATAAAAAACTACGAGATTCTCTTATTCCTATCGGCCGAGCCCGGGCAGGCAAATTCACGTGGGACAGGACGGTTGATGAAACGCTATCAGTTATCCAAAGTACTTTGGGATGAATTTATAAAACTATTTTGTCCAATAGAAATTACGATTTTCAGAAAAAATTATTTATTGAAGGCATTATGCGAATTCTCGTGACTGGTGGTATGGGATTTATTGGATCCCGTGTTGTAGTTAACTTGCTTGAAAAAAAGCACGACATTGTTATATTGGATAATTTGAGTCCACAAATACATGGCGCACTTCCGAGGCTACATTTCGGTTTTTTGGATGATTCCCGTATTACATTTATTCGCGCTGATATTAGAGACAGTTTTGCCTTAGATACGGCACTTGAAAATATAGAATCCGTGATCCATCTCGCTGCAGAAACCGGAACAGGTCAATCAATGTATCAAATAGCTCATTATTATGAAGTTAATCAGCAAGTGACGGCGAAGCTATTTGAGCTAATTTGTCGAAAACATAAAAGTGTAAAGCAAGTTATATTGGCGTCCAGTCGTTCGGTGTATGGCGAGGGAGCCTACCGACTTGCCGGGGTGGATATCATTCCTCCCGCTCGCACGCTGAATAATTTGAAGGCGGGAATATTAGAACCAATGGGAGTTAATGGGGAGCAATTAGAACTTGTTGCCACTGCGGAAAGTGCCGGTGTATCGCCTGCATCGGTTTACGCTGCTACCAAGCTCGCAAACGAGGCCTTGGGGAAGATTGTCTCGAATAATTATGGCTTGTCAGTAACAGCTCTTCGCTTCCAAAACGTTTATGGCGAAGGTCAGTCACTATCGAATCCGTATACGGGTCTTTTATCTATTTTTTCAAATAGAATGAGGAAAAATCTCGACATAAATATTTTTGAGGACGGCAACGAGAGCCGCGATTTTGTTCACGTCTCCGACGTCGTTTCGGCTATTTCAACTACTATTCAGAAGGGTCTCTCAGGATATAACGTAATAAACATTGGCTCGGGAAAAGCTACAAGTGTCATGAATGTAGCCTTAGCTTTAAAAGAAATTTTAAGAAGCAACTCGCCTCTTAAAATATCAGGCGACTTCCGTGCTGGCGATATAAGGCATTGTTATGCGGATCTCACGGTAGCGAGGAATTTGCTTGATTTTACGCCACAGATCGATTTAAAAGTAGGTCTTGAAAGATTTTGTAGCTGGCTGGAAGGCGAAGCCATATCGGAAGATCGTTCGGAGAACGCATTGTCAGAGTTAACAAAGCTTGGTCTCGGAGCATCTAAATAAAGAATTGAACCAATTTAGGATTGCGTTAAAATATTTTCAAATTTTAGTTGGCCTTAAAATATTTGATTTATTATTTTGATTGAAATAGTAATTCGTTATATTTATATCGTGAGCGCGGGTTATTGTTAAGTATATAGATTTAAAAACGTTACTATGAAAAAAAATATACGATCGCGCTGGTTTAACAATTCCGTCGCAAATTTGCTTGGCGGAGGCGTGTCGGCGATCGTCGGTATTGTCATTCCTGCGTTGATAGGAAAGGCCATGGATGGAGTCGAGTTCTCCATGTGGAATCTCGCTATGCAGGTTATTGCTTACGTTAATTTGCTTAGCCTTGGAATCCAGTCTGCAGGTGCACGGGCAATTGCGCATAGTGCAGAATCAGCCGAAGCCGGATTAGATAATCGTTTATCAGAAATTCACCGGTCGACTCAATCGTTGAGTCGGTATCTGGCTTTCGCAGCGCTATTTATTGCAATTTTTTTTATAATATTTTATCCGTATTTTTTTCGTGCTGTTCCTGAAGCACTCTGTATTTCCTTCCGACTTGTGCTGTTTTTCTTTTCATTGTCGGCGGTATTTCAAATATTAAGTCAGCCGTATATGGCTATTTTTCAAGGTCTGCATAAAAATTATTTATTTGTCTTCGGTCAATCTGTAAGTAAGTTGATTTCAGTAATTTTAATTTGGATTGGTGTTAAAGAGGGGTTGCACCTGCCATTTCTGGCAGCGCTTTTTTCTCTCGGTGGATTTAGTCTTTGGCCGTTGATGATTTTCATCTTCCGGCGGAATATCCTTTGGTCCACTAAAATTAAACGGACGAATGTTTCGTCTGTTATTCGTTCTGATCTGCTTAAATATTGTGGCACATTGTCAGTCTGGTCAATTTCGACTTTGTTGGTAAATTCGATTGGAATTTTTGTAGTCGGCATCGTTGATTTTCATAAAACCGGCGCTTATGCGGTTGCGATGACGGCATCAACCATTGTTATCGGAGTAATTGGCGCTGTTTTGTCTCCTATGATGACCACTGCTGCCGCACTATATGCAAATAGCTCTACTCGTAGCCAACTGCCTAATTTATTGAGGAAGCTTACAGGTCGCACAGCGTTGGCAATCAGTGGATTAGTATGTTTATGGTTATTATTTTGTAAGCCACTGATGATTTTGTGGCTAGGACCGAAGCTTGGGCAAGAGGCTTATCCACTGGCATTAATTTTAGTTCCCGTATATTGCTACAGAAATATTATGTCGCCGTATGCTTTAATGCTGATGGCTACGGGATTACATAAACGAGCTATGCTGAGTGCTATATTTGAAGCAATCGCGAACATCTTTGTATCGATTTTTTTTGGCATTTATTGGGGCGTAATCGGAGTCGCCATTGGTGCCGGCGTAGGTGCTATTTTAGGCATAGGTTTGGGGCTTTTAATGAATCTGAGAAGTACTAAAGAACTAACTCCTGATCCGTTACGATTTATGATGAGGTCAATGTTGTTGCCAATTTTTATTACGGCTCCAGTCCAGTTGTTAATTGTTTGGAAATTTCTTTGAGAGCCATATTATGATTGGTGTGGTAACAGTACTCTATAATAGCGATGAGGTATTGCCTGGATTTTTCGAGAGTCTTGCGAGGCAGGCTAACGTTTCCTATCGATTATATCTTATCGACAATAGTCCGACTGATAGCGGCACTCAAATAAGCATGGATCTCGCCGCAAAATATAATATTGATTCGCGATTTATATTTAATGACGAAAATGTTGGTGTTGCGAAAGGAAATAATCAGGGTATCGAACTTGCGTTGGTCGATGGATGCAAATCAATTTTACTTGCTAATAACGATATCGAATTTTACGATGAATCGCTATTTTCGGACTTGCTGGAGACGCTCCGCATAGAGAAGGTCCACGCGGTTGTGCCTAAAATATATTTCTTTACTGATAAAAAACGTATCTGGTGCGCAGGCGGATTCTTTAGGAAATTTGCTGTTACTAATCCACACATAGGATATGGACAGGTTGATGTTGGGCAATTTGAAAAGTCGGAGTTGATGGAGTATTCCCCAACGTGTTTTATGATTTTTAATGCTCAAGTATTCAAAATGATAGGAAATATGGATGAGCGGTATTTCGTTTATTGCGATGATTCAGATTTTCTTTGGAGGATGAAAAAAGAAAATCTACGTCTTTTCTATTTCTCTGAAAAAGAAGTCTGGCATAAGGTAAGCTTTAGCACGGGTGGCGTCGAGAGTAATTTTTCTCTGTACTATTGTTTCAGAAATCGCGTGTTTTTCGCGAAAAAACATTATGGGTTGGTTCTTCGTATGTTATTTTATTTTTATTTGTCTTTGACTTTGTGTATTAAGTTTTTTAAATTTAATTCGGAGCAGCGAAAGTTTATTAAAAAAGGAATCGTTGATGGATTTGTGATGCAAGTTCGACGCGATTGAAGAAAATAATGCGAAATTCCGAATATTAAGGCAATGAAATACAATACCAAAGAGCGCGTTCTTGTTCTGTTGGCTTCGTTTAATGGTGCTCTCTGGCTCGAGGAGCAACTTCGATCGCTTACTGAACAACTAAATGTGGATATTGATGTATTGATATCGGACGACGGCTCATCGGATAAAACTATAGATATTATTAGAAATTATGAATTTTACGGAACTAATGTCCACTTGCTTGAGAATGTTGTGCCAAGTGGTTCAGCGGGGCAAAATTTTATAAACCTTATAAAGAGAGCTGATTCATCTGGTTATGGGTATGTAGCGTTGGCAGACCAGGACGATGTTTGGCTTAACGACAAGATTGCATCTGCAATTTCTATTCTCGGGTCAGAAGGAGCCGCAGCCTATTCATCTTCTGTGACAGCGTTTTGGTCTGATGGAAGGAAAAAAAAGCTGATTCAGAGTAAGAATATCAGAGAATTTGATTTTTTATTTGAGGGAGCAGGCCAGGGATGTACCTTTATAATTAGAGAACAGCATTTTCGCCGTATAGCCGAATTTTTCCGTGGTAATTCAGATTTGGTTCGAAGTTTTCATTATCATGATTGGTTAATTTATCTGCTTCTTCGAGTCTGGGGTGAGAAGTGGGTTTTTGATCTAAATTCTCATATCATGTATCGTCAGCATTCAAGTAATGAAATAGGCGCACGTAAGGGCTTATCCGCGGTAAAAAGTCGGCTGTCGCGCATTCGGTCGGGATGGTATTCAAAGCAGGTATTCGTTGCTTATCAAATAGCGGTGAAGGCTTCTTTAGATCAGATATCTGGCCGACCAAAGAAAGTCCTATTCGGAGCGAGTACCTTGCGTATGCGTAAAGCTATATTCGTCCTGAAATGCGGAAGACGGCGGTTTTCTGATCGGATAATTTTGTTTTTTTCTGCTTGGATGGGGTGGTTATAAATATTTATCTCGTTTTGGTGAATATTTAATAGTTGCTACCTAACTTTTGAGATGCTTATTGTGATCGTGTGGATTTCGTACTTGACTCGTTTAATGCTCCCGCGGAGAGATTGTAGACATCGACGCATGATCTATCTGCGACTTGCTCGACAAGTTCAAGCCGAAGTCGGGCGTATCGTACAAGGACCAGATCACCTACGTGAAGCGTCGTCCGGGCCATGATCGCCGCTATGCGATTGATGCACGTAAGATCGAGCGCGAACTTAGCTGGCGTCCGACACAGACTTTCGAGACTGGTATCGAAGCCACGGTCCGCTGGTATCTCGATAATCAGCCTTGGGTCGAGAACGTGATGTCGGGCGAATACCGCAACTGGGTCGACACGAACTACGCGGCCCGCGTGTAAGCGAGGGCGTGCCGACGACTTATCGGAAACGCATGCCGCGGTAAGCCGTGACGCACGGTGCAACCACACACTATCGCGACCTTGTCCAAGATGACGGCGGGTCGTGCATAAACGAATTAGCGCCCATAAGGAGGCCGCAATGGCACGTAAAGGCATCATACTGGCAGGCGGCTCAGGTACCCGGCTGCATCCCATCACACACGTGGTATCGAAGCAGTTGCTGCCGGTCTACGACAAGCCGATGATCTATTACCCGCTGACGACACTGATGCTCGGCGGGATTCGCGACATCCTGATTATTTCCA
Organism: Robbsia andropogonis; assembly: GCF_034047095.1. Lineage (NCBI taxonomy): Bacteria > Pseudomonadati > Pseudomonadota > Betaproteobacteria > Burkholderiales > Burkholderiaceae > Robbsia > Robbsia andropogonis. The sequence goes on along the minus strand of NZ_CP139164.1, from coordinate 191,788 downwards.
CGCCGCAGGATACGCCGCGCTTCCAGGCGATGTTGGGTGACGGAAGCCAATGGGGCCTCAACTTGCTATACGCGGTGCAGCCGTCCCCGGACGGCTTGGCGCAAGCGTTCATCATCGCCAGGGACTTCATCGGCAATGATCCGTCGGCGTTGATCCTGGGCGATAACATTTTCTACGGCCACGATCTGGTCAAGCAACTGGTGGTGTCGAATCAGCAGACCGATGGCGCGACGGTGTATGCATATCGCGTGCAGGATCCGGAGCGCTACGGCGTGGTCGAGTTCGATGATCAGTTCAAGGCAATGTCCATCGAAGAAAAGGCGGCAAAGCCGAAGTCGAACTATGCGATAACCGGTCTGTATTTCTATGACAACTCGGTCTGCGATATCGCGGCGGACATCAAACCCTCGTCGCGCGGCGAGCTGGAAATCACCGACGTCAACTCACACTACTTGGCCGACGGCAAGTTGAACGTGCAGATCATGGGCCGCGGCTTTGCATGGCTTGACACGGGTACGCACGACTCCTTGCTGGATGCCGGCGCATATATCGCAACGCTGCAAAAGCGCCAAGGTACCGTGGTGGCCTGTCCGGAAGAAATCGCCTTCCTTGCAGGGTGGATCGATGCCGCCAAGCTCGAGGAACTGGCAAAGCCGCTGATGAAGAACGCTTATGGGTTATATCTAAATTCGATATTCAATGAGACCCATATAAGGATATAGCACGTTTGTAAATAATCAGCATTCTAATAACAGCGGGTGTAACCGTTAATAGAACGACGAGTCATGTACATCCTATCGTAGTTAAGCACATGTCGGAGTAAAAATGAACGAAATCATTTCATCTAAAATCCTTGATGCTGCTGAAGACTTGGCGCAGCAATTCAAGCACGGAGATCCGTTCCCGCACGTGGTGATGGAAAACTTTTTTGTCGATGATGTTGCTATATTCCTGGCCACGAAATTCCCTACTATGGACCAGATGCCGAACGTTTTCCGTGAACCGATGTCCTATAAAGGACAACTAAGTGACATCGATGGGAAGTGGCCAGAGTTTTCTGAAATCTTCCGGGTCTTGCAATCTAAAGAAACTCGCAATTTCTTCTCAAAAATATCCGGGATTTGTAATTTAAAAGATGATTCGATTCTCGCTGGCGGTGGCCTACATCAGAGCCCGGCCAATGGATTTTTGGATTTACATGTTGACGCTAACTTTCACCCTATAGATAAGATGATGCATCGTCGTTTAAATTTGATTGTATATTTAAATCGAGGATGGTCGGAAAACTGGGGTGGAGATTTGCAACTCTGGAGTGATGAGAAAAATAAACCAAAGAAGTTATGTCAAAGTGTAATGCCAGCGTTTAACCGCGCTGTCTTATTTGCAACTACCAGAACAAGTTGGCATGGGGTTGGACCAGTGAATTGTCCAAATGGTAACGCCCGAAAATCGCTTGCTCTATATTACTATACCGACACTAGACCGGAATCTGAATTGTATAGCGATAGCTCAGTGATTTGGATGGGAGGGGAGAGTGCTATGAAGCGGGCATTATATCCAGCAATGAATTTCGCCATTAGAATTTTAAAGCCCTACGCCAAATATTTGCGCCGTAATGTTTTTGATGCAGCAAAAAAATGATTAGTATTCCGTCGTATAATATAAGGCAATACGGAATTTAAGGGATGATGCATTTTTTGCTATTTTCGAATTGCCGAATCGTTGCATATGGATCGGATAATGCCGGTTATCTAGGGCCGTATCTTTGATGCGATCTTAGGTGTTACACACTATTTGCATAGAAAATTCATTTCGGATAAAGTTTTAATTTTTAATTTTTAAAATTATAAAAAATCTTTCTTTTGACGTAGAGTTTTTGGCTATGAAAAATCGAAAATCATTTTTAAATTGACAATTAATTTTATATTTTTGACTGATGAAATTTATAGACTCAGGGGGGAAGATGATGAAGAAAGTAATAAAGAGGATTTTATTCAGACCGAGACGAGTCCGGTTAGGGGAAGGATCATTTATTAGATTGCCCCGGAAAATATCGGGTCCGCAGTCATTGATTGTTGGTGAGCGTACTTTGGTGAAAGGTTCGCTGACGGTAAGTTGCATAAAAGAATATGCGGGATGGAAATACGATGGGGCTGTGACTATTGGATCTGACGTGTATATCGGTGCATTCTGTCAGTTACATGCAATTCACCATATATCTATCGGCGATGGATCCGTTTTAAGCGATTTTGTTTATATCGTTGATAGTGCTCATGGCGACTTTAAGCCATCTGAAATAAATATTATGCAGCGAGAGTTGTCGTCAAAAGGTCCAATTTCTATTGGGAAAAATGTTTTTATTGGTATGGGGGCGATAATAATGTCGGGAGTCAGTTTGGGTGACAACTGTGTTGTTGGGGCTGGATCTGTCGTGACAAAGAGTTTCCCGGCATTTTCAATGATTGGCGGGTCCCCTGCAAAATTAATGAAATTTTATGATAGTAAAACGGCAAAATGGATAGTCGATAAATAAATTTCTTGGATACTGGGATTTTATCTATTGAGTTAAAATTTAGACGGATCATCAAGTAGTTCTAATTCCGGTTCTGATCCGTTATTTTTTAAGCAGCTTTTGTATTGTGGGTCATGCCCATTTAAATGTTGCGCTTATAATTTTACAAAGTAATTTTTCATAGTGTTCGACGATGTTTATATTTTATTTTGACTTTGCCGAAAAAATGATTTTAATATATCTTTATTAGTTTCGCTGGGGAGCCCGCTATGACAGAGCGGGCTTCAAAGCTTCTAGTAACAACTGAATTAGCCCCGACTACGCATCCGGGTCCTAATATTACGTTGGGCATGATAACCGCGCCATAACCGATAAAGCAGCCATCACTAATTTCTACGAAAGTATCTGCATTGAGGATTCGTTCCCCAATTTTTCCGGAAAATTCATTTCCATAAGGGTGGGTGACATCTACTACAGCACAATTCCCTGTGATGGAAACGTCATTTCCAATCACTATTTTCGAATGACATATGATGTGTACATTTTGCTCAATGTTCACTCGATTTCCGATTGATAGCTTCGGGGTTCGTCCGTTTAAATGTAACACTTCAAGCCGGAGCCCTTTACGGATTAGTACTTGGTTTCCAATCGTCACATATTTAAGGCCTGAAAGTAGTAGCGGTGATTGAATTTTTACTCGGGCCCCCAATTTTCCAAGTCGCCAGCGGTAGAGTAATTGCGTAGTTATTATTTGATAAATTGCAGATAAATTTTTCATTAGTGTTTTTTAGAAAATTAAACGATTTTGCGCTAGCATATGTTCCGGTTTGAGTGGGTGTATGAGTGTTCATTTAGAGCGATGTACATCATTTCATCAAACATTTCATGCTTATGCAACTGTGAAAAACATTGATGTCTGTGTGTGGAATTCGCTTGGACATTGATGGCGTAGGTTGGTTTTTTTTGAGAAATAGGCGTGAAGAGTCAGGATGAATGCTATTCTAGTATAATCGCGTTAATATCCGACTGTAAATCGCTGTAGGTGAGCACTCCTGAGTTTGGTGGAACCCATTTGCTTTAGGTCGATACTGTTAGGGCTATCGATTTTACCGGTACGGTCGTGGTTTTTCTCCGTTTCGGCGGGTGGGATTTAGAGAGGCTAACATTAATGAGCCGAGTCTAATATCGGCGTGAGTTGATGGGTCATATTTTGCCGTCCATCACGAGACGAAAGTAAGCGATGAAGTATGCGCGGCGCTTAAGTCTTTGATTCCGGCGGTGATGCGACTCACGAACAAAGGTCAGCCGCGAAAGATTTCAGATCCGGCAGCCTGCTCAATGGCATCTTGTATGTGCTGCAAACGGGAGTGCCTCGGGAAGATCTCCCGCAAGAACTGGGCTTCGGCTCGGGTATGACGTGTTGGCACTGACTACGTGAGTAGCAGGACTGTGGCGTATGGGAGCAGCTCCACCTGGCAATGCTTACGCGCTTACGCGAACACGACCAGATCGACTGGAGCCGACTGAGTATCGATAGCGCGAACGTGTCCAGCCACCGGAGGGCCAAGAAACAGGACTTAACTCCACAGATCGAGGCAAACTCGGCAGCAAGCGCCATCTCGTCGTAGACGCACGGGGCGTACCGTTGGCTATCACAGTCAACGGGGCGAACCGACATGACTCGATTGCGTTCAAGCCAACGCGGGAGGCCATACCAGCGGTGAACGGGCTCAATGGGCGTCCCCGCAAACGTCCTGAGAAGTTCCATGCGGACAAGGGATATGACTGTCGGCGGTGCCGCGCAGAGCTCAAGCGTCGTGGCATCACAGCGCGAATCGCACGCAAAGGCATTGAAAGCAAAGAGTGGCTGGTCCGACATCAATGGGTCGTTGAACGCACTCACGCCTGGCTTGCCGGTTTCGCAAAGCTGCGTATCCGCTTTGAACGTGCCCTCAGTACCCATCGTGCTCTCCTCTCACTCGCCGCCGCGATTATTTGTTCCAGATTGGTGGGTGACTTTTGTTAGCCACTCTTAATACGTCTGCTTATGGCAAATTCCTCAAATCGAATATCACACCGAAGCCTGACGCCTTGAGGCTCCGCGACTTGTTCAGCGACAACTAGATATAACGTAAGTCGCTTTTCTTCTTTGTTGACGGAGATATGTGAGATTTAAAATAGTTTAGGCATATACCCTGGAGCGCGCGCTATCTCAGCGTGGCGACCTTGCATGCTTTTTAAATTACACATTGATCAACGCATATCAAGGAAGTGCATGTTTTCTTCAAATAACGCGCTATTGTCTCGCCGTCGAGCGCTTGCAACGTTGATGGCTGGTACCGTCGGGCTGGCAACGAGCAGAGCGTTTGCCGCGGACGATATGGCTGGCATGGCAATGCACGGTGCACCATTTCCTGATCTCGGGCCTTTGCCGCTGCGGCCCCAAACCTTGAGAAAGGTCACGCTTGCATGGAATGAAAATGCCATCTGCACAGCAGCCGTTCCGGTGGCAATAAAACAGGGGATCTTTACCCGCTACGGGTTATCGGTCGATTTTGTCAATTTCTCGGGATCGACGGATCAATTGTTGGAAGCCATCGCTACTGGCAAGGCCGACGGGGCGGTGGGCATGGCGTTGCGCTGGCTTAAGCCGCTGGATCAGGGATTCGACGTCAAGCTGGTTGCAGGCTTACATGGGGGCTGCATGCGCCTACTGTCGAATTCGACAGGCGGTGTGAAATCGTTGTCCGATTTAAAAGGTAAGGCAATTGGTACCTCGGATCTCGCCAGTCCGGACAAGGCTTTTTTTTCGATACTGTTGAAACAAGCCGGCCTTAATCCAGATTCGGATGTGACGTGGCGTGCATTTCCTGGGGACCTTCTGCCCATCGCATTGCAACGGGGCGAAGTTGCGGCGATATGCGGCGGCGATCCACTCGCCTGGGAGTTCCGCAAACAGCATAACTTGCATCAGATAGCAACCAACATGGATGGCGTATATGCGCATCGGACGTGCTGCGTCATAGGGATTCGCGGTCAGCTACTGCGCAAAGAGCCTTATATCGCAAACGCGCTGGTCCGAAGTATCTTGGAAGGCGGGAGGGTGGTTGGCGAACAACCCGCCGTTGCTGCGGCGGTTTTCGCACGATACGCGCCGAAGGTTCCAGTCGACGACTTGACGGCCATGCTGAAAGAGCACGCACATCATGATCAGCAAATTGGTACTGTATTTCAAGGACAAATCGCCGCTTACGCACAAGATTTGAAAACCATTGGCGTCTTTTCCGACGGATTGAATGCACAGAAATTTGCGCAACGTGTCACGTCCGATCCGTTCCGCGCGGCGTGAGTGGAGGTACGGGGGTATCTTCGAGCCCAAAAGTTGAAGCACATCACGTCCTATCGCCTTGTTATCGATCATGCGGCATAAAGCGCGCGATAGGTATTTCAGGTCATCGTAAATTACCGTCGTGAATTTTCCCGGTCGGAAATGTTGTTATATCTCGATTGCGCTAGGGGCTTATCTATTGTTTTCATTTTATTTTCATATCAAAATACTGACGATTTCTTTCAATAGCAGTGAATCCGTCGTAAGAAACGAAGACTGTTTGGAGAGCATTCGTGATTTACCAATGCAGTTCCTGCAATAGAACGTCGTTCGAGACGTCGTGTCCTTGATGTGCATCTATTCCGGCAGGGCCGGTCAACCAGCCGTCACCAAAGCGACACCAAGTCCCATTGGCCCTTTTTTTTCCCGGAATTTCAATATCAAACCAAAGGATTCTTCAAGGATCTATTCGGGAAAAAGCGGGAGCAGACCCAGCTCAATGAATTGCTGAATGACGTCTTGGAGAAGTACGCGCAACTTAAAAAGACCTTACTTTCCAAATTCCTTTCACACAGTGAGGGAGCAAGCGAACGAGCCAGATGCTATCGTGATTCCCGGTGCACAAAAGGATGGCACGTATTCAAATCGCGAGCTATTTCGTGCCGTGCTAATCCGCAAGGGATTTACTGAACTAGAAGAGTTACCGCTGCTTTTCGACAAACAGCTTTTGTCGACAGGGTTCAACGCCGCATACCTCGGTTTCTCTAGCGAGATCTCCCAACATATTCTCGCCTCAATGAAGGATAGTCTCACGTCTTGGATTGGCGAAGGGGGTAAAGTCTTCCGTGACGATCTCAGTCTCTTTTTGTACTTTTTATGGGACAACGATATCGCATTCGATGATGTGACGTTTTCAGAGCAAGCCGCCGTGACAGTCGGCACGCCGCTTGTGCCATGGCATCTTATCCAGGAATGGCTTCGCATGTGTGAGCAGTTGCATTTGGACATCCTTGTCGAGCGAATGACCAGCAAGCTGGAGCACTTCGATCCAAGCCGTTTTGTCACGATGTATCAAGTCGATGCAATGACAGGGTGGGATTTTGAGCGATTCTTGGCTGACATCTTTCAAACCGCTGGGTATGACGTTGAGGGAACGAAGCGAAGCGGTTATCAAGGGGCCGATCTCTTTGTCAGCCGCTCTGGTAAGAAAATCGTCATTCAGGTGAAGCATTATTCCGGAAGCGTTGGCAATGCCGCCGTTCAGGAAGCAATCTCTGCGAAAAGCTTCTATGGGTGCGATGAGGCAATGGTTGTCACTAATTCTTATTTCACGACATCAGCCCTCGAGCTGGCCGATGTCGCGTTGGTACGTCTGGTCAGTCGGCGTGAATTGCGAGATTATCTTGACGATTACAACCAGCGCATCATCGAGCAGTTTCGGTTGGAAGTGCCGGAACCGGATCGTATCGATGGTGTGACAGTAGAGATCCGGTAAATCATTTAGCTCGTCTCGTACCCCTCGCCAGTTAATACGACACACGTCATATGCTGGCGCCAGACCCGTTTGCCGACGTTTCCTGTGCAAGCAGATAGTTCATGAGTTCGGCGTTCGTCACGAAGCTGGCCGCGGAGGTGGCGGCGAGCACATCGTCGGGCAATTGGGGTGTTGCAATCCCAAAGCCCTGAACATAATCCACGCCCAGCTCCTGTAAAGCGCGCAAGGTCTCGAAATCCTCGACCCATTCCGCAATGCTGCGCATGCCAAGGTTTCGTGCAAGGGTAACGATTGCTTCGACGATTGCGACGTCGGCGGGATGCTTACACATCGTACGTACGAATTCACCGTCGATCTTCAGCGCATCGGCCGAGAGCATTTTCAAATAACGCAATGATGTCTGCCCCGCGCCGAAATCATCGATTGCGATCTTCGCACCGATGTCATGCACGCGTGAGATAAAGCGTTCAGTGTGCTCAAGATCATGGAGCGCCACGCTTTCCGTGATTTCGAGACAGAGAAAATGCACCACGTCTTCGTGCCGGGAGAACAACTCGAACAGAGAATCCAGAAACTGTTCGTCGTTCAGCGAGCCGGCGCTCAAGTTGACACAAACGAAATTGGTATTGGTCAGCAAGGTGTGATGCTTACTGAGCCATGCCAACGTCGTCGACAGCACCCAGCGATCAATCGCGACAATATTTCCCGAGTCCTCGGCGGCGGCGATGAGTCTGGTCGCCGTGGTCACGGAGCCGTCCGGCGCACGCATACGCAATAGCACTTCGAAATCCAACGCTTGTGTGGGCGCGCGCATTGACATGATTGGCTGCATGACGAGGAACAGGCTCTCGGGCAATCGTGTTTGCCCCAGGGCCTCGATCAAGGTCAATTCCGCAGCACGTTCCTCGAATGCCGAGGATCCTTTACGCAAGGCGACCACACGTGCATTGCCGCCACGCTTCGCCGCACGGCAGGCGCGATCCGCGTAGGCTAGCGCATCCAGTACCCGATCGCCTTGGGTGCATTCAACAACGCCGATCGACCCTCGCACCTGAAAGGCTCGAGTGGCTACCTGGAACGGCATGGAATTCAGGGTGACGACGATATCGCGGCAACGCGCGATGGCGTCGTCAACGGTAATGTTGGCTAACACGCAGACAAACTCATCACCGCCGATGCGACCAATTCGCACGTCCGCGCCAAAACGTTCACCCAGGTGTGCACCCACCAGCCGCAATATTTCGTCGCCTGTGCTGTGGCCAAACAGGTCGTTAAACACCTTGAAACGGTCTAAGTCGAGATAAGCAAGTGCCCAGGAGGCGCCTTTCGCACATTGCTCCTCTATCGCGCGCTCTATGCCTGGGCGATTCAGAAGCCCGGTCAGCGAATCATGTTCGGCAAGGAAATGCAACCTTTCGACGGCTTTTGCGCGTTCGGTGACATCCTCGAGCGCCCCTTCGATAAAGTCGTTTGCGCGAATGGCGCGTAGGGAATAGCGCCGTGCACCCGTTTTCGTGCCGGGCAAACCATCAATTTCGATTGCAGACGAATCATGCCGCGTAAGAAGGTCAGAAAGTGCTTCTTCTGCGCCGGGTGCAAAATAATCCGCCCATTTGCATGATGCATATTGCTGTAGCGGCAAGCCCAGCATCGCATGCGCGGCAGGATTGGCCCGCACGAAATAGCCCGTGCGGCTCAGCGTGAAAAGCCCGATCGGGGTCACATCGTAGGTGTTACGCAATGCGACCTGCATTTGCCGTCGCCGTTCTCGGTCTCCCCGCATACGTTCGGCAATGGCGAAGGCGCACAGCATGCTGGATGATAGGGCTGTGACCACGGGGCTATGCGCACCGGATAGCGCTTTCCAACCAAATGCTGCCGCGAAAACTTCCGATAAAATAGCCACCAGCACCACGACCATTGAAGCGACGTACCAAAGTACTGTGCGCGAGCGCACCTTGATGAGCAACTGCACGAGGAAGTAGGTCAACACCGCGACGCAGAAGCTGGCACTCGCCCATAAAACCGGAATGAAATGCTGGTAATCAAGGGTGAACGCCGCAAGCATCAACAAACAGCCGCCATAGCGCACCGCCTGCAGGCTCCAGTGCGTTCCAATGCTCTTAAGTTCCCGACGAAAAAGCTCGACAAAAAGCGTTGTGGTCAGTAGATAGTAGGCAGCGAAGGTGAATTCACGCAAGAACGCGATATGATCGGGAGGAATGGCGCGGCCCATCCATTCCGTATCAAAACCAATCGCATTCGCGCTTAATCTCAGATTGCCGATGAGCCATGCGGCAAAGATAACGTAAGTCCATTCGCGATTGATAATGGCCGTGACAAAAACGAATATCGCGAGCGTAAGCAAACCGCCCGTGATCAGGGAGGCGCTTTGCTGATAGTCGAGGTTCGTTTCCGTCAACTGGGCAGCACTCAACGCCAACGCACTGATATACGCCGGCCCTGAAAAGGTGCCACGGCATAGAATTTGCTCATTTGGCGCCAAGTTGATCAATCTTAACGAGAATCCCGCTTTGCTCGAACGCATCTCGCCACTGGTGTTGTATCGATTTCCTGCGCCCAGTAGAGGGAAGCCGGGTGTGGTCAGCCAGCACGAAATCGTCTGTGCGTGACGCGACGGCAGCTCGATGAACGGTACGCCCCTGCCAGTCACGACGGGTATCGTCAGCAAGAACCAGAATGGCGTTTCAGCGAGATGGGTGCCATAGCGGCGCGCTGGTGGCGCACGGTCCAAACGCTGCAGGGCCTGAGTGGGTGTCAGGCTTGCGTCAGCATCGGCCACCACGGGAAAACTTAGCGTAATTGGGCCCGACGTATCAAATTGACGCGGTAGGCAGAGAATGACAAGAATGCTGCCAAACGCAATCACGAATGGTGCGACAAAGATTGAGAATCGGTGGACTGCCCAACCCGTCAGCCTGTCTCGAAACGCCCATTTGAAGCGGATCATTTGCTGAAGATTCCAAACAAATTCATTCTCGAATCCATAACAATTTTCTTTTTGCCAGCGATGAAAAGGGAAGGGCCCCAGTTCGCCGCTGGCGTATTGTCCGCCCGAATGGATCGGAGCGGACAATTTGCTTTATGCAGCGTTCAAGGACAGATCGTCTTCAGGGGTACCGTCAGGCAATGTATCGCAGTTGCTAGTCTCTCCTATATCGGCTTGTAATGCCGCAACAGTGACGTCGATATCAACGTGCTCCGTCTCAAAAAAGAACCCGAAGAAGGGATGATTCACTTGCGCCCATCGTTGGCGAACCGTCGCGACCGGCTTCGCCATGACCCTGTGCGGCATACCTCCCACATGAGTCATCGGCAGGAATGCGTTACTGCCGTAGACATCACTGAATAGCATTGCCTCGTATTCTCGATCAAGCGGCGCGCGTGCCGTAATCAACATCCAGTCAATGTTGTTTTCTACGCAATACTTGTAATAAGCCTTGCACAGAGCGACCTTGACCATCCGCCCAATTGCACCTCGGGCGACGCCGAGCCGTGTTGCCTCGGCGAGACGCGCATTACCCAACCAGTCGGGTAACTGGACCGACTGCTCGACAGCGAGTGGGCCAAACAGATTCGTTTGAATCCGCATGGTACCCAACGGGCCACCGTCCAGCCGCGACTGCGCAAGCAGTACGACGGTGTCTGGATGAGCATCCAGGGCTTCGACTGTCATCGTCTCCGCGAATTCTGGCAAGTGCCTTCCGTAGGCGGCGCGGCGCATCAAGATGGCCTGGTCGAGTTCGGCGGCTGTACTTACCACCTTCACTGTAAACGGTAAACGCTCGGCTTTCGTTTCCACCCGCTGGTCCACCAACTTGTCCAATGGGGTGAAACGCATACCTTGCGTCAGGACAACTGAATCAATGCGATTCATAAAACGCTCCTTTAGTAAGTAAAATACAAATGTCATGTCCCGACTCGGTGGAGCCGATCAGGGCGTGACAATCAAGGTTCGCACGAACGCAATTGTCTACAAAGGCGTTATAGGTAAGTTTTGGAAACAGGGCTTAATGCGTCTGATGACAACTGAAAAGGCAGGTATGGCAGGTGTTTGGAGACAAAGATAATGTTGTGAAAGGCATGGTTATCTACGAACTGAATCGACCCGACGGTGGCTGGGATGAGGTTGCCGTTTTAGGATTGCTGCAAGGTACGAGTACTATTGGCGCGATAGTCTTTAGGGCCTCATGGGCGTCGTTTGACTTCGGGTTTTGCTGAAACGCTTCGTTTTTTTGAAATACGAGGAGATGTCGGCCGTCTAAGCCGCCCAATCTACAACCGCTCGGTGACGATGATGACCAAAATAGCTGTTGACGCTGGCACGCAAACGTATTGGCAAGACTCATTTGGAAAGCTTTCGGAGGTGCCACCCGAACTCGGCTGCCTCCCCGGTATCGCCTCCTCAATCCAGTCGCGAGGGGCATTAACGGGATTGAGCAATACGGTATCGCGCGGTGGAGAATCCGGTCTGCTCTGCGGCGCACGCAACGTAACCCGCACGGCAGTGCGGGAGCGAGTAGCACCGGCTCGTCGCGCTTCGACACGAGCGATCAACAGGTCAATCCGTCTCATGTGAAGAGAAAGACGGAGCAATTAGGTCTTCCACGAGGCCACCTTGCTACCGCGGAAGAATTCAAGCCATTGATACGTAAGGGCCAAGCCCTGGAATCGGCGTATTCCACAACCGATGTAGGAGTACAGGCGCAGGAACAAGTGAACGATATCCATAATCACACGATCGGTCCCCGCTACTCGCATACGGAGGTGAAAGACTTTAGTAAGACTCTGGCCGAGAATGCGATTTCACAGATGTCTTTGTTTGATGAAGCTGGCGTGCATCACTTCGTCTGGGAACCCATTCCTACGATTATTGTCGAGGGCAAGTCTGTTCTGATGGGTGCTTGCGGTAACCACGATCATGATCACGGCGTTGATGTACCGGCGAATAACTCGCATGACGCCGCATCACAGCAGGCCGGGTTTCATGGCGGTCCGTCAATCGGCGGTAAAACGTACTACATGCCAGAGTCGTTCCGCAATGGGGCGCCCATGACCGGTGAAGCGTACGACACCATTACGAAACTCGGCAAACAAAGCGATAACACAAGTGTCGATTGGCCGGTCGGCAAGGCGTATAACGCGGTGAAGCGGATGCGACCCGATTTGGCCGAACCGATGCATCCCTCTATCACCGGTATTGTGGTGGGCAACGGAAATTCGGTCCATGCAATACATGCATTGAAGCGAGCGTACCCGGACAGCTTCTACCTCATGGGTGAAGTGACCATGCACAAAAAGTTCGTGGGAAGCAAAACCAAGTTAACCAGGTTGATTTTCGGGAAAAGGCGCCGGTCAACGACGTGTTTCGCTTTGGTGGACATTCTGGCATGCCCATCGTCCTGCATTGCGGTTCGAGTGATGCGGAGAAGTGCATCAAGAGTGGGGAACCGGGACAAGGTGAGCATTGGGACGGCATTGATGCGACCGTGGCAAGGCATCCAAATACGACATTCGTGCACGCCCACTTTGGTGGGCTAGGCAAGTATGTGTCGCCAGAGCCGAACCATGCGAAGAAGTTGCGTCAGATGCTTGAAAAGCATCCGAATTACAAGCTCGATATTTCTTGGGATGTGGTCGCTGAAGCCTATTCATCCAATTCAAAATATGACGTAGGTGACCCTCGGCGCCAGAACGATGGGGCGGAGCGTAAAGCGCGTATCGAGGAAATGGCGATGCTGGTCCGCGATCATCCGGATCGGTTCATCTATGGCAGTGATGCTTTGGTGTCGCGTAATCCGAAGTCGATCTCCGCAACCTATGATTTGTAGGCGAATAAGGGTCAGGCGGCTGGGACATTTGCTAAACGCGGCTTGCTCGATTACGTGCCACAGGAAACGCGTGAGAAAGTTCTTTACAACAATTTTGAGACGTTGATCAAAAAAGCCAGGTCGGACGGCGCGGTCTACGAAGCGGGTCCGATGAAGCGGGATCTCGTGAAATTGCAAGAGGAGATCAACGTTCACGGTCGAACCCCGAATACGTGGCAACCGGCGGATGGGGCTACGACGGAATAGGTAGCCGCCTGCGCGTGGGCACGGTGGTAAAAAAGACGCCACGCAAGAGAGATAGTCGGATGTGACTTCTAATCGTCACAAATCGAAATTGGATGGCATCAGCACCACGTCGCGAATCGTGGTGCCGCGCTTGCGGGTCAACATGAAAAGTATGACATCCGCGACCTCGCTTGTGTCGAGCAAGCTACCCGCCGCTTTGGCTTCCGCAAGTTTTTCTTCAGGCCAATCCGATAAGAGGGCGCTAGCAACAGGGCCCGGTGACACCGATCCGACGCGGATTCCGTGTTTGAAAACTTGTCGCCGTAACGTCTGAACAAAACAGTTGATCGCCCATTTCGACGACGCATACACCGGCTCCCATGGGGTCGGGAAGTGCGCCGCAAGCGAGCTCGTGATAATAATATCCCCTGTTTGACGGGCAATCATGTGTGGCAATACGTCATGCACATTTTTCATGACAACGTTGATGTTCAGGTTCAGCATTCGATCGATCGCACCCGTATCAGCTTCAATAAGATCACCGCCTATGTAGGTGCCCGCGTTGGCATGCAGGATGTCGATATGCCCGACCAGGGCCAGCGCGCGGGGGACGAGTGCCGCGCACGCCTCGGCATCCAGAAGATCGACAACGAGCGGCAACGCATCGGCTCCGAGTTTGCCGCAAAGCGTGGTCAATGCGGTTTCGTCCCGGTCGACCAGTACCACTTTCGCTCCCGCCGCAAGCAATGCTTCCGCGCTCGCCAGGCCAATGCCCGATGCGGCACCGGTGACGACGGCAATTTTGTTCTGCAAGATACCTGCCATTGTGTCCCTCCTGATTAAAGACGTCGGCCTACCGGCCGATCTATCCACGAGATTACCCGATGTGCTGAACGCGCAGCGCCGACCGCGCTTTGGCGGAAACGCAGACGCGACATGCGCTTTCTTCATCGGTGCCTGCGAGAGATATTTGACTGATGTCGCGGTATGTACATTGCCGGCGGATGAGCGGTCTCTCGATATCAAGCTGAATACGTCGCTCCGCCGTCTATATTAAACACCTCACCGCTGACGTAGCCAGCCCGTGGAGAACTGAGAAAAAGAGTGAGATCGGCTATTTCACTCGGTTTTGCGGCGCGATCGAAGGGCATCCCTCTTAGCAAGTCCTGCCACTTTTCCGGGTCACCGGTTTTGTGTTCCGACCGCGCTTTGTAGAGCGTTACCAGTCGATCGGTCTCGGTAGGGCCAGGATTGATGCCGAAAACGCGAACGCCGTGCTGTGATCCATGCGCACCTACGGCGCGGGTAAATGCAATCAATGCCGCATTACCCGCGGCACCACAGATGTAGTCATACCGCGGATTTACTCCGGCCATGCCGATGATATTGACGATCACGCCGCTACCGCGCTTGATCATTGCGGGAAATGCAGCGCGGGTCAGGTTGATATAGCCGAACACTTTCAGATCCCACGCCGTCCGCCACGTTTGTTCGTCAATTTTTTCGAGATCGCCGCCTGGAATGGCACCCGCATTATTCACAAGGATGTCTGCCGTCGACACGAGGTCGGCTAGTTCCGGTGATATTGACGCTGATAGATCGGCGCACAACGTCGAGACGGTCAGGTTATTTTCAGATTTTAACTTCTTGATTGCCAGATCAAGGCTTTTCTCCTGACGGCTGATCAATGTGACGTCGGCCCCGGCTTCCGCGAACGCCTTCCCGCACGCAAACCCAATGCCGCGTGATCCACCGGTGATAACAACGCGCTTTTTCGTCAGTTGCAAGTCCATGTGTCCATGTCTCCATTTCAGGCGAGTATCAGAACGTGATTCTATCGCCGTAGGCAGAAAGTGGAGCAAGCCGATTTATCGCGTATTGCAGGCTTCCCAAAAGGAAAATATGATCCAAAACGCCTCTTACCGACGTAAACCACACGTGATCCTGAAAGACGCCGAGACGTGGCGCCGAGCACTTTTTAAGGTTCGGTGTCACACGGCACGAACAATGCGCATGGTCAATCGATGACGAAACGCAAGAAGAGGAGAAGGCGAATGGGTGACCTGGCCACAGGTGGAACGATGGGATGGCTTCTACGTGGTGGAATTGCGTATGTAGGTACGGCGGTTGTATTTTTGTTGCTGGACGCGGTCTACCTGCGCTGGATTGGCGGTGCTTTATATCGCTCGGCCTTGGGGGACTATCTCGTCGACCCGGTGAGAATGGGGCCGGCGGTGGCGTTTTACGTAATTTATGTGCTGGGTATCGTCTATTTTGCCGTGTTGCCCGGCGTTGCCGTGGCAGATTGGACCATGGCATTGGTAAGAGGCGCTGCATTGGGGTTTCTCGCCTACGCGACCTACGAACTGACAAATCATGCAACACTGGCACGGTGGACGTTGAAGCTGGTGGTGGCCGATATGGTCTGGGGGACAATTGTCACCGCCGCCGGGGCTGTTGCCGGATATGGCGCATTACGGATGCTCCAGCGCTGAATCGTCTTGCCGCGCGCTGCCATTTCTGTTGGGCAGCCCGCCCTGGCAGGAGGGAGGCGAGCGACATGGCGCAATGCGTTCAGGTCGACGCGGGTTGCAGTGTTCTTGCCACTTCCGAGGCGATATGGAACGAATGCAGGCGTGCCGAGTGGTCGAATATTTGTCCGGCGAGCATTAACTCATTGGCACCCGTACGCGCCACGATATCCTGTAGTGCGTTTCGCACCTGCGCAGGGTCGCCCACCGCGGCGCAGCTCAGCGCGCGTTCGACGTTTGCTTTCTCGCTTTCGTGCCACATTCCTTCCATGGTGTCCACCGGCGGTTTCAGGCGACCGGGGTTATTGCGTCGTAACGCAAGAAACTGCTGCTGCGCCGAAGTCATGATGCGGCGCGCCTCGGTTTCAGTATCGGCAGCAAACACATTGACGCCAACCATCGCATAGGGTGCGGCGAGGGTAGGCGATGGTTCGAAGTGGTGTCTGTAGGTGTCCAGTGCCGCATTCAGGAGGTCCGGCGCGAAGTGCGATGCGAAGGCGAAAGGCAGCCCGAGCGCCGCCGCTAGGCGCGCACTGAATAAGCTTGATCCGAGTAACCAGATTGGTACTTCCGTGCCTACGCCCGGTACGGCCAAGACGCGCTGGCCCGGCACGGCCGGTGCGAAATAGTCTCTTAACTCGAGCACGTCTTCCGGGAAGCGTTCGGCGCTATCCTGCAATGTTCGCCGTAGCGCACGTGCGGTGAGTTGGTCGGAGCCGGGTGCTCGGCCCAGGCCCAATTCAATCCGCCCCGGGAACAAGGTCGCCAATGTGCCGAATTGTTCGGCAATAACCAGCGGAGCGTGGTTCGGTAACATGATGCCACCTGATCCCACCGTGATTCGCTTGGTTGCCGCAGCGACTTGTCCGATGAGTATCGACGTGGCGGAACTGGCGATACCTGCCATATTGTGATGTTCGGCCAACCAGTATCGCCGAAATCCCCATTTCTCGGCATGCCGCGCGAGATCCACAGTGCATCGGAATGATTGCGCGGCGCTGCCGCCTTCTACGATTGGCGAGAGATCGAGCAGCGAGAGAGGAACCGGGAACGCGGATAGTGATAGCGCCTCTTCGTCGATGTCAGTCACATCGGAGTGCAACGGCGCTGCGCACGGAACGCGGTCGTCATCCGTGCGTTCAGCAAAAGACGGTGGGGCGGGAAATGGCAGCGAATCTGACATGTTGGCGCGGCGTTTGAAAAAACGCGAATAAGAAATAAAACGCCATCATAGGTTGTTCGCGTTCCGCGCGCAGGGAAGGGGTATTGCCCGGCCCAAACCTTTACCAGTGCTTGTGCGCATACCCCCTAGCTTTCTGCACGCCTGACTTGGGATGGTTATCGATCAATCAAACAACGCGCCAGCACGTTTTCGGCCTGGGCAAAAGCGCCAGCCTTCGAGAAGCCGTTCGCCAGTGATTCAGCCCGTTTTGCCGCCGCGCGCTGGAGACATGTCTGGCTGCCATCGGCATTCGCTGCTTGCGCATGTTGAATGGCCTTGTGTGCCACCAGGAATCCAAGCATCAAGATCACCAACAAGGTAATCGCTTGCCGCATATGAATATGGGTCACGGCTGTCTCCTCCATTATTGGTCAAGCTGACGCGACTTTGTAACGCAAGAGTAAGGCCATGAAAGCCGCGATGTTAGCTAGGTTTTTCCCGCGCGGGTTTACAGCATGTGCATCTGACTTGTCAA
This sequence comes from Robbsia andropogonis, assembly GCF_034047095.1. Classification (NCBI taxonomy): domain Bacteria; kingdom Pseudomonadati; phylum Pseudomonadota; class Betaproteobacteria; order Burkholderiales; family Burkholderiaceae; genus Robbsia; species Robbsia andropogonis. The sequence continues at coordinate 174,148 of NZ_CP139164.1, read as the reverse complement.
TAATCATATGCGTCGTTTCCGCACAGCGACGATTTTTCGCGGGTTTTTTCATTTGGTTGTATGATGACACCGGGACAACCCTAGTAATATCTTACGGCTGTTGTTTCCATTTCCCACAATACAAGCCAGTCCATCGTGTCCGACAAAAACGTTTCCAACGATGCGCTGCGGGCGACCACCGCGGACGTGTCCGACGGCGCGCCGGTGAGTGCTAATCGGCGCCGCTTTCTGCGCGGTTCCGCGGCCGTCATTCCGGTGATTCCCGTGGCCGGCGCGAGTGCGCCGTTGATCAAATCCGCATTTGCGGAAGCGCCACCCGCCGCCCCGCTAGATCAGTACCAGCCTACGTTTTTTAACCAAGTTGAATGGGCATTCATCAAAGCCGCCACCGATCGCTTGATTCCAGCGAATAGCGACGGTCCGGGGGCCCTGGAGACCAACGTTCCGGTTTTTATCGATCGCGAATTAGCGAGCGGCTACGGTGCGGCGGAAGACTGGTACATGGAGGGCCCATTCGATGTCAACGCGGATCCCCTCTTCGGCTATCAGTTGCCTTATTCCCCGCGGGAAATGTATCGCATCGGCATCGGGGCGACGCAGAAGTACTGCCAGCAGCAGTATCAAAAATCGTTCGAAGCACTTGATGAAAAGACGCGCGACGATGTCCTGACCGCGCTGGAGAAGAACAAGGTTGACTTCAAGGCGTTCGGCGAACAGCAATTGCGCGCCGCGCAGTTTTTTAGTGCGCTGCTAGGCAATACGCAGGAAGGCTATCTGTCCGACCCGATCCACGGTGGCAATCGCGATATGGGTTCGTGGAAAATGATGGGGTTCCCGGGTGCACGTGCCAGCTATACCGAATGGATCGACCAGCATAATGTGCCCTATCCGTTGGGCCCGGTTGATCTGGCCGGCCGACGAGGCTGATTCCATTGCCCGATGCCTTTTATGCGACAACTGACAAATCAGTTGTCATCTTGCATTGCCCCCACATGATTGCCGCGATTGGCGACGCCGTGGTGGCGCCCCCAGCTGAAGTGGTCAGACGACTCCCGCGACAGCGTGCTTGTCCATGTCGCTGATAGGCGATATGCGCGGGGTGCAAGGTTGCCGTAGGCGTTTGGAAAGATCATTGCGCGAGAAAGCGATGCGCTGCAGCGCGATTCAACAGGACACAAGATGGCTATCACACAAGATCCAGTCGACGTCGTGATCGTCGGTTTGGGATGGACCGGTTCGATCATGAGTATCGAATTGGCGAAGCAGGGGCTGAAAGTGCTTGCACTCGAGCGCGGCGCCGATCGCAAGAATTCCGAGTTTGCCTATCCGAAGGCCGCCGATGAGTTGATGTATGGCAAGCGCCATAAACTGATGATGCGACCGAAACAAGCGGCCATCACGGTGCGTCAAAATATCGATCAAACCGCATTGCCTAATCGTGTGCTCGGCCCCTTCCTCCCGGGAGACGGCGTGGGAGGTGCGGGCTTGCACTGGACCGGTCAATTGATGCGTTCTACAGCGACCGACTTGAAAATAGCGACGTTCGCCAAAGAGCACTACAGCAAGGGTCAGTTGCCGGACGATATGCGGCTGCAAGATTTCCCTGTTTCATATGAGGAGCTGGAGCCGCACTTCGATTTTTATGAGAAAGTTTGCGGTTTGTCCGGCCAGGCCGGGAATGTCCAGGGCAAACTGTTCGACGGGGGCGATGCATTCGAAAGTCCGCGCTCGAATCACTATCCGTTGCCGCCGTTGAAAGACAGCTTGAGCAGCGCGATGTTCGACAAAGCGGCACGCAACCTCGGCTACCACCCGTTCCCGAATCCATCCGCAGCCGTTTCCCAACCTTGGACAAATCCATACGGCATGCAGTTGGGCCCGTGTAACTATTGCGGCTTCTGCAGTTTTTACGCATGTGTGAACTTCTCGAAGGCCTCGCCGGAAACGACGATTCTCGATGCCGTGCGTCGTATGCCTAATTTCTCTTACCGCACCAATAGCAATGTGATTCGTGTGGACCTGAATGCGGATAAGAAGACCGCGAAGGGCGTGACGTATGTCGATGAGCACAACAATGAAATATTCCAGCCTGCCAAGCTGGTGATCCTGTCATCGTTCTCTTTGAACAACGTGCGACTGATGCTGCTGTCGGGTATCGGCAAGCCGTACGACCCGGTTACGGAAGAAGGGCAAGTCGGGCGTAATTATTCGTGGCAGATGGGTACGAACTTGCAAATGTTCTTCAAGGACTTGCATTTCAATCCGTTCGCTTCGGCCGGCACGACCGGCAAGATGATCAACGACTTTTCGCCGGGCACGTTCGATGCGGCGAAATATGGTTTTATTGGTGGGGCGAAGTTACACGGTTCGCAGCCTACCGGTACGCCGATGTCGACGACGTTGCCGGCGGGTACGAAGAAGTGGGGGGCGGATTATAAGTCGGCGCTGAAGAATTATTACGGTCATCACATGAAGTTGTCGATGTCGCTGACGAACATGTCGTATCGCGGCGTATATCTGGACCTGGATCCGACCTACAAGGATCCTTACGGTCAGCCGTTGCTGCGCATGACCTACGACTACAAGGACAACGAGATCAACGTTGCGCAGTATCTGGGTGGCAAGCTACGGGAAATTGCTGCGGAACTGAAACCGGACCGGATGGACGATACGATCATCAAGCCGGGCAGCCATGTGAAGATGGTCGGCTACGTATCCACGCACAACGTGGGAGGGGCGATCATGGGCGACAGTCCGAGCAATTCGGCATTGAACAAGTTCATGCAAAGCTGGGATGTACACAACGTGTTCGTGCCGGGCGGCAATGCATTTCCGCAAAACTTCCAGAACAACCCGACCGGGACAATTGGCGCGCTGACTTACTTTTCAGTCGATGCCATCATCAATCAGTACCTGAAGAATCCGGGCCCGCTGGTTCAGGCATAACGCGCACATTGGGATGAAAAAGAAGATGAAGGTCTCTACACATCGCGCGGCCTGGCAGCGGCCGGCCGTTCGCGCGCTGAGCGCCGGCGTGGTTGTCGGCGCATTCGGACTGTCTGCGTGGTTTCATGCCGCTGCTGCCGTCGCGGCACCCGACACACCGGCGTCATCAACTGCTGCAGCATCGGCGCAACCCGCGTCCGGTGTCAGTGTCTCCGACGCGGCGATTCAGCGCGGCGCGTATCTGGCACGCGTGGGCGACTGTGTTGCCTGTCACACAGCCGCCCCCTCGGGAAAGAACCCAGCGGGTCAACCATTCGCCGGCGGGCTTGCCATCAAGAGTCCGCTAGGTACGATCTACTCGACCAACATCACACCGGACCCGCAACACGGCATTGGCAACTACACGGAAGCGCAATTCGCGGCGGCATTGCGTGATGGCAAGCGGGCTGATGGTACGAATCTGTACCCGGCCATGCCGTATCCTTCGTATAGCAAGCTGACAGATTCCGATGTGCACGATTTGTACGTTTACTTCATGAAGGGTGTGAAGCCGGTGGATACCACCCCGCCACAGACCGCCTTGTCGTTCCCGTTCAATCTACGTTTCGGCTTGAGTCTGTGGAACTGGGCGTTCACGCAACCAGGGGTGTTCAAGCCGGATACGAAGTTAAGCGCAGACCAGAACCGCGGCGCTTACTTGGTGGAAGGTTTGGGCCACTGCGGTAGCTGTCACACCGCCCGTGGCGTGGCGATGCAGGAAAAGGCGCTCGATGGCACTGGTGCTGACTACCTCGGTGGTGCAACGCTGAATGGTTGGTGGGCACCGCAGTTACGTGCCAACGGCAAAGCTGGCGGCGTGGCGAGCTGGAATGCGGACGAGGTCGTCGATTACTTGTCATCGGGCCGTAATGTGCACACTACTGTAGGCGGTGAGATGAAGTCGGTGGTCGAACACAGCACCTCGCATATGACGGATGCCGACCTGCATGCCATTGCGGAGTACTTGAAAACGCTGAGCGTCAACCAGGCGACGGCAACGCCGGCAATTGACGACGCTGCCCGGGCTGCAACGCAGGCGCATCTGACCGCGGCAAAACAGTTGTCGTTGGGCGAGCGTCTGTATCTGGACAACTGTGCCGGTTGCCATACCGTGACCGGTAACGGTGCGGCACGCGTTTTCCCGGCTACCGCCGGCAATTCAATGGTGAATGCCAAGGACCCGACCGGTTTGATCGAGACGATCCTGCGTGGCGCCGAAGCGCCATCGACAGCGAAGTCGCCGGAGCGTCTGCCGATGCCCGCGTTCGCGAACCGCATGAACGATGACGAGGTCGCGCAGTTGGCAACGTTCGTTCGCTCTGGTTGGGGTAACAAGGGGGGTAGCGTTTCGGCCTCGCAAGTCGCGAAGGTGCGCGCCCAGTTGTCAACTGACGCGAAGGAATAGGCAAGAAGTCTGGCCGCATGCACCTTGTGAACTGGCCCTGCGGGCGACCGTCCCGCTCTCCGCCCGCTTAATAGAAAACCCGCCGTTTGAATGGCACCCCAGACCTCGGACTTTCGTCCGATTTTCGGGGTGTTTTTCGCGGCGGTTTTTTTGTCCGACGCCATCGGTACGCGGTGGCCGCTTTCCACTTTCTAGACTGGCATTTCTTGCCGTGGATCGATGCACGGTTTTAACCACGTATCCGCGATGCAACGCTCTTTCGATCGATCTGTGATACTGTACGGATAAACAGTTATTCTCGCCATGCGGCTGTGTGCGAAGGGGTGGCGGATGAGATGCCCGGCATGCTTCGTCGTCTGTCTAAGGTGTCTGTCCGGCGTCACGGCCGGAATGTATTTCTTCTGTTGCATCTGGTGAACCGACTCACTGCTGACATGCCGTCTGCCGTCGATCCTGCTCTCAGTCCTGGCTTGCACGACCTTCCGGTCCGGCGCATTGCGCATTTGGACATGGATGCGTTCTATGCGTCGGTCGAGTTGCTGCGCTACCCTGAATTAAAAGGGCATGCCGTGGTGATTGGCGGCGGCCGACAAGCTGCACCGGTCGAGCAAGCCGATGGAAGCCGACAATTTGCGCGGCTCCGTGACTATGCTGGAAGAGGCGTGGTCACGACGTCGACCTATGAAGCACGCGCGCTAGGCGTGTTTTCTGCAATGGGCATGATGAAAGCTGCGCAGCTAGCGCCGGATGCCTTTTTGCTGCCAACCGATTTTGAGGCATACCGCAATTACTCGCGTTTATTCAAGGCTGCAGTCCGGACGTTCACGGATCGCGTCGAGGATCGTGGGATTGATGAGATCTATATTGATCTGACGGTGCTCGCCGCGGAAATGCAAATTAGCATGGCGGAAATCGGCACGCGCATCAAGGATGCAGTGGCGGGGGCTACCGGCTTGACATGTTCCATCTGTATCGCGCCGAATAAGTTGTTGGCAAAGATCGGATCGGAACTCGACAAGCCGAACGGGCTGACATTGCTGGAAATGTCCGACCTTGAAACGCGCATCTGGCCGTTGCCTGCAAAAAAGGTCAACGGCATCGGACCGAAGGCCAGCGAAAAACTAGCGGCCATTGGCATTCATACCGTCGGAGATCTCGCCAAGGCGGATGCGGCACTATTACAGGCTCATTTCGGTCGAAGCTACTCCGCGTGGTTGATGCTTGTGGCGAACGGTCGGGATGACCGGGAGGTGGTCGTAGACTCGACGCCAAAGTCAATGAGTCGCGAGACAACGTTCGAGCGCGACTTGCATGCCAAACAGGATCGTCCAGCATTGACAACTGCTTTCACGACATTGTGTGAGCGGGTAGCCGAAGACCTGCGACGCAAAGGTTATGTTGGTTATACGATCGGCATCAAATTACGCTATGACGATTTCAAGACCGTTACGCGTGATGTCACGCGTCAGGTACCCACAGCCGATGCGGTGGAGATTCGACGGGCGGCGGGGGAGTGTCTGAAGCGCGTCCCGTTGGAGAGAAAACTACGCTTGTTGGGCGTGAGAGTAGGTGGGCTCGTGAGCGCGGAGCCTGCGCTCGCTGCGCAGGAGTGGGTGCAGCACGACTTGTTTTCTGCTGACGACGAAGCGGGTCATAGATTGGCGTGGAGCGTCGCAAAAAATTCGGTGCGATAACTGCCCGGAATATGTCAGCGAAGCACTGAAAGACTGGGCTGAAAAGCGTGGCATCACGCTGCTATTTATCCAACCGGGCAAGCCACAACAGAACGCCTACATTGAACGCTGTAACAAAACAGTGATATACGACTGGCTTGCCCATTACCAATTCGACACGGTTGCTGCGTTGCAAGACTATGCGACCGAGTGGTTGTGGTCATACAACCATGAGCGGCCCAATACAGCTATTTGCGGCATTCCGCCGAAACAGAAGTTGGCCATTGCGGCCTAGCCTCTACCCTCGACGACCGTTCAAAATGTGGGATTACCAATTCGCTTTTACAGGCCGCCGATGCGCGAGTAGCTATCGCCCAACCAGCGCATCCTAGCTTTGCGTCATCGCCGGTTCTACTAGAGATTGGGGAAGTGCGCTGCAATCGGTCCAGATCGGACAGCCGCCAAATCCTGGGAGCTTGCTTTTCGAGATGCGTGCCGCTTGTGGCGGCACGCATCAGTACGCTTCAATGTTTCGCCGCGGCAGCTGCCGCTTCTGCTTCCTCTTCGGGTGTGCGTTGTACGCCGGTGGGACGATTGGACCACCATCCGGCTAGGGTCGACCCCGAAAGGTTATGCCAGATCGAGAACAGCACACCGGGCAGCGCGGCGGTCGGACCAAAATACAGCTTGCCAAGCGTTGCCGCCAGCCCGGAGTTCTGCATGCCGACCTCAATCGCCAGTGTCCGGCAAACGGACTTGTCGAAACCCAGCATCCGGCCGCCCCAATAGCCGCCGAGCAGGCCCAGGCCGTTGTGCAGGATCACGCCGACGATGGTGATCAGGCCGACACTCGCTATGGCTGAATGCGTACCCGCCACCACGGCACCGATGATCAACAGAATCGCCACCATCGAGACCACCGGCAACACCGGTTCGACGCGACGTACCGTTTGATTGAAGAGCGTGTTGACCAGCAAGCCGAGACCAACGGGAACGGCGACGATCTGCAGGATGCTCATCATCATCGGGCCAATGGCCACGTGTATCGATGCATCTGTGTAAAGGCGTGTCAGGAGCGGCGTTGCCACTACACCGACAATCGTCGACACCGCGCTGATGGAGATCGATAGCGCCACGTCGCCACGCGCGATATAGACCATCACCGTCGAGGCAGTGCCGCTCGCCACGCTGCCTACCAATACCATGCCGGTGGTCAGGTCTGGTGGCATATGCAGCAGTTTCGCGACCAGCCACGCCGCCAGCGGCATGACCAGATAGTGAATGACCGTGCCGGCGATGACAGGCGTCGGACGCGCAAGAACGCGCTTGAAGTCGCCTAGCGATAACGTTACTCCCATGCCGAACATGACCAGCATCAGTAGCTGTGGCACGTGTGGCAGCAGGCCGACGAATGAACCTGGCGCAAAATAGGCGAGCACCGAGACGGCAATGGCCCACAGCGGGAAGAGGCGAGTAAATTGCGCTATCAAATTCATGTTGTTGGTGCACCGTGAGACAAACTGGAGAGCGGTGGCTTCGCGTCCGTGTTGTATTTATATGTTCCGCCGCGCCGCACATGCATGCAGCCCCGTCCCGATGGTAGGGCAGGGACCTCGCTGTTCTTCCTCAAGAGGGTGATGCGCGGATTCCGGGATGCGGCGATACGAGTTGCGAGAGGGCCTGCGTCCGAGATGCGGGTAGCCACGCTGGATTATAAAGCACGGCGTCCACCGGCAAGCGGGTTTTGAAGACACTACGTCGGCAATGTGCAGCGTTGGTGCCGGTTGCATTTGGTTTCAACGCTTGCTGGAACGTCGCAATTGCTTCCTGGCTCTCCGCCGTAAGGGAGATTATGATTTGTGTGGGAAAATTTCCCCAGCCGGTTACCGGTCGTGCCACCGACCCGTGACGCGTGCTCCGAGCCCGAAACCGTTGCGCTATTCGATACATCGTGTCTACTTACCAACCGCTATTCCTCCAGTTCTGCCGCTTTGCGGCCGTCGGCCTCTCAGGCACTGCGGTGCAGTACCTGACGCTCTGGATCGGCGTGCAAGGTCTGCATACCACGGCCGTGAGTGCCTCCGCGGTGGGCTATTTGCTTGGTTCCGTTTGCAACTATGCGCTGAATTATCTGATCACTTTTCGCGCGACCCATGGGCACTTTCACACCGCGCCACGTTACTTTGCCCTACTCGGCGTGGGTTGGTGTCTGAACAATCTCCTGATGTGGCTCTTTGCCCACTACCTGGGCTGGTCGTACTGGGTCGCGCAGGTGATCACCACCGGTATTGGCCTGATCTATAACTTTTGCGGCAGCCGGTGGTGGGCATTCCGACCTCAGGCCGCTGGCGCGTAACGTTCGAGCCAGTGCGCGTATGGGGCGGGCAGCGTCCAGGACGGCTTGTCGACGCCCAATGTTTTTGCGGCATGGTAGGGCCAGTGCGGATCGGCAAGATGCGCACGTCCCACCATCACCACGTCCATTTGCTCGGCACGCAGGACTTGATCGCAGAGCCGTGGCGTGTCGATGCCCCATGCCGATGACACTGGCAGACCGGTTTCGGTGCGTACGCGTTTGGCAATAGGAGCCAACATCGCCGGACCCCATGGGATATTCGCCGTCGGCGTTGAGAACCCGACCGATACGCTCAGCATATCGAGGCCCTCGGTCTTCCAGCGCTTGATCAGATCAATGGACTCGGTCAGTGTTTGTTCGTCTTCACCATCGTATTCGAGCACGCCGAAGCGGGCCGTCAGAGGCAGGTGCGCGGGCCAGACGTCCCGTACGGCGGCTAGCGTTTCGGTCAGGAAGCGGCCACGATTTTCGGCATTGCCGCCGTAGGCGTCGTCCCGATGGTTCGAATGACGCGAAAAGAAACTTTGCCCAAGGTACCCGTGCGCGAAATGTAATTCCAACCATTCGAATCCGGCATCCCGTGCGCGCTTCGCCGCGGCGACGAAATCGGCGCGTACCCGGGCAATGTCATCGATCGTCATTGCCGTGGGGACTTTCGGGAGATGCGCGCCGAATGGGATCGCCGAAGGGGCAATGGTCTGCCAGCCACGAGGATCGGTGGCCGGGATGTGATCGTCCCCTTCCCAGGGTTTGTTGGCGCTGGCTTTGCGGCCGGCATGGGCGATTTGAATGCCAGGGACGGCGCCCGCAGCCTTGATCTTTTGCACGATAGGCGAGAAAGCGGCAGCCTGCACGTCGTTCCACAGTCCAGTGCATCCGGGGGTAATGCGGCCCTCCGGCGACACCGCCGTCGCCTCTACGATCACCAGGCCGGCACCACCCCTTGCCAGACTGGCCAGGTGTACTGCGTGCCAATCGTTCAACACACCGTCCTCCGCCATGTACTGGCACATAGGCGGTATGGCGATGCGGTTACGCAGCGTCACGGACTTGAGGGAAAAGGGATCGAACAAACCTGCCATGAAATAACTCCTGGGTTTCCGGGGAGCATGCGTGCCGCCCGCCATTGCTTGTGCCGCGAAGTTGTTGGAAAGCCGCGCAGAAAAATAGGCCGACATCCATGCCGGCTGCGCAGCTACCTGGTAAGCCGCCAAATCCTTATATTTCGATTATATTCGAACTAACGAATTTCAGGTGCTGCATGCGACTTCTCTTGTAAGATGGCGTGCACTGCTTTGTTTTTTCGTTCTATTTTTTTCTTCGCATGCGAATCTATACCCATCCCGCCCTTGAGGACGTTGTTCTCGAGAGACTGTTTGATGCTTTGAGCGACCCTGTCAGGCTGGAAATAGTCCGGGAACTGGCAAAGGTACGTGAGGCGAGTTGCGCGGCATTGGAGGGTGGCCGCCCCAAGTCGACGATGTCACACCACTTCCGCATTCTTCGTGAGGCAGGCCTGGTGCGTACCGATGTAATGGGTACGACACATCATAATTCGCTGCGACGGGAGGAGCTAGATGCCCGCTTCCCTGGTCTGATGGCCGTCATCTTGAGTCAGTCGTCGTGATGTGCACCGCTCGTCGCGCGATCAGCAAGCAATGCGGTTCCGAGCTACCCTGGTTGCTGGACCCGATAGGGATGCAATGGCGAAGAGCAGGTGATGCGTGCGACGTAACGTCTGCTGTCCGTTGGCGCTCATATCCCTTGCGGGTGTCGCAACGTGTAATGGGAGAAGGCAATGATCAAGAAATCCGCATCGGCACATTGGGAAGGCGACCTTAAGAAAGGAGGCGGTACGATTTCCACGGAAACCGGCGTGCTGAAGGCTGCGCCTTACGGTTTTAATGCGCGATTCGAAGGTGGTCCCGGCACGAACCCGGAAGAACTGATCGGGGCTGCCCATGCCGGTTGCTTCTCGATGGCATTGTCCATGATTCTGGGCAATGCGGGTCTGGTAGCCAAGTCGATCGATACCAAGGCGACCATTTCACTCGATAAGGAGGGCGATGGTTTTGCGGTAAAAGCGTCGCATCTTGATGTCGTCGTCGAAATCCCTGGCGCCGATAAAGCAAAGTTTGATGAATGCGCGGCCGCCGCGAAGGCGGGATGTCCGATTTCCAAACTGTTGAACGCAGAAATTACCATGACGGCGACATTGAAGTCTTAATTTCCCAGATCAACGCGCCGGGCCATGCATTATGCTTGGCCCGTTTTTTTTAAAAACGTTATAAATATTTTTGAAAGAGGAGTTTTATACACGTCTGTTCAAAAAAATATTGCATTTTTATTATGTTGCACGTAGACCTTTCGGGCAGTGGATGCTGCTCTTCAGTTTTTCTGAAATATGCCGATACACGCTCAGCGGTTCGGTGGCTATGCAGTTGTTTTTTAAAGCTGATGATGCGCTGGTCGTATCTGTAATGTTGCCAAGGTCGCTCCGCATCTTCGATGCTGCGTTGTGATTCCGGCGTTGGGTGACGACACGATTCGTTTTAATGGCATCAGGGGTGCCATGGTATTCTCGCCCGCATCAATTGCTTCGTGAAACGGCTGCGTGTTGCAGTAAAGCATGTTGGCACCAGGTTTCTCCTGGTCATTCGTGGCGGTATTCGGTAAAAATGTCTGGTATTTGCACGGAAGTATTCAGCGACACGTCGATCTCACTGTCCTGGTGCAGGTAAGTGCAGTAATGTTCATCAGTCGCAACGCGACTATCGACACGAGCGTCGTCACGGACAGATGCTCTAAACGAAGCGCGCCCGCCAGCCAGGCGCGCATGAGGTGTGTTCGGGGAAGCATGGTCAATAAAGAGCAGTTGCGGGTACTGGGCAAGGCATTACGCCGGGACTTGGACGTGGGGCAGGTCGAGCTCGACCTCTTTTTCGACGATGGCGAACAATGGCGAGCGATGTCTTCCGCCGACTATGACGCGCCCGACTCGGTTCGGCTGCCCAATGAGCAGGTCGTGCAAGGTACCCATCGGGTCGCCCCGAATTCGGGTGCCTTGTGGTTCGACATCGCGGGTCTCCGTGCGGCCGCGTCGATTCGCTTCGCGACCGAACCTGATGTCGAAACCGTCCGACTATGCACGGCACGGATCGGCACGATCCTGCAACACGCGATCAATGCCTATCACGTCTCGCACAACCCGTTGACGGACCTGCTCGCACGTGACTCGTTTCGGTCGATCTTGCGCGACAAGGTAGACCAGATCAAGCATTACCTGAACAACGGCAAGATCGCTCAGGAAGGAGGCAAGTCGCAGATCCTGGCCGTGATGTCCCTTGATGTCGATCGGTTCAAGCAGGTGAACGACAACTTCGGTCACTTGTACGGCGATCAGGTATTGAAAACGTTCGCGCGTCGCCTGGATCAGGTCGCGCGCGCCATCATGGCCGAGCACGATGACGTGGACATTCGTGTTGCCCACCCGTCTGGTGAAGAGTATCTGGTGCTGATCGAAGGTGCCGTGGAAGCGAGCATGATCCGCGAAATGGCCGAGCGGTTTTGCTTTCGGATAGAGGATGAGCCGCTGCCTTCGGAAGCGGAATGGTCGGCTTTGATCAGTCAGCAGCCTGAGATCGAGGAAATCGAGTTTCCGTTGGCAAGCGAACGGCATCTGACGACCAGCGCCGGCGTGGCCATCTATACGCCGAATCACTCGAACAGCGCCGATGCCGAGGTGTTGGCATTGCTTGATAACGCGGACACCGCTTTGTCGCGGTCGAAAGCACGGGGCCGCAATATGGTTACCGTATTCGACGAGATCATCCATAACTGCGGGCGAGTCCTCGAATACGATGGCCAGACCGGTGTAACCGCGATCGATATCGGTTCGAAAGTGGGCGTGGCGGTTGGACAGGAATTCGTTGTCTATCCCGAAACGTATTCGGGCAAGGTGCCGTTTGTCACCGATGACGGCCGTACCCGAAAGGTCGTCGGTCACTATCCCAAGCGCGAACTGGTGCGAGTGGTGGTGTTCAACGTTCAGAATGAAATCGCGTTTGCCTTGCCGGCGGACCACACCCGTTTGGTGCCGGTTCCGGTGGGGGCGCATCTGGAAGCCGTGCCGTTGGGGAGTATTTCCCATTTGATTCGATTGTCCAGCGATCAGGGCTTTCCCGGTACGGTCTTCGATAATGCCGCCACGCAAGGCAGTGAGGAATTGAACACGGCGGTGTTCAATGCACTGCGTCGCAATGAAATGCCCGCCGCGGCGGTGTTTCGTTTCAAGAACGCCGCGACTTTCACGAAGAAATTTGGAACGGGTGCGTTCAACCGGAATCTCGCCAAGCTGTATTCGGATTTGAACCGTATCTTTCCCGATGTCACCGTTGGGGTGCTCGACCAGACCTCGATCTGTGTGGCGGGCGGGGAAGTATCGATTACGCCGGGGGTGTTGCGCAAGGCGCTTGTGGCGTGTGCGGCACTGGACGATCTGGAATTGATTTGCGGTTATTTCTTCGCCGACGATGCCACGGTAGGGGTGGGATTGAAGGACGTCGATCCACGCTATGCGGTTGATTTCGCGCAATACGCGGCGTCTGATTATGGCTTGGAGCGAGTGGATCGGATGGATCGGGCAAAGATCAACTTGATCCCGTTCAACCTGCCGCGTGCACGGGAATTGTTAAAGGCATTGTATGCGGTGCGGGCGTCGCAGGGGATTGTCGATTATGAGCGTTTCCGCGAGGCCAACTTTGTCCACCATACGCTGGATAACCTGGGTGGTGTTTGCTATTCGAAACAGAATCGTATCGACAAGGCAGCGGATTGCTATGAGTCCGCAATTCGTAAATCGTTGCGAGACGTAGTGTATCGCGGCAACCTTGGCATCGTTTGCTATCGCAGTGGTCAACACGAGCGCGCACTGAAGTGGATGAACGACATGAGCGATGAGCAGGTTCAGGAGTTGCGCCGCACCTACCCATACGGTTTTGTCTGCTATGCAATGCATCTGGTGCAGGCGATGCGGCTCGGGATGCCGGCATTCCGCGCCAATCGCCTCGGTACGATCGGCCCCGATGCACTGAACTTGCCTGACATCGCCAAGTTTGCAAATGGACAGAAACAGTTATCCGATGCCATTGCGTTATTGACGTGATTTCGTGGTTTTACCGCACCTTTTGATCGTTGTCGCGTCGTCGGGAGGGGCGAGCGCTTGTGGCACCTTCGCCCGCCGCAAGTGCTGCCGGTGCGGCGCGGGCCAGATCCCATGCGGCCCGCAAACGCCGCGCCGACAGCGTTTTGATCATGCCTAGCCGTTCCGCGACCTGTTCGTCCGTATGGCCCGCTGTGAACAGCGCGGCGGCAAATGCATTTCGTAACGTCTGCGGGCTGATGCGGCCATGATGGGATGCATGTAATCCACAGCGTTCGACCAACGCGTCGATCGCCCGTAGTGCGGTGGCCTTATGCATTTTCAGGCCACTTCGTCCCGCGGGGAATACCAGTTCGCCTTCCACGCCCTGATCCGTTCGCGCCCGCAACCAGCACAGCAGGATCTCGGCCGCGTGAGCGGGAAATGGCACGGTGCGCTGTCCGTCGCCGCCGGCGGTGCCGTTTACGCCGACGGTGCTATCCGCGTCTTCGGCATCATCGTGGACATACCCGCCCGTCGTCGCCTTTGATGTTGTCTCGGATCCCTTGCCGGCGCGGCCATTTCCGCCCGCGGCAGCTCGGGGGATCAAGACAACTCCGCCACGTTCATCGGTTTCCTGTTCAGGGGACCATAGGGCCGGAGCATCGTCCGCGCGCTCCGGTTTTGCGTCGCTATCTGTCCGCGCCAAGGTATTCGGTGGCATCCAGGCAATCCGTAACTGGCGCAGATGCATCGATTCGAGTTCATTCAACTTCAGACCGGCGCCGAGCAACATTGCCGCCATCGCCCGGTCCCGTAGGTCACGCCACGGTAGTACCTGCCCTTCGGGCGATATCGTACGCGCCAATTCTTCCCATAGGCGCCCGCGTTCCGTTGCATCGAGGAAGCCGGTTGGCGCATTCGACACGGTATCGGTCCAAGGAGCATCGATCCGTCGCGTCACCGCGCGCGCTGGGTTGCCTTGTGCTTGCGACTGCCCGGTCATATCATCGAATACCCGCTCCATGATTCGGAGGTAACGCGCGCGTTGCTGGCGTTTGACATCGATCGTTGCGGCGAATTCATCGATCAACGCCGGTTCGGCACCGCGTAGTGTTCGTCCGCGTGCGGCAAGCCAATCCAGGAAGTGGTGCCATTGCGCACGATAGACGAGTACCGACGAGGTGCGGAAACGTTGCAACGCAAGCCAGTCGTCGAATGCTCGACGAGGGTCCACGTCCCAAGCCTGCTTCGTCGGCGATTGCGCACGGATGTCGCCGTTCTGATCGGTCGATGCCAACTGCGGCAACGATGGCGAGGAAGGCTGCGGTGACGAAGACATGGGTGACCGGGATCAACGTGAAGGTGGTGGATCGAGAGGGCGCGCGCAGCCGAAGACGTGATCGCCATTAGCCTCCAAAGGGTCTTTGGCGCGGTGTCATACGGTGGGCCGCGTTTGCCGATATCCTCCGATTATAAGGCGCAGACGTTTTGCAACGCTTATGGCGGTACGGCATCGGCCGCCGACTTTCACCGGCCTTTTTCATTTGGTGCATCAATGACGTCTATTCTGTTGTTGGAAGGGATACATAAAACCGCGTCGGATCTGTTGACAGACGCCGGCCTCGATGTACGTCGGCACGCCTCGGCGTTGACGGGTAAAGCACTGCATGACGCCGTGGGCGACAGCGCGCTGCTGGGCATCCGTTCAGCAAGCCACCTCTGCGCGGATGACTTTCTAGCGTTGCCGTCGTTGCAAGCGTTGGGTTGTTTTTGCATCGGCACGTCCCAAGTCGCGCTCGACGCCGCGGCCCGTGCCGGCGTCCCGGTATTCAATGCACCGTTCTCGAACACCCGATCGGTCGCTGAACTTGTCATCGCCGAAGCCGTCTTGCTGCTTCGCCGCGTGCCGGAGAAGACGGCATTGACGCATGCCGGTATCTGGGCCAAGGGCGCGGCTGGCGCCTATGAAGCGCGCGGTAAGACGATCGCCGTCGTGGGCTATGGCAATATCGGCTCCCAGGTTGGGGTATTGGCAGAGTCGTTCGGCATGCGTGTGGTCTATTACGATTTGCAGGCGAAGCTGGGATTGGGCACTGCGCGGGCGGCACCGACGCTGGCCGACGCGGTGTCGCAGGCAGACATCGTCACACTGCATGTACCTGCCACTGCGGCCACGACGAATCTCATCGACGGCGACCTGTTGCGCAAGTTCAAGCGCGGAGCGATCTTGATCAATGCATCGCGGGGCAAGGTTGTCGATATCCCGTCCCTGCGCGCGGCGCTTGACGATGGTCAACTCGGTGGCGCGGCGATTGACGTATATCCAACCGAACCGGCGAACAATCAAGAGCCGTTCGAAAGCCCGCTGCGCGGTGCCGTAAATACGATTCTGACGCCGCACATCGGTGGCAGCACGCAGGAAGCTCAGGAAAACATCGGGGTAGAGGTTGCGGCGAAACTGGTTGGTTTCATGCGAACCGGCGCCACCACTGGTGCGGTCAACGTGCCCGAAATCACGCCGGGGCCCTTGGAGGGACGGTGCCGCGTGCTGAATCTGCATGCCAACGTCCCGGGTGCGCTTGCGCGTTTGAACACGGCGTTTGCGACCAATGAAGCGAACATCGTGTCCCAACAGCTGCAAACCCGGGGAGAGTTGGGGTATGTCGTAACGGATCTGGACCGGACGCCTTCCGTGCAAGCCATCGACGCGCTGCGTGCCGAGCCCGGCTTTATACGGACAAGGGTAATCTGCGATTGATTCACGGAATGCGCAGCCATTGCGGTTTCGCTATAGCATAAGGGAGAGATGCCGAACGTCGGCGCGCTGCTGTGTCCCACATTTCGCTTCAAAGTGTAAATTTTGCGCCACACAGTCCGCCCGCCCGGTAAATTAGCGCATGGGCCGGCCGGTGGCGTTCCGCTCCCGACCCCTCACGCATGGCAAACAAGGAGACGGACGAATGACGGAGCGTACGGAACGCGGCGGGAGCTTGCCTTGGATCCTCGGAGGCGTCGCGTTGACCGCGGTGGCGCTGGCAGGAACGACTCTGTGGAACAAACGCCAGGCCAGCCGCGCTGAGCGACGGGCACCGGCACAAGGGCGCTTCGTCGATATCGCGGGGGTCCGCCTGCATTATCTTGAGAAGGGGCAGGGTCCGGTCGTATTGCTGTTGCACGGGACGGGCTTGCAAGCCACGGACTTCGTCGCCAGCGGTTTGTTCGATGTGTTGGCGCGCCGCCATCGTGTGATTGCGATCGACCGCCCGGGATTCGGCTATAGCGGCGTGTCGCCTGATGGCGGTCCGGTCCTGCATGGCCTGCGCATCGCCGATGACGAATATGGTGAAGCGGGGTTGCTTGCGGACCCATTCACGCCGGCGGAACAGGCGCACCCCGATATGCCCGTGTCGCCCATGGCGCAAGCAGCCACCATCCGAAACTTCCTCGATTTCATGGAAATCGACGAGGCGGTGGTCGTTGGACATTCGTTTGGCGCCACGGTCGCTGCGGCATTGGCACTGACTTCTCCTGAATCCGTGAAAGGCCTCGTTCTGCTGGGGGGCTATTTCTATCCTGGCATGCATCTGGAGGCATTGGCGAGCTTGCAGCAGTTACCATTGGTTGGCAGATTGATCGGCCAGTCTGTCACCCCACTCGCGGTTCGACTGCTGGCACGTCGGGCTGCCAAGCGTATGTTTGCACCGCACTCGGTGACACCGAGCTTTGAAGCGCTGGTGCCGCGCGGCATGCGTGCGCGCCCGTCCCAGGTAAGCGCGGCGGCACGGGAAAAAGCCTTGATGCTCCCGGGCGTTTTCAAGTTGCGCAAACGCTATTGGGAAATCCTGCAGCCCACGACGATCTTCGTGGGTGACGCCGATGCGGTCGTCGATCCCGGGGCGCAATCGCTGCGGCTGCATCGTGACATCCCCCATAGTGATCTGCGTATCCTGCCCCGCGTGGGACATATGTCGCATTATGCCGCGGCCCGGAAGATTGCCGCCGCGGTTGCGCAGCATTCCGGGCAACCCGCCAGTGCCTATGGCGCTTTTGGCGGCGATGTGAACGCACTATTGCAGCCTGCCGATCAACGTGGTGAATAAAAACCGCTTTTGGATACAGTCGCAATGAATGAAGCGTCCAATAGCCGCGAAACCGGCGCGACCAATGCCTCCGGGCAGGGCGGACCCGCACCCGACGAGGAAGCGATGGCATTTGCCCGCGAGGTGTTTGACTGTACTCGCCGCGGTGATGCCGCAATGCTCGGCAAGCTCATCGAGAAAGGCCTGCCCGTGAATCTGCGCAACGAAAACGGCGACACGATGTTGATGCTTGCCAGTTATCACGGGCACGTCGATGCAGTGAAGGTTTTGCTTGCCGGCGGCGCTGATCCCGATCTACGCAACGATAAGGGGCAGACGCCCATTGCGGGCGCGGCTTTCAAGGGTTATCGGCAGATCATCGATACCTTGCTCGAGCATGGCGCTGACGTGGAGGGGGCATCGCCTGACGGTCGCACCGCATTGATGATCGCGGCAATGTTCAATCGTATTGATATCGTGCGCCAGTTGATTGCGCGCGGCGCCAACCCCGACGCACGCGACGCCCAGGGAAATGATGCCCGGGTCGCGGCCCGTACGATGGGGGCGACCGAGGTGTTGGCCTTGCTTCAGGAGGGGCGCGCCGCCTGAAGGGATGGCGTGTCATGTTGCCGTATCTCCTGTTTGGTCTCGGCGGCAGATCACGGAACGATAGATACACTCCTGGGAATAAGGAATGACCGCAGTTGTACGCGCTGGGACTCATGCAATGCAATCCCCTGCAGGGGAGGCAGCGCATATCGATCTGTCCGGTAAAGGACAGATCCGCGGCGTAATCTTCGACAGCGACGGTACGCTGGTCGACAGCGAAATCTTGTCGGCTCAAGTCGTGGTGGAAATGCTGGCCGAACAGGGCATCACCATGGATGAGGAAGACGCATTGCGTCGATTCCGGGGGTGCGAGTTCGCCAAATTTCTCGCAACGTTGGCGCAAGACACGGGTTTGACCGAGCTGGACGCTTTCACAGATGGATTCCGTGATCGCAGTAAGGCACGCTATGCCGCCCAATTGCAGGCAATGCCGAATGCGGTCGCCCTTGTGCGTGAACTGCGGGTGCCGATATCCGTTGCATCGAACGGGCCACGCGATAAGTTGGATGTCTGCCTGCGTGCGGCCGGTCTGCTTGCGTATTTCCCGGATCGCATTTTCAGTGCCTATGAGGTTGGCGCGTGGAAGCCCGATCCTGCGTTGATCCTGCATGCGGCCAGCGCGATGGGGGTAGCGCCACTGGACTGCCTACTCGTCGAGGACAGTGTCGTTGGTATCGAGGCGGGACTTGCGGCCGGTGTGCACGTTGTCGGCTACCGACTTGAGGACCACGTGAAGGCGCGCTTGAGCCGCCCGGTGCCCGTGATCGAAAACATAATGGAGGTAGTGGATTGGATCGCCCCAGACGCGCAACGCGTCTGATACGGGCTATTTTGCCGCGCTGGGCGCCGTAGGCGATGACGCGGCCGCAACGCCGGATGCGGCTGACGAGGCTGTAGGCGCCGCCGCGGTGGCGGCAGGAACAGCCGGGGCCGAGGCGCTTGAAGCCGATGTGGCGGCGCTCGCGGGTGCGGATGATGCCGCGGCCGCATTTGGTGTACCCGCGGCCGGCTGGGTTATCGGTGGCGGCGCGGGTGTGGGCAAGGGGGCGATGGTATCGGTCGTCGAGGGTGTCGTGCCAATCACGACCGGCACTGGCTCCGCATTACCGAGCTTCGGCGATGCAAGTGGTGCGAGCCTATTGCTGATCACGTCCGCATCCGACACAGGCGTTGCGCGAACAACCGTTTTCAAATAGTGATCCACCAGACCGAAGAATCGCTCATAGAACAATCCTGGTGGGATGGTCTGACTCGAAATTTTCACCATCGAATCATTGTTCGAACGAATCGGCAGCGAAACGGAACCGAGGACACTCAGTCCCACGCTTGCGGACGTGTCGCTCTTTTTAAGCGCGTAATTGTCCTGTACCGCGTTGACGTACAGCACGCTCGCGCTGGACGACGACTCGCTCGGCGTACAGACGATGTGAAACGACACTGATACGTGATTTTCCGCGCTCGGTTGGAACCCCTTTGTCGCGTCCACGGTATCCGATGTCGACGTGGATGTCGTATAGCCCTGGCTCAAGACTGCCCGGCGCGCGGCCTCGCAGGCTTGCGCGCTGGTCGCGTTGAATGTATGCGCATACGGACTGATGTTGGTGGAAAACAGATCCGGCTGGAACGGTTTCTGCGAAGAGCCACAGCCCGCAAGCAAGGCAAGCGATGATAGCGCCACGGGTACCGCCCATGGGATAGCGGCAAACAAGCGGCGTGGTGACATTGACGACAGGGATTGGAGTGCGTGGCGCATGGCAGCAGGACGGCGACGACAATGGCAACTGGTCATGATAGCGCCGCGTGGCCGGCGCCGCCAGTAGATTCCCCTACGCGCGTGTTACGCGGCGTGTTTTCCATCCCGTCGTCCCCATCTTCGTCTCTGTCCCGGTCATCGTCTTGACCGTCATTTTTCTCGCCGGCTTTGGTTTCGGTGTCCGTGGCGCCTTGCAGCAGATCGGCCAAATCCGTGATATCGCGGCGCAACGTCTGAATCGTGAACGGCAACACTCCCAGTTTCTGCTGCGCGGCGGCAGCCAGATCCGGGGCCCTTTCCGAGGCCATCGACAGCACCTCGATGACCTTGCCGACGGCCTGGTCGAGATCCTTGATTGCGCTCGTCGATCCGCCATGGGTCAGCGCATGCCCCAACGCCTCGAAGGCGCGATGGGATACGTCGGCAAGTCCTTCGATCGCACTGTCCAGTTCGGGCCACTCCGCGGCTTGCGGCCAGTCATCCGTTGCCCGACCGACAAAGATCACATCGCTATGGATGCGACGCAGCGCGCGAATTTCCACGCCCAGATCAAGATGACGTGCGCCGGGCTCGCGACGGGCGTCCTGCACACTTTTTTCCGCGGCGGCGATCGCCGCGCGTACCTTGTCATGAAGCGGGATGATGCGATCGCTTTGTATACGACCACGCTCGACCAGGAAGCGATCGAGCAGATCGGCCAGTGGGCCCATGGCCCGCGCGCATTGTCGGCGAATCGCCCGATGCGCATGTGATGGGAATACCAACAACGAGACCAGCACGCCAAAGACCGTGCCGAGGGAGATTTCCAGCACCCGATACGCTGCACCGAGCCAAAACGGATGAAAGTCCGCGCCGGCGAGAATCACGATCACCGCGGTGATCGGCGCGATACGATAACCTGGGCGGGTGGCCGCCATGAAGGCGAGCGGTACCAGTGCAATCAAGAGTGCGAGCCATACCGGGGCCGCCAGCGCGAGGAGGGGCGTGACCAATGCGCCGACCAGGGCACCCGCGACAGTTCCGACAAGGCGGTCGATGCTGACGGTAACGGTTCCTCCCACATTGGCCTGAATCACGACCAAGGCGGTGATGACCGACCAGAAGCTTTGCGCGAAGCCGAAATACTCGGCGCAGGCGTAGGACCCGAAAGCGCCGATCAACAGCCGGGCCACCATGCGGCCGTGCGTGCGCATAATACGCAGCACGGCCGGCGCCAGTGTGCGAAGCGTGGTAAGCGACTTCATACGGCATCCCTCATCTGTCTCCTTTGTTTCTTTTCTTGTCGAGGTCCCGATTGCCGACCTTCGGCGCGGGGCCTCGTTACCACGGTTCAGCGTCATGGCTCATGCCGATGCGCTGCGTTTGGCCTGTCCGATCGCTTGTAACGCCTGGTCCAGTCGTGTCAGCGCGGCATCGGTGCCCGGTAGCCCTATTCGCACGCTCGGCAGGCTGGGTGTCGGCGTCAAACCGTCTGCGCGATCGGCCGATCTATCCGGTGCCACGCTTGGCGATGTCTGGAAGGAGGGCGCTGGAAAACAGCGTATCCAGATGCCATATTCCGCGAGCTGGGCTTGCAAGGTCAGCGCTTCGGCGTACGGCCACCAGGCAAACAACGGTGTGATGCGCGCGGGGAAGCCGTGTTTTACCAGTATTGCGTACAATCCGCGGCTTTGGGCGCGCAGTGTCTGGCGCATGGCTTCCTGCCAAGGCCGATCCTGTAGCGCCTCGCGCGCCGCATGCCGGGCCGGTCCGGCGACGGTCCACGCGCCGAGGTGTCCGCGTAAGGCGTCGCACACAGCGGGTGACGCCACCACGAAGCCGGCGCGTATACCGGCAAGACCAAAGAACTTCCCCACGGAACGCAGCACGATCAAGCCATCCTGTGTGATGTCTTTCGAGATGATTGAAGCACATCCCGGCTCCGGTGGAGACAACGGCGCGGTAGGGTGCGTCGGGACGTCCGTCGGCGTTTCCGCCACGTCACGGTCCATCGCCGCGTCGACGGGGGCACATGCATAGGCGTCCGCAAATGCTTCGTCGACGATCAATGTGCCGCCGCGCCGTGCGAGCGTCTCGCGCCAGCGATGCAGTCGTGCCACCGTGTGCCGATCCGTGGTCGGGTTGTTCGGATTGACGACGACTAGATAACGCACCGTATCCGGCAATGTATCGAGCGGCGCGGGGTCCGCTGGATCGAATCGATGTACGCGAATCCCCGCGGCGGTGAATGCGGGCGCATATTCACCATAAGTCAACGTTGCCACGGCGGCGTCGCCGAGCGGCAGTGGCGCTGGCGGGCTGCAAGTGCTTTCCGGCGCCATCGCGTTCGGGACGGACCCCATGGCCGCGAGAATGCCCGGGAGGGCGCGGATGACGGCTTGCGTGCCCGCCACCGGCAATATCGCGCTTGCGTGGCAGCCATAATAGGCGGCCGCAACCTCGGCCAAGTCGTCGTGGTCATCGGGTAGCATGCGCCAGATTCCGGGGGGCGGCATCGATACCGGATAGGCCTGCGGATTAATGCCTGTCGACAGGTCCAGCCAGGCTCCCCGGGGGCGTTTGTAGCGGTCGATGGCACGCTGCAAATCACCGCCATGTACGACAACGTCGCGTCGCACGGACGGGCGCGGCGGTAATGATGGGATGCTGGCGTAATGGTCGCTCATGACCAGGCGCGTGGCCATAGGGCCAGGGTGACGCCGATGCCCATGGCAATCGCCAGCCAAAGCAGAAGCGTACGCTGGACCAAGGCAAGGGCGCGTGTCACATCCCGTGCCATCGGCGGGGCACCGCAGCCCAGCAAGGGGCGGTGCTCGTCACGACCGTGGTAGCGTGCGGTACCGCCCAGCTGTACTTGCAGGCTCCCCGCGCCCGCCGCCATCACCGGCCCGGCATTGGGACTGTCCCAGGCAGGGGCTTGTTGTTGCCAGCAACGCCATCCGTCACCCGCGGCTCCAAGGGCAAGGTAGGCCATCGCGGTCAGCCGCGCCGGGATCCAATTCGCGATGTCGTCTATTCGTGCCGCGGCCCAGCCGTAATGCAGCAGGCGTGGCGTTCGATAGCCCCACATCGCATCCAGCGTATTGATCAGGCGATACGCCAACGCGGCCGGGCCACCCCCAATGAGAAACCAGAACAGTGGTGCGAAGATCGCGTCGCTGCCGTTCTCCAGCGTGGACTCGACCGCGGCTTTGGCGACCGCAGTCTCGTCCGCATGGGTCAGGTCGCGCGACACGACACGCGCCGCCGCTGCCCGGGCGGACATGAGGTCCGCCCGCGCCAATGCCTGCGCAACCGGGGCAATGTGATCGCGCAAACTGCGCGCGCCCAAGGCGAACCACAACAACAGCACATGCAGTAACGCCGCTATTGGCCAGGGGCAACGGTGCAGGATGAACGCGGCGGCGGCCGTGGGCGGAAGCACCACGCATGCCCATCCAAGGAACCCACGCATCCGTGCGCTTATCGCGGCGGCGGCGCGATCGGCTGACTGCGCGCGAACATCGTCACATTCATCCTCGCCGCAGCGTGGCACGTGCACGTGGTGCGTCCGCGAGGGGGCCTTTCGATTGAATGCGCGCTCGATGCCGTTGGCCACTCGCCCGACACCGATCAGGGGATGCCAGCGTGCAGGCTCGCCGAGGCATCGGTCAACGGCGACCGCGGCAAGGGCAAGCAGGCTGCCCGTCAGGAACGAAAATGCGCCGATCATGTCGCCGAACCGTCCATCTGCGAACCATTGCCGCTATCCGGCACGACGGTCAAGGGTAGCGGCAGCCAATTTGCAAGCCGTGCAAGATCAAGGTGCGATTCCACGGCATCGGTCAATCGATTCAGGTCGCGCTCACGGCGAGCCGCCAGGTCTAAACCGGCCAATGCGGAAGAGGGGCTGGTTGTCCCTTCCGATAAGCACGGAGGAAGTACCGTTGACGCATCGATAGCACTTGCCCATCCGAGCAGGGCCTGGGCGGCGTCGGGATGATCGAAAAGGCCATGTAGATAGGTCCCCAGAATCTGACCGTCGTCGGATTGCGCACCATCGAATCGAACACTGATGGGATCAGGCACATCTGTTTCGCAAGCGCCCGCGCGATCGGGTAACGGTGCGCCTGGATCGGTTTCCCGGCACTTGGCGTCGCCCGTTCCCGTCGTCGGTGACAGGGGGGCGATCGCATCGGCGCGTGTCTCCTCGATACGGACAAGCGGACGTGACAGGCCGGCACCATGGCTGGTACCCATATGAATTTCATAGCCGATCACGGGAATCGACATGGGTTGCAAGCTACTGCTCGGCGTGCCGTGCGATGCAAGGGTCAGCGTACCGCGCACGTTGCGTAAGTGCTTGTGCCGTCCGATCGTTGTCTCGATATCAAGCAAGGCGAGGCCGGGGCTGCTGCCGGGTGGTCCTTCGAGCCCCTCGGGATCGTGAACTTGATGCCCAAGCATTTGGAATCCACCGCAAATACCGATGACTTTGCCTCCGTACCGCAGGTGACGGCGCAATGCGGGAGCCCAGCCCTGTGCGTGCAGCCACGCGAGGTCGGCGCGCGTGCTTTTGCTGCCGGGCAAGATCACGAGATCGGCGGGTGGCAACGGTTCGCCTGCTCGAACAAAACGGAAATCCACTGACTCGTTCAATCGTAGCGCGTCGAAGTCCGTCGCGTTCGAGATCCGAGGAAAAGCGGGCGCCACTATGCGAATGAGCGCGTTTGCAGACATGGGGGTTCGGGTGTCCGGTAGCGCATCTTCCGCATCCAGATACAGGCCTTGCATAAAAGGCAGTACGCCCAGCACCGGCTTGCCGGTACGGGCCTCAAGCCAGCGCAGGCCGGGTTCCAGTAACGCCGGATCGCCGCGAAAGCGATTGATGACAAAGCCGACAATGCGCGCCTGTTCGGACGGTGCCAAGACGTCCAGGGTGCCCACCAGATGTGCGAATACGCCGCCTTTATCAATATCGGCGACCAGGATGACCGGGCAATCGACGGCTTCGGCGAATCCCATATTGGCAATGTCGCCTTCACGCAGATTGATCTCCGCCGGGCTCCCCGCACCCTCCACCAATATTGCGTCGTATTGCTGTTGCAATCGCCTGTAGCTGCGCAGGACACCGTCCATCGCAACGGGTTTGTAGGCGTGATAATCGCGCGCATTCAGGTTGGCGACTGGCTTGCCGTGGACAATCACTTGCGCCGTGCGGTCGCTGCCCGGTTTCAGCAGCACGGGGTTCAGATCCGTATGCGGCGCAATACCAGCCGCATAGGCCTGCAAGGCCTGCGCGCGTCCGATCTCGCCACCGTCCACACTGACCGCGCTGTTCAACGCCATGTTTTGTGGTTTGAACGGCGCGACTTTGACGCCGCGTCTTGCCAGCAATCGGCAAAGCGCCGCTACCAGCGTGCTTTTGCCTGCATCCGATGTCGTGCCTTGCACCATCAGCGTGTGACAGCGGGCAGGTAAGGCATTGCCGACGTGAAGGGGGGCGATCGAAGACGTTGGTTCGGGAGCCGTGCGGATGGGCATTGCGGAGGGGGCAGCGGAAGTAAAGGCGTCAGGCATTGTATCGGTTAAGCGGCGGCCGGTTTGTCGTCTGCCCCTGCATCGATGCGGGACATGGGCCATCAGTGGCGAGCCTACACCATAGCAAAAATGTCATGCCAGGTGCACAGCTACGTCAGGTGTTTCGTATTGCCGCGATAAAGGAAGGTAACAGGCAGCGACGTACCGCTACGCGGTAGCACGCCGCTTCCTTTTTCGGTCTGCACTCGAAGTGAGTGGATAATGAATAATCAATTAGATAAATAAGCCCGTCCTCTTCCGGTGTTTTGCGATGTATTCCGTGGTTGAGGCTTGACGTTGAGCAACGGAGGTGACGAGACGTCATAACGTAGGCAGGCTGCTAAGCCTTGCCTGATCAAGCTTTTCGGATTGAATGTTGCGAAATTGCATCGCACAGTTCTTTTGTCGCAAAGCGGAAATATGGCTGATCCGAATTGAATGACTGGCCGTATACGGTTCTAAATGACTACGGAAAGTATCGGTGCAAGAAGACACATTGAAAGTGATCGGTGAAAGGGTTGATTACATCGTCGATTTGGCAGCGATTGAGCGGTAACTCCGTGGTTTAGTGAAATCGTTCCCGTGGTGCCGCGAGGTTTGCATCCCCTCGATTCGAGTCGATTTTTCAAACGCTCGTCTGTATGTTACGTAACCGTAACGGTACGTAACGTCTTCGAAAATGATGCGTTAATTCGATAATCTCGTGTATATATTGTCTTAACACGCAACAACCAATCGTCGCGATTGCTTTTTCGCGGCACATAATGTCAGGCCATACGATGGATGCCTTGCACCGAATCTCGCCTCCTTTGCCATTCAACGATGCAGAACGCCTGCGCGCGTTGTGGGACAGCTGCATCCTCGACACACCGCGAGATCCCGCGTTCGATGCGGTTGCGCAGGCGGCGTCGGAGCTGTTGCAGGCACCTATTGCGGGCATATCGTTGGTCGACCAGCATCGGCAATGGTTCAAGGCGTCGGTCGGGGTGGGTCTGACCGACACTGCACGCGAAGATGCGTTTTGTGCGTATGCGATCTTGCAGCGCGAGCCCCTGATCGTACTGGATGCGCGCTGCGACGCGCGGTTTGCGGACAATCCCTTGGTCACCTCGCCGCCAGGCGTTCGGTTCTACGTAGGTGTTCCGGTGCGTAGTGAAGATGGCATGCCGCTTGGCACATTGTGCGTTGCCGATGTCGCGCCTCGTGGCAGTGTCGAGCCACACGTGCTGAAGATGCTCGAGGACATGGCCGAGACGGTGGAGGTAATGATCCGGATGCATCGCTCGTCGCATTATGTCGATCGCGCGTCGAATCTGCCAAACCAGCGCCGCTTCCACGAGAACGCCGCAGCATTGCGCGAGAGTGCCTTGTTGGCGACGGAAGGCGACCATACGACGTTGGCCTGCGGGCAAGGCCATGACGTTGGCGCGGAAACGAGCAAGTCTCCAGGTACGGGCAAATGGCGGGCGTATGCCGCCCGGCAGGGCTTGCTGCCTGCCTCGAGCGACATGGCGAGTGCATATTGGGCCGTTTGTCTCGAGGCCGTGCCGGCCAGACGCGCGGAAGACTGGCTGGCGTGCGGCAAGCCGGAGCGAATTGACCAGCACATTGAGCATATGGCCGCTTGGCTCCGATCCGCTGTCGTGACCCGCGATGGTGTGTACCGGTTGTCAGCACGACATCTGGCCTTTTTTGCGACCATGCCGCGTGCCGATATAGCGAAAACGATTGCCGCGCTCGCATCTGATTTGCATCCTGATGACGCGGCAGGTACGCGAGCCCGGTTTGCACGCATGGTGACGGCCATTGCCGAGGGGCCGCACGATGATCAAATGAATGCGTGTGCGGGTGAGATGCAACTCGTGGCGATGCGGGTGGACGCGTGTAACAGTAGTCACGATCTGATCACCGCGTTGATGGCGCCGCGTGTCGCCGTGCATCACACCCGGGAAGTACGCCGGTCCATCGCGTTCGATACAAGCCGCACCGCGCATGCGTCCGGCGCAGGTAAGGGCGCGGGCCAGGAGTATGCCGTAAGCACGATCGGCGCGCTCACGAAATCGCCTCGCATGGCCGGGTCCTACACACCGGTTCGAGATGGATGCCAGATGCGTGTCAATCTCTGTGCGGCCATTGCTGAAGGATTTGACGTGATTTTGCCGGAAGAGCGTATTGATGATGGCACGGGCCAGGCACCCGGTACCGGCTTTTACACGGCAGATGGGGTGGTGTCGCTGACATCAGCGGCTCAAGGTGTGGTTGGAGAAAAGTTGTGCGCCGTGCTGGATGCGACGCAACGGCATGGGCTCCTCGATTGGTTTTCACGGTGGTGGACGATGGAGCGGCGCACTTCCGCGCGACTGCAAATCCGAGGCGGGGCGACGTTGCTGGCGCAATCGCCAAGACAATGGCTCGATGCATTGCTGCATGTCGGCTTACTGCCGGCCCAAGTGGAAATAGCGGTACCGCTCGCGCACCTTTGCGAGCGCTTTGCCGATACGCAAAAGCGGATTCGGGCATGGCGCGAATTGGGGATCGGCGTTGTCGTCACCGGATTTGGCGCAGGCTTCGATACGGTGCGCTGGTTGCCAACGCTGCCCCTGACGGCCGTGTGCTTTGATTTTCGGGTCATCGAAGCCGTGCGCAGCACGCCAAAGCACGCACGGGTAGTGCAGCGCTTGGTCTCACTGGCCCACACATTGGAAATGCGCGTCAGCGTCGAAGGCCTGGAAAGCGAGGAAGCGTTGCGCATCGCAAGGGGCCTTGGGATCGATGAGGGCAGTGGCGACGCCGTGGCGCACGTGCTCGAAAGTGACAGCGCCATTCGACCGGCACTGGCTCGCGCATCAAACGGTGTGATGACCGGTTCAGCCAATGTTCCGCTCGCGAGGCATGCCGTGCCGTTGTTGCGCCAGGTGGGCGACGCGCCGGCGGTATCCGGTTGCCAGCATGGCGAAGTATGTAATGCGGGATGTATTCCGCCTCGAATGTCCGCACGCGATTCGGTTACGCGTGCTTCCATGTATCCTCGTTTCCGATTTCAGTCATGAACGTTACCTCGTTTTTCCGCTCGTTCCGTGAACGTTTGATGGGTTCACATTCCGTAGACGATCTGACCGGGCAAGTGGCGGCGATCGACAAATCGCAATCGGTGGTCGAATTTTCGCTTGATGGCAGGATATTGGACGCCAATGAGAATTTTTGTCGTCTTTCCGGCTATTCACGTAAATTTCTGATTGGTAAGCATCATCGGATATTCGTTGAACCGGCAATGCGCGCCAGCGCAGAAGATCGGCGTTTCTGGGACAAGCTGGGGCGCGGTGAATTCGATGCCGGTATCTATAAACGCTTGGCTGCGGACGGTCGCGAAATGTGGTTGCAGGCGACGTACAATCCGCTGCTTGATACTTACGGCCGCCCATTCAAGGTAGTCAAGTACGCGACGGACATTACCGAGGAACACGAACGCACGGCGGAACTGGACGGGCAGATTGCGGCCATACGCAAAGCCCAGTTGGTTGCGGAATTCGATCTGGACGGCAATGTGCTGACGGCGAACGACAATTTTTTGCGGACATTCGGTTATCGCATGGAAGAGTTGCATGGCACGCATCATCGACGCCTCGTTGCGCCAATGGATCGCGAGAATGCTGAATATCAACGTTTTTGGGAAAAGCTCGGCCAGGGCGAATACGATGCGGGCTGTTATCCGCGCGTATCGAAAAGCGGTCGCACGGTATGGCTGCAAGCGACGTACAATCCGATTTTCGATTGCAATGGCCGACCGTTCAAGGTCATCAAATACGCGACTGACGTGACCGAGCAGACGGTTGCGACACGGACCTTGCAGGACGCGGTGCTGAAGCTTTCGGCGGCATTGCGTACCAGCGCTGCGAATGCGAAAGAAGCCAGCAATATGGCGCAGGATGCGTCGGAGGTGGCGCTGCGCGGAGGACAAGTCATGGATGAAGTGATCGAGTCAATGCGCGAAGTGAAGGAAAGCGCGGAAGTGATTTCGTCTATCGTCAACGTCATCGATGACATCGCCTTTCAGACCAATCTGCTGGCATTGAATGCGTCGATCGAAGCCGCATGGGCCGGTGAGCAAGGAAAGGGGTTCGCCGGCGTCGCCAATGAGGTGCGGGCACTGGCGCAACGCAGTGCGGATTCGGCGAAAGAGGTCCGCGACCGTATCAGTAATTCGGTGGAGCAGGTCGGTGTCAACGCGCAGCGGGTGGCCGCCGCGGGTGAGACGATGTTCGAGATTGTCGGTTCGGTGGAGCGTGTGACCGGGAAGCTTGGAGAGATCCGCAATGCGTCGCTGGCGCAGTCTGCCGGCATGCATGCGCTTCATGCCGTGGTCGCACGGTTGCCGCATGCGCACAACGATCACGCGGCCTGAGGGAGGGAGTCTGCCCCGACTGCTCCGGGCGCCATTGGTATGGGCCTCGGACAGGCCAGGTTGGTGAGAAATCCGGTAAGCTGGCGATTTAGACGCAGGCGGCTCGGAATGCGGGCCAGGGTGATTATGCGATTGATCGTGGGTATGACCGGTGCGACGGGCGCGCCCGTTGCGGTAAAAGTGTTGGAAGCGTTGCAGTTGCTCCGGGTGGAAACGCACCTGATCATGTCGCAATGGGGCTCGGTGACGTTGCAGACCGAGTGCGGCCAGAGCGTACAGGACGTGCGGGCGTTGGCTAGTGTCGTACACGATGCGCGAAACCTGGCAGCACCGGTGTCCAGCGGCTCATTTCGGCATGATGGCATGTTGGTGGTACCTTGTAGCACGAAGTCGCTGGCGTCCATCCGTATCGGTTTGTCCGATAATCTCATTACGCGTGCCGCTGACGTGACGTTGAAAGAGCGTCGCAAACTTGTGCTCGCCGTGCGCGAAACGCCATTCAATTCGATCCACCTCGAGAACATGCTGGCGTTGTCGAATATGGGCGTGACGATTTATCCCTTGATGCCTGCGTATTATTTGCTTCCCACCAGCATGGATGACGTCAATACGCAGATGGCGGCGCGCCTACTCGACCAATTTGGCTTGGTGCATCCTGATATCCGTCGCTGGGATGGTTTGAAACCGAATGGGGCGACGACAGCCGATGGCACTGAGTAGTTACGGGTGCTATTCATGTGAATGTTATTGCCGCTTATCGCGACCGCCTGGCGTTTTTTGACAATAGCCCGTCCTGAACGACGCGTATGTGATCGATCACAACCATTGAAAGCCTTTGGCCATCAAGCCAGCAAGGCCGATAGCGACAGCCGTGATGGCGCCAAATAAAATACGAAAATCGGTCTCGATGTGGCACCTCATCGAACGCATGTCTTTTTTCAAATCGCCGAGGTCGCGTTGAATGTATTCGATGGCTACTTCAAGCCTGGATATTCTTGTTTCCATTGCGTTTTCCGGTGTAGGTGAATCGCCAGGTCGGCGATGCGAGCAAACCGTAAAAATCTGCGGTGAAGCGTCATCCATCGTATGTCGTCCCATTGCATCCTTACGCTGACGACTCATCATCTATGTGGGTTTTCCGATCAATGTGGATGTCTGTACGCTAGCCAGGCGGCATGTGATACCAACGATCAAGGCATATAGCTATTTAATACGTTTCTTGTCGTGCTTTCAAGCTAGCCTAACGGCTTAAGATAAAGCCTAATCGTGCGGAGGCTAGCGGATCTATCGTGTGGTGATGCCCCTAATACCGTGACGGCGGCTCGTCCGTTCGGCGAGCGAGTATTTGGCGCATCGGAAGTGCGCTAGGTTTATTGGGCGGCGGCGCGTTGCGGCCGTCTTTCCCGCCCCATGCCCGCAGTTCTTTCAGTAGCGGCGTACGCGCCACCAGGCTAACGCCAACACTCCGAACCATATCGGTGTGGCACACAGGGCTGCCCGCGTATCCGGGCGTTGCCACAACATCACCAAAATAGCGGCGAAGAATATCAGCACCACCCAGCACATCAGCCGTCCGCCGGGCATGGGATAACTGGAGCTTGCGTGCAACGCCTGTCGCGTACGTCTGTATTGCAAATAGCTAAGCAGGATCATGGTCCAGACAAACATGAACAAGAGCGCCGATACGGTGGTGATCAGCGTGAAGACTTTCATGACGTCGGGAATCCAATAGATCAAAGCGACCGCGAAAAGCAGGCATGTACATGAAAACAGTAATCCCCGTCCCGGTACCCCGCGTGCGGATAATTGCGTCAACGCGCGCGGCGCTTGCCCGTGCAAGCCGAGGCCATATAGCATCCGGCTGGTGGAAAAAATGCCACTGTTCGCCGATGACGCCGCCGATGACAGCACGACGAAATTGATCACGCTCGCGGCTGCTGGCAGCCCGGCGAGCGAGAATAACGCGACGAATGGGCTGCGGTCCGGGGACACGCTAGACCACGGGGTCACGGCCATGATCGCCAGCAATGCGCCGATGTAAAACACCAGGATACGAATGGGAATGGCATTGATGGCGCGTGGTAAGGCACGTCGTGGATCGTGCGTCTCGGCGGCTGCGGTGCCGACAAGTTCAATGCCGACGAAGGCGAAGACGGCAATCTGGAAGCCTGCGAAGAAGCCTGACACCCCGTTAGGAAAGATCCCGCCATTTCGCCACCAATGTGAAATCGATGCTGGTGGCGAGCCAGGTACCATGAAGCCGGTTCCAACCATGATGGCGCCAGTGATGATCAATGCCACGATGGCAATAATCTTGACCATTGCGAACCAGAACTCCATCTCTCCGAACAAAGCCACATGGACAACGTTCAGGCACAGTAATAACGTTATACAAGCAAGCGCCGGTATCCAGACGGGCAGGTCGGGCAACCAGAACTGCATGTAGGCGGCAATGGCAACCACATCGGCTGTTCCGGTTACAACCCAGCAGAGCCAGTATGTCCACCCGACAAAAAAAGCCCCCCACGGACCCAGCAGGTCGCCGCAGAAGTCCGTAAACGACTTGTATGAAAGATTCGATAGCAATAATTCACCGAGCGCGCGCATGACGAAAAACAGCATTACGCCGATGATCAGATACACCAGGACGATCGAAGGGCCGGCAAGGGCAATCGTCTTGCCCGAACCCATGAAAAGCCCCGTGCCGATGGCACCGCCAATCGCGATCAGTTGTAGATGTCGGTCGTGCAGACCGCGTTGAAGGTGCGACGCATTGTCGGGGTCGATCCCGTCAGGCGCCGGCGGTGCGGTGACCTTATCCCGCTGCACGTAGGTATTGGCAGCGTCGTCGACTTTGGAGCCTGTACGAGGCGGTACGTTCGGGTCAGGTTGATTCATTTTCTTAGGCATGATCCATAAGGAGAACGAATGAATGACGTATTGAGGCCATTGTCGCATCCGACGCGAGGTACGACGATTCGCTTCGTGCGACCGTGTATCGTCGACCGGCATGGGCCCGGCGTTGTCGGTTCGGTACGATGGATCGCGAGAATAGGCAAGATGAATCGACAAGGGGACTCTAGCGGATAGGCGGACCAGGCTGCAGTGCCATGGATTGCTGTATTGGAATGGCGGGGCTGCGCGATTGCAACGCGCGCCTGTGGCGTGATGTTGCGTGTGACCGGTCCCGCAAGCGATTTGCCAGCGTCCTGCTCCAATGCGTTGGTATCAAGAGATTCTGTTTTGTCTGTAATGCGATTTAGGAGGTGTCTGATAGCCGTTAAGAAAAGCGCAACGGGATTGCCTTGCGATGGGCCGCAGGCAAATCGACATCGATGGCGTCCGGTGTGTGATTGCGCCTCGGTGAAGGATGTGCTTCATCCCGTCGCCCGCTTTCGAGTGTGCTGTCCGTGTGTCAGACACGCATCGATTGTTTTATTTGCTGCTGTTTTTTTGTGAATGCAAGCGATTTGCGGGCAGGACAGGCATAATCCGCTCTACACAGACTATGCTGCAATGCAGTATCGTCGGATGACAAAAGGGGACCGCCTACCCATTCACCGCACTGTGAGAGGGATTTACGGGCCGCGTGCCACGGAACGGTTTCCCCACAATAAGACTTCTCGCTACTCCCTGCAGCGCAGGAAACGACTATGTTTGAACTTGAACACACCCGGATCGTCGAACTCCCATCGGCGAGTCGGATCGCCTATTTTGAGACCGGAACCGAGCACCGTGATGCCCCGCCATTGTTATTGGTGCACGGTTCTCTCTGCGATTTTCGCTATTGGGAGCCGCAGATTGCAGCGCTGGCCGAGAGGCGGCATGTTATTGCTGTCAGCCTTCCGTATTTCTATCCAGTCTCTGCGCCGCAGGGTGCCGTTTTCGGAATACAACCACATGTTGACGCGTTGCTCGGTCTGATACATTCGCGTAGTTGGGGGCAAGTGACGTTGGTGGGACATTCACGTGGCGGCTGCGTGGCGTTTCACGCGGCGAGCCAGGATCCGTCGCTCGTGGATCGCCTCGTATTGGCTGATCCGGGCGGTAAGCCGGCTAAAGCAGGCGAGGACCCACGCCCGACCGTGAAAATCGACGCGAACGGGCGCCCGCAGGGTGCCTATTCCGCCGATGATCCGCGGATGGTCGCCGCGGGTCGTGTGGAGTCCGGGGACATCGATGGTGGCTTGGAGATGTTTGTCGATGCGGTGAGCCGCCCAGGTTATTGGGGCCGCAGTGGTGATGCGTTCCGCACAATGGCACGCGATAACGCGGCCACCTTGCCACGGCAAGTTCGTGATGTTTTGCCACTGTACACGCGGGCACTGGCAAGCTGTGTGACGGTCCCGACGTTGATCATCAATGGCGACAAGAGTCCACCCGGATTTCTAGCCACGTCGGGAACGTTGGCCGAGTGGTTACCTTACGCACAGCGTATCGTGCTGCGCGGCGCCTCTCATGGCATGAACCTGACACATGCAAGCGAATTCAATCGCGAAATCCTCAGTTTCATTGGGGACTGAGAGCAAGAAATCCCGCCGCGCGAGTAGTAGCCGCCCTTGTAATGGCGGTGCGTCATCCGGTCAAAAGTCCTATCCGGTAACGCTAGGGTGTTGCCGTCGCGCCGAGCAAACTGTTGTTTTATGCCCGCGCCGGCTTACGGGCCTAAGGCGAACGGTGAAACGCGGCCGCAAGCGCGACGAAAGACTCTATACTCATTCCATCCTCGAAGCAGTCAACTGCTGGTCGTGATAAGCAAGCTGCAGTGATGCATCGGGTGGCACGCATGCATCGCGGTGGGGGGTCATGTTGTTGCGAATGACACGTCGTTTGAGGGGGCATCCCTGGTCGGCGGCCACGCCGTTTTGCGCCGTGCGGCGTTGCACTGGGATAGTGCGGCAGGCGAAAGAATCGGTGCTGGAACGGACGTTCGTTCGGTTTGGTCGTTGGCACTGCCAACCGATTCGCGATTTTTATTGCGTACGCAATTATATGCGGGCGTGATGTCGTCTTTTGAGGCGGCAATAGATCGCAATGCATGATCGGCCTGTTACGCGATGTGTCCCCACTGCGCGTTCGGGAACGAGGGGGGCGAAGATGATTGTCGCAATGACGGGCCGGGCGGGATCGGGTAAGACAACATTGACACGTGTTTTGACGGGGGTTGATTCTGCCGGCCTCTCGGACGAATCACGTGGAGGTATGTGGGTCATCCCGGCGTATAGTTATCTTTCGTCAGCACCGGCACCAGTAAATGGTGTCCGCTTGGGTGTTGACGCAGTGCTTGCGGTCCTCGACGGGCCGCCCAGCACCCGTGTGCGTCAGGCGCATTGGGATGCCGTCGATGTCGTGCTGTGGGCGGTCGATGCTGCCGACGACATCGACGCCCAGATCGATGCCGAGGCTTTTTGCGCCCGCGCATGTCCTGACGGTCTCCATTGCATCGTGGTTCTCACGCGTCTTGACACGCTGGCCCCCGCTGCCGCCGAGCAAGCGCGCAGGGCGTTACGGCAGCGTCTGGGAGCGAACGGTGACACGCACCTCACTATTTTTGAGACATGTGCCACGGATCCTTTCGATGTGGGAGTCCACGCACTGCGGCACCATCTCACCGCTTTAGCGGCCACCGCGACGCCGCGCGCGCTCCGGACGGTGTGCGTCGAACACGTGCTTTCTTACGACGGTACGGGTATTCGCGTGGCGGAAGTTCGCGCCGACCTCGAGGGGCGGAGTAGCGTAACGCTCGTACCGTCAAGGGAGCACGGTACCTGGTTGGTTGACGCGCACGATTTCGTGGCCTGGACGGGCGCGGCAATCGATGCGCTACAGGCGCATCATGCGCTTGTACCAAACGACGAAGGGCTGGCCGCGTCCTTATTGCGCAAGCTTCTGCAGATCGACATACCGAATGCCGCTTGGCGTGCCATTACCGACGCGTTATGTATGCAAGGGCGCTTGGTACGATCGGGTGCCTGCTTGCAGTTGCCGGAGCATCGCCGGCAGATGCCGGATGCGGATGGCGTGCCGGTCAGCGGCATCGTCGCTGACCTTGCGACGGGCCGTTTTAATCCACCGTGGGTGCGTGATATTGCCGCGAACAGACAATTGCCGGAGGCCAGGGTGCGACGGATCCTGCAGCAGTTGGCGCATGAAGGCCGCGTCTATGAAGTTGTTCCCGATCTATTCTACGACCGATTCCAGATCGCAATCCTTGCGCGCCTGCTACATTCACTCGCGCAATTGGGCGTGGGATCGAACAGTGGCGCTAAAGGCGAGGTGGCAGCAGCGATCTTTCGCGACGCCACGGGTGTCGGTCGCAAACGTGCGATTCAGATTCTTGAGTTTTTCGATCGCATCGGCTTTACGCAGCGCGTGGCGGACAGCCATTGCGTCGAACCGGAGAGCGATTGGATTCGGTGGTTCGACATTCCCCAAGAGTCACCGCCGCTGCGTACCACCTCATCTGATAACGTTAACGCTACCCTGATCGGGAGATCTGCCGTCAGTCCGGCCGTTGAAAGCCAGTCGTCGAAGGCGAATTGCTAAAGGATGATGCACTGGTGGATTGCAACTAACAGCCATATTTATTGCAAAAAAACACGCTATTCGGCGTTGAGAATGCCCGTGCGAACGTACGCGAGATGATCGAACATCGCATTGTGGAAACGAACGCGCCCTGTACGCTGCGAGCGAGCCAAAACAGTACGGCTGCACGGAATGAGCGGGAAAATGACAGCGTTTTCATTACGCTTTACCGCATGCAATAATGACGCAAGCCGGTAATTCAATTCTCGACATGACGGGACATCCAGTCCACGGCCTGTCCTGAACGGCCGCGTCGCCCGCAAAAGAAGCGACGCGTTTTACACGGCTGATAAGCTTACATGTCGGTGCGCTTGCGGATCGACAATTCGGCTTGTGGCGACCAGCGTCCGCTGGCAAGCATGACACGCAGTTCGGAATGGCGCAGGTACGATTGCCACACTTCCCGGAAGAAGCGACGCACACCACTGCCTTGTGCGCGCGATTTTGCAGCGTTCGAAGCAAAGGAGGGAGTCGGCGAGGCGCTCATGATAGGTCCTATTTGAACAGATTCACACGTTTCAGGGTCAGTCGACGCCGCCCGGCGCCGTTGTCTAGCTGTTTCCCTAAGTGTTAACCCTATTATAGGACGTTCATTGCCGAGCGCAAGGGTTAACCCCTAGCAAATCGGTGCGTTTAGCCTAGATGTTCCAAACCGTGGCCAAAAAGCCCCGCTTGGTAGTCACGGATCGCTTGATGTATTTCTTCCCGGGTATTCATGACAAATGGGCCATGCGACACCACGGGCTCGCCAATCGGATCCGCCAGGCAACAAAGCAGGCGCGTTGGCGCCTCCGTTGCATGCAATAGCAACGCATCGCCGTCGTTGTCAATACGTGCCAGATGATGTTCGGGCAGCGTTGCTCCTGCAACGTCGACCTGGCCAGACACGGTATAAAGGAACACCTGTTTGTCCTTCGGAGCCGGGACCGTGAGCGTTGCGCCCGCCTTTAGCGACATCACAAGCGCCTGCACCCCGGTAAGCGATGCGATAGGCCCACTGATCCGGGTGTCGCCATGTTGGAATACGCCGGAGATAACGGTGACATCGGCGCCTCCGTCGCTCGTTCGCACCGTTGGCAGCGCGTCGCGTTGCAGTCCGGTGTACCGTGGTGGCGTCATTTTCAAGCGACGGGGAAGATTGATCCACAACTGCAGCATTTCTAGTGGACCCCCTTCGCGCTTAAACGTATCGGGAGAGATTTCAGCGTGAATCAGACCGCTTCCGGCAGTCATCCATTGCACGCCCCCCGCTTTGATAACGCTTTCGTGACCACCGGTATCAAGATGCGCGAGGTCGCCTTCCAGAATAAACGTGACCGTTTCAAAACCGCGATGCGGGTGTGGCCCGAATGGTAATCCGTCGTTATGCGGGGGGGTAATTTTGTGGGCCGTGATGATTGAGAAACAGGAACGGGTCTAGCTGGTCAATACCGGGTCCGGGCAGCGGACGGCGAGTCACGAGATCCCCGATATCGTCGCGACGGGCATGGTAGTGCGTAATAAGCGAGCGCGGACGCATGAGAAAGTGGATTCCGGAAAGGTGAGGAATCCCATTGTAGGGGATCGTTGCGCGGCCGATCGATTCAGTCCTCTTCGCTGAGCCTTGAGCGGATCTCGTCCTCCCGAAGATGCGGTGCGAGCATTTCGATCAAGCGATATGTGTATGTCCGCAGATAGGTGCCGTTACGGATACCGATGCGCGTCGTGTTCGGTTCGAACATATCAGGCGTATCGAACACGACGAGATGGTCATCCCGCACCGGGTCTACGGCCATCGCGGCGAGGATACCTACGCCCAAACCCACTTCCACGTAGGTTTTGATCACGTCGGCATCCATCGCGGTGAGGACGATGTCGGGCGCCAATCCCGCTTTCTCGAAAGCAGCGTCGATATGCGGCCGACCCGAAAAATCCTTGTCGTAGGTGATGATCGGATAGCCGGCAATGTCCGCAAGGCCGACCTGCTTGGCCTCCGCCAGTGGATGCCCGCGCCGGACGGTGATGACGTGGTGCCAACTATACGACGAGAACGTGGTGATATCGGGATAGCGATTCAGCGCCTCGGTGGCGATGCCGAGATCGGCCTCGCCGCTTAGCACCATTTCGGCGACTTGCGTCGGGCTGCCTTGGCGCAACGCCAGATGCACCTTCGGGTAGGCTTCGCGGAAACGCTCGATGACTTTCGGTAATGCATAGCGTGCCTGGGTGTGGGTGGTGGCAAGCACCAGGCGGCCGGCTTCCTGTGCCGCATAATGGCTTGCCGCACGCTTCAGGTTCTCGGTATCTAGCAGGATGCGCTCGATCAGCTTCAGCACCCCGGTGCCCGGGTCCGTCAACGCGGTCAGACGCTTGCCGCGGCGAACGAATATCTCGATGCCGAGTTCATCCTCGAAGTCCTTGATCTGCTTGCTGACTCCGGATTGCGAGGTGTGCAGGACGTTCGCCACCTCGGTGAGGTTGAGGTTGCGGCGTGCGGCTTCGCGAACATAACGCAATTGCTGGAAATTCATCGTGCGTCCTTAGAATGCCGGCAGGATCGCGCCGTGGTAGTGGGATTTTATATAGGCACTGACTGCCGCGGACTGGTAGGCCGCAACGAGTGTCTTCACCCACGGCGCATGCTGGTCCTGTGTTCGAACGGCGATCAGGTTCGCATAGGGGCTGTCCGCGCCTTCGCGGGCCAATGCCGATTGCGGTTTCAAGCCCGCATCGATCGCGAAGTTGTTGTTGATCGCCGCCGCGGTCAGGTCACCCAGCGCACGGGGCAGTTGCGCCGCGTCCATTTCAAGCAACTTCAGTTTCTTCGGATTGCCGGCGACGTCGAGGACCGTGGCGTTATGGCCATCTTGGCCGGCGCCCGGTCGCAGCGTGATCAAATGCTGCGCTTTAAGTAGCAATAGTGCACGATTTTCATTAGACGGATCATTGGGAATGCCGATGGAGGCACCATTCGGTAATGCTGACAGGTCTTTGATTTTATGGGAATAGATGCTCAGCGGCGCGATATAGGTCAGGCCCACGCTGACAATCTTGTAACCTCGTTGCTGTAGCTGGCTATCGAGATAGGGCTTATGCTGAAAAGCGTTGGCGTCGAGATCACCCGCGTCCAGCGCGGCGTTCGGTTGTACGTAGTCGTTGAATTCTACGATCTTGATGGTCAGACCGTGCTTGGCTGCTTCCGACCGCGCTACTTGCCAGATATCGGCATCGGGGCCGCTCATCGTGCCCAGGCGGACGATTTTGGTCACTGCCGCGTCCGCAGCGTATGCGGTGGG
The DNA here is from genome assembly GCF_034047095.1 of Robbsia andropogonis. Classification (NCBI taxonomy): domain Bacteria; kingdom Pseudomonadati; phylum Pseudomonadota; class Betaproteobacteria; order Burkholderiales; family Burkholderiaceae; genus Robbsia; species Robbsia andropogonis. The sequence continues at coordinate 134,324 of NZ_CP139164.1, read as the reverse complement.
CGCGGTGATGCCGGGAAGCGAGACGGCCAGGCCGAGCGATGCGAAACCAATGCGGTGAAGCCAGTGACGACGTTTCATGAAGCCATTTCCTTGCTGCCGTGGGATGTTAGTGCATTGCGGGCGGTCCTAGACGCCAGCAGCACAGCACGGCATCGTCCCATACCCGTGCCAGCGGGGGAAATCACTTATCGTCATTAGGTTATGCCACAGGGGAAACGGTCGGTTCGGTGGGGGGGGTGTTGACGTGGAAATCCAGCGTAACGGTGATCCATCCGGTGACGTCGCATTGTATCCAGACCCCGCCACCATGCACACGCATGATCGCGTGGACGATCGAGAGTCCAAGGCCGTTGGATTCGGTCGAGGCAGTGCGGGACGGGTCGCGGCGGTAGAAGCGATCGAATAAACGGGCAAGCTCACCGTTCGGAATCGGTTCGCTCTGGTTGCCGATTACAATCCGGCCCTCGCCGCCGCGCAGCGTGATGCAGGTTCCCGGCGTTGCATAGCGCACCGCGTTGACGACGACATTGTTGATGGCTCGCCGACACATCAGCGCATCGGCACTTACCGTGCCGGTTGCCATGATATCGAAGCGCAGGTTACGCTCTTCGGCCAGTCCTTCGAAATAGGCGCCGATTGTCTCGAGAAGAGGCTGTAGCGGCATCTGCGTACGCGCGTTGTCTGGCAGGCCTTGCCGCTCGTGATCGGTGCGGGCCAGGAACAGGATGTTTTCCGCAATTCGCGCGAGTCGCTCCAGTTCTTCGAGATTGGATTCCAGCACCTGCCGATAGTCGGCCGCGCTACGTGGGTGCACGAGCAATACCTGGGTTTGCCCGATCAGTACACCGATGGGGGTGCGAAGTTCGTGGGCCAGATCAGCTGAAAACTGCAGCAACCGTTGATAGCCGGCCGTCAAGCGATCCAGCATTGCATTGAACGATGCGGCGAAGGTTTCGAGTTCCGCCGGTGCCGCGCTTGCGTCGAGTCGTACTGCTAGATTCTCCGGCGTTACATCGGCCGCGCGAGCGGCCATTTGCCGCAACGGTGCCAGGCTGCGTCTAAGGCTCCATGCAACCAAGGTCAGCGTGGCGACCAATGCTGCCAACATCGTGGCGATGACCCGCTGACGATATAGCGCCAGTACGCGCTCTTCCTGTGTCATTACATGTGCGGCGACGATCTCGATGGTCTCGCCATGGTTGCCGATGACCGCATTGGCCGCGATCCAGCGCACACGCCAACCGTCGGGGCTGCGACCGTCGGCGAGCGCTGTCAACGTAATGGGCTGACCTGGGCGTACAGGTGCCAGTGCAGGTAAGGGCGTGTGTTGCGGATTGACGTTGATAAAGGGCGTCGTGCCGGGTCGACGGATGACGATGACGTCTTGTTCATTGCCCATCATCGTCTCGAATAGGGCAGGCCGTGATTCGATTTCCTGCACCGTGTACAAGTCGCGTAACAGGGTGCGCATGTGCTCGATACGCGCAATCAACTGGAGGTCCGCGCGTTTGTTCAAGGCGACCCGCGTGGCATCATAGAGCGACATTCCCACCCCGGCCAGTGCCAGATAGACCAATACCCCGATCAAACAACTGACGCGCGTGGTGATCGATGCACGACGCCAGCGCCGACGTAGACCGGATTTTCGAGCGGGGAGGGCCTCCCGCGTGGCGGCGCTCCCGGCCGGGGTGGCTGACCCGCGCACGTCGTCCGGTTGCCATTCGCGCTGTTCGCGCGCCTCAGCCACCTTCGACGATTCCAAACGAATAACCGATGCTGCGCACGGTATGGATCAACTTGATAGGGAAGGGTTGATCGATCTTCGCGCGAAGCCGCTTCACGGCCACATCGACGACATTCGTGTCGCTATCGAAATTCATGTCCCAGACCTCCGATGCAATCAACGTTCGGGACAACGCCTCGCCTTCGCGCTTGCAGAACAGGTGCAATAACGCGAATTCCTTATTGGTCAGGGTAATGTCCATGCCTTGACGACTCGCCTTGCGCTTTAGCACGTCGACATGGAGGTCCGCGACCTGGAAGGTATCGGACTCGCGTGTCACGCCGCGTCGCAGTAGCGTTTTGATGCGCAAGGTCAGCTCAATAAAGGAGAAGGGCTTGACAAGATAGTCGTCAGCGCCAAGTTGCAGTCCTTGTATCCGATCTTCCAATTGATCGCGCGCCGTCAAAAAAATGACCGGCGTATCGCGTTTTGCTCGCAGCGCTGCCATGATCTGCCAGCCATCTATGCCGGGTAACATCTGGTCCAGAATGATCAATTGATAGTCCTGGTTCAATGCCCACTGTAGTCCCGTCGCCCCGTCGCGGGCGAGATCCACCTGATAGCCGGATTCACCCAGGCCCTTTTTCAGGTAATCGCCGGTTTTGGGGTCGTCCTCAATAACGAGCAGGGTCATGATCGCAATAAAATCGGGATAAGCGGCGCGGACCGCTTGCCGCGCCAGAGGATACTTCTCGGAATGAACGTGGACCGAATCGAATCGGTGGACGATGCTTTTCTTCACGTCCCTGTATTCTAGGGGAATCAGATGGGCGCGGAATGACAAAAAAGTCATCGTTGCGTCATGTGCCTGTCAGAACGCTTTTCATACTATGAGTATCCCAGAAGGGAGCAAGTTGGATGAATGTTCAGCAGTCGATACCGGAAGAAGTCGGTGCCGCAGGGCAGGGGCGCCGCAAGATCATTCAGCCATGGTGGGTCCGCTTGACCCATTGGCTGACCGCGCTGGCGATCGTGATCATGGTTCCCAGCGGTTGGCAGGTCTACAACGCGTCGCCGTTATTCGCGTGGTGGGTTTTCCCGTCCAGCGTCACACTGGGTGGATGGCTGGGCGGCGCCTTGCAGTGGCATTTCGCTGGCATGTGGCTGCTATTTGGCAGTTTCAGTATCTATTTACTGGTTAATTTGCTGACCGGGCGGCTCGTGCGGCGGTTCGGACAGTGGCGGCCGCGTTCATTTATCGTGGACCTGGTCGCCGCCCTGACACTGAAGCTGAAGCACGCGGATCCAAGTCGCTATAACGCCGTGCAGAAAGTGGCGTATCTGTGTGCCATGCTTGATCTGGTGATTCTCGTTCTGTCGGGGCTCGCGTTGTGGAAGCCAGTCCAGTTGTCGTGGTTGCGCATCTTGATGGGGGGCTACGATGCGGCAAGATATGTGCATTTCGCCGCAATGAGTTTCCTGGTGGGTTTCATCGTCATTCACCTGCTGATGGTGCTCTTGGTTCCACGCAGTTTGCTATTGATGCTGCGTGGGCGTTGATCGTCCATCATTCTTCCGCGGAATCGAGCCAGCATGTCCCCCAAGAAATCCCCATCACGCCGCGCGTTTCTGTATGGCCGCGAGATTCCGAATGCAGACGATATCGTCCACGACGTCCAACGTACGTTGTCGGTCCCGTCACGCCGTCTGTTCGGGCAACGCCTCTTGACGCTGGGCGGCATCGCGATGTTGTCCGGCTGTGACCTGAGCAACGACAAGTCGGTCAACACCGCGTTGCGGCGTATCTCGTCATTCAACGATACGGTGCAAGGCTGGATGTTCAATCCGGACACGATGGCGCCGACGTATCCAGAGTCGATGATCACGAGGCCGTTTCCATTCAATGCGTTTTACGATATCGACGACGTACCCCAGGTCGATCCGGCGACCTACAAGCTCGAAGTGGGGGGCATGGTGGGAGGCAAGAAGGTCTGGACGCTGGATGAATTGAACGCGCTCCCGCAAGAGGGCCAGATCACGCGACATATCTGCATTGAAGGATGGAGTGCGATCGGTCATTGGGAGGGGGTACGTTTCTCGCGTTTCCTGGCCGCATGCGGTGCGGACACGCATGCGAAATACGTGGCGTTTCATTGTGCCGATGACTACACGACCAGTATCGATATGCCTACGGCGCTGCATTCGCAAACGCTGCTCACGTTGCGCTACGACGGCCAGACGTTGCCCCCGAAATATGGTTTTCCGATGAAATTGCGGATGCCGACAAAATTGGGCTATAAAAATCCCAAGCATATCGTCGCGATTTCGCTGACGAACACTTATCCCGGCGGTTACTGGGAGAATCAGGGCTATAACTGGTTCGGCGGTTCATGACCGTCATACGATCGATCACCCAAGGAAGGAGTTTTCCCATGAAGTTGCAACGCCAGACGTTTTCCCGTATCCGCGCGCTTGCCGCCTTTACCGCCGTCGCAGTATCCACCGCGTGCATGCTGGCATCGTCGCAAGCTTCCGCGCAGACGACCAAGCCGACCCGCATTCGGGGCGCCATCACGGCTGTCTCGCCGAACGAGCTGACCGTGCACCGGAACAGCGGTGACGACGTCAAGATCATGATCTCGGACAAGACTCCGATCGGCGCCTTTAAGAACATCAAGCTGAGCGATATCAAGGCGGGCGCATTTATCGGTACCGCCGCGACGACGGGTGTCGACGGCAAGATGACCGCGCGTGAAGTAGTGGTCTTTCCCGAGTCGGCGCGCGGTACGGGTGAAGGTCACTACGAATGGGACCTGGGTGCGAACAGCACGATGACCAACGGCAACGTGGACGCCGAAGTGAAGTCGGCTGACGGCCGAAGCCTCACCGTTTCGTACAAAGGCGGTACGAGCCAGATCGCCGTGCCGGACAATGTACCGGTCGTGACGTTTGCACCAGCGACCCACGCTGACTTGGTGTCGGGCAAGAAAGTGTTTGTCGTTGCGACGAAAGGTAGTGATGGCATGTACACCGCCACGCGTATCGCTGTCGAGAAGGACGGCGTCGCGCCGCCGATGTAATGCGTGGTGGATGCGAGTCTACTAGGCCGATTGGTCAGTAGGGCCTCGGCATGTCCTGTCTCTCGGCAAGCGACCCCTGGCCAGTCGGGTCGGGAGCAGGATTACGCAAATCGATCTCCATGCCAGTAACGACAAGTGTGCGGTTCGCTGTTGGCAATGCAGGTGGGCTTGCCCGGCGGGTCGGTATACCGACCTTACGGCGCAATAGCGCAAGTCTCAAAAAGTGCGTAGCGAGGTGGGGTGTCGTGAATTTGCCACGCACTATTCGCGCAGTACCGTGAAGACAGGTTCATGGCGGCCCCTTTGCATGGCCGCCGCGTCCAATCAGTGTGCGGCTGGTTTGGACACCGACAGGGTATCGATGTTGGTGTTATCTGCTGGCTTGGCGGTCGGTTCCGTCGTTGTCGTGGAAGCAGTCGCCGTTATTTCTTCAGGCGCTCCTTCCTTGGCCGCCGGCACGTCTGTCGACGTAGCCGATGTGGCGCCGTCGGCGTCGGCACTGTCCCCAACGGGGGCGTCGGCATCAGGGGGTACGCCACCTGATGCAACAGGCGTGCCGGTGCTGTCGGCACTCGCGGCAGTAGCGTCCGGCTGCTTATCTTGCCGTTTCGCGCGGCGTGCTGCAGCGGCCAGGTACCGCGCATGGCCTGCCTGTTCCGGTGTTACCGTGCCGTCGGGCTGACCGTCCAGGCCGACGCGCGCGGCGCCATTGGTCATGGCAGCCCAATAACGACTTCCTTGGCACCAGACCTTGATCGCTTCCAGGATTGCAGGCTCCGTCAGTGACAGCGTTTCCGCCTGCGCCGCCAAGTCCTTGCTGATACCTAACTTCAGCGGCTTCTTGGGTTCCGGGTTTTTGGGGAAAGCCAGCGGGAAATGCTTTTGCAATTGACCGATGGTAAGTACGACCGGATCTACCTGTCGTTCCGGTCGTGTCGTCGGGCGGGTGGGATGCCCCACGCCCGGTTGTCGGTCACGTGCTGGCCGCTTGCCGGCCCCAGACCGGGCCGGAAATTGGCCAGTGCCGGCTTTCGACTCCGCCGGGGTGACATTGCTCGAATTCGCCTCACCGCATGTCATATCGCGATTCGGCGCGCCATGGTTTCTGCGCGGTCCATGACGTGCGCCATCCCCCTGGCGGGGTGCGCCGTCGGCACGCGCGCCTTCAGGCCGCGGCCCGCGACTGCCGGTGGGCCGCGGTGCCTGGCCCGGCGCGCGCTTTCGACCATCGTGTGGGGCGTGGCGAGCGCCGCCCTCCGCCCGTGGCTCGGTCGTGCGCGACTGCTCCGCACTGTGTGCCGCAGCAGCGGCCGGGGCTTCGCGTTCAGGTTGCGTCGCGCGTACGTTTCGGGACGTGTCGCTGTTCCCCTCGCGCTTGCCCCGAGATTGCTTGCTGAGCTGCTGCTTCAGTGCTGCCAGTTCTTCAAAACCCATGTTCAGTCGTCTAAATCGCGTCGATGCAGTTGGCCGACAGGCGGTGTGATAGGCCAAGTCCGGCCGGACCTGACCTATTTGTCATCGTGACAGCATCGTCCAATGACAGCGTCCCACCCCGACGGCCAAAAAGAGAAAACGCGTCACGCACGCCGAAAACCGGCGCATGTGACGGGGAGACGGTCGCCGGCGTCGAAAGCACGCTGGCGGCGTATTGTAACGTCCCTTACGCCGAGTGTAGCAGGCTCACGCATGCCGCACCGATCAAATAAATTCGCCCGGCCACGCGGTAGCCACGACGAAGCGGCTGCAAGGAAGCGATATGCATCCCGGATGCCACACGGCATGCGGACGCAATACGGTGCGCATTGTGGCACAACTTACCCCATTCGGCCTGAACATCAGGGAAGCTGCCTGCTATATGTATCGACATTCGTGGTGCCAATATTTGGGACGTGCCGCGGTGTTGCGCTGATTTTGCGTTTGCCGACGGCATGACGCGATAGAATAATTGCGCGATCTATCTTTGTGCCCGGGTGACTGACATCTTGACTATGAGCCCTTCACCGTCTGAAGACCCTGCGTTTGCGTCGACAACGTCGACAACCACGCCCTTGACCACGCCCGATGTGCAGCCGGACCGGCCACCCGTGGACCCGAACAACCCGCTCGGCATGATCGGCCTCGAATTCGTGGAGTTCGCCGCGCCGGACCCACAACGGCTCGGCGCGATGTTCGAGCGGCTGGGCCTCAAGCCCGTCGCACGGCATGTCAGCAAGGCGGTGACGCTTTACCGATTAGGCGACATACGTTTTCTCGTGAACGGCGAGCCTGACTCGTTCGCACAGCGTTATGCCAGTGAGTATGGCGTGGGCGTATGCGCGCTCGGGGTCCGCGTGCTGAGCGCAAAGCAAGCTTTCAAGCATGCGTTGACCATGGGAGCCTGGCCTTTCGAGGGAGAACGCACGGGACCGCACGAATTGAAGTTGCGCGCGATTCAAGGGATCGGTGATTCGCATATTTACTTCATCGATCGCTGGCCGGGACGTCCGGACGATGCCTATGGGACGCACGCACCATCGTTGTACGAGGTCGATTTCGCCCCGATCGATGGTGCCGACCTCACGGCGAACGCGGAACGTGCCGCGGGGAACGCGGCGTCGACGCATTTGAAGCGAGTCGACCATTTCACGCAGACGGTGGGCGCGGGCAGGATGGACGAGTGGCTCGGTTTCTATGCGGAACTCTTGCATTTCCATGCGCTGCAAGATCTGCATCCGGATGGATTGGCGCCGACGGGCGCTCGCGTGGTGGTGTCTCCCTGCGGCAGCATCCGTATCCCGTTGTATGAGGAGGGCGCCCAGCCGACGGAAACCATGCACCGATTTCTGCCCGATCATCCCGGCGAAGGTGTCCAGCACATTGCGCTGGCGAGCGACGACATCGTCGCGTCCGTCGATGCATTGCTGGCGCGGGGGATGACGTTCATCGCCTGGCCTGATGCCTATTACGATCAGATGGACGCACGTCTGCCCGGGCACGGCCTTGATGTCGCCGCGTTGCGCGCGCGCCAGATACTGGTTGATGGGCATATCGACCCCGATGGCACGCCGCGTTTGTTCCTGCAGGCTTTCCTGCGTCATGCGCCCGGCGAGATTTTTTTTGAGATCGTCGAACGGCGTGGGCATCCTGGTTTCGGCGAAGGCAATTTGGCGGCGCTGCAGCGGTCGCAGGCTCCCTCATCGACTTAGTCGGAAATCTTTCCCTTCTACTTGCACGTGTCACGAAAGCGCGGTTACAATCGCGCCGTCTTTAGGGAGTAGCCTGCCTCCTGCAATGGGGGGCGGACACGTCAACATTCTCGGCGCTTGCCGTGGCGTGTCCAACCAACCGGTTTGGCGAGACTATCGACGCTGATCTTGTCCAGGGCTGGGCGGGAGGTCGGCGTCATGGTTTCGCACCGTCCGGCCCTGGAGAGTTCCCATAATTATGATACGTCGTCATCCCGGCGCATGTGCCCTGGTCGTCACTTCGCTTGTCCGCCATCCTTGTCACGTCTTTGTCAATCATCACCGCACCCGCCTCGTCACTTCGGCATGCTTGGAGCGCCTACTGACGATCGATCGCGCCGCAGCGGTAAAGGCAGGCCAGGCATGATGCGCTTGATGCTGGAACTGCTCGTGACGCTGGCGATCATTCTCGCCGCCGCCGAGTTGTTCACGAATGCGTTGGAACACCTCGGTGAGCGTCTCAAGATATCCGAGGGTGTGACCGGATCGCTGTTTGCAGCGGTGGGTACGGCATTGCCGGAAACCATCGTCCCCTTGCTTGCGGTGCTTGGCGGTGGTGGGGCGCAGCAGGTCAACCAGGAAATTGGGGTTGGCGCCATTTTGGGCGCGCCGTTGATGCTGGGGACGCTGTCGACCTTTCTGATGGCCCTGGCGGTCTGGCGCAGCCGGCGACCGTCCGGTCGCATCGTGCCGGAGCGTACGGGGTTCAACCGGGACCTGCAATACTTCCTTGCCGCATTCGTCCTGGCCACTGTGGCGATGTTCGTCCCGCATCATCAATTGGCCATCCGCATCGGACTGAGTGTCGCATTGGTGATGGTGTACGTCGTGTATGTCGTGATGACGTTCAGGGCATCGGCCTCGCTGGTGGATGCCGGGCATGGTACCGAGGCACCCGAAGCGATGTTCGCGGCGAAACTCGGCCTGCCGACAAATCTCGTGACGATCGTGCTGCAATTGCTGGCTGCCGTGCTCCTGCTGCTGTTGGGCGCGGAAGGCTTTATCCATGGCGTGCGGGGCGTGTCGGCATTGTGGGGCATTTCGCCGTTGCTGCTCTCGTTGCTGATCATCCCGATCGCGACGGAACTGCCCGAGAAGATCAACAGTATTGTCTGGATCAGGCGGGGAAAGGATACCTTGGCGTTCGGCAATATCACAGGCGCGATGGTGTTTCAGGGAACGCTGCTACCGGCTATCGGCATCCTGCTGACGCCGTGGGAGCCGCGCGTGGAAGTGCTGACGGGCGTGTTGATAACTATTGCGGCCGCGGCGTGGCTACGGGTGATGTCGAGGCGCAACGGACTGTGGGTGGGCGCGCTCGCCGTGAACGGCGCGTTCTACGTGCTTTACCTTGCGTTGACACTGCATAAGTGAAAAAAATACAGTTGACTGTATTCTCGTTGTGACGGCTCGTCCGCTGTTGAAATCAAGATTACAATCTGCAAAGTGCCGTCAATGGGGAGGGCATTTCAACACGGAAACGAGTTCGAATGCAGAACGGTTTGACGGACGTCATTGCGAATTGCGACCAGGAGCCGATCCACGCCCTGGGCAGTGTGCAGCCGCACGGTGCGTTGCTCTGCTTTGATGACGCTGGTCGTTTATTGGCTGCCAGTGAATCCGCGGCCCGGTTTCTCGGCGAGCTCCCGCCGTTGAGGGCTCGGTTCGCCGAGAAGCATTTCAGCGTGGAAGCCCGGCAATTGCTTTCTCTGGCGTTGACGGACCGGCGTGCGCTGCTTGAGTCCGTTGAGGTGGCGGGTCACGCCGGGATGCGTTTCGACATGGTCGTGCACTGGTCCGGGGATGTGCTGATTGCCGAGTGGGAGTCCATTAGCGACGTACCACCAGGGATGTCGCATTCTGGGCACTATGCAGCACTTGCCCAGCGGGCAATCCAGCGGTTGCAACGCACCGATTACGATTCGGTATCGGGTCTGCTGCAGGATGCCGTGGAAGCCGTGCGGTCGATGACCGGCTTCGATCGTGTCATGGGCTATCGTTTTCTCCAGGATGACAGCGGTGAAGTGATTGCCGAGGCCAAGCGCGATGATTTGTCTCCGTTTCTGCAGCAACGCTATCCGGCCGGTGATATCCCTGCGCAAGCGCGTCGGCTTTATGTACTCCAGCCGATTCGGCAAATCACGTCGGTCGAAGCGATTCCATCTCCTATCTTCCCGGCACTCCATTCGGGGACGGGCCAAGCCTTCGATCTCAGTCAGTCGATCCTGCGCAGTGTGTCACCGATTCACATCGAGTATCTGAAAAACATGGGCGTCAAGGCGTCCATGAGTATTTCGATCGTGATCAACGGCCGTTTGTGGGGGTTAATTGCTTGCCATCACATGCAGCCGTACCGCTCGCCGCTCGCGGTGCGCCTTTCATGCACGGTACTGACGCAAGTATTATCGATACTGATCGAACGGATCGAATTCAAGCGTCGCATGTCCGCCGAGGTGTCGTGGAACGCGTTAGGGTTGGAAATCGCCAGCTTGATGGCGGACGCGCCCGAACTGTCGGCCGGGTTCGCTGCAGCCGGCGACGCCATTGGCAAGATGATGGATTGCGACGGTGTGTCCGTGGTCATCGACCAGCGTGTATTGTTGCTGGGTGCAGGTGCCAACGGGCAGGGAATGTTGGAACTGGCGCAGCATATGGCGGATGCCCGTTTGGATATTGTGGTCGCACGCTCCATTTCGCACGATCTTCCTGATGTGCCGCGGCCGTTAACGCGAAATGGTGAAGCGGCGGGCCTGCTGGCAATCCAGGTATCCAGCGAGTCGCGCATTACCGTGGCCTGGCTTCGCGACGAGTTGGTCGAGACGATTTGTTGGGCCGGACCACCAGATAAGATCGTGGCGTCGGGGCCTAATGGCCGTCGGCTGACGCCGAGGGGCTCGTTTGAAGTCTGGCAGCAGATTGTCCGCGGCAGTTGTCGCGAGTGGACAGATGTGGACCAAAGCGCGGCGCGTGCGGTGAAGGCGGTGTTGCAGGATGTCGCGCTGGAACGGCTGCGGGAAAGCGACCGCGAACGGATGACGTTGTTGGCTACGTTGGGGCACGATTTGCGTGACCCGTTACAGGCAATCAATCTGGCCGTGCAGTTGATGGGTAAGGGGTTGGCGACGTCGACCGATACGGCAAAGCGTGTAGAAGGCTCGACCCGTCGCATGCAATCGTTGATCAGCTATATTTTGGACGTCAGCCGCATCCGCTCGGGTATCGGCTTGAGCCTCGCCCGACAACCTACCTCGTTGGATGCGGTATTGCTCGCCATGGTCGAGGAAATACGTTTCAGCTATCCTGGAAACGATGTGCGCTTGGACTGCGATGCGCTTGGGCAGGCCGATCTCGATGAAGACCGCTTTGTGCAGGGGATGAGCAATTTGCTCAGCAATGCGCGACAGCACGGTGACCCCAATGCACCCATTGAGATTGTTGCTCGCGTGGATGGCGGGCGTCGACGAATCGAGGTCAAAAACAAAACAACCCATCGTGTGACGGTACCATTCCGTCGTCTGATCGATCCATTCAAGGGCGGCCCGCTCAATTTGAACAACCGTTCCGGTCTGGGTCTGGGGCTTTTCATCGCCAATGCTATTTTCACGGGCCACGGTGGCACGTTCGATGCCATTTTCGAGGACCATGAAGCGCGCTTCGTGGTGACCCTCTAAGGTTGTAGGCAAAACCCCTCCGGTTCAAGAACGCGATCAGCGCTGGAGGATCGCGGCGATCGTCTCGTCAATGGATGTCGTCGGCCGCCCGATCAGGTTTTCGAGCGTCTTGCCTTCGTCGAACAGTGCGCCGGTCGCGACGCCCGCATCCGAGTCTGCGAGGATCTTGGCGAACGCATCCGGTAGACCATGTTTCAGCAATGCAGCTTCGTATTCCACTTGAGAAAGATCATGGTACTGCACCGGTTTTCCCGATGCCGTGGCAACCTTGCCGGCAAGATCGGCTAGGGAATACCCTTCAGACCCCGCCAATTCCAGGATCTGGATGTCAGATGACGTGCTGCGCGTCAGTACCGCAGCCGCTGCTTCCGCGTAATCGGCACGCGATGCAGACGAAAACCGGCCCGTGCCGGCGCATCCATGGATCGCACCGGTCGCGACTGCGCCGGTAATGCGCGTCTCAAAATTTTCGTTGTACCAGCCATTACGCAGGATGACCGTAGGCAGGCCGGACGCTGCGATCGCGGTTTCCGTGGCACGGTGCTCGGCCGCCAGGGCCAGTGGCGATTGTGTCGCGTGCACCAGACTGGTGTATGCCAGCAGCGCGACGCCGGCGCGTTTCGCCGCGTCGATCACGGCTTGATGCTGCGGGACGCGCTGACCTACTTGATTGCCTGAAATCAGCAGTACCTTCTCCGCGCCGGCAAAGGCACTATCGAGACTGGCCGGTTCGGTGTAATCCGCGCGTCGGACGATCACACCTTGTCCGGCCAGATCCGTGGCGTTTTGGGGACTGCGCACTGCCGCAACGATGTGATTTGCCGCCACGCCACGGCGCAGCAGTGCGGCAATGACGAGACGGCCCAGTTGACCTGTTGCACCTGTGATGACGATCATGATGGAACTCCGTTTTTGTGTAAGGGGCACGCGATCCTCATGGCAGAATACGGTAAGTGCTTACTTTCCGAAAGTACGCACGAAAAAGTAAGCATGGTGGGCGTGAAGCGGAGGGTGTGGTGACACGAAGACAGCATATTGGAACAGTGGAAAGCGCCGAAGACGGACAGGACAACGTCGGCATGAAAGGCGCAGCTGGTGCGGAAGCAGCCACAGACATGCGGATCAACGCAGACGGCGTTCGCCTCGCCGATTTGATGCGTCAAGGCTATGTATTTGCACAGGATTGTCCGTCGCGAGAGGTGCTCACACACCTTACCAGTCGCTGGGCGGTGCTGGTATTGGTGGGATTGATGGCGGGTACGCATCGCTTCAGCGAATTGCGGCGAAAAGTCGGAGGTATCAGCGAGAAAATGCTGGCGCAGACGCTGCAGACCTTGGAAGCGGATGGTTTCGTACGCCGGGTTGCATATCCGGTGGTGCCACCCAAGGTCGAATACCATCTCACATCGATGGGTGAAGCGGTTGCTACACGACTCGAAGGTCTTGCGGATTGGGTGCAGACGCATATCGGCCATATCGTCGCGCACCGCGTCGCCCACGGGAAAACAAACGATCGCGAACACAAACCACGCGTCAATAAACTATAGCTGCACCGACGGAATCTGCTTCATGCAGCGCAGGGCAAACATCGATCGACTGTGTCGTATGCCGCTGATCTTGTAGAGTTTTTCTCGTAGAAAACGTTCGTAGCCAGCAGTGCCGTCGACCGCTACCTTCACGAGATAATCATATTCGCCGGAGATCAAATAGGCCTCGATCACTTCCGGCAATGCCGCGAGTTCCTCTCCAAACCGGGCCAGCCTTTCGTCTTCGTGGCCGTCCAATGTCAATTCGATCAGTACGGTATCTGAAAAGCCCAGTTTGGTTTGATCGAGGAGTGCCGTGTATCCCTGTATATACCCGTCCTTTTCCAACTGACGGGTGCGATTCCAGCATGCGCTAGCCGAGATGCCAATTTTTTCAGCGAGCTCTGCATTACGCTGGCGTGCGTTCTGTTGCAGTTCACGGAGGATCGCACGGTCATGACGATCCAATGCATCCAAGGCGGCAGGCATCGCATGTCTCTCCTGAAAACATTTCTTTCGAAAAATACCTTTATCGAGAAAGATTCTTTCCTTTATGTCCGTATTCTATAGGAAATCAGGAACCGAATTCTCGCTAAGCCGCAGTACACTGTTTTTACGTCGAAACATCAGGCAAGCAGTGAGGGCTGCGCTCCCATCCTGCGAAGGGCATCCTATCGGTGCTCCGGCTGATCCACCGAGCATTACCGTGCCTGGTTCCATCCGTGTTGTGGGCCGCGTGCACTACGCGCTTCGCGCATTTCAATGGTTGATGTCCGACGTCACCGCCGCATGCGCGCAGCGCCACGCGTTGAAATAATGCGTGGCGCTGTTTTTCTACAGCGTGCCATTTTGTCCACACTTTCCCGATGAGTATCGATCGCGCGTACGTTCTCTTCTCGCTTATCATGTTGAAAAAAGTGGGTGCATCAGACCATCCAGCGTCCGGGCAATCCTGCTTATTCTGTGAGTAGTGGCGCGTAGCGGGGGCGTCTCGCGGTGAACATCCGTCTCGAGCAAAGTAAGTGGGAGGACGCAGACTACCTGGCGAATCTGCGCGTTGCGGCCATGCGAGATAGCTTGATGCGAATAGGGCGGTTTGATTTGCATCGCGCTCGGGCCCGTATGTTAGACAACTTCGATCCCGCATGCGCGCAACATATCCTCGTCGATGGGTTCCGTGCCGGTTGTACGGTCACGCGCATCCGCGCCGATCATCTTCTGCTCGATCATTTGTATATCCTGCCGGGGTTTCAGCGTTGTGGCATTGGTAGTGCCGTATTGCGCATGATCATCGACCAGGCGGCAATGCTGCACCTGCCCATTGTCCTCGGCGCACTGCGCGGTAGCGAATCGAATGCGTTTTACTTGCGTCACGGGTTTGTAAAAACAGGTGAGCAAGATGTCGATATTTACTACGTGCGCAGCGTCCGCGCCCCGACGGTTGCGGTCACAGTCTTACCCGCCTGATGTGCCGGCGTAGCGCGGAGTAATGCCATCGCGAGCGAAGGCACGTTGCACGGTGTGATGTCATGGCGCGTAGCGCGCATCCTACAATATTTCATACCTTCACGGCTTGTTGGAATGTTTTGTGCTTTGCAGGATTGTTTCTCGGATGGTACGTCCGACCGACCACCTTTTCAGTGAAGCAAAGCGATGAAACCGTCCATTGCCGACACGGCCAGGGCCTACTTGTTCCCTTCGATTGCGACTGTCTGCTCAGCGCAAGTTCTTATGCTGCTTGCGATGATGTTGTTCCAGGTCCCGGAGTCCGTGTTTCAGGGGCCGACTTTTCGATTCGGCATGGTATTGGCTGTTGCGGTATCGATTGTTTCCCTGCGTCGTCGTGCGCGCCGTGCATTTCATCTGGCACATCGCAGGGGTGACGTTCGGATGCATGCGCTTTCGTCGGCGATGTCCGTGGCCATCTCTTCTGCAAGTGCAGCTACGGCCGAGCCGCTGGATGCCCGACGTCAGTTATGTGCCAGTGTTGCCGCCGCGAGTCCACACCGGGCGTTAGTGGTCCTGTATCTGCAGTTCCGGCGTATCCCATTTGTTATCGAATCGCGGGACTGCGCCTTTCCCGCCGCCTCCGCTCACCACGCCTGACTCCCGTTTCGTCTCTCCCCCGCGCTGCCACCGGCGCGCGCCAACGCGTTCCCTGATCTGCTTATAATCCCGGCTTGCCGAGCTTGCCGAGCTTGCCGAGCTTGCCGAGCTTGCCGAGCTTGCCGAGCGTGTGCTCATGCTTCCGACAGCCGGGGCACCATATTGCCGCCGGCTGCCTGCGTTGCTTCCTTAATCTGCGGCGGTGATGTATCTAGCCATGTCAGACATGGAGGGGAATTCAAATGTGTACATTGTATTGCATGGCGCTCTTCGGCGGTGAATAGGTAGTACACGTTTTTTGACATGCTATGCTGGTCTCGCAATGCGCTGTGAGGCGACGAACCAATTATGTGCGTCGCGAAGGAATCATCGGCCGCTTTCAGTAGCGGTAGCCGTGAGAGCGCGTGTGCAAGTCGAGTCGTGACATGGGGCATCGATGTTTTCGAATCTACTCGTTCAGTTGATTAATGGGCTCGCCGATGCGTCGGCGATGTTTCTTGTCGCCGCGGGCCTATCGCTGATTTTTGGCGTTACCCGGATCGTCAACTTCGCGCACGGCTCGTTTTATATGCTGGGCGTCTATGTGGCTTACAGCTTGACGACACGGCTTGGCGGCAGCGTGGTGGGATTCTGGGGAGCAGCGCTGTTGTCCGCGCTCGTTGTGGCGTGTCTTGGCGCACTGGTCGAGTGCGTGGTGTTGCGACGTATCTACCGCGCGCCGGAGTTGTTTCATCTGCTCGCCACGTTTGCGTTGCTGCTGATTTTTCGCGATGGCGCGCTCTTTATCTGGGGGCCGGAAGATCTGCTTGGGCCGCGTGCGCCTGGATTGGGCGGCGCTTTTACCCTGTTCGGCAACGCGGTGCCAAGCTATAACGTCTTGCTGATGGTCGTGGGGCCTGTCGTGCTCGGCCTGCTCTGGTATGCACTTGCGCGTACCCGTTGGGGGCGCCTCGTTCGCGCGGCCACCAGCGATCGGGAGATGCTAGGTGCACTCGGCATCAACCAAGCCTGGCTCTTTACCGGCGTGTTCTTTGTCGGTGCCTTTCTCGCGGGCCTGGGCGGCGCATTGCAGGTGCCGAAGTCACCTGCCAGTCTTTCGCTGGACCTCGATACCATCGGCAATGCATTCGTGGTGGTGGTGGTGGGCGGCATGGGTTCGATTCCAGGGGCTTTCGTCGCCGCGGTATTAATCGCCGAGATCAAGGCGATGTGTATTGGCATCGGTACCGTGTCGTTGTTCGGCCTGACGTTTTCCCTGACCAAATTTACGCTGGTGGCGGAGTTTGTCGTGATGGCGGTGGTATTGGTGCTTCGCCCATGGGGACTATTCGGACGTCCGCATGCCGCCGTCCGGTCCGCTGCGCTGCCCGATACGCCGCTGCGTCCGGCGGCCATGCGTACTCGCTACGCGGCCGGCGTGGCCGTGATCGTGTTGCTGGCCCTGCCGCTGGTGGCAGGGCGCTTCCCGTATATTCCCGTCCTGATGGTTGAAATCCTAGTGGCGGTGTTGTTTGCCGCAAGCTTGCATTTCATCATGGGTCCTGGCGGACTGCATTCGTTTGGCCATGCCGCTTATTTTGGCTTGGGTGCCTATGGCGTGGCGTTGTGCCTGAAAGTGTTCAATCTGCCGATGGAAGCCGCTTTATTGCTGGCGCCCGTGCTTGCGGCACTCGGCGCTTTGGTGTTCGGCTGGTTCTGCGTACGGTTGTCCGGTGTGTATTTCGCGATGTTGACGCTCGCGTTTGCGCAGATTGTCTGGTCCGTGGTGTACCAATGGGACGATGTGACTGGTGGCAGCAACGGGATCTTCGGGATGTGGCCGTCCGGCTGGCTCGGTTCCCCGGTTGCGTATTATTACCTCTCGGTCGTCATTGCGTTGGGGGGCGTCTGGCTGATGCGTCGCATGCTGTTTGCGCCAATGGGGTATGCACTGCGTGCCGCCCGTGATTCGCCACTCCGGAGCGAGGCAATTGGCATCGATATCAAGCGCGTGCAATGGTTGGCGTTTGTCATTGCATCGATATTCGGCGGGTTGGCCGGTTCGCTGTATACCTTTTCCAAAGGGACGATCTCACCGGAAACGATCAGCGTGGGACGTTCGGTGGACGGATTGGTGATGGTATTGCTGGGCGGGATTCAGACATTGAGCGGACCAATTGTCGGAGCGGCGGTATTTACCTGGCTTCAGGATACCCTGGCGCGTCAGACGGATTACTGGGAGGCCCTGTTGGGCCTGGCGATGTTGCTGATGGTGATGGCCTTTCCGCAAGGCATCGTTGGTTTCGTCCGTGCGCGTTTCGATCTTCCGGGGGACGGCGATATGGATGCCGGGAGGGACGTGAAGACGGAACAACGTGGGCCGTCGGGAGCAGCAGAGGCGTCCTCGCTTAGTAATCCCGTTGAATTCTCGGTGTCCGACCTGTCTGGCGCGCCGTCTAATCGTACGCAGCAAGTGGCGCATGGCGGAGAGGGCTAATGAGTTTGTTGGAGGTGTCCCATCTGAGCAAGGCGTTCGGCGGTGTCAAGGCTGTCGACGACGTCAGTTTTGTGTTGCCTGCAGGGCAACTGCTCGCCTTGATCGGCCCGAACGGGGCCGGCAAATCGACATGTTTCAACATGCTGAACGGGCAGTTGAAACCGAGCGGCGGGAGCATTCGTTTCGATGGTCAGGATATAGCGGGGCGCAAGCCGAAGGACATTTGGCGCATGGGCATAGGGCGTACATTTCAGATTGCCGCTACCTTCGCGTCGATGACCGTGCTGGAAAACGTGCAGATGGCGTTGCTGTCGCATGCGGGCAGACTGTTCAATGTCTGGCGTTCCGTGGCGGATGTGTACCGAGATGAAGCGATGGTCTTATTGGACCGCGTCGGCATGGCGGCCCACGCTCGACGGGCGTGCGGCGTATTGGCGTATGGTGATGTCAAACGCGTGGAGCTGGCTATCGCGCTTGCGAATAAGCCGCGTCTGTTGTTGATGGACGAGCCTACCGCGGGAATGGCGCCGAAGGAGCGCAACGCGCTGATGGCATTGACGAAGCAACTCGTGATCGAGCAGCAACTCGCTGTGCTATTTACGGAGCACAGCATGGATGTCGTATTTGCCTATGCGGATACGATGATTGTGTTGGCGCGAGGCCGGCTCATCGGGGCGGGCGATCCGCAGACGGTGCGCAATGATCCCGTCGTGCGCGAAGTCTATTTCGGGACGGGAAAAACATTCATGCCACGGCGCAAGGAGACAGACACGCAGGTGGTAAGCCCCGCAGCGTCGCCAATGACGGTGGCGCGATGAGTGCGCGCGAAGAGGTGGTTTCCTCGTCTCCTGTCGGACATGCGACCCTGGCGGCGACCGACGTGGGTACGCAGGCGGACATCTGTGGGGCAACGAGCCCAATGCTACGTGTGCGCAACCTGAATGCCGCGTATGGCCGTGCGCAGGTGCTTTACGATATCTCGCTTGAAGTGAGGCGAGGCGAGGTGGTTGCGCTGATGGGGCGCAACGGCGCTGGTAAATCGACGACAATGAAAGCGCTGATGGGAATGTTACCCACGCGCACCGGTGATATCACGTTCCGCGGGCAATCGATCAATGACTGGGCACCGTACAGAATCGCGCGACTCGGCATGGGCTTCGTGCCGGAAGACCGGCGCGTGTTCGGGGATTTATCGGTGCTGGACAATCTGGATATGGGCAGGCAGCCACGTCGCGCCGATGCCCCGTACTGGACCCCGGAGAAACTGTTCGCGTTGTTTCCGAACTTGGGTGAGATGCCGCACCGTCCTGGCAGCCGCATGAGCGGTGGGGAACAGCAAATGCTGACGGTGTCCCGCACGTTGATGGGCAATCCTTATCTGGTATTGCTGGACGAACCATCGGAGGGCGTGGCGCCGGTGATTGTCGAGCAGATGGCGAATATGATCCTCGAATTAAAGCGCGAGGGTTTATCGATCTTGTTGTCGGAGCAGAACATGCACTTTGCCGAGCTGGTCAGCGATCGTGCCTATGTGTTGGAAAAGGGGCAAGTGCGCTTCAGCGGGAGTATCGATGCACTTGCACAGGATGAAGCGGTGCAGCGCGCTTACCTGAGTGTTTGAAAAGCTAAACGGCCGTTATTACAGGCAGAGTGCCCGGATCGGGGCACGCGCGGGGCAGGAGTATTCGTCTTTTTCTTGGAGAAGCCATTGATGAACAAGGGTTCGGGGGTGGGGCGCGGGGGGGTATGGGGGATAGGGAAGAAGGACGGTGTATGCGTTCCCCTGTTTCGTAAATCGACAGCAGGTATCGCGGTGACCATGGGAATGTTGCTCATGGTGCCGGTATGCGCTTACGCGCAGACAATCAAAATTGGCGAGATCAATAGCTATAAGGCGCAGCCGGCGTTCCTGGTTCCGTACAAGAATGGCTGGAACATGGCGCTTGACGAGATCAACGCCGCAGGTGGCGTGAACGGTCGGAAGCTGGAAGTGATCTCACGAGACGACAACGGCAACCCTGGTGATACGATTCGGGTTGCGCAGGAACTGGTTGCTGGAGAGCAGGTGAAGATGTTGTTTGGCGGCTTCCTGTCGAACACCGGACTTGCGCTTGCGGACTACGCGAAACAACGGAAGATATTCACATTGGAAGCCGAGCCGTTGACGGATAAGATCGTCTGGCAGAATGGCAACAAATACACTTATCGCCTGCGTCCTTCGACGTATATGCAAGTGGCGATGCTCATGCCCGAGGCAATCAAGCTTCATAAGAAAAGGTGGGCGGTGGTGTATCCGAACTACGAGTTCGGGCAATCGGCCGTTGCCACGTTCAAGAAGTTGCTTAAGGCGGCGCAGCCGGATGTCGAATTTGTTGCGGATCAGGCTACGCCGCTCGGCAAGTTGGATGCGGGTGCCGTGACACAGGCACTCGCCGACGCAAAACCAGATGCGATCTTCAACGTGGAATTTGCCGCCGATCTGGGTAAGTTCGTTCGAGAGGGAAATACACGCGGGCTCTTCAAGGACCGCGCGGTGGTCTCGCTGCTGACTGGAGAGCCCGAGTATCTCGATCCATTAGGGGCCGAGGCACCGGTCGGGTGGACGGTGACGGGTTGGCCATGGTATTCGATCACGACGCCGGAACATAAGCAGTTTGTCGCAGCGTATCAGGCCAAATATCACGACTATCCGCGTTTGGGCTCGGTCGTCGGCTACCTGGCATTAAAGTCGCTGGCGGCAGGTATTGCAAAGGCAAAGTCGACGGATTCCGATGCGCTGTCGGCCGCGTTCCAGAACCTGACGGTGCCGTCTCCGCTAGGGCCGATTACGTATCGGGCGCAGGACCATCAATCGACAATGGGCGCCTATGTCGGTACCACGGCGCTGAAGGATGGCAAGGGCGTCATGGTTGACTACCATTACGTCAACGGTGCCAGCGTTCAACCATCAGATGAGGAGGTGAAGACCCTTCGCCCCGCGGATTGACGGCCGGACGCACGCGCTACCTTCCCACCACGCGCCCGTTCCGCACCACGGCCACGTCGTCCAACGAAACGTCGCAATGCCGCAATGGAATATCGATGTGGCAAGCCGTGGTGCGCTTGCCGCCGGCCTCGTTATTCGGGCCGAGTGAAAACAAGAAGTTTCCTTCAAAGGCGCGGGCATCCATGCCGATTGTCGCCTCGCGGTCGTAGAGACCGAGCGTCGACCACTTTGCGCGCGGTTGCAGGCCCCATCCGATGTGTGAAATCGCATATCCCTCTGGGTCGTTGAACGACGCCATATAGTCCTTCAGCAAATCCGCATCAAGGCCCCCGGTGATATGCGTCGCATATCCATGCTCCACCGTCAATTCGATCCGGTCGCTGACGTATTTCTTCTGTGGCAGCAAGATGTCGCCACGATCGATGACGATGCGGCCACTCGCCTTCCCTTCGTTCGGGAAGGTCAGGACGAAGCCGCTTGGCCAGTGATCCCAGCGTCCCGGTTCATCGACAAATCCATATTCGGTGATCACCGGAAATTCACCCAACGGACAAATGAGCGACGTTCCAGCCGGCGATGTCACGCGCATTTCCCGCGCGGCGCGGATCCGTTCCGCCGCGGCACATACGCGTTCGCGGTCTTCCAGCGTTGGTACCATCCGCGCCAGTATTTCCGGCGGTTCTACTGCGAGGAGGATCTTCGTACCTGTTTTCAAGATATCCAACTGCTCGGGAGAAAAGAGCAGCGTCATCAGGTCGAGCACGAGATCACTGGCCGTCAATGCCGCAATGGCCGCATGGTTGCCGGTGAGCGGTGTTTCGCCCAGGAAAGACAGCGCGTCGCGGCTCAATGCTTTCTCGCCATTCACAGGCAGCAGATCGAGACGATTGACAATGGCCCCCATGGACTGGGCGGCGATCAAGGCGGTTTGCAAGGTTTGCGGATGCGTTGCCGCACCGGTCAAGACCGTGACCGTCTGGCCTGCTTCGAGTTTCGACAGGGTCAACACCTGCTTCCAGGCATCAATCATCGCAAAGTCAGATATCGGCATGCACTTCTCCCAGGTACCCGTTTGAATCGGTGAATATAGTGTACACACCAAAATGCGGCGCGCAATATGCGGTTTTTTTGAGAGGCTTTACCCAGAAAAATACGATGTGTACACTCAATCTACAGCGCGCCATCCGACGCGCGTTTCCACCGATATTCCGCTTGCCGCAACAAGGAGAGGAACGATGAGCAAGGCTGGTCAACCACGTATTGCGGTCATTGGTGCGGGTTTGGGGGGCTGCGCGGCGGCAGCGCTTCTGGAGCAGGCGGGTTATCACGTACGGGTCTACGAACAGGCGCCGATGTTCTCGCGCCTGGGTGCCGGTATCCACGTGGGGCCAAACGTGATGAAGATCCTGCGTCGTATCGGGATCGAGGATGAAATGAACATCATGGGTTCGCATCCCGATTTCTGGTACAGCCGTGATTGGCAGTCCGGTGAAGCGATTTCGCGGATCCCGCTGGGCGATTTTGCCGTTCGAGAGTATGGCGCGTGTTATCTGACGGTGCATCGTGGTGATTTCCATGCACTGCTGACGCAAAAACTGGCGGCGGGCACGATCGCCTTCGATAAGCGGTTGGTCGACATCGCGGACCACGGCGACGGCGTCCGGATGACATTCTCGGACGGCTCGACCGAGACTGCGGACTTGGCGATCGGCGCGGACGGTGTCGATTCGAAACTGCGCGAGCACTTGCTCGGCCCCGAGCCACCGCGTTACACCGGCTGGGTTGCACACCGCGCGGTGTATCCGGCGCACTTGTTGGGCAAGCATGCCGCCAATGTCGATCTATGCGTGAAGTGGTGGTCAGAGGACCGTCATATGATGGTCTATTACGTGACCAGCGCGAAGGACGAGATTTACTACGTGACAGGTGTGCCGCATCCGGAATGGCCGGCTGGTGTTTCGATGCTGCCGAGTAGTCGTGAGGAAATGCGCACGGCTTTCGAGGGATATCATCCCACCGTCCAGGCGCTGATCGATGCCACGCCGGAAGTAACGAAATGGCCATTGCTCGAACGCGATCCGCTCCCTTTGTGGAGCCGAGGCCGTATCGTTCTGTTAGGTGATGCGTGTCATCCGATGAAACCGCATATGGCGCAAGGCGCCGCCATGGCCATCGAAGACGCGGCAATGCTCGTACGCTGTCTCGGCGAGACCGGCGTCGGCGATTACGAAACTGCGTTCAGGCTCTACGAGGCGAATCGTGCGGAGCGGGCATCGAAGGTTCAGCTTGTATCGCATAACAACACATGGCTGCGAACGAACGAAGATCCGGCCTGGGTGTTCGGCTATGACGTGTTCGAGGCACCGCTGCGCGATGCGTGAGCCACCGCGCTGGCCGCGTGCGGAGGTACTGTGCTTGCAGGTGAACGGCGCGGTTCGGGACGTTGAGGTCACGCCGGAAACGCCGTTGCTGTACATATTGCGGAACGATTTTTTACTGAACGGTCCGAAGTACGGTTGTGGCCTAGGGCAGTGTGGTGCGTGTACGGTGCTCCTGGACGGGGCGGCCGTACGGAGCTGCGTGCTGCCGGTGAAAGCAGCGGTGGGCCGTGCGGTGACGACATTGGAGGGGCTGTCGGACGCGATCGATGGCCGCGTCGCCGGTCCCGCTTCGATGCATCCGGTGCAGCGGGCTTTCATCGAAGAGCAGGCCGCGCAATGCGGCTATTGTTTGAATGGCATGATCTGTAGCACCGTCTCCCTGCTGACGTGTTCGCCTGATGCCAACGACGAGGATATCCGGCGTGCGCTGCGTTTCAATCTGTGCCGCTGCGGGTGTCATGTAGAGGTGTTGCGCGCAGTCAAGCGTGCGGCCATCTACATGAAGCAGGTGCCGCAATGACAGAGGCCCCCTTGAGCGGCGCGCCACATGCACGGATCGATCCTGTGAAAGTACGCCGCGTTGAGGCACGAGCACACTATCGCTGGCGTGGTGACGGCGCATCGACGGTCGCTTTGGATGCATCCGCGGCCATTGCTTGCGAGGATGGCGTCTTACCGGACGAGGGGCAGGACGGTGTCGGCTATCGATTGATCGATGTCGCGATCGGCGCTGCCGGCGCGCCATCTGATCTTGCCGACGCGGGGTGGCATTTCGCGCATGAAAGCCTGATCGACGAACTGCGCGAGGCCGTCGCCCAAGCCGGTACGCCGGTAACGCCCACGGGGCCGGCAAGTCGTGCGGTGGCCGATCGCGACGGCCGCGATGCGCGGGACCGCAGCATGCCGGGCCCTGCGACGAGCGATCCGATTGCATGGCGGGGTGCGTTACTCGATCCGGTGGAGGAGGCTGGCGGCAAGGTTTTGTTACGCGCGCTTGCGGAACGATCAGGCCCGGCGAACGCATCGATGGATGGTCGGGGTACGCGTGATGCTGCCGGCTATGTGGTCGGTCGCGGCGTGGGTTACGCGACGTTGCGCAATGACGTGGCAGGGGTGGACGGGGCAGTCGATCGCTCTATCCGATCTGAGGTTGACGACCATGCGGCGCCATCGTATGTGGCATGGATCGTGGACCTTGCCTT
Organism: Robbsia andropogonis; assembly: GCF_034047095.1. Classification (NCBI taxonomy): domain Bacteria; kingdom Pseudomonadati; phylum Pseudomonadota; class Betaproteobacteria; order Burkholderiales; family Burkholderiaceae; genus Robbsia; species Robbsia andropogonis. The sequence continues at coordinate 109,949 of NZ_CP139164.1, read as the reverse complement.
CGATTCGCGCACTGGAGACATGCAACTACGGAGGGTGGTCGCCGGTCGTGCAAAGGGTACCCCGCCGGCGCATGGCGCCGACGGCACGTTTCGCATCGAGGGTTTCACCGAGGCCTTGGTGTCCCAGGCATTGCGCGGGCTGGTGAATTCGATGGGCAGGTCCGTGCCGCTATTGTCCGTGCCATTCGACGAGTCCATAGGCAGCACACCATGGATCAGGACCGCGATGTCGGCAGGGGGCGTGCGTGCTTTGCATCCCCATTCGTCAACCAGATCCGCCGTCACCCTTTCCGGGCCGGCAGCCTTGCTTGACGATGCCACGCCATGCAACGGCGGCGGGACGCCGGCTTGGCAGCGCATTGCGTCCGGTCTGGCCGCGGCGGCGGTCGCCAATGCGGTATTTGCCGTGACGGGTCGACGCCAACGGTCGATGCCGGCGGCATTCAGTGATTTGGACGTGGCGGTCAGAGCGCAGACTGCGGCACCGCAGCCGGAGGATGCTGTTCACGCGCGCGCTCCTTTGCAACATGCGGCCACACACTCGGTCGACACGCAGGCGTCGCGTGATATCGGCGTGATGGCACGGGCCGATCGTCGATGGATAGGGGGATTGCTGGCCACCGCTGGTGCCATGGTCGTCGGGGCGCTGTCTTGGCAAGCGCTGGTGTCGGACGGTGCGCTGCGTCTGCTCGGTCCGCTGCGACCGTTTCGTAGCGAGATCGCGCGCGTGGCGCCGCCGCCGCTCGATACCTGGAGTGCCGCGACGATCGAACGGGGCAGACGTCTCGCCGCGGCGGCGGATTGCGCGGTATGCCACACGGCTGAAGGTGCCGTGACGAACACCGGGGGACGGCCGTTCGATACGCCTTTCGGGGTCGTCTATTCCACCAACTTGACGCCCGATGTAAAGGATGGCATTGGCGGCTGGTCTTTCGTGGCTTTCGAGCGTGCGCTGCGCGAGGGCATTTCGCGCGACGGGCGGCATCTTTATCCCGTCTTTCCGTACACGGCATTCAATAAGATCACCGATGCCGACATGATGGCGCTCTATGCGTTTCTGATGACGCGCCCGGCCGAGCGCACGCCAGCGGAATTGGCGGGACGCCATACCGTTCTTGGTTTTCCCTGGCGGGTGAGACCGTTGCTGGCCGCCTGGAATACGCTTTATCTCAATAACAAGCCGTTTCTTCCTGATCCGTCCCGAGGCGCCGAATGGTCGCGGGGCGCCTACCTGGTCGAGGCCCTGGGACATTGCGGCGCGTGCCATACACCACGTAACGCCCTGGGCGCCGAACGCAGCGGCCCGGGCGGCAAGGCGTATCTCGGCGGGGGTGACGCCGACGGTTGGCGCGCACCGGCGTTGATCGGCAGAGGCGATGCGCCAAAAGCGTGGACGGAGTCGGCGTTGTTCGACTATCTCCGCGTGGGGTTTTCACCGGAACATGGAGTGGCGGCCGGGCCGATGGCACCCGTGGTGCGTAATCTGAATACGCTGCCGGATGCCGATATCCGGGCCATCGCGCATTACATCGCATCGTGGCGGGACGATAGTAAGCCGAGCAGGGCGACGATCGATCCATCCACCACATCGGCGCCGATACGCCGACAGGCGGGGACGATCGTCGCATCGTCACCTATGGCGTCGGAGGCGGCGGTGGAACGATCAGCGACAACGACGCTGGCGACGCCCACCGATAGGGTTCGACCCTCGCGCACCATGGTGTCGCACGCTGCGTTGCAATCCGGAAAGCGTGTTTTCGAGGCCGCGTGCGCCGTCTGCCACGTGCCGCAAACGGGGGTCGGTCATTTCGGCGTACGTCCCGAAATGCATTTGAACAGCAGTATCCAAGCCGATAATCCCGATAACCTGCTACGCGTGATTCTCGCGGGTATAGACGCGCCGGCCACACCGGAGCTGGGTTTCATGCCCGGCTTCGCGGATGCCTATGACGACACGCAGATTGCCGCGCTTGCCGGCTATCTCCGGGCGGAACATGCGCCAACGCGGGGCGCCTGGACGGACCTGCGTGCCGCTTCCGCGCGCGTACGTGCCGCGTTGATTCACGAACACGCAACGCGGTAGATCCACCACGTCGATCGACTACAATCGCGCCATGCAGACCGAATCCTCTCCCCGCTCCCTTTTTCCGTCCGATGCAGAACCGGATCGCCCCGATGCCAAGATGCCGGCGGACTACGACGTGCAGCAGCAGATCGGCCATCTGTTACGCAAGGCCTATCAACGTCACCTCGCGATCTTCAGTCAAAACATCGCAGATCCACAACTCACCGCCGTGCAATTCGCGGTGCTGAGCGCCAGCCGGCGCATGGGGCCGTCATCGATGAGCGACTTGGGGAAGGCGACGGCGATCGACGCGGCGACCGCACGCGGCATCATCGAGCGACTGCGCGCCCGTGGCCTTATCGCGCTGCGTACCGATGCGTCGGACCGGCGCAAGACTGTCGTCGAACTGACCGAGGCCGGCGTGCAACGGGTGGCCGAGGCAACGCCATCGGCCGCGCGCATCAGCGAACTGACAATGGCCGAACTGACTGCGGTGGAGCGAGTGGCGGTGCTGTTCCTGCTGAGAAAACTCGCCGGGGGCGATGCGGGCTGATGTTCCGCACCCCTGGGCGCGCGTTTTCAGCAACACCAATGCAGTGAGCCTGACGCCAGGGCCGCGCTTGAGCGATAATGCGGCGCAGCGGGGGAAGGCCATGATGAAGCGAAAAATCACGATCGAACAGTTGAATGCGGAGGACGACGACGGGTTCCTCGTCGCATTGCAAGGGTTGTACGCCCACAATGAATGGGTCATTCGTCGCATCTCTGTGGCGCGCCCGTTTGTCAGTGCGCCTGCGTTGCTGCACGCATTGTGGCGCTGCGTGTCGACCGCCACCGAGGACGAGCAGTTGACCGTGATTCGGGCACACGCGGACCTTGCGGACGGGGCGGACGGTGCGGCGACGCTGGATGACGATTGGACCGTGCCCGCCACGGCCGCGAGATCGACTGTCCATGATGGAAATCCGGATGTGCCAGGAGACGCTTCCGCCGCTGCGAAAGCGCGGCGCGAGGCGTTGGCCGCGGAAAAGCGGGCCTATCACAAACGATTCGGTTTTCCGTTCGTCCTGGCCGTGGAAGGTCATGACAGCCGTGCTGCTTCCGGGTGGTCTGACGGCGCGGGGCAAGGATCACGGGACGCGGAATGGACCGCCGGCATATCGTTTGACTCGGTACTCGCGACGCTGCGGCGACGGATGCGTGCGCAACGTCGCGATGAACTTGCGGAGGCCGTCCGCCAGGTCAATCGCATCGCCGAATTGCGGCTGAACCACTTGCTTGGCCGTCAGGCGTTTCATGGCCGGGAGGTCATGCGCTGGTGCGAATTGCTGGCCGAGCATAGCGAGGACCGCCCCGGCGACGGAGCGGATGGCACTCCGGTACTTACCTGTACCTACCTGACTCCGACGCATCGCGCCTGTGCCGTCTTGATCATGGGGTGGATGCTGCAAGCCGGCATGCAAGCGCATGTCGATGTATTTGGCAACGTCATCGGCCGATATCGGTCGTCGGTGGCGGGGGCGCGCACGCTTATCACGGGCTCGCATTACGATACGGTACGCAATGGCGGCAAGTATGACGGTCGCGTGGGCATCCTGTTGCCGATATCGCTGATCGCCGAAATGCATCGGCGCGGCGAACAATTCCCGTTTCATATCGATGTGATCGCGTTCGCCGAAGAGGAAGGCGTCCGTTTCAAGACGTCGTTTCTCGGCAGTAGCGCGCTGACCGGCAATATCGACGATACGGTGCTTGCGCGCGCGGACGAAACCGGTCAGACGCTGCGTGATGTCATCGTCACGCACGCGGCGCAACTTGCCGAGGCGGGGCGGCCGAACGGTCGCGTTATCGATGATCCCGCTACGTTGTTGCATCTGGCGCTACGTGAAGCGAAGCGAGATCCGGCCACCCTAGTGGCGTTCCTGGAAGTGCATATCGAACAGGGACCCGTACTGTTCACCGAGCAATTGCCGGTAGGCGTGGTAACGGCGATATCTGGTAGCAAGCGCTATTTGGTACACCTGACCGGCGTGGCCGGACATGCCGGTGCCATGCCGATGGATTTGCGGCGTGACGCCGCTGCCGCGGCAGCGGAAATCACCCTGTATGTAGAGCAGCGCTGTAGCGGTGTGCCGACGTTGGTCGGGACGGTGGGACGGTTGGAGGTGCCGAACGGGTCGGTCAATGTGGTGCCGGGCCGCTGTTTGTTGTCGGTCGATATCCGCGCGGGAGACGACGTGGTGCGCGATGCCGCAGTGTCGGATGTCATGACACGGATACAGGCAATTTGCAATCGCCGTGGTGTGCTTGTGGAGACGGAACTGATATTGGCATCGGACACGGTGCCGTGCGCGGCGGGGTTGCAGTCCCGGTTTGGCCGGGCATTGGATCGACTGGGCGTGCCTGTGCGTTACCTGCCGTCGGGGGCGGGGCACGATGCGGTGGAAATGAGCCGCATCGCGGATGTCGGGATGTTATTTGTTCGTTGCGGTAACGGCGGTATCAGCCATAATCCACTGGAGACCGTGTCAGCCGAGGATCTCGATCTTGCGGGCGAAGCGTTTCGGGACACGGTGGATGGCCTGGCTGCCGAGGAATGGCGGAGTGTGGCGGAGCTGGATCGCATTCGAACCTGATCCGTCGCGTTGTTTTCGAGACGTTGCATTGATCGTGAGAGATGCCGCAATGGATACGAACAAACCACTCGATATCATTATCGCGGGAGCGGGCATCGCCGGGTTGAGCGCGGCGCTCGCATTACGCCGCGCAGGTCACTTGGTTCGTGTTTTCGAGCGCACCCGTGCGCTGCAGCCGATTGGAGCTGCCATCTCCGTCTGGCCGAACGGTGTGAAGGTGCTGCGCGCGCTCGGCTTGGGCGTCGGCATGGACGTCGCGGCAGGCACGATGAACACGATGAGCTATCGCGATCAGGGGGGGCATCTGATGACGCGTTTCGCGCTGCGGCCTCTCTACGAATCGGTACACGAGCGCGCCAAACCTATTGCGCGTACCGCGCTGCAGCGACTATTGCTCGAAGCGGTGGATCCGGCGCATGTGGTGCTTGGGGCGGCATGCGTCGGCTATTCGCAGGACGCCGATGGTGTGACCGTGACGCTGGACGACGGGGAAATGCACCGCGCGGACGTGTTCGTGGTGGCGGACGGCAATCGGTCCGGATTGCGCGACCAGGTGGCTGGCGTGCCGGTCCCGCGACGCTATCGGGGGTACGTCAATTGGAATGGGCGCATTCCAGTGTCGCGTGACCTGGCGGAGCCCGATGCGTGGGAGCAATTTGTTGGGGAAGGCAAGCGGGTGTCATTGATGCCGATGGGAACCGGAGGTCACCCTGGAGGACGCGGGGGGGCAATCGGCGAGTTTTACTTCTTTTTCGATGTACCCATGACGGAAGCCGAGGCGGACATGCCGGCGGAGACGGATCCGGAGCAACATCGTCGCGCGTTGGAAATGCATTTCGCGGGTTGGGCGCCGCAGGTGAAGCGTTTGATAGAGCGGCTCGACCCCGAGACGATTGCGCGGGTGGCGATTTATGATACGGACCCGGTTCCCCGGATGAACGACGGTCGCGTGGTCATGATCGGCGATGCGGCGCATGCGATGGCACCGGACCTCGGCCAGGGCGGTTGCCTCGCAATGGAGGATGCGTGGCTGCTGGCGCGAGCGTTGGACGCGGGACGGCACGATGACTTGCCGGAGGCATTGCAGATATTTGCGCAAGCACGCTTGCCGCGCGTCAGGCAGGTGATTGAGCGCGCCCGCGCCCGCGCCGCATTGCTTCACGGGAGCGACGCGACCGCGACACAAGCCTGGTACGATGAGTTGCGTACGGAAAGCGGCGAAGGCATCATTGCCGGGTTGCATAAAACAGCGGTGTCCGGCCCGTTTGGCTAGGCCCGCGCTCGATACGAACACCACACCACTACCATGACCCGAATCAAGATCACCTCTGGCGACGACGTATTCATTGCTGAAACCCACCCCGATGCACCGCATACGGTCAAGGCCTTCCTATCGTTGCTACCGTACGAACAAAAGCTGATCCATGTCCGGTGGAGCGGCGAGGGTTGCTGGGTACCGCTGGGTGATTGGAAACTGGAACTCGACGGACAGCCCGTGGGTTTCGAGAATCACACGAGCCATCCGTCCGTCGGCGACGTCTTGTTCTATCCGGGCGGCTATAGCGAGACCGAAATCATTCTTGCATATGGTTCCTGCTGCTTTGCCAGCAAGCTAGGGCAACTGGCCGGCAATCACTTCCTGACCATCGTCGAAGGCAAGGAGAAGCTGCGTGACCTGGGCGTGCGCACGCTATGGGAAGGTGCTCAGCCAGTTCGCTTCGAATTGGCGAACGCCGACGAATAAGGCGGTGCCCCACGCGCCGACGCGAGTCGTCCGGGGGTCTTGAATAAAAGGAAAGGGGCCGGGACGCATGATCCCGGCCTCTTTCCTTTCATCATGCTATCTCTCGCCACGATAGGCCATGAGCGAGATAACCGACGTTGTCGCGTTACAGGTCGAAAAACACGGTTTCCCCATCGCCTTGCATGCGGACATCGAATCGATAGGTCTTCTTGCCGGAAATCGGTTCGCGCTTGGCGATCAGTGTCGCACGGCGTTCGGCGGGCACCGTGCTCAACACCGGGTCATTGCTGTTCGCGGCCGCTTCGTCATCGAAGTAGATGCGCGTGAACGCATGCACCAGCAGACCGCGCATCAGCACGATGACATTGATGTGCGGCGCGTCTCCCGCGACGGCAACGCCTGGCTTCAACGTGTCGATCGTATAACGTGCCTTCGGGTCCGTTCCGGTACCAACGCGACCGAAGCCGCTGAAGCCGGTTTCAGCGGCTTCCTGCGGCGTGCCGATATATCGACCTTCGCTATTCGGTTGCAGAAATTCCAGCAGGGCATCAGCGATGGGCACCCCGTTCGCATCGAACACCTGTCCCGTGATCGTGATGTGTTCGCCCTTTGCCTCAGGCTGGGCGATGACGGGCGTGAACAGGCTTTCGAAGCCATAGTTATACTGCGTCGGCGTCAAGCCATAGGCAAAATACGGACCGACAGTCTGCGACGGTGTCTGCTTGAGCGGATGATCCGACGTCGTGCTGTGCTTGGCCGAGGTGGCGTTTTGTGTGGTTGTGGTCATGTCGGCTTACTCCATCGGCGTTTGTTGCGGACCGCGCAGGACGATATCGAATTGATATGCCAGGGCGAAGTCGGGCTCCGTCGTATCCAGATCGAAGCGTGCGACCAGCCGGTCGCGATAGGCTTCCGGCGTACCTTGATAGATAGGATCGAATGCAAACAGCGGATCCCCCGGAAAATACATCTGGGTCACCAGCCGCGAGGCAAAGTAATCGCCGAACAATGAAAAATGGATATGCTGCGGGCGCCACGCATTCGGATGGTTGCCCCACGGGTACGCGCCCGGCTTGATCGTCATGAAACGGTAGCGTCCATCGTTGTCGGTCATGCATCGCCCGGCGCCGAGGAAATTCGGATCGAGCGGTGCACCGTGCTGATCCACTTTGTGCACGTAGCGTCCGGCGGCGTTCGCTTGCCAGACTTCGACCAAGGTGTTGCGGACTGGTTGGCCGCCTTCGTCCAGCACACGTCCCGTGACAATGATGCGTTCGCCGAGAGGCTCACCGTTACGGGCCGCGTTGCGCGTCAAGTCGTGATCGAGCGCACCAAGCCGTTCAGCGCCATAGACCGGCGCACGCAGGTCACGCAGTTTCGCAGGGAGCGGAATCAACCCGTGGCTCGGCGCGCGCAGTGCGGTTGAGCGATAAGGGGGCGTGGAATACGCGGGCTGCGTTTCCCAATCGCGTGGGGTGATCAATACCGTGGACATGTCATGTCTCCTATTATTAGGGGCGCGTCGTGTATCCGAGCAGCGGAACGGTGCCGCTTATTGCGGGGTTTTTAATCGGCGCTGCAATGTCGACACTGTATGCTTAACTGATTCGCATGCAAAATGGTGTTTTTTCAGGGTTATCCAAACCGGCGGTTTCAGGGTGTTAACCCTTATATCGCAACCTATTCCCTTTAAAGCCACCCTGTTTCAAGTCGAAGCCGTTTTCATGAATACGCTCAATCGTATCAAGTTGCGTCATCTCCAATGTTTCCTGGCCGTCTTGCAACAGGGCAGCCTGCAGAAGGCCGCCGATGCCTTGTCGATCAGCCAACCCGCGGCCTCGAAGACTTTGACGGAGTTGGAAGACGCGCTGGGGGTATCGCTGTTTGCCCGCGGCCGTAACGGCGCGACCCCGACGCCGACGGCCATGGTCTTTCAACGACACGCCGCCGCCTGCATGATCAGTCTTCAGGATGGCGTGCATGCGGCGATGCATGCAGCGGATCTCGGTCCCGAACGCCTCCGGGTGGGTGTTTTGCCCACACTCGTCAGTGACTGGGTGAGTGACGCGATTTGTCGTTTCGGCGAAGCCTGGCCGCATGTCACGTTGTCACTGACTACCGGCACCAATCGCATGCTGTTGGACAGTATGCGCGACGCGGAGCTCGATATGGCGCTGGGGCGTATTGCTGATCCGGCGGCCATGGCCGGGCTCAATTTCGAATTCCTGCGCAGCGAGCCGCTGTGCGCGTGCGTGTCCCCGACGCATCCATTGCTATCGGAAGGCCGTATCACGGCCACGCTATTGCAGCGCCATCCGTTGATATTGCCGCCAGCGGGCACGTTGATAAGGGAAGCGGCCAATCGCATCCTCGCAACGCTGCAGGATGGCGCCGCGCTGGCCAATGGGCCGAATATCGAGACAGTATCGGTTTCGGTAGGTCGCCAGCTGACTCGCGAGCATCATTTTGTCTGGTTTGTGCCCCATAGTGCGGTGAGACTGGATGTGACACGGGGTGTGCTCGCCACCCTTCCGATTTCCACCGCCGGCTCCGAAGAGCCTGTCGGGATGATCTTGCCAGTGGATCGTCAAGCTCCCGCTGCATTGCTGGGCTGGCTGAGCTGCCTGCGCGACGCTGCTAAATTAAGATAGCGCGAATGGGTAGTGCAGTGTGTTTCGGCATGCCGGATGCAAGCGTTCCGGTCGGAACGGCGAGCATCTGGCCAGACAAGCGGACCGATGACGCACCTCGCTGGCGTTGCGGTACGTTTGCTTGATCCACCGATGCATTTCATGCGATTGCTCGACATCGGGCTGTGCCAAGAGGCGGTGGCTATGGTTTACCCGTGAAACGGGAAAAATCACGGTGATTCTTCTCCTTGCACGATTGCGTCCGTTGACAACGGTCTTGGCGGACCCCTACTATAAAAAACTTGTTCGCTTAAAGAATATACGTTCGCTGTTCGAACATACACGAGTTTATTCATGCATCCGATATCCGAGACTCCGCATTCCGGTAAGGCAAAAGCCAGCGGGCGCCTGACCGACACGCTTTACGGTGGCCGGGCGCTGCTGCCGATCTGGGATGTCGAAGCCACGCTACAACGCATGCTTGATGTGGAAGCGGCGTTGACGCGGGCCAGCGCGGAAGTCGGTGTCGTGCCACGATCGGCGGTAGAGCCGATTGCCGCCGCGTGTCGTGTCGAGAACCTCGACATACCCGCACTGCTGGATGCCAGCGCGACGGCCGGTAACACAGCCATTCCCTTGGTCAAACAGTTGACAGCGGTGGTCAAGGTCCGCGACGCGGATGCTTCGCGCTTCGTGCATTGGGGCGCGACGAGCCAGGACATCATCGATACGGCGACCGTCCTGCAGGCACTGGAAAGCTGTGACGTGATCGACGCCGCGTTGCAGCGCCTCAGCCACCAGCTCGCGACGCTGGCACGCGCCCATCGTGACACGCCGCAAGTCGGGCGAACGTGGCTGCAGCAGGCACTACCGATCACATTGGGGCTGAAGTTCGCGCAAGCGCTCGATGCGATGTTGCGCCATCGCGCCCGGCTCGCAAGCGCTCGCGAGCAAGTGCGCGTGTTGCAGTTCGGGGGGGCCGCGGGGACGTTGGCCAGTCTTGGGGCGCTTGCGCAGCCGGTGCTCGTCACCTTGGCGCGGATGCTTGATCTGCGGGTGCCGGATGTGTCCTGGCATACTCAGCGCGATCGCTTGGCCGAGTTGGCATGCGGCTGGGGCATGCTGACAGGAAGTCTAGGCAAACTTGCCAATGACGTCGCCTTGCAGATGCAAACCGAGATAGGTGAATTGGCGGAGCCTGCCGGCGCGGGCAAAGGCGGTTCGTCGACGATGCCCCATAAGCGCAATCCTGTCGGCTGCGCTGCGGTGCTGACCGCGGCGCACCGGGTGCCGTCGCTGGTGGCTACGATGCTGGGTGGCATGGTGCAGCAACACGAGCGGGCCTTGGGGGGATGGCAAGCCGAGTGGGACGCGCTCCCCGACATCGCACGGCTGACCAGCGGCGCGCTGGATGCGACAAACGCGATGCTTGATGGGTTGAATGTGGATACGGCGCGGCTGTCGGCGAATCTGGAGCTGACCCGCGGTTTGATTCTCGGCGAGGCGGTAATGCTGGCGTTGGGCGAGCGCCTGGGCCGAATGGAAGCGCATCATCTCGTGGAAGCCGCTTCAAAAGCGGCGGTAGCGCAAAAGCGGCCACTGCGCGATCTGCTACAGGAGCAGCCGGAAGTCCGCGCACAATTGTCCGAGTCGCAACTTGCGCGGTTGCTGGACCCGGCGCACTACACGGGCCAGGCCGGCGCGTTCGTCGATGCCGTGCTCGCCCGATTTGACGCTGCAAACTGATACACCAACATTCGCATATTCTGACTGGAGACAATCGATGGAGCCAAACGCGACGGATCGCGCGACACCTCAGGTGCAAGACCAATGGGCGGACGTCAATGGTGTGCGCCTGCGCTATCGTGTCGAAGGACCCGACGGTGCGCCGTGGTTGACGTTCTCTAATTCATTGGGAACGGACTTGACGATGTGGTGGTCACAAGCCGATGTGCTATCGCGTTATTTCCGCGTGCTGCGCTATGACACGCGGGGACACGGCCAGTCGAGCGCGCCGCAGGGCCCCTATACGATCGAGCAATTACGCGACGACGTCATCGCGCTATGGGATCATCTCGGCGTGACGCGTAGCCATTTTTGCGGTATCTCGATGGGAGGGTTGACCGGGCTTGCGTTGGCGATCCATCATCCGGATCGCCTGGACCGACTGGTATTGAGCAACACCGCGGCGAAGGTCGGCACGGACGCATCCTGGCAAACGCGTGTCGATACGGTGCGGGAAAAGACGCTGGCGGGGTTTGCCGATACGATCCTGTCGCGATGGTTCACGGAAGGGTTTCGGGCCGCGCATCCTGAAGCATTGACACCGTTGCGTGCCGTCCTGAAGTCCACGTCGCAGGACGGCTATTGCGCGAACTGCGGCGCGCTGGCGAGCGCAGATTTGCGTGAGCAGGCGGCCTTGGTCAAGACACCTACGCTCGTCATCGCCGGCACCTATGATTTATCGACCAGTGCCGAGCAGGGCCGTTGGCTGCATGGGCAGATAGCAGGCGCGCGGTACAAGGAGCTGGCAACCGGCCATATTGCCAATATCGAGCAAGCCTCTAACTATACGCAAGTGCTGCTGGACTTTCTCGATCGTGGCGCCTTGCAGGAAAAGACTCGCTACCAAATGGGACTGGCGGTACGCCGTGAAGTCCTTGGTTCGGCGCACGTCGATCGATCGCTTACGCATCTCACACCGTTCAACGAGGAATTCCAGGATCTGATCACCCGCTACGCATGGGGCGGCATCTGGACCCGCGACGGCTTGCCGCGGCATACCCGCAGTCTGTTGACCATTGGGTTGATGATCGCGTTGAACCGGGGCGAGGAGTTGGCGCTACATCTGCGTGCCTCGCGCAACAACGGCGTGTCGCGCGAGGAGGTCAAGGAGGTGTTGTTGCAGTGCGCGATTTATTGCGGCGTGCCTGCTGCAAACTCGGCCTTCCATTTGGCCGAAAAGATCTGGCAGGAGCAGGACCAGCAGGCCAACGACTGAAATCGGGCCAGTTAGTGCGCACCAGCAGCGGTATCCGTGCTGGCCGCGCTGCCTGAACGGTAACGCTTGGTGATCCAGATAAGCGGAATGATCGCCAGGAAGATGATGGCCGAGATGAAGAAAATATCGTTCAAGCCCATCATCGCGGCCTGCGCCGTCAGATTGAGATCGAATAAACCCCGTGCTTGTGCTTCGTTGATATGTAGCAGTTGCTGCGACTGTTGCAACGATTGCTGGAATGTCGGGTTATAGATGTTCGCCTGTTCGGTAAGCCGCTCATGATGGAGGGCGATACGATTGTTCCACTCATTGCCTGCGAGCGACGTGCCCACCGCACCGCAGAAGACCCGCACGAAATTCGACAGGCCTGCTGCCGCTGGAATGCGGCTTGGCGGTAAGCCGCTCAACGCGATCGAGGTCAACGGGACAAAGAACATCGCCATTGGGATACCCTGCAACAAGGTGGGCAAGACGAGATGGAACGTATCCACCTCCAGCACGTAGTTCGCGCGCATGAAGAAACAGATCGCGAACCCGACGAACGCCGCCGTCGCAATGATCCGGGCGTCCATTTTAGGTAGCACCTTGCCGATGATAGGGGACATGATCAAAGCAAAAATCCCCAAGGGCGCGGTCACCAGTCCGGCGTCCACCGATCGATAATTGAGGTACTGCTGCATCCATTGCGGCAGTAACACGAGATTACCGAAGAACACGCCATACGCAACACCCACAGCCGCGGTGCCGCCAAAGAAGTTTCGACCGCGGAAGAGCCGCAGGTCCACTACGGGATTCTTTTCTGTCAGCTCCCATACAACGAAGAACGCAAACCCAATCACCGCGCAGATAGCCAAAATGCGGATCACGGGGGAGGCGAACCAATCGAGGTCCCGGCCTTTGTCGAGCATGATCTGCAAGGATGCGACCCAGGTGATCAACAATGCCAGACCTATCAGGTCAATAGGGACTTTGCGCGTGGGCGTATCGCGTTTCCGGTACAGCATCCACGTTACACCCGCCGAGAAGATGCCGACGGGGATATTGATATAGAAAATCCAGGACCAGCTATAGCTGTCCGTAATCCAGCCGCCCAATGACGGTCCCGCAATAGGGCCTACCACCGCGGTCATTCCCCATAGCGCAAGCGCCATGGACGATTTCTCCTTGGGATAGGAGCTGAGTAGGATTGATTGCGACATCGGGATCAGCGGTCCGGCGACGGCCCCCTGCAAGATACGCGCCGCCAACAGGACGGGCAGGTTCGGCGCCAGACCGCATAGCCAGGAGGAGATCACGAACAGCACGATCGAGCCGACGAAGAGCTTGACCTGTCCAAGCCGTTGAGTGAGAAAGCCCGTCAAAGGAATAGAGACGGCATTGGCGGCGGCGAATACCGTGACTACCCACGTACCTTCGTCCACGGAAACACCGAGATTGCCGGAAATGGTCGGAATGGCGACGTTCGCAATCGATGAATCGAGCACGTTCATGAACGTTGCCAACGCGACCGCGAGGGTGGCCAAAATAAGCTTGCCACCGGTAAACGGGGCAGGCGCGGCAGGTGTCTGGGCACTGGCATGCGAAGGCGAACCGACGCTTGTCGAGGGAGATGTGGGAGGAGATACGCTCATGAATGTCGATCGGCCACGGAACGGCGTAAGTGTGACAGCTTTGGCGCATTGCTGCTTGGCACCAGCAGGCTAACGTCCCAGAAGAACAGAGAGATGCAGCGAGGCGGGTATGACAGGATGGTGAAAGCGGTGGGAGATTTGAAGGGTGACGCGAGGGTAAGGTGCTTTCGCGGTAATGAGTGCGCTCATGCGGGAGCCATGATGAGCGGTACCAACGGATGACGCACTGCAGCAGCGGTGCCGCCCCTCACCCATCGGACCCTGAAGGCGTTACTCGGCGGCGAGTCGTAACGGTAAACCGCAAGCAACTCGCAGGAAGGTGTCCACCACAAGCGGACCTTCAGGGCGGGCTGTCCGGACGTATCGGGTTCAGATCGCCTGGATGTTCGACGCTTGCTTGCCCTTCGGGCCTTGCTTCACGTCGAAGCTGACCTTCTGGTTTTCCTGCAACGACTTGAAGCCGTCAGCACGGATTTCCGAGAAGTGCGCGAACAGATCTTCGCCACCATCGTCAGGCGTAATGAAGCCGAAACCCTTCGCGTCGTTGAACCACTTAACAATACCGGTTGCCATGTTTCATCCAAGTTGTGCATTGAGACGGACAGCGCGGAACAATCGATATGGAAAGCGCGCCGCCACAAAATGAGTACTGCGTGTGTATTGTTGGCAAATGTCTTTGAGACGTCAATAAGAAAATGCGACGAACCATGACACGTGTAGTTGGCCTAGCGGTATCAACGGTACGAATCTCGTAGGACGATTCGTACAATCATTCCGTTGTTGTCACGTAAATCAATGAATAAATTGAGATAAATATCTTTAAAGATTTTGTCTCCAGCGAATGGTGGGGACATATCATTTTTTCCGAAATGCAAAGATCGGTGAGGGATTTGTTAATTTTTTTGGGAATCGAGGACTGAACCATGACGCGAGACGGTTTGCGGAAACAAATCTCCAGCGCATGTGGCTTTTAAGAACGATACGGCAAGACTTGAAATAGTGTCCTGATGATGACGACTGTCAAAAAAACGGTGAATGGCGAATAACAGCGCGAGTGGTAATGTCGTCTGGATGCAATTTCTGGTAAGTCTGTTCGCCCTGACGCCTCCAGGATGCGTCCAATGCACGGTAAGAAAAGATTGGCGCCGGACGGCATGCATCTGCTTTTCGTCGGCGTGTTGGGGTGTTGGTGACTTTAAAAGCGGCGCAAGTATTATTGTGCGAGAAGCGCGCAGTAGCGCTGCATGTCCACGTTGCCGCCACTAAGGATGATGCCTACGCGCTTGCCGGCCCATTGCGCTTTCGCGGCAAGGGCGGCCGCATAACCCAGGCAACCCGTCGGTTCGACGATCAGCTTCATATAACTGCCGATCTCCCTCATGGCCGCCACCAATTGTGCGTCGCTGGCCGTGAGCACGTCATCGACGTTTTGACGTACCAACGCGAACGTGTACTGGCCCAGATGCTGAGTTTGGGCACCATCGGCAATTGTTTTCGGTGTATCGATATGAACGATCCGGCCGGAGCGAAATGATTGTTGGCCATCATTGCCGGCTTCCGGTTCCACGCCGAACACCTTGCATTGTGGTGCGAGCGCCCGGGCCGCAAGCGCGCTGCCGGACAGCAGGCCGCCGCCGCCCATGCAGACGAACAAGGCGTCCAGTGGGCCGACGTCTTCAAATAACTCTTTGGCGGCTGTTCCCTGCCCGGCAATGACGTCTGGATGATCGTAGGGCGGAATCAGCGTGAGGTTGCGGGCGGACGCCAGGGCGCGACCGATGGCTTCCCGGTCTTCGGTATAGCGATCGTAGAAAACGACCTCCGCGCCATAGCCTTTCGTCGCCGCCACCTTCACTTCAGGAGCATCCTCCGGCATGACGATCGTCGCGGGAATGCCAAGCAACTTCGCCGACAGTGCGATTGCTTGCGCATGATTGCCTGAGGAGAAGGCGATCACGCCGGCACGGCGTTGTGCGTCGTTGAATCGGGACAGGGCATTGAAGGCGCCGCGGAATTTGAAGGCCCCGATCCGCTGTAGGTTTTCACATTTGAAAAACAAGTGCATGCCTGATCCCTCGTCCAGGATACGTGACGTCATGACCGGCGTGCGATGCGCATGGCCGGTAATACGGTTGCTTGCGGCGACCACGTCGTCATAGGTCGGGAGGGTGATGGAAGCGGGGGAGTCGGGCATGATGGGCGTCATCGGCAAGTGGGTCGGATTGCCGATTGTAGACGAGTCACATCGTATTGTTCTATGCCAACGACGCGTGGATGCTCGCCGTGGTGGGTTCGTTCTTCGGCGGTTGGCAGTGACAATGTGCGGCGATATGGGCTGCCGGCATGGCGCGTGCAAAGAGCCAACCCTGTCCCAGTGGCGGCGGATAGAGATGCTGGAACCACACCGCCTGCGGGGCGTGTTCTATCCCCTCGACGATCAAGTCGAGTTTCAGCGCCGCCACCATTGCGGCGATACGCGAGGCGACGACGCCGAGCTTTTCGTCTTCCGGCAGCCCACGGCAGAAAGACTTGTCGAGTTTGACCGCGGTGACCGGTAGCGACGACAGGTAGGACAGGCTGGAATATTGCGTGCCGAAATCGTCGATATAAACGGCGTGTCCGTTATCGCGAAGGCGTTTGATGCCACGTGCAAGTACCGAGTGTTCCGCGGTGGTCCGCTCGGTGATTTCGAAAGCGATCGATGAAGGTGCGACGTTGGCGGCAGCCAGCCGCAGCGCGACCCACGCGGGGAAACTGGCCGTCAAGACATCGGTTGCGGAGATATTGATCGCGACTTTGAAGTCGGGGCGGGCGCGTAGCGTGTCGCCCAGTTCATCGAGAACTCGCGTCACCACATAGCGTGAAACTTCCTGGATAAAGCCTTCGTCCTCGGCAAGCTGAATAAAAAGGTCCGGATTGATGTGGCGGCCATTGGTTTCGGTCCAGCGCAGCAACGCCTCCGCCCCGACCCATTGACCATCGGCAAGTCGCACGACGGGCTGGTATTCAAGTGTCAACTTGCCGTGCTTCAAGTCACGTCGCATCCGCCGTGCCATTGAATTCGCGCGGCGCATCGCGGAACACAGCCCCATGCCGATGCCGAAACCGGCCATCATCCCCAACGTCAGGAAGCCCAATAGTTCGGGACTCAAGCCGAGGCCGGACGCGGAAGATGCATCGCGCATGCGCGCCAGAATACATTCGTCGCCCCCCTGCGTGCAGCGTACTTCGAAGCGATGGTTCGCAAGGCGAACCGGTGTCTTGTCATGCAGCACGATGCCGGACGGCAATGCGCTGACCTCGGAGCTGGTCAACAAAAAACGTTGCGTGCCTTGAATACTGACGCCCATATAGTCGACACGCGGGTCGACGATGACGTCGTACGCGGGGTAATGGATAGCGATCGCGGCGTGCCCCTGCCGGATTACAATGGCTTGCGCACCGCTCACACCGTCAACGTTCGGGTTCAGCAAAATCTGCTGTCCCTTGCTGTTGACGAAATCGACAGTGGGAACCGTTATGGGATCATCAGCGCGGCCATCCGTGGATGTGCAGATGATTTTGCCGTCTCGCTCTCTGGCGGCACTCTTCAGGAACCGTGACTCCAGAACAATCGCACGGAGATGCGCAATGTCGGCATCGGAGCAAAGGGGGGCGGGATACTGGTTGATGGCTGCCAGCGCACGGTCTGCTTCAGCGCCGATCTCCTTTACGCGGCGTAGCCATAACTGCGCGAGCACGCCAGCTTCCGTACGCTGTTGGGCGACGGCGGTCGTCTGGCCAATGCCAGTGCCGATGGCCGCACCGGCCAACGTGCAAAACACGACGATCAGTATTGATCCGATCATCGCCGGAGTACGCAACAAAAGCGGGCGGGGCATGCGACAGGGCGCGACGATAGGTGGGGAACCCGCACAGGCATCGAGCACACCGGTAAAAAGATGGCTGTCATCGCGCCTGGGCGGATACGCGCTACAAAAACATGCAATCCAGCGCAATCGCGCCGGGTGCAGCCGAATTCTACCTGTATCCCCACCTGGGGCGGTGTAATCCATCACATTTTCCTTGCTGAGCGTTGACTCGCCGCGACGACGATCCATTCCGCGCGCCTGTCATGACTTCACCGACGCGGATACGCTACACTCACGCACACGGCGCCATCCTGTCAGGCACCGTTTTGGGCATCTTATAATTTGACGAAGCGGCATGCCGTGGGGGTGTTGGCGTGGACGCTCGCCTGGCGCGTATTCCGGGACGCCGCGCGACGTACATCGGATGTGAACAAGGGAACGTTGGTGGCTATCAATTTGTTGAACGCGATGCAGGTTTTTGTCCGTGTGGCGGAGACGGGCAGTTTCACAAGGGCTGCCGATGCGTTACAGATGGAGGTGCCCCGCGTCACCCGGGCCGTGCAGTCGCTGGAAGCGCACCTCAATACCCGCCTGCTGAATCGTTCGACCCGCCATGTCAGCGTGACCGAGCATGGCAAGCGCTGTCTTGCGCATTGCCGCGCTGTTCTGGAGCACCTGCACACGCTAGAAGACGAGATGATCGACGCGGATGCCTCGCCGCGAGGGGTTTTGCGGGTCGACTTGCCGGCAATCGTGGCACACCACATCGTCATTCCCGCTTTGCCTGACTTTCTTGCGCGTTATCCCGACTTGCGTGTCGAGTTAAGCACGACTGATCGGCGCGTGGATTTGGTCAAGGAAGGGCTCGATTGCATTGTTCGGACGGGCATGCTAGATGACATTGATCTGGTGGCAAAGCCGCTCGGGGCGGCGACAACCCTGGTGTGCGCGACACCGGACTATCTGGCCCGGCATGGCACGCCTCTGACGCTTGCCGATCTGGCGCATCATCGCGCGGTGAATTATCGGTCGGCCCAGACAGGGCGGATTCGTCCATGGTCCTTGCGCGATGACGCCGGTGCCGATGTCTTGATCGATATGAAGGATGCCGTGGTCGTCTCGGATGCGAATGCATTTGCACAATGCGCCTTGTCTGGCTTGGGGTTGGTCATGACGTCCTTGTTCTCCCTGCAAAAACACCTGGACGATGGCACGCTGCGTGAAGTATTAAGCACATACCGGCCACCGCCGCGGCGTATGTGGCTGCTTCGCGCGCCGGGTACGCCGCTGCGTAAAGTCGTGGCGTTTTCTGATTGGCTAAGCGAATTGTGTCTTGGTATCCCTTCATTGCAGCCGCCGCCGGGCATGACGTCGACGTCCACGTTGCTTTGACGTTCGACATTCTTCATGCCTTTTGTCATGAACGTCGTTGTGTCGTCTACCCTCGTGATAACTGACAAGCGTGTGTTTGACCATGGTGCCGGGGGAGGAGTGGAACAACGATGTTGTCTCGAAACGACGACAGTTTGTTTGCCGCATGCTGCCATATCCGCTCGGACGACGCATAATCGATGCGTCTACAAAAATTGGTAACGAAGGGCGGCGCTCCGATATTGACCGGTGGTCGATCGGACGTGTGATACGGGGTGATGGGCGCGTTGCGTACCCTACCGCGTGCTGCGCAAGGGGTCATGGACCGGGCTCTTGAACAGCGAATATCGTATGCTGGATGTCGCTCCGACTTTGTACCTCGACGAACCACGCATCGGGCTCTAACACGTGGCAGAGAATCATGCTTTACAGGTCCGCCAGGAATGGCGGGCGATCGGTCCTAGCCGGCACCGGCCCATCCAGATGGCATCTTTCTGGACACGCGGCATCTTGCTGGCACTCGCGCTCACGTTTCCGTCTGCGTTCACAGTGGCCGCCACCGACGGCAATCAAACGTTCAATGCAAACGGCGGTGTGACGACCGGAGGGTCGACGACCGTAACCGGCCCCCTGGCAACGCCGAATATTGCGTTCTACTACGGTGCGCAGGCGCCAGTCGGAATGCTGCAGGCTTTCGATGCCGTCGTGCTCGATCCGCGTAATGCGTTTGACCCCGGCACGCGCCCTTTGCCGCACACGACATGGATCGCCCGTGTGTCTCCAAACTCGTCCGCCGCGTCGGGCGCGGATGCCGCGGCGTTGATACAGAATGTCCTTCAGCCGTTGTGGCAACGTGGATTTCGCGGTTTCATGCTGGATGACACGGTGGGCGGCGACGTTATCGCACGCGTTCACGCGCAGTATCCAGATGCCAAGCTGATGGTGGCAGGTGATGAAGCGGTCACGCGCGCGGCCGGGTATGCGGCGTCGCTGTATGCCGTGGTAGGCCCGTCGCTGATCCTGGAGGTGGATCGCGGTGGCGCATTGGTTCCGGTGTCCGATGACGCGCGTGCGCAGCGCCTCGCCGCATCGCGCGCGTTCACCGCAAAGACCGGTGTGCCGGTCATCGATGTCGAATTTTGCGACGGACCGGATCGTGACTGCGCGCGTCGTGTTGCAAAACAGGTGGTTGGCACGGGTGGCTTCCCCTATGTTACGGATCGTGCGTTCGATGTAGTGGGTATGGGCCGCATCGAGGTGATGCCGCGCAAGGTTCTGGTCGTTCAAGACCGAAATACCAATGAGGCGCTGGATCTTGCTGTACGTGTTCACAATATTGCCGCGCCGCTGAATTACCTTGGCTATGAAGCGGAATACGCGGATCTGGATAAACCGTTCCCTGAGAATGTCAATCCGGATCGTTACGCCGGTATTGTTGTCTGGATCGACGATGAGAACGTACCGAATGTGCAGGCGTGGCGTGAATGGATTGGCGGGCGTATTGATGCGCATGTACCGATCGCCTTTTTGGGACGATTCGGTTTCAACTTGAATGATGGTGCGGGGCAGGCGTTGGGCTTACGTTCCGTGCAAGGTCCTTTCACTGCCCCGGTCAACGTGGTGCACAGTGATCCGTTGGTGGGCTTTGAGATTCAACCAAATGTTGATCCGCGGGACATTCAAGGGGTGCGGATCACGGACCCGCAAGGACAGTCGTTACTGCGTTTGAATGTCAACGGCCAGCAGGTCGATGAAATCGGGATGATGCCGTGGGGCGGATATGCACTCGCGCCCTATAAAGTGGTGTCACTGAATGGTATCGAGTTGCAGCGCTGGGCCATCAATCCCCTCAGTTTCCTGACACGTGCCCTGCGGTTGCCGACGTTGCCGTCGCCGAGCCTGACCACCGAGAATGGCTTGCGACTGCTCATGACGCACGTCGATGGAGACGGTTTCGCCTCGCGGGCCGAATTCCCGGGCCCTGATTATTCCGGGCAGGCGTTGTACGACCGTATCTTCACGCGTTACAAGATACCGATGTTGCTATCGGTGATCGAGGGGGAAGTGGGGCCCACGGGGCTCTATCCGAAGATCTCGCCTCGATTGGAGCAGATCGCGAAAGCGATGTTCGCCTTGCCGAATGTACAGATCGGCAGCCACACATACTCGCATCCATTCCAGTGGGACGAGGTCGATGCGGAGACGGGCGCCAAGACCGATGCCGGCGGTGGCGACGCGGCTTTCTCACTGAATATCCCGAACTATACGTTCAACCTGGATCGCGAGATTGGTGGGTCGATTGATTACATCAATACGCGTCTCGCACCACCCGGAAAGAAGGTCGAGGTACTGCAATGGTCCGGCGATTGCCACCCGCCAGCGCTGGCGATTCGCAAGGTGTACGAAGCCGGAGTCTATAATTTTAACGGCGGCGATACCGTCATTACGAAATCGGCGAACAGCTGGACCAATATCTCACCGGTAGGTGTTGACAAGGGGCCGGGTGCTTACCAGGTCTATGCGCCAAATCAAGACGAAAATGTCTATACGAATGACTGGCAAGGGCCGTTCTATGGTTTTTCGCGCGTGCTCGAAACGTTTGCAATGACCGATGCACCGCTGCGTTTCAAGCCTATCGATATCTATTACCACATGTACACCGGCACGAAGGAGGCATCGCTTCATTCGTTGGAACAGATTTTCGATGCCGTGCTGAAGCAGCCAGTACTGCCGGTGTATGTGACGGAATATATCCAGAAAGTGCTCGACTGGCGTTCCTTCGCCGTGTCGCGCGATGTTCAGGCGGATGCAACCGGTCAAGCGGCATGGCGATTCCGTGGTAACGGTGCCGTGCGCGAGGTGCATTGGCAGCCGGGCGGCGCGCCGGATCTGCGCCATGCTTACAACGTGACCGGCTATGCGCCCGGCCCGGACGGCATCTACATCCATATAGAGGATGGCGATGCGCGCGTGGCGATCAATCCGAACGCGTCGGCGCGACCGACCCAGCCTTATATTCCGTTCGCCCGGGGGTTTGTGAAGGATGCTGTCGTGCGGCCTGACGGCATGCGGTTTTCTTTCGCGGGGCACTATGAACCCTATATCCGATTTGAAAACGCCGGTCAGTGTTCGGTAACGGTAAACGGACAACGTCGTGACGCGCGGCGCGAAGCGGGCACGGACGGCGTGGCCGGTAGTGCGTTGCGGATCGACCTGCCGGCGCAGTTGCCGGAGAAGATGCAGTACGACCAGGTAGATTTGCACTGTGGCCGCTAAACGTCTGCGCATCGCGCCTACCTGGCTTGTCGGTGTGATGTCGGTTTCCGTCGTCGGCTTGCTCTATGTCGCGCATCCGCGGGGCGGTATCCAGGCGCGTCTGGCGGCGACCGATTCGCCTACGGCGCTAAGCATCGCGTATCTCGAAGCGTTGCTGCGTTCGAAGCCCACCGACGTCGATTTGCTGACTTTCCTCGGGAACCAGTATTACGAGGTAGGACGTG
The DNA here is from genome assembly GCF_034047095.1 of Robbsia andropogonis. NCBI lineage: Bacteria > Pseudomonadati > Pseudomonadota > Betaproteobacteria > Burkholderiales > Burkholderiaceae > Robbsia > Robbsia andropogonis. The sequence goes on along the minus strand of NZ_CP139164.1, from coordinate 87,520 downwards.
ACAACGATGCGCGGAATATCGCCAATCGGCTGGCGACCATGCCTGGTGACGGGGTCAAGCGCACCGCCGTGCTGTTGAAGATCGCCGTAGATGTCCGGACTGCCAACGCGTTGAAGGAAAGCGATCCGGGGCGAGCCGTGAAGTTGAATATCGTGCGCCAGGAGCTGGCGGATGCCGCGCGACTGAACTGGTCGACGCCGGAACTGCAGCGTCTGGCGGCGACCGCGGCGTCGACGAATGCGCAGCAGGTGGCCAAGCAGTTATATGCCCGCCTCGAAAATCAGGACAAGGCGAATGCCCAGCGCTGGAACGCCGAGGTGATCCGCTATGCCATGTTCGACGGCGACTATCGTACCGCCGCCGACGGCTGGTTCCGCGCGCAGCAGCGGGCGACGGATGTCAACGAGCAGCGCCGCTGTTTCATCGCCGGCATCCGTGTGCTGCAGTCCGGCAATATGCTCGACGCTGCATTGGGCGCTGCTGACCGCTATGGCGGTGCATTCATGCACGATCGGCAGGTGCTTATCGTGCTGTTGAATCTCGCGCGCGCGGCCCGGGCGACCGATCGGGTCGACCGATATGCGAAGGCCCTGGCCGGATACGCGCAGGCGACCCCTGCACCGGATGCGGCATTGCTGGCCGCCGCGCCGGAGATAAAAGATGATGGGCACGGCAGCCGGATTATTGTCATGTCCGGCGCGTGGTATGACGCGCTCGGCTTGGCCAGACCCTCGCTGCATGCGGCGCGTGAGGGCGGGTATCTGGACGGCACGCATCCTGCCGGCTACCGTGTGCGCGCGCGCTCGCCTGCGGCGCCTCGCACGGCGATGGACGAGGCAGAAGGGGCGATTGTCCGGGTACAGTTTGTCGTGGACCCGCGTGACCCGAACCGAATCCGGGCCGCGACCAATACGTCGTCGGATGGCCCAGTGAAGCCGCAGGCCGCATCGGCGGTGCCCGGCGTGCCGCCGGCCAACACGGGGGCGACCAAGCCCACGGCGGCGTCGGACGCGGCGCAGTCAGGAGTGGGACATGAGGGCGATGTGCCCTCCCTGCTGTACCAATCGTTCCTTGAGGCAAGCGATTTGGCCAGTGCGCAACGCCTTGCCAACGAACAGCTAGCAAAGCATCCGGATGATCCGATCTGGACCCGTCGCCTGGCGCAGGTTGCCGAATGGAACAGTGCGCCAACCGTTGCGTTGCAGATGTGGATGGCTTACGCGGAGCGTACGCAGGACCCCGAAGGCTGGCAGAACGTCCTGCGCCTAGCACCGATGCTGAATGACGATCATGCCTATCTGGCCGCGGTAACCCGGGCATCGAACGCCCGTCCTGACGACTTGAAACTGCTGGATGCGGTTACGGCGACCTATGAGCGACTGGGTCGTCCCGACGATGGCATTGCGTATCTGAAGGCCCGGATGAAAGTACGGCGTGGCGCGGCGTTGATTGCCGTGGAGAGCCGGATGGCGACCCTGCAGACGCGTGCGGGTCATGACGACGACGCCATTGCGACGTATCAGGATCTGTTGCGCCGCGACCCCGCGAATGCGGAACACGCGTTGCGCATGGCCAACCTGCAGTATCGTCACGGCGATTACGCAACCGCGTTGCAGACATTGGTGTCGGTGCGCGGAAATATTGCCGCCAACGATGACAATGCCGCCCTCTATTGGCGGGCAGTGGCGGAACTCGCCCGACTCCAGCAAAAGGATGAGATTGCCAATGACGCGTACCGACGTTTATTGGCGACCGGCAAGGTGGTGCCGGATGATCTTGCCGCGATGACGTTCTTCTACGATCCATTCCCGATCGATGCCGCGCGCACCGCGGAGGCACAGTATCGTTTGGATCACTCGTCGCAATCGTTGCAGGCGGCGTTGCATTACTACACGGATGCCCGGGCGCTTGACGCTGCCAAGGATCTTCTCGACGGCATTGCGCCCGATCGTCTGCCGCCGTTGGAGAGCGATCCGCAATTCCTGCGCGTGCGCTCCGATTACTATCGGGCGATCGGCGCACCGGACAAGGCATTGGCGGATCTCGATCGCGCCGTCAAGCTGCCTGGTGCAACGCAGGACGTGCAAGTGTCCTGGCTCTGGTCGCTCGTTGACTACGGCACGAATGACGATATCCGTCGTGCATTGGCTACCTGGCCGGATGGCGTTCAGTCCGCGCCACCATTGTGGGGACCATTTGCCGCTGCGCAATTGCGCTTGAATCGCCCCGATGCCGCGTTGCGTTATTTCCGCTTGCAGGCGGCATCGATGTCGCGTGATCCGCTGTGGCTGATGGCGTATGCGGAGGCGTTGGACCAGGCTGGTCACGACGAGCAGGCCTGGACACTGCGCCGCACGGTGTGGCGCGGCATGCGTGATGCCATGGCAAAAGGTGGCGATGGTTCCGGCCCGCTGGGCGTGCAACGTACCGCGACGGACGCTGGTGGGCGGCCAACGTCGGGACGTCTTGCCGCAGAAGCCGAGGCGCGCGAACAGATCATCGGCCAGCAGGCCTCGCTGGCCGCGATTTTTGAGAATGCCGATGCGTCGCGCGCCTTGTTGCGCGATGTGCTGGACAGCGACGCCGGTCGCCGCGACATGACAGGCCAGGCGAATGCGGCACGCGCGTCGATGATCGGCGATCCGCCGGGGTTGGCGCCCTTACGCGCGGCGCTGCGTGGTACGGGGTTCGCCGCCGCCGATGCAGCGACCGACGTCGGCGCCGCTGGCAAAGACGTTGCCAGCGACAAGTTAACGTCGTCGGTGGCAAAGGATGTGGCACTGGCATGGGCCTTGTCACATGAAGGCAATGGCATTGCACGCCGCTGGCTCGCGCGACAGTACGCCGGTGCGTTGATGATTCCGCGGGAACAGGCGATGGCCATTGCGCTGGCCGATGATGACAAGCCCCGCATCCAGCAGTTATTGGATCAGGGAAAAGGTAATTTGTCGGTCACTGGCGCCATTGACGCGGCCATCGCGCTGGATCGTCCGGCGCAGGCGGAACAATTGGCCTATCGGGGGCTCGATGGCGCGTCGGCGTCGGACGTGTTGCACAACCGTTTGCTCGATACCGCGATGAACTGGCCGCAGTCGTTGAGCGCCGGTGTCGACAGCACGACGGCGCACCCTTTGGATACGATTGAACAGCGCGCGTCGGGCAGTGTGAAGATTGGCGAGCATTACATGGTAGGCGTCGACAACGTCCAACGTTTTCAACGTTCGGCCGACAGCACGCAGTTGACCAACGTTCCAGGCCTCGATACCACCACGAGCGTGTATGTGCGACGCCAGACGCAATCGACGGCTGTGCAAGCAAGCGCAGGGGTTCGCCATGGCGCGTCGACCGTCTATCCGATGTCGGTGTCGGCCGAGGTGAACCGGGGCGGCGTCTTGTCCGGCCAGGTCAGCCTTGGGCGGGATCAGGCGGCAAACGAATCGCAAATTCTATCGGTGGGGGGCGTCAAGGACAATGCCACCGTCAGTGCTCGGTGGAATGCGACGAACCGGATTTACGCATCGGCCACGTTCGAAGCAGCGCGTTACTACAGTCAAGCCCGGAATAATGTGGGTAGCGGCACCAACGTGTCCGCGGAATTGGGATATCGCGTCCGGACGACCTATCCTGATTACACGGTGCGTGTGATCGGTGTGCGGGGGGACTATCACGCGAGCGGATCGCCTGACGGCTTGTTGGGTCGCTTGATCCCGTCGGATGCCGGCACGCCGACGTCGGCCACCGTGATGCCGCAGAGTTATACGCAATACGGCGCCTTCATCGGCTTTGGCACCGATGCGCGCGACACGTATTCGCGGTCGTGGCGTCCGTACGCCGATATTGGCATCGTGCACGACTCGAATCAGGGCTGGGGCCCTCAGGCAAGCGTGGGTATCGGCGGATCAGTATTTGGCGGCGATCGGCTGGTGTTTTATTTCTCGCGCCAGCAGGTATCCGGTGTGGGTACGGCGGTGACGCTGATGGGCGTCAACTATATCTATTTTTATTAGGCGTGACGTCGTTGAGGTAGGCGACAGTACGTAACGACCGTAAGTGACGACAAGCGAGGAAGTCGAGACATGATGACGAAACTGATGCAGCGCGGCGCACAGGCCGCAACGGTGATAATGCTGGCCGTCGCGTTGGCGGCGTGCGGAACCGTGCGGCAAAGTGGTGCGCCGGCCCTGAGCGGCAGTGACCAGATCGTGCTGGCGACGATGGCAAACTTTACGGAGACGCCCGATGCCGGACATAGCGCCGAGTCCATTACGGCCAATGCGCTGCGGGCATCCGGTATAGACGTGCGCCTTGCGCCGGTTGCAACGGGCAATGGCAGCGCCAGTGCATTGTTCACGGCAAGCGCCCGGGCGGATGTCGAGCGTACGATGACGTGGGCACGTTCGCAGAAGGCACGTTATGTATTGAGTGGCGCGGTGGAAGAGTGGCGTTATAAGACCGGCGTGGACGGCGAGCCGGTCGTGGGGGTGACATACGAACTGACCGATGTGGATTCCGGCAAGGTGGTCTGGAGCGCCACGGGGACGAAGAGCGGCTTCAGCCGTTCGAGCCTGTCGACGGTTGCCACGCGCTTGATCTTCAAGACGCTGGCGCCGCTGGCGCGGCAACGCTGATCGGCGACACGGCAGGTTCCAACGGAATAGACGGATACATCATGGCCATTCCCACGCCACAGCAGGCGTCCAAGGGCGAAGGGCGCACCGCAGGTGCCGCCGACGCACCCACGGAGGGTAGCGCGCTGCGAAAGACCGGCGCCTTCGGTAACGTCGGCCGCATCCGGCGCATGATCGCGCCGGCGGTGCAGCGTCCGTTCGCGTTGGTGGAAAGTGCCGCCTTCATGCTGATCGTCCTGACGATCCTGGCCATGCTGCGTCCTCATGATCCGCTCGCCCTGGCTGCGGCATTCCCGTGGATATGGTTGGCGCCAATGGTGCTGGCGTTGCGCTATGGCACATTACTCGGGCTGTTCGGAGGGGCCTTCATGCTGGTGGAATGGGTGTTGATAGGACACTCGGGTGTAGGAAGCGGTGCGTTCCCGGTGGGATTCTTCGCCGGTGGGATGGTGCAGGTGATCGTCGTCGGCCATTTCGGTGATACGTGGGGTGCCCGTGCCATCCAGGCCGGTGCGAAAAACGACTATCTCAGCGATCGACTCGTCGCGCTGACGAACAATCATTACTTGTTGCGGATGTCGCACGATCGTCTCGAAAAGGACCTGCTGTCGCAGCCAACGACCTTGCGCGACTCGATCGTCGAGCTGCGGAGGATGTCGGTGCAAGGCGGCTTGCAAGACCCCGGTGAAAGCAAGATGTCGGCCGAACAGTTGATGCGGTATATCGCGCCGATCTGTCGTCTCGAACAGGCCGCGTTTTATACCGTGCGCAATGGCCGTGTCAGCACCGTCGCGATGGCCATCGTGGGCGATCCGTTCGACCTGGTGCCCGGCGATGCACTGATCACGCATGCATTGGAGAACGGCGCGCTCGCCCATTTGAAAATGGACGAGGGGGAATTGCCTGATAGCCTCTATTTGGTCTGTGCGCCGTTGTTGGCGGCCGACGGCTCGATTCGTGGTGTGTTGGTGATCAGACGGATGCCATTCCTGTCGCTGACATTTGACAACCTACAGTTGATCCAGGTATTGCTTGGTTATTTTGGCGATGGTCTGGAGCATGCCGAACTGGTGCGCCACGTCATTGACGTGGTGCCCGATTGTCCTGTGGAGTTCGCGCTCGAATTAAGCCGCCTCGGGCGAATGGCGGCGCGTACCGGCGTACATTCATCACTGGTATCGTTGACGTTCCCGCGGACCGAAGCCAGCGACTCGCTGTTCGAGCATGTTTCGCGCCGACGACGGGCGTTGGATGTTTTCTGGGAAATCCAGACGGCCGAGCACTCGATCGTCGTAAACCTGATGCCGGTCACCGACATGGGCGGCATCAACGGGTATCTGGCGCGGATCGAATCCAGCTTGCGCGCGCAGTTTGCGATGGACCTTGAAACCGCGCGTGTCGCCGTGCACACACAGTTGCTCGGAGACTTGGACCCGGCGCTGGCTTTACAACGTATTCTGACCCTCAGCGGCGTTGATGACTAAGCCAACCCCTACCGATCGGGCCACCGGAGAAGCTGGGGCACCTGCTCCGTCTGAGACAGGGCATCGTGATGCCAACGACCCAGTCGGCACCGCGCATGCCGAGGAAAAACGTGCCCGGCGCATATTGCTTTTCGTGTTGGGTTTTGTCGGCACGATCATCGCGCAATCAGTTGCTGTCTCCATTTTGGTGCGCGGTATCGACGTCTCGAGCGATCGCACGCCGTTCCTGCTGTATTTCGGATGGCAATGTGTCGCGGGCCTTGCTGAAGCGGTCATGTTTCGCGAGTGCTTGCCGCTTGCGTATCGGTTTCCCCGCAAGGCCACGTTCCTGTTGCTATGGCTGACTTGCACCCTTGTGCCGTTGATCGGCGGCTTCGTGATCTTGTTCGCCTGCGGATGGGCGAAGTGGTTCCCAGGTCGGGTACCGAGCGTACAGATCGTATCGGTGCCGCGTCCGACATTTGTCTCCAATCTCGTCTCTCAAGTGACGCATGGCAGTGGCGCCCGCTTGCAGGCTCGCGTATCCAATGTCGCGGTGCCAGCGTCGGATCGTTTGTCCGCGCTGGTTGCCATTCAGCAGATGCCCACGCGGACAACCAGCCCCTTACTGCGTGAACTGCTGACAGACCCGTTGGAGGATGTACGCCTGATCGCTTATGGTCGGATGGACCAGGCGGAAAATGAAATCATGCAGAAGATCTTCGCGGCGCGTAAGCAGATAGCCTATGCTGCAAATGAAGCGCAACTGCAAGCCGTGCACCGCTTGCTTGCGGAGCTCTATTTCGAATTGGCGTATCAAAATATCGTGCAGGGTGCGGTTCAGACCCACGCATTGCAACAGGCGGACCAGCATGCGCAGGCCGCGCTCGCGATCGGCGGCGGCGACGCCGCATTATGGTTACGCCGCGGCCGCCTGGCACTTGTCAACGGTGATCCGGTACTTGCCAGGGAAGCGTTCGAGCACGCGCGCGAGTTGGGTTTCCCGAGTGATCGGTTGGCGCCTTGGATGGCCGAAGCGGCCTTCCTCAACCGCGACTACGCGTCCGTGCATGTGCTGCTGGAAGCGTTGCGGGGCCGAAATGCCTTGCCTGTTTTCAAACCCGTCGTGGAGTACTGGTCGACATGAAAGCACTCCCTGAACGTCGATCGGCGCATGCCGATGTCTGCCTGTTGCTGGAAGGCACGTTCCCATATGTTCGCGGTGGCGTGTCCAGCTGGGTGAACGAGATGATCCGTGCATTTCCAGATATCCGTTTCGCGATTGTCTTCATTGGAAGCCAGCGGTCGGACTACGGTGCGCCCGCTTATGAGTTACCTGACAATGTGGTGCATATAGAGACGCACTTCCTGTATGCACCGGTGGCGGTCGATGCGGCTCGACCATTTGCGGTGGACGGTAATCACGATGCCTTTGAACGTGCGTCCGCGTTGCATGACGCCATGCGTGATCCGCGAGGGGGGCAGACGATCGGTAGCTTGATTGCCGATTTGATTCCGATGTTGAGTGCCGATGGGGGCTTGAGTGAAGCACACTTCCTGAACAGTCGGCGTGCATGGGAATCGATTGTCGATCGCTACGAACGGTTCTGCACGGACCCATCATTCACCGATTATTTCTGGACGGTGCGTACCATGCATCGTCCGCTATGGTTACTGGCCGAGGTGGCCCGCACGGTGCCGAAGGCGCAGGTATATCACACGGTCTCGACGGGCTATGCGGGCTTCCTGGGCGCGTTGTTGCATTATCGATCGGGACGGCCACTGCTGATCTCGGAACACGGCATCTACACGAAGGAGCGCAAGATCGACTTGCTTCAGAGCCAGTGGATACGCGATAACCGTGGGCTCTTCGAACGCGATATTTCTCGCGTTAGTTATTTTCGAGAATTGTGGGTGCGGTTCTTCGAGGCGATCGGCCGACTTGCTTACGATGCATCGTCGGATATCGTCGCGCTATATGAGACGAATCGTTTGCGGCAAGTCGCCGACGGCGCGCGCGCGGAGCGCACCCGCAGCATTCCAAACGGGATCGACGTCGAACGGCTCGCGCCTTTGATCGCCAAGCGTACGCAAGGGCGCCGCCGGATTGTCGGGCTGATTGGGCGTGTGGTTCCCATCAAGGACATCAAGACCTTCATTCGCGGTATTTTCATCGCATCGCGGTCAATGCCTGATATCGAGGGGTGGATCATCGGACCGGAAGAGGAGGATCCCGAGTACGCCAAGGAGTGTCGGGCCTTGGTTGAAAGCCTCGGTTTGCAGTCACGCCTGAAATTCATGGGATTCCAGCGCATCGACGACATGATGCCGCAGATCGACCTGATCGCGCTGACGTCCATCAGCGAAGCGTTGCCCCTGGTGTTGCTGGAAGGGTTCGCGTCCGGTGTTCCCGCTATTACGACCGATGTCGGTTCATGCCGGCAGTTGATCGAGGGTAACGATGAAGCTGACCGCGCGCTTGGCGCATCCGGCGTGGTAGTGCAAATCGCCAATCCCGCCATGTTCGCGCAAGCCACCGTTGCGTTGCTCGGCGACGAAACCCGGTGGATCGAGGCACAGCAGGCAGGGATCGCGCGAGTACGCCGATACTACACAAAGGCGCAGATGGTGGGCAGCTATCGGGATTTATACGACAAGCTGTCACGCGCGCCGACGCTGTCGATGCCGATGGCTCCGTCCGGCGGAAATGATTCCGGCTCCGATGGGGGCGGGGCTGGTGATGCATCGAAACGTGGGACGTCTCGGCGTCGGTTTGCTTTCTGGTTCAATACGAGCGCTCGGGATAAGCACGTCGCGAAAACCGATGCGGGTATTGCGGCATTGAACGCGTTTGTCGCCGCTGGAAATACACGTCTTCCGATGGACACCACACCAGGCCGGGTAAATGCGATGGGAGGCGGTCAATGTCCGATGGGGTTCGGTCGAAGTGGCCAGGTGATCGAGGCGGAAGATGCTGAGCGTGACGTCGCCCGCATTGCCGCCAGGTTGAAAGCGCTCTTCATGCCGGCTTTACGTTCGCGGAATGACGCATCCCTTGAATCCGGGAGTGTGACGTAAATGGCCGGCATCGGATTCGAACTGCGCAAGATCTTGCGCCGGGAAACGCTTGCCGGTGCTGCGCGCGCTTACGCGTACGCGGGGCTGATCAGTTCAGGACCGCTGATTCTGTCGATCTTTGGCATTCTGATCATTGGTCTGCTGAGCATTGCCACCGTCGTACCGAAATTCGCCATTGTGCAGTTTCAGGTGTCGGTGACGTATCTCATTGCGTTGAGCTTGATATTGACCGGCCCGTTGCAATTGTCATTCACCCGTTTCATTTCGGATCGTCTGTTCGAGAAGCGTCACGATCTGGTGCTGTCGAACTACAACGCCGTGGTATTGGTGGCGGCGATCTTGTCCGGAATCGTTGGCGTCGGGGCGATGGTATTCAGTTTTCACGAGACGCCGTTGACGTATCGGGTTTTGATGGTCATCGGATTCACCGTGGTGAGCAACATCTGGATTGCGGTGATTTTTCTCTCGAGCGTCAAGCAGTATCGGCAGATACTGATTGTCTTCGCGATCGGCTATGGCTGTGTGGTCGGACTTGCGCTGGCGTTGAACCGGTATGGGCTGGTGGGGCTGCTCGCGGGTTTCGTCATTGGTCATATCGTGCTTCTCGGAGGACTGAATGCGTTGATCTATCGCGATTATCGTAGTCACCGGTTCGTCTCGTTCGAGGTGTTCGACCGGCAATTCACCTACCCGACACTGGCGTGGGTCGGTTTTCTGTTCAATCTTGGCGTGTGGATCGACAAGTTCATGTTCTGGTTCTGGCCGGCCACCAGCAGCCCGGTGATCGGACCATTGCGGGCATCGGTAATCTACGACATCCCGATTTTCATTGCCTATGTCTGCGTGATGCCCGGGATGGCGGCCTTCCTTGTGCGTATCGAAGCCGACTTTGTCGAGTTCTACGATGGCTTCTACGATGCGGTGCGTAATGGTGCGACCTATGCGCATATCCAGGACATGCGTAACATGATGGTATCCAGCGTACGTGCAGGGTTGTACGAGATCATCAAGGTGCAATTGCTGGTGATGCTGTTGATCGCCGCCATCGGCGTTCCGTTGTTGAACGCATTGAATATCACGCCTCTCTATTTACCCTTGCTGGTGATCGACGTCGTGTCCGCAAGCCTGCAGGTGTTACTGCTAGGATTGCTGAACGTATTTTTTTATTTGGACCGCCGCCGTACCGTATTGTTTCTGACGGCGCTGTTCGCGGTATTGAACGCGCTCTTCACCGGTATTACCCTGGTCATCGGTCCTGATGCGTTCGGTTATGGATTCGCGGCGGCATTGTTGATCGTGGTGATGCTATCGGTACGCATTCTGGATCGCCAGTTCAGCACGCTGGAATACGAGACCTATATGCTGCATCGTTGAAGCGCGACGATCGGCGGGGCGGGTCTTGCTCTCCGTATGGCGCTGTTCTGTTCTGAAGGAGAATGAGTTGATGCCGTTGTATCGCAGCACCGCCACGTCACGTGGCATCGGACATATCGCCAATGTTGCCATGGCATTGCTTGCCGTGCTCTTTCCGGCGAAGTTCGCCACGGCCGATGCTAGCGCGCCGTTGCCATCAGTGGCGCTGTACTACGGTGTCACGCCGCCGATCGATGACCTCAGCCGCTTCGATATCGTCGTGTTGGACCCGGATGCGCAATTTGATCCGCGGACGCAATCCGTCGGCCATACAAAGTGGTATGCCTATGTAAGCGTTGGTGAGGTTCATCCAAATCGCAGTTACTACAAAGCGATTCCAAAATCGTGGCGACCATCTCAAAACAAGGCATGGGCGTCGGATGTCATCGACCAGACCGCCCCGGGTTGGCCAGCTTTCTTTGTCGACAAGGTCGTGACGCCACTCTGGAAGAAAGGCTATCGCGGTTTTTTCCTTGATACGCTGGATTCCTTCCAATTGATCGCCACCACTGATGCCGAGCGTGCCGCGCAGAAAGACGGACTCGAGCGAGTCGTGCGTCTGATGGCACGACGCTACCCGCAGGCCAAACTGATATTCAATCGTGGCTTCGAAATCTTGCCCGATGTGCATTCACTCGTGCAGATGGTCGCGTTCGAATCGTTGTATCAAGGATGGAACGCATCAGAAAAACGTTATGTGGCGGTACCCCAAAATGATCGTGACTGGCTGCTCGGGCAAGTGAATAAAATTCGTGAGCAATATAAAATACCTATTATCGCAATAGACTATTGTTCTATTGATAACGCTAATTGCAGGAAAGAAACGGTAATAAAAATTGTCCAGCTAGGTTTTATCCCTTATGTGACCGATGGTGGCTTGACAAGCGTTGGTTTGGGAGCCGAATCCGTCATCGAGCCGAACCCCGCCGTTTCTCCAATTCGTCAATAAAAGCCTGAAAAACCTCGCACTTAGCGCAATTGCCCGCGCGTGACCAAATATATACTCAAGTTCATCGGGGGTGGGCCGTTATCGAGTAGGTCAGTCCCGGTGAAATCGGTGTGACGCGTCGGAGACAGGTCGAGCAATAAGGGATATTAGGTAATTTTTGCGACATGGCGTCATGTTGCATAAAATTCACTTCCTTGGCGTAAGTGCTTGTATATAATGCGGTCGAATTCAACGTAACCATCAGAATACGTAAATTCTTCAGCAAATGTGTGCGCTGCATGTTGGTTTGCTGAAAAGCGATCGGGATAAATTACTGATCCTTTTGGCGATGCGGTACGGGTTGGTGTGACAGTGGCACCGAAAGGCTGCTCTATTCAAGTTGTATTTATTTATTGGGGAATCCCAGATGTCAAAGTTCTTCAAGGCTTTTGTTCGTGACGAGCGCGGTGTCAGTGCAATGGAATACGCAGTGCTGGCAGGTATCGTCGTTTTGGCGCTGGCAGGTATCGGCACCTCCTTCAAGACGCAAGTAAGCACGATGTTCGCCACGCTGTTCAGCAAGGCAAACACGACGCAGAGCGGCAGCTAATCGCTGGTTTGGCGCACACAGCATCCTTCTCGTCGGAGGAGGATGCCAACACGAGCACCCGGGGCGATATCGTGACAATTCAATTGGTCTCATCGGGTCTGCGGGTATTCGTGTTGGCAGGGTTGCTCTGGCTGGCCGTGTCGGATGTCAGGTATCGTCGTCTGGCCAATGCATGGGTCGTGGCGATTGGTGCTGCGTTTCTGATATTTGCAGCTTTGCAGCAGCTTGGATGGCATGCGTTCGGCATGCATCTGCTATCTGGTGGTGTCGCACTGCTAATCTGTTTGGCTTTATTCGCGTTGCGCGTATTGGGCGGCGGCGACGCAAAATTGTTATCCGTCTTGTTTCTTTGGTCCGGCCCGCTTCTTGCCGCACCGATGCTGACCGTGATCTCGCTGACGGGGACCGTCGTGGGCATTTTGAGTTTCGCCACACGACGCCTCGAACCGGGCAAAGGGAGCGGCGTCGCACGCGTGCTGGCGTTGTTTTCGGCCGTCCGCGGTGTACCTTACGGGGTGGCGATAGCCTCCGGGGGAAGCTGCATGGTACTGTGGCCATGGATACTGCCTGGGCTTATGCCGTTGCTGATGACCCAGCAGTATCCGCTCCACTGACGCCCACGCTCAGGTTGTCATGTCGAATTTCATCAAGTTGTTGTTATTGCTGGTGGGCTCGGTCCTCGTGCTGTTCATTGCGAAGACGGTGATCTCGCTAAGCACGCGTGGTCCGGAGCAGGCGCCCCCCGAACCCAAAATTCGCGTCAGTGCCGCCGACTTGCCGCAAGGTTTGTTGCTGCGCGATGACGACCTCCAGTGGAAGAACGTTCCCGCCGATCGGGTACCATCCGATGCCATCATCCTTGGCGCGGCGGGCGCACCGGATTTGAAAGGCGCATTGCTGCGTCATGCCGTTGTCGCAGGCACGGTGCTCCATGCCGCCGATGTGATTCTCCCGAATGCCCCTGGCTTTCTTGCCGCGACGTTGAAGCCCGGCATGTTGGCGGTGTCGGTTGCCGTGGATGATGTGTCCGGCAATGCGGGGCTCATCGAACCCGGTGACTACGTCGATCTTCTCCTTACCCAGCAAGCACCGGATTACGATAACAGCGGCAATGCGCATTCGTATGTCAGCGAGACCGTCCTGCAGCATGTCCGCGTGTTGGCGTCCGGCTCGGAACTGGAGCGTCCCAAAAATCCGGATGGCAGTAGCGATCAACGGCGTTCCGCGCGAACGGTCACTTTGGAGGTCACGCCGCATATGAGTGAAGTGGTCTCCGTGGCGGGGCGCCTTGGCAGCTTGTCGTTGGCATTGCGTAGCTTTGCCACCACGAGTCGGGATAACCCTGGTTTGCTGGCGGCAAGCGGGCTGCAAGGTATCACGCCTGTCGGGCCGACGACCGATGCGCTGCCGCCGCCTGTATGGTCACGCGATGTGACGCGGGCGTTGCAAGCCCCGGCGCCGCCGCCGTCAGGGGCGCCTGCTAGCGTCGCACCCGTGCAACGCCCGGTCGTGATTTACCGCGGGTCGTCGGCGGGCACCGATACCGCGGGTGGATCGATGTCCGGTGGCGCAGGCACACCGCCGTTACCGCAGGGTATGATGACGCCCCGCGCGCAATGATGGGGTATCGCCAGCAGTCATGGGTCGCTTGGCGAGGTTATGCAGCACGGTATAGTGCGTGAAAGCAGCACCGCCGCATAGATATCCGCGCGGCTTCGCTGTCGGCTTGGCCAACCCGGCAGCCTTATTCGTGTCGGTAGGTCCGACACGCCGCTTTTCGAGACGCCGGTCTGGCGTCGGTCAGTCTGGATGTCATCTCACATGAGCAAGTCTTGTAATACGCATCGGATGGCCCCGTACTGCTTGCTCGCGCTGGCCAGCGCGAGCGTGTGGACGTTGCCGGTGCTTGCGGCGCCGGGTGTCACGATCATGAGTGGGACGGGCAGTACCGTCGATACCTCGTCGCCGGCACCCGTGGTTGGCAAGGGCGCAATCAATAGTCCGGGCATGGGCATCAATGCGGTGCCGGCCAAAGTGTTATCGCTGGAAGTGGGCAAGGGCGCGATGCTGACGTTGCCGGCCCCCGCTGCATCCGTTTTTGTCGTGGACCCGGCGATTGCGGACGTACAGGCCCCTACGGCGCGCAACCTGTTCGTGCTCGGCAAGAAATGGGGTACCACCACGGTGTATGTGATGGCTGCTGATGGACGGACGATCTTGGAGCGGGCCGTGCAAGTCGGACCGGCGCTCGACAGCTTGCGCGAGGTGCTTCGGACCCGTTTCCCGTCGATGCCGGTGCGAATGGATGTCACTGATGGTGCGATCATCTTGACGGGTTCCGCGCCCACTGCGTCGGATGCGGATGCTGTGGTGCAGGCAGTGAAGCAATACGCGAACAACACGACCAGTGTCGTGAATCGCATGACGGTCAGTCAATCGCAGCAAATCCAGTTGCGCGTGCGGATCACGGAAGTGGATCGTAATGTCACGCAGCAGTTGGGCATCAATTGGAACGCCTTCGGCACCGCGGCGGGAAAGTTTATTGGCGGAGTGTATAACGGACGGTCGATTTACGATTATTCGCAGACAGTCACGGGTCAGGCGGCAGGTACGTATCCGGTCACGATCCAGTCCGGCAACGTGTACTCGTTCCTTGGCGGATTCAAGGTGGGCAATACCGATATCGAAGGCGTGCTTGATGCGCTGAACCAGGAAGGGCTGATCTCCGTGCTGGCCGAGCCGAATCTGGTGGCGTTGTCGGGACAGACCGCGAGCTTTCTTGCCGGCGGCGAGTATCCGGTGCCGGTATCGGAGACGAACGGTGCGATCGGCGTGTCATTCAAGCAGTATGGCGTCAAACTCGATTTCACGCCGACCGTCCTCAATGATGGCCGAATCAGCCTGAAGGTTCGTCCCGAGGTCAGCCAGATCGATTCGACCGTGAGTGTGACGAGTAATTCGATCACGATTCCCGGACTCTCGGTGCGCCGCGCGGATACTACGGTGGAACTGGCGAGCGGCCAGAGTTTCGCGATCGCCGGTTTGTTGCAAGCGATGTCGAGCGATACGGTATCGCAGGTGCCAGGTTTGGGGTCGATTCCGATTATCGGCAAGCTATTCACGTCGAAGAAGTATACGAATAATAAGACCGAGTTAGTCATCACGGTCACCCCTTATCTGGCGAAGCCGACCGATCCGGGGCAATTGCGCAATCCACTCGACAGCTTGACCGGTATTCGTAATGACGCCGAGTACAGCATGGGCCGCGCGAGCGGCGCGTCACCGGATGACAACGCGCCGCGTCTGCGCGGCAGCGCCGGTTACGTGTATTGAGATGAAGATCATGAAGACTCCTACTTATACCGATTCCCGTACCCGGCGCGGAAGATCTCGTCGGGCACGGTTGTCGATCCTGGCCGCACTGCTGGTGTGCGGTTGCGCCGAGCCCCCGCTTGGGATGCGTGACGTCGACGTGATCGGCTATGACGGCAAGCACGCGGTTGCACCGGATTGCTCTCAATTGTCGGAGGATTCGGTGGTCTTCGGCGGCACGACACCGCGACCGAAGATGGCCTGGGGTTGTGCGACATATACGAATCTGGCCGCGCAATTGGCGCAGCCATCAGACTTGGTTGCCCCGCATGCCTTGACGCCTGCGGATGCAGCGGTTGCGGCAAGTGCGGTGCATCGGTATCAGAACGGCGCGGTCATGCCGTTGAAGGACAATAATTCGGTGAAACCGGGCGGGTCATAAGCCACGCCATGTCGCATGCCTGACCTTCCGGGGGCATGTAGCAGGCAAGGGTCGGGCTGTCCCTATTTCGGAATCGATCACTACTGTTTAAAAAGCGTTGCAAAAGATGAGTCCAGCTATTCCTGTTACCGGCAAAGCAAGCGCTGCACGCGTGGCGGACTTTGTCGCGTTCGTCTCCGACAAGGAAACGGAACAGGTATTACGGCGTTACGTGCTGGATCAGGCGTTACCGCATGTGCATGTCGCGATAGGGACGATCGATGAAGCCATCGCCTATCTCGCGAAGGTCGACAGATCGCCGATGTTGTTGATGATCGACCTGCATGGTTCGGCAATGCCGTTGTCTGATCTGATGCGATTGTCCGAGGTTTGCGAGCCGTCAGTGCAAGTGGTTGCATTGGGTGAGCGCAACGACGTCGGCCTTTATCGCAGCTTGCTGAAGATTGGATTACGTGATTATCTGGTCAAGCCGCTGACCGTCGAACTGCTTACTCGTACGTTCGACTTTTCTGAGGGGCGTGTGCGGGATGTCGCGTCGTCGCGCACCGGCAAGATCATCACCTTCACGGGTACTCGCGGTGGTGTGGGCGTGACAACGTTGGCCGTTGGCCTCGCCCGACATCTGTCCGGCCGCACGCACCGCCGTGTCGTGTACGTCGACCTCGACCTGCATGGTGGCGGTGCAAATGCGATGCTCGGCCTTAAAAGCAATGGTGGACTGGTTGATGTACTGGAAAACGCGCACCGACTGGACCCGCAATATGTCGAACGCACGTTGACGTCGAATCAAAATCGCTTGTTCATGCTGAGCGCCGAGCTGGATCTGGACAAGCAAGCGAATTTTGCGGCGCAGTCGTTGACACGGGTCTTGGAGTTGTTGAGCAACAGCTTTCACTATGTGCTCATGGACGCGCCGCGTACGCTGACGCCGCTGATCGAGGAAGCATTCGATCGATCGGCTCGCGTCTATGTGGTGTCGGATCGCACGGTGCATTCGGCACGCCAAACCGTGCGCTTGCTAAAGCATATCGAACAACGCGATCACAACCCGCAGACATCGGTGTTGGTCAACAATCCGAATGGCGCCGTGGCGGGAAAAGTGGATATCAGTGATCTGGATGCGGCGCTGGGACGTACTACGTTGCAGGAGTTCCGGTTCGAGCCGAAGACGCTGATGGTTGCGGAGAACCTGGGCGAGGCGCCGAAAGACGGTGGTGGCAGCCAGTTCAATCAGGCGATCACCACGTTGGCGAACGACTTGACTGGCCAGCGCACGGAAAAGACGCTCAGTTGGATGGACAAGATGAAAGGCAAGCTGAAGAGGGCGTGATGTTCGGACAGAGACGCGCGAAAGCGATTAATTTGGAGGCGCCGGAGTCCACCAGCATGGTGGACGAGACACTCGTTTCCGCTGAAATCGACGCATCGGCAACCGAGATGGCGACGCAGGCCATGCTGGCGCTTGCAACTTCGTCCAGCGCCATGACGCCAGCGATGGAAGCGCAATCCGTGATGCCGGTTCCCGTGAAGCCTGTTTCACCGCCGGCGGCGAGCGCGCCTGGCACTGGCGCCGCGACCAAGTTGGTCACTCCCCCCACCAGCGCCGCTTCGCAAACGCAGCCTGGCGAAGGCAATGCCGCACTGATCCGATCGGAAGAATACAAAGCCATCCGGCAGGGCGTTTTTGTTTCAATGAACGCTTCCGCTGCGGTGGGCCGCACGCGCGAGCAGATGCAGCCGGTTGTCGATCAACTCGTTGCGACCATCGCGCAGCGTGAGCAACTGAATATCACGATGACCGAGCAGCGCCAGATTGTTGGCGAATTGCTCAACGATATGTTCGGGCTCGGCCCGATTGAGCCATTGCTTGCTGATGAAGCGGTGACCGACATCATGGTGAATGGCCCCGACCAGATTTATGTCGAGCGGGGTGGCAAGCTAGAGCTGAGTCCGTATAAATTCCGAGACAACAGCCATGTCGTGACGGTTGCGCAGCGGATTGCCGCGAACGTCGGGCGTCGCGTGGACGAAAGCAGTCCCATGGTGGACGCTCGCCTCGCCGACGGCAGCCGGGTCAACGTGGTGCTGCCGCCCTTGGCGATTCATGGGGCTTGTATCTCGATTCGTAAGTTCTCGAAGCGCAACATTACGTTGTTCCGAATGGCGCAACAAGGCAACTTGTCCGAAGGAATGGCGAATGTCTTGAAATTGGCAAGTACCTGTCGGCTCAATATCTTGATTTCCGGCGGTACCGGGTCCGGGAAAACAACACTGCTCAACGCACTGTCGCATTTTATCGGTCTCGGTGAGCGGACGTTGACCATCGAGGATGCAGCTGAACTGCAATTGGTGCAACCCCACGTGGTCAGTCTGGAGACGCGGCCAGAGAATACAGAAGGTCTCGGTGCGGTCAATCAACGCGATCTTGTAAAGAACGCGCTGCGGATGCGGCCGGACAGAATTATTCTGGGTGAAACCCGGGGCGCGGAAGCGTTCGACGTGCTGCAGGCCATGAACACGGGGCACGATGGCTCGATGACGACGATCCACGCGAACTCACCACGTGACGCCATCACGCGTCTCGAAAGCATGGTGATGATGGCGAATGGCAACTTGCCGCTACTGTCGATTCGTCGCCAGATCGCCAGTGCTGTCCATATGATTCTGCAGGTTGAGCGGATGCGTGACGGGATGCGTCGGGTTACGCGACTCACCGAAATTGTCGGTATGGAGGGTGACGTGATCATCACGCAAGATCTGTTTGCATTCAAGTACGATGCGTCCGCATACAGCGAGGAAGTGAAGGGGACGTTCGAGTGCGCGGCGATTCGCCCGGCGTTCATGCCACGCGCGGCATATTACGGTTTGGAACAGGCGCTGATGGATGCGATGCGCGCATGACGCTCGATACGATCATCCCGCTGCTTGCCGCGCTGCTGACGTTCATTGTCGGCGCGATGGTGCTGTTGTTACAGGACTTGCGCAAGCAACTACCCGATGCCCGCATCCGGCAGCGGGTGGAAGGCGAATTCGGCATCGAGAAGGAAAAATCGAGGCGTTCCAGGAAACCAAAACAGGACGAAGTGCTGTTCACCGTCGACAGGCCGGAAGAGGGTTTGTGGGCAACGTACATGACGCCAAAACTGGTCCGTTTATCGACGGTGGCCGGAAAGAATGGCCTGAAGATCATTTTCGGTGTGGCAATAATCGTTCTTGTCGAGTCGTTGATCGCCGCGAAGCTCGTGCCGATTCCAGGCTGGGTGCGTGTGATATCGGTCGTCGTGGAGATGCCGTTGGCGGTGATTGCAACCTATCGTATGCTGGTGGAGCGATTCCGTCGTCGGTTCCTCGAAGCGTTTCCGGATGCCATCGATACGATTCTCCGTGCAGTTCGCGCCGGTGTTCCCGTCACGCAGGTGATCGCCACCGTGGCGGATGAATCGCCGGCGCCGCTGAGCGGCGAGTTCCGCATCATGGCGGACTCATTGCAAGTGGGGCGTGATATCACGGACGTGTTGGAGACGGCGACACGCCGTATTGAAATAGCCGATTTTGCGTTCTTCTGCGTGTGCCTGACATTGCAGCGTGAAACAGGCGGTCAGTTGGGCGAGACGTTGGATAATCTCGCCAACATCGTCCGTACGCGTCGCGAAATCCGACAGAAGACGAAGGCGCTGACCGGTGAAGCGCGAATCACGACCAAGATCCTTATTGCATTGCCCTTCGCGGTGATGGGTGGGATGTACTTCCTTAACTACGATTACCTGCTCGTGCTCTTCACCACGGAGTCCGGACACAAGCTGCTGAGCGCCGCCGCTATCGCGATGATCTTTGGTGTGATCGTCATTACGAAGATGTCGAAATTGGATACCTCGCGATGAAACATGAACTCGATATCTTGATTAATTTGTCGATCATGCTTGCCGGTTTTCTTGCATTGGCTGTGTGGTGGATGGTGAAGCATGGTAGTGCGCGTAGCCGCATCGGAGAACGCGCGCGACTGGCCGCAATCGATCAACAAGACGAGAACGCATTGGCGGTCCTCGAGGACGAACATGCCGGGGGATCAGGGCGCTTTAGCGGATTGGCGCGTCGCCTCGCCACGTTTGGCGACAAGATGCCGTTGTTCGATGCAAAGACCCGTGCGAAATTGCAAGGCACGGTCCTGAAAGCCGGCATGCGGAGTCGGAACGCGGTGTCGATCGTGTTGGCGATCAAATTCTCGTTTGGCGTCATTGTTGCCGTGACGACTATCTTGATGGGGTCCCGCTTGCCACTCGTCGGCAGCTTTCCCGCTGCGCGGGGTGTGGCGATGCTCGGCGCGTTCATGGTTGGCATGATCCTCCCCGAATACGTCTTGATGTGGATTGGAGCACGTCGCATGAAGGCGATTTCCGGTTATTTGCCGGATGCGCTGGACTTGCTGGTGATTTGTACGAATGCCGGTAATAGCTTTGTATTGAGCTTGCGCCGTGTTGCCGATGAAATGACCAATATCTGCCCGCCGCTGGCGCAAGAGTTTGCCTTGACGGCCGACGAGCTGAAATTGTCCGGGGATACGGCCACGGCACTTCATGCCTTGGGAAAACGTGTGGATCTGCCTTCGATCAAAGCATTGATCGGGACATTGATTCAGTCGATGCGTTACGGGACGCCGATTACACAAGCGCTACGGACACTTTCGCGTACCGAGCGTCTGGCCCATATCGTGAATCTTGAAGAGAAGGCTGCGAAACTGGCGCCAAAGATGGTGTTACCGATGTTGGTTTTTATTTTGCCTGCGGTGGTCGTGATTTCGGCTGGCCCCGCGGTTATCCAGTTGCTCTCCTATGTGAATCAGCAATGAGCCAGAAACCCTCTATGCCGTGGTTGTTTCTCTTGCCGCAGAAGTTCCCCCGGCCGACCGTGTTGATTATTGGGTGTGCGCTCCTGATCGCGACGAGCGCTTGCACGACGCAGATGACGGTGCATGCCTCGGGAACGGCATCAGGGCCGCTGAAGTCGCAGGCAACGCCGGCCGAAGAAGTAAGGATCGCAAAAATTGCGCTGGCGCATGGCGATATGCAGATGGCGCGCACGATTTACGAACGGCTTGTTGCCAATAACCCGGACTCGGTAGAAGGGTTGGTGGGGCTTGGCGACACCTTGTATGCCGTCGGTGATTTCACGCGGGCGGCCGTGCTGTACGAACATGCGCATCAACTTGCGCCGAATGAGCTCGAACCGATTGTCGATCTCGGGCGCATCGCCATTCGTCAACGTAAGTTCGACGAAGCGATTCGGATGTATCGCTTGGCGCTGACGATGTCCCCGAATAATTCCGCGGCCGCCGCGGGTCTGGGTACCGCGTTGGACATGAGCGGTGATCATGCCGGGGCGCAAGCCGTTTTACGGCAAGCACTCGTTGCAAATCCCGGTGACCCTTATTTGGCGACAAACCTTGGTATGTCGTTACTGAGCGGGGGCGATCCAAAGGCCGCGACCGTTGTGCTATTGGACGTTACACGCTTTCCCGCGGCGCCACCGCAGGCGAAAGATGACCTGGCGCTGGCTTACGCCATGCTGGGTGATGACAAAGTGGCAACGGAACTTTTGACACAACAGAACATGTCGCGGGAAGACGTCAACAATAACTTGAAGTACTACGAATATCTGCGCACTCATCGTGGCTATCACAGCGCGGCATCGCCGGACGGGCAGTCTGGCGTGATTTCCGCACCGTTGACGCAACTGCGTGGTCCCTTGACTGATACGCGGGATATGAAATGAGGTCTTCTTGCCACCGGTTTGGCGTCGTGCCACGTCTGCGCGATCTCGTTAGCAAGTTTGCTCGCGAGGAGCGCGGTGTTACGGCTATCGAGTTTGCGGTGGCTGCGCCATTCATGATGCTGGTCGTACTGGCGTCGTTCGAAATCAGTTTCGACATGATGATGGACGCGACTCTCCAGACAGCAACCCAGCAAGCCGGGCGGGCTGGCATGACTACAACGGTGCCAGCGAACAGCACGCGTGACGCGCAAACCCTGGCGGTACTGAATCGCGTTATGGGACCTTGGTTGAAGCTGCCCGGCACGACAATGTCTTACTCCACCGTCTCGTATTCTAGCTATGGCGCGGCGAGCGCAGGGACAGGAGGCACGTCGGGTAGCCAAGGTACGTACGGCGATATTGTCGTGTATTCGGTCACGTTGACTACTACAGGGATGACCGGGATATTGAAAGTATTCGGTATCAATACCCTGACTTTCTCGCGTAAGTTCATGGTGCAGAACGAAAAATGACCCATTTCTCCATTGAAAGGCGGCAGGCGGATGTCCTGCGCATCGGGGCCAGGGGACGTCGCGTGAGGCGTGGGTCGCTGTTGGAGCGCGGCGCCGCGTCGCTCGAACTTGCCATCATCATGCCACTTATGCTGATGGTGCTGTTGGGCTTTCTCGACATTTATAATTTCATGCGGACCCAGAGTACGGTCGAACACACGGCCTTTATGTTGGCCGATTCACTGTCGATGATGACGACTGTGTTCAATGACACCGGGACAACCAACGCGAATGCCCTCGGATCGGTATGGAACGCTGCTAATTTGATCGCCCAGCCACTCGCACTGTCGACAAATGGTGGCGTGATCATCACTTCCGTATGTGACAGTCCACTTTGTACCTCTACGACACCCAATACCGCTACGACGGCGGGCACCCCCAAGATCTGGTGGCAGGCATCGGCACCATGGAACACATCCAAGGCGGTGACCAAGGAAACGACGTCGACGATTCTGCCGACGTATTGGCCATTCCGCAGTGGCGATTCGGCAATCGTCGTTGAAGTGTTCTATGTCTACGATCCGTTCCCGCTGGTGCGCGGCTTCTGGCCTTCGGCACCGGGGAAAACGACTTTGTACAAGCGCGTATACGCCAGGCCGCGTACGAATGTGCCCCTGCCACTGAAAGACCAAAGTCTGGAGTAAGCCATGAAGACAGTCTTCGCTCCAGCACCGGTGCTGCGTGACACGACATCGGGTAGTATTGCACCGCAATCCACATGGGTGGCGGACGAAGGTGGCGCCGTCACCCTGATGTTTGCCGTGATGGGTGGCATGCTCGTGCTGGCGATGACCGGAATGGTGTCGCTGATCGAGTATGGCTGGAGTCAGTCGCGAACGCAAAACGCCATCGACGTCGCATCTATCGCGACGGCGTTATCGGCTAGAAAGACCTCGCTTACTACGGCACAACTGCAAGCGGATGCGGCAAATTACTATAAAGCCAACGCCCAAGGAGATGGCGCCGACTCCTCTATCCCGGCATCGAATTTTGTCCTCACAATCAGTGGGACGCCGTCAACCCAGCAGACCTTCTCACTGAAGGTAACGGGCACCGTCGGGTTGATTGCGCCCAATGCAGTCACGAGTGCGTTTGGTTTGCAAGGTAGTTCGGTTATCGGCACGAGTTCCACTTCCGGCTCGACCGCGAATCTGACGGTAACGAACACCGTCGTCAGCATCCCGCAAAGTACGCTTGAACTGGTCATGGTCCTCGATAACACGGGATCGATGGCACAAGCAGCGGCCACTGGCTCAAGCGCGAGCAAGATGGATGGCCTGAAGGCCGCCGCTAACACGTTGATCGCTAATCTATTGACGTCCACTTCGACGAATACGTACATTGGCCTCGTACCCTTCGCTAGCACCGTCAACGTGAAGGGTGCATTGTCTACCAGCGGGTCTTGGTTGTCGCAGACGTTCAGCTACAACAGCAACGGCGTGAACATGGCTAACTGGGGCGGTTGCGTGGCTGAACCGCGGACAGCATCCACCAAGTATCTGTACCCGCAGGCCTATACACCGAATTCGTCGACGAAGTTTACGCCTTATTACTACAACGTTCCACCTAGCGGTCTGACAACACGTGACTACTCCCGTTCAATCGGGCGAAATGGTATTAGCAACGGTACCTTGTGTACCAATACCTTCAACGCATCGACTGTGTATGGTCTGCCATTAGGCGGTTCCATAACGTTGTCCAACGGGGTGCCCAACTATTGTGGGTTTTCTGGGGACGCTGTTGGCAATGGCATTACGTATTACTGGGATACTTCATCGTCGTACAACCTTTACGATGAATCAGTGTCTCAGAATACGGACTGTATTTCTCAGCCTGTGACGTTCCTGACCAGTAACTCGAACACATTGAAGACAGCGATCAGCAACATGACGCCTAATGGTTCGACCATTATTCCGGTCGGTGTGCTGTGGGGCTGGCGCATGCTTTCGTCCACCTGGTCGCAAGCGATTGCCGGTTCCGGAAATGGGTGGGTGAACACCGATACAAGTTTCCCGAAGCCGGAAACGACAACCGGCCTGCAACGGGTAATGATCGTGTTGACTGATGGCGAAAACGATGTAGGGGTGCAATACCTTACACCGAATGATCTCTATTTCAACGGTCTATCTGGTGTGGGTGACGGAACATTGACTGCCCCAACAGTGGTCCGGAATGACGGCACGACGCTCTCCAACGGTCGGATGGATTCGATCGAGCTGCATAACAACACGTTGCAATCGGGCGGTGACGGCTGGCCGGACGATATCAATACCTTCCAGCTAGCCGCGTGTACGGCGATCAAGAATAGCGGCATTACGATCTATGCCATCACGTTTGGATCGGTGTCAAACGTGGCTCAGGCGACCATGCAAAGTTGTGCCACCAGCGGCAACTACTATCACGCACCAGATAACGCTTCATTGAATACGATCTTCAACCAGATCGCAGGTAACCTGGGAATATTGCGCCTGACGCAGTAATCGTCGAAAGGCTTTTGCGCTTGCGCATTGGCGCGCCACGGTGCAGTAAGATTACTCGCTTGTGTGATAAAGATGCGCTGTAATTGGCTAATGTCCGTGGAGACGTTGTATCCATCGCAACGTCTCCTGGAACCAGGAATCCGCGACGGCTACGCTGATGCCGGCCCATGCAAGGAGCACCGCGCCGCCCCAGGTCAGCCAGCGCGATCGATTGAGCACAGGGGCGATCGCGACAGCACTTGTCAGCACCAACGGGATACTGATGGCGACAGCGGTGGCGGCATACAAGAGTCCCATGATCGATACCGAGAGAGTGGATGCGCCGGAGCCTATGGTGTCTTGAAAAACGGGCGTGAGCACCATGTTCGCGCCCTGCAGCGCGTGAATTGCCGCAGCGAGTGCAATAACGTTGTCGATACTTAATGACGCATCGACAAAGGCAATGGTCCCGGCGATACGCCACTGATTCCTTGTAGGGCGGATGACGGGGATCGAGTCCGCCACGGGTTCGCGATGTGGGCGGTGCTCCACAACGAGGCGATAGGCAAGGTAGCAGAGGTAGATACCCGCAAAAAACGACAGGTGTGGTACCAGCGTCAACGCTTGCGCAGCCGTTAGCATTGTCACCCGTAATAGAAATGCACTGATACAAGCGCGCACCAGCACGCGACGGCGTTGGCCACGGGGTATCGACGCACATACCGGAGCGATACCAACAATATTGTTTAGTCCGAGCGTGATGTCGAGAATAAGCAATTGGAGGATCAGGCTCCACTGGACGCCTGCAAATGCGAAATGATACGCATCGGCCTGCGACGGGAAATTCATAAGCGAAAGGGAATGTGACAAGGAGTAAATCAGACCGTACCGCATTTTGCCGGGCACTGGGTTAATTGTGCAAGGCGATCATTCCCAAAAATGGCGCATATTGCCAAACAGCGGCCGAGAATGCGTTGCGGCGTAACATCGACCGCTGCACGATCTAAAATTACATTTGCTTACACTGTAGGGCGAGTTCGGTATAATCCGTCGAACGCCGGACTTTTCGAAACGAAGTCTAACACCCGTTTTTCCGGGGCGTTTATTATCTTCCCGAGTCGTTGGGTAACGTGGGCTTTGCTCCCTGGAATGGCGTCATGTCGAAGTTTCTAAAATTGTTCGTCCGTGACGAACGCGGCATCAGCGCAATTGAATATACCTTGCTAGCTGGAATCGCCGTGATGGCGCTCGTTGGTCTGGGTACGAACTATAGGACGACAATCGCGGGCCTGATTTCCAATCTGTTCACGTTTGTACGGAACAGCTGAGCGCACTTTGTGCGCTGAAAGGCCATATCGGCACGTTTTTCTGTTTTATTGCAAATTCACAAAACACCCGCCGTCCACCAAGAGGGATGCGCCCGTAACATAGCGCGCCATATCGGAGGCCAGGAAAACGATTGGTCCTGCCAGATCTTCCGGTTCTCCCAGGCGCCCAAGCGGCGTTCGCTGGATCATTCTTTCTCGTTTCTCCACGTCGCTCAGATCCTCTTTATTGATATCGGTGGCGATTGTGCCTGGTAGCACCGCATTACAGCGAATGCCGTAAGGGCCGAGCGCGATGGCGCAGGATTGCATCAGGGACAGCAGACCGGCTTTCGTCGGCGTGTAATGCGTTTGCATACCGCCGCCGACCAAGGCACTGATCGAGCTGACGGCAATGATTGCACCGCCTCGCCCTTGCTGTTTCATCTGTTTTGCCGCTGCCTGTACGGCGAAGTAGGCACCGCTCATATTCGTGTCTACCGTTTTCAGATAAATCTCGCGTGGCATATCGAGAAATGAATGAAATGGGCAGATTCCGGCATTGTTTACGAACACATCGACACTACCAAATGCATCCACGGCTGCGTCGACCAGACGGTCGCCGGTACCGAGATCGGCCGCATCGGAACCAACCTCAACGGCGCGAGCGCCAATGGCGGTAATGTCGTCGATCAATGAAGCTGCGGCGCGTTTGCCGCCATCGCTGCCGCTATGGCCTATTACGACCATCGCGCCTTGGCGTGCGCACTCCAATGCGGCAGCACGGCCAATGCCGCGCGATGCGCCGGTGATGATGACTGTTTTGTCTTTGAGAAGCATCGCAACTCCTTAATGCGTAAGCAAACAGGGTAACTGCCTGATACGGGGGTACTACCTACCATGCTATTGCCATCAACTCAGGTAGTTGCCGTAACCGACCATGCAGATGGAGCCGAGAATGACGGCTATGCCGAACATCAGGACCCTTTGCGTGCGCCGACTTGTGCCACGCCATTCGCGGAAAACCAGGCCCCACAGGTTCGAGACGATGATGATGAATGACATGTGTAGCACCCATGAGCTGGCGTCGTTATGCATTCGGCTCGCGCCCATCCCATAAAAGAAGAACTGCAAGAACCACAGTGTTCCCGCGCAAGCCGCCAATACGTAATTGGCAAGTAAAGGTGTTTGACGGTTCCTATAATCGCTGAAGCTTTTGTTGCGAACGTTCAGGAAGGCGCACCAGATTGCGTTTGTGGTCAACCCTCCCCACATGATCACCATGAACGTAACGTTGTTCTGAAATAAACTGTTTGCGCCGTGCGCGATTGCCGCATCGGCAAGGGGTTTGCCGGAGGAGATGCCGTAGCTGAAGCAGGCACTCAGGATGCCTGAAATCAATGCGACAATCATGCCTTTGATCAGGGCGAATTCGGCGACGCTTTCAAACTTTGTTTCGTCCGGGACTTCTTTTTCCTTGATTGCGCCGGCACGTCCACATAAGGCAATGCCGAGCAAAGATACCGCGACGCCAAACAAGACCCATTGCCCACCAATGGAATGAAACATGGCGGTCAAGGTGCCATGTCGCTCGGACGTAAACAAGTCGCGGTACAGTGGCGGCATCAATGCGCCCAAGGCCGACGTCAGTCCGAGCACTATCGACATACCCAGCGATAAGCCAAGGTAGCGCATCGTGAGGCCAAATGTTAAACCACCAAATCCCCATAGTACACCGAACAAATATGTCCATAGCAATGTGCCGCTATCTGCATCCCGAATGATCTGTGTGAAATCCGGGACCGTCAATGTGGCTGCGATGTATGGTACGACCAACCATGAAAATAGGCCGCCGACAATCCAGTAGCTCTCCCAGGACCATCCTCTGATTTTTTTATAAGGGATATAAAAACTGCCTGATGCGAAGCCGCCGATGAAATGCAGCAGCACGCCGAGAAATATAACTTCCATCTGTCTCCTACTTTTTTATGGAGAGTCGCACCAGGCGGCCCCTGCCAGCCAGGGTTCAGTACCGTCTGCGGTGGCGCGATGTCCCGTCTCGGATCGGCCAAGCGTACGCCCGCCGATTCGTAGGAGGAGTCTAATCGACGGTGACTTGTATCTTCCAATCACAAAAACATGGAAACCGATCCGAAAATGTTATCGATGGATGTCTAACGAAAACGGGGGATGTTTGGCTCACGTTTTTGTCGAGGGATAGATCGCGTTGGCTAACGCGGTTCGGTCTTACGGGATGTAAGCTTGTAAGTGCGCTCGGCGTTATCTGCGAAGAACTTTCGGCACGCCTCCCTGGTTCGTTGCAGCATCAGTTGCTTTGTAAGCGTCACGGTATTGTCAAATGACGCCAGTGCATTGCTGTTAGGCCAATCACTGCCGAACATTACCCGGTCTTCACCGAAACAGTCGAACAGGTCATCAAAGCGCGTCTGGTAACCGGTAACGTCCAAATTCGTCTTTCCATCTACTTGCTTTGGAATTTCTGATAATTTTGCAAACACAGTGGGGCGGTCAGCGAGTTCCAGGAGGTCGTGTTCGTAACTCGTACGCTCCTTTTCAGGAACGTTTGCATTGGGCAGGTGATCGACAATGACGGTTAAATCCGGAACGGCATCGGTTGCATGCAATAACGCCTTGATCAACTTCGGATCTGGGTTGGCGCTATCGAATGCATATCCACCGGCCGCCAGCGTGCGCAAGGCTGCGACGCAGTGTGGGCGTTGCAGATCGTTTAGTGGATCACGCCCCCAAAGATTGCCATAACGAATACCGAGGAAGGGCGGTAGTTGCAGCAGTTCGCCGAGCCTTTGGCAGGCTGACATATCGCGAAGATCGAGATTACCAACGAAGCCCGCCATTTCGACGCCATTGTTGATAAGTCCAGTCCGGGCGCCTTGAATGATTCGAGAAAGCCAGAGATTGTCGTCATACCATGGACTTGCTTCAATAACGATTGCGCGTTGGATTCTGTGCGACGCGGCAAGCGGACCGTAGTGTTCGGGCAGGCTGGGGTGAAAACGCACATCGCCTGGCTCTGGCCACGGAATACCTTGGGGACGACGTGTGTCAAATAGATGAATATGTGAATCTACGACTGGACCGTCGTATAACGTCATGCTTGTCTCCATCTTGATTCCTTTATTTCATCATACGCTTTTGCGTTTTCTACATGTGGATTGAGGGGTTGATCTTAGGCAGGTTCGATTTTTACATCGGCTGATCTATTTTTAGACGCGTATCGATAAACGCGCTAATGGCAGCAAATATCAGGCGCTGCCCGTTCAAGAGAGAGCGTAGCGACATGACAGCGCAGAGATTGTCTTATCTGAAATCTGTTTGATCGGCACATGGTTCCTCGTGCTGTTGGAGCTGCCCCAGCGCCGCAATCGAATCGTATAAGCGGTCAAGATCCAAAGACGGAGGAAAGCACGTGCGGTTTGCTTGCCGGCTCATTTGAAAGCTGATCACGGCTTTTAGTACGGGCGTCGCTATTCGTTTTTCGCTGTAACTTATGCAACTAACAGACTTTATTGAGCGACATAAAAATATGGACGACCTATCGCTAATGCATGCGACGACGCTGTGCATGTAAGAGGTTCGGCAGGCATCGCACGGAGCGGCAACGCAGCGCGCTGCGTTATCAATGACAGGGGACATCTGAGGTCAGATCGCTGTATGCATTGTGGCTTGACATCAATGAGTCATTTTTGGAAGACAGCGACGCCGCAGTTGTATCGGTCGTGTTTATCCGCGCGCGCGTTGTGGACGTCGCGACCAAAAATGGGTACCGGAACGTGAAGGAATTGATCACAGCGTGCTGATTGTTGACGGGCAGAGCGGGACGGCCTTTGCTTTCGCATTGCAACGCGCGGGCATTGATCGGGACAGCATTGTCGACGCGGCGCCGAACGCAAGCCTCACAGGTGTCTGGTTGCCTCGCGTCCGAATGAAGAAGTTGCGAACGCCAAAGATCTTGGTTGGGCGTGAGGGCGCAATAGCAGAGTTGGGCTTTCAAGCATGGCACTAAGCGCGACATAGCGAGGCTGCATATAACGCCTTAGATCGCGCGACGCGTCAGGATTGGGCCGAATACTTGGCGTGGTACCGTACGTTTTTGGATATTCCCGTACGTTACGCTACACGGGTGTAGGGAGTGCGCACAAATACCTCGAAAAAACACCGGGCATGGTGCCTTATTTAAAACACATCCATGTCTACAACCCAGCTGGATTTGTAAGTGGTGGTGTTCCCATCGGTGACGTGCCGAGTATGCGAAGAGATATTCCCGCAATCGTTCGCCGTATCAGTCGGGATCTGTTTTTAGCAGATATCGAGAAACATACGCAGCGCTTGGCGTTGGATGTGCCAAGCGATTTCGAATTTGCAGACTATGCGGCGCGTGTATGGCAATGAAAATATCGGCCGGCCTAAACCAGAGGCACGCCAAGTTTCGCCAGTGCCTGTCGCAGACGATCCCGACCTTTCAATGCGGAAATAGGGCCTAAGCGACCCAGAATCAACTGGCTCCATGATTGCGGCGGCAAACCCTGCTCGTCGCGGAACGCTGCCGTTGCCCTGTCGTGGTCGGCAATAGCAGTGTGTTGGTCTGGCTGGTATCGCTCCCTATGCAGTACGGCACGCTGCGGCAAACGCGGCTTCACGGCGGTTTGCACGGCAGGGTCTGGATGGCCCACGACAAGCCCCGCGACGGCCCATGCGCGCTGCGGCAAACCGAGCAAGGCCGCAACGCGTTCCGGATCATTGCGTAGTGCACCGATATAGACGGTGCCAAGCCCTAACGATTCCGCTGCGGTAAGCGCGTTTTGCGCCGCGAGAGCGGCATCGACGATGGCGACAATCGCCGTTTCAGTGAAGTCGAGCGACTGGAGCTTCTGGCCTGCAGCGGCACCAATCGCGTCGGCGCGGGCCAGGTCTGCAATCCAGACCAGGATCAATGGCGCATCCACGATATGACGCTGATTACCGGCAACCTCTGAAAGTTGCGCGCGTGTTACGGGGTCCGTGACTGCGACAACACTCCACGCTTGTACATTCGATGAAGTCGGTGCCGATGATGCTGCCGCAACGAGTGCTTCTATCGTGCCTTCAGGTAAGGGAGTTGAAAGAAAGCTTCGTATAGATCGATGTTGCAACAGCAAAGAAAGTGTTTCGTTCCACTGTTGAGTGGGTAATGCCTCACGGTATCGCTGGAAGTACATGGACCGGATGGATTCCGGCGTGACGTCGGCGGAACGATGGGCATGCGCTTGCGCGCTGTTTGAATGATCGGTCATCGGGAAGGCTCCTTGCTATTGTGACGATATTATGCCGTGCTCTTTCCCAATAGGTTTTGTAGGGGTTAAGAACGTTTGTACTTATCGATATTTCCTGGCTTTTTCACGAAGGAGTTCCGCGACCTTTGCGGCGGCCTCGTTCGCTTGGTCACGAAGCGTTGCCATATGAAGCGGCGCTCCGATCCGCGAATCGGCCGCGAATGGCCGATAGACCACTCCATGTTGGCCATATCGTTGCATCGACGCCGGTACCAATGTGATGCCCAAGCCAGCCGCGACTTGGTTGATGGCCGCGCCCATTCGAGGCACTTCCTGAAGGACCCTTGGCTCGAAGCCCTGCAATTGGCACGCGGCGATGAAATCCGCGTACAGGCCCGGTGCTCCGGGTCGACGCACCAGCACGAAGCCTTCGCCACGCAACGCTTCCAACGTGATGTCATTGTCGTTGGCGCAGCGATGGGCTTCCGGCAGAACAACGACCATTTCTTCATCAACCAATGGAGTGAATACAATCTCATCCGGCGTATTGGTCGGTTTTCTGAGAATGGCTACCTGTACGCGATTAAGCAGCATGCGTTCGATAATCTCGGCTGCATTGAGTTCTAGCAGATCGACCGTGACGTCTTTATATTGCTGACGAAACAGACGGACGGTGGACAAAGACAGCGGATGAAATGTCGCGGAGCTTGTCATCGCCATCGTGACCTGGCCCAACTCGCCTTGCGCAATCCGGCCAGCTTTGCGCACGGCGCGATCGAGCATTACAAGAATATCCCGGACATCTCCTTCCAATGAGACGGCAGCCGGGGTAGGCTCTGCGCCTCGCGGTAAGCGGGAGAATAGGGAAAACCCGAGTTCCGCTTCAAGCGCCTTGATTTGTTGTGAAAGGGGCGGCTGCTCGATGAACAGGCGCGAGGCGGCGCGCGTGAACTGTTTTTCTTCAGCCACTGCAAGAAAGTATCGTAGCTGCCTTAATTCCATGAAGTGACTCCCAAATCCCGAAGAAGGAACTTGCATGCCTTTGGTATATGGACATTGCTGTCATATAAATATCATATGGCAGGTGCCATTTTTATGTATTTTACATCCGGCATCCAGGTTTCTAAGATGATGTTGTTCCTCGATATGCATGAGGCATCGTAAAGATCGCGCGCTGCGGCTATAAGTAATCGCGGGGATGGAAAAATCGATAAAAAGGGAGACGGCATGTGGCATTGGAAAGTTCACGCTCGTAAGCGGTTGCATGCGAAATGTCCTTTTATTGCCCGTCATGTGGCGGCGTGGGCGGCAGCACTCGCCTTGAGCGGTCCTTATGTTGCCGGTTCATCGGCGTTGGCAGCGTCCCGGGATGCGCATCAATCGCATTTGCGGCCCGTCCAAGCCGTTTCCCATACCACGCTGACCGTCGCGGGCGGAGCGCTGGCCTATTACGCGTCGGAGGATTTGCAGCAGCCGCAGCCAAACATCCGGCGCGCGATTATCGTGATCCACGGCAAGCTGCGCAATGCTGACCAATACTACGCGAACATGCATGAGGAGGCGGCGCAGGTGGAGGGCACGTCGGCCTCTCGTGAAATCTTGGTTATCGCGCCGCAATTCCTGTCAATGCTGGACACGGCACCGAATCACGTTGCGCCTGATGTGCTGCGTTGGCGGGGGAATGGGTGGATGGCCGGTGAACCTGCGGTGGCGCCCTCACCGGTGAGTTCATATGCCGCCTTGGATGCATTTCTTAAAATATTATCCGATCGATCACGTTTTCCACAGTTGCGGGAGGTCGTGTTGGCCGGTCATTCGGGGGGCGCCCAGGTGGTACAGCGCTACGCGTTTGCGTCGCAGGCCGCGGCCGCACTGACGCGGCAAGGGATTCCCGTCCGTTTTCTTGTTGCCAGCCCATCGAGCTATCTGTATTTCGATGAAAAGCGTCCGGTAAGCACACCGGATGTGTCAGCGCCCAGTCCTTCGGAGGTAGCGGCAGGCTATGAGAAGACAGCGCCGTTGTCCGTGAATTTCGAACCGTTTGACGGCGCGCATTGCCCAAATTTTAACGACTGGAAATACGGCACGAATGCGCTATCGCCGTATGTTCGGGATCAGTGGGCACAGACAAAAGAGGGCGCGGAAAAGCGCGAGCAAGCGTATATGCGGCTTGACCTGACCTATCTGGTGGGCGGTAACGATGACGATCCGCAGCAAAGCGCATTGGACAAGAGTTGCGCCGCGGAGGCGCAAGGGCCGCAGCGCGTCGCGCGTGCGGCAGCATATCAAGCCTATTTGCATCAACGGGACAATTTGACGGTAGCGCAACCGTTCTACATTGTGCCGGGTGTCGGCCATAACGAATCAAGGATGTTCAAATCGGTATGCGCGCGCCATGTACTTTTCGGTACGGCGGGATGTGATTGAAAGCAATAGAACGATAGAAGCCCAATATGGCAGCACGGAGACAAGAAGATGAACGACACCATCGATACCGGGACACTTGACTCAGCTCCCTCCATGCTGACCCGACGGCAGATTCAGCGCGCAATTGTGACGTCGGTTATCGGAAACGGGCTGGAATGGTTCGATTTCCTCGCCTATGGTTATTTTGCAAAAACCATCGCGAATGTGTTTTTCCCGAGTGCAAATGGTTTTGTCTCACTCGCGTTGACATTGGCGACGTTTGCCATTGGATTCATTGTGCGGCCGTTGGGAGGCGTATTGTTCGGTCTATATGCCGACCGATGCGGTCGGACACGTGCGATGTCCGTGCTGATCATGATGATGGCCACGGGCACATTCCTGATGGGCATCACACCGGGTTATACATCGATCGGTCTGGCGGCGCCGCTGATTATCGTTTTTGCACGATTGATTCAGGGGCTGGCGGTTGGCGGACAGTTCGCGACGGCATCCGCAATGCTGGTAGAGTTCGCGCCGCCCGGCAAGAAGATGTTTTATGGCAGTTTCAATATGGCGTCACAGGCATTGGCGTTACTGCTGTCATCTGGGTGCGGCTGGCTGTTGACCACGGGTCTGTCGCACGATGCGTTGATCGCATGGGGCTGGCGTGTGCCGTTCCTGCTTGGCTCGTTGGTCGGACCATTGGGCTTTTATATTAGGCATCGCGTGGACGAGTCGCCGGAATTTCTCGCGTTGCAGGCTCAAAGCGCTTCCCATCCTCGATCGAAAATGACGGTCGGTCAATTTTTTCGAGAAAATGGTGATGCTGCATTGTGCGCGATGGGCGTGATCATCGTTGGCGCTGCTACAAACTATATATGGCATTCCTATATACCTGTATATGCCGAGCGTGAATTGCACCTGCCTTTGTCGTCCGCCCTGGTCGGCGCTTTCGTATCGGGCTTCATGAATTTGTTTCTGTATCCCCTGGCGGGAAAGCTTGCGGATCGCTTCGGCGGGTATCGATTGCTCTATCCAGTCGTATTGTGCTGGGCCGCGTGCGTCTACCCACTATTCTGGTTTGTAGTGTCCGCACCGTCTCCAGGGCGTTTAATGTTCGCGCAGGTTGTTTCCACGGTGTTTTTGGCAGCGATGTCGGGTTCCCATCCAGGTATGCTGGCTATGATCTTTCCTGTTCGCTCTCGTTCCACCGGCGTTGCGTTGTCGTACAACATTGCCGTTACGTTGTTTGGCGGGCTTGCGCCGCTGAGTGTCGCTACACTAATAAACTGGACTGGTAGCGCAATGATGCCGGCTTTCTATATCATTTTCGCGGCGGTCGTGTCGCTGGGGCTGGTGCATTTCACGCGTACCGGAAAAGGCGCGTTGCGTGTCGACCAAGGGCATTCGATCGACTTTTCTGCAAAAACGGAAATTGCTTCCCGATGACCGCTCATTCCGATATGTTTTCCAACGCATTAGATCGTAATGATGAACGCGCTCCCAACGAACGTCCGGTAGAAACGGTTGCAAGGTCCTTCTTGACAGTGGACGCAACGCATTGTGTGCCTGTTTACGCCTCGTCGGCGTGGTCGTCTTGCGCCGTCGCGTCGACCGTCGACACGGCTTTGATTATCCTGCATGGTCGGCTACGTAACGCGGATGCGTACTACGCCTCCGCGTTACGTGCAGTAAAAGCTGCTGGACGATCATTGGATAATACGGTTGTGGTCGTGCCGCAATATCTTGCGCATGCTGACATCGAACGACATAACTTACCGAGCAATGTTCTGCATTGGGAATGGACAAGCTGGATGGGCGGGGATACATCGCTTGGCCCGGTTCCGGTCAGTTCCTTTGAAGTGCTGGACGCGATCGTGGAACAGATTGCAACGGCCGGGCGCTTTCCATCGTTGCGACAAGTTATTATTGCGGGCCATTCCGGCGGCGCGCAGGTGGTGCATCGATATGCCGTCGTTACCCGTGTCGGGGCAGTTCTGGCGACGCATCGTCTGCGTGCACGGTTTGTGATAGCAAATCCGTCGTCTTATGTATATTTTGACGACCAAAGGCCATGCGCCGATGGCGTGTTCGTGCCATTCGATGCGTCACGCTGCCCTGCGTTCAATCATTGGAAGTATGGTCCGAAGGCCGTCCCGAAGTACATCGGTGATCGCGACTTTGCCTTATTGGAACGCGAATATATGCGTCGCGATGTCTGGTATCTTCTAGGAGAGCATGATTGTTCTCCGACACATCCTGCGCTTGATGTATCCTGCGCAGCCATGGCACAAGGTCCACATCGGTTAGCGCGTGGACAATACTATTTTCGATATCTTCAGAGACGACATGCGAATACACGTGCCGGCATCACCGATACGATGGCAAGTCCAGACGATGCCCGGCAAATAGCGCATCATCTGAAGGTCGTGCCCGGCGTCGGACATGATGGAGACAGCATGTTGACGTCGGAAGAAGGTGTCGCGGCGTTGTTTGGTGATCTATAAGAACGTGTATCGACGGTTGCAATACTTCGCTGACAAGGCTGCTCGATTCAACCCGGATGAGATGAAAGTGCTGAGTTCACGCGAGAACAAGGTTTTTTTCCAATACAACAAAGTTGAGATCGTCACGTAGCGGTGTGCCAAATCGATTATCGTCGTAAGGGAATTCCCATCTTTCACCCGTATCACGATATCCGCGCCGTTCATACCATTCGATCAACTTATCGCGCACATTCACGACCGTCATTTGGACCAGGGTACCCCCGTGCTCCAGAACCCACTGTTCGGCGCAATAGAGCAAGGCTTGGCCCAGACCACGGTTCTGCTGTTGTGGATCGACGGTCAGCGAGCCGAGATACCAGATGTCCTTTTCCCGCGGTTCAAGCCATACACACCCTTTTAACGGCATCCCAGGACAGTCACGCCATGTTAAAAGCGACCCGGTTGGGCTATCGCGTATCTCCGTGCGGAGTAATACCTCGCTCGTGCGATCTCCGGAGATGTATGCCGCTTCGGTTGCCCAGTTGGATTCGGAGCCCGATCCACGATAGGCTTGGTTCATCATCAAGACAATTGTCGGGATGTCGCTTTCGTTCGCGGGTGTTAATTGGCGCGCGGCGATCTGTCGTGATCGCTCTTCGAGCGATAGATCGGCAAGTGCCTTTTCGATGGTCGAGAGCTGATTCAGCAACGGGCCCGACAGACCATCGGCGACTTGTTTGACCGCGGCTTCCACAAACGGAAGGATCGTCTTTCTCGAACGATCCATCACTTGCATACCTGCCGTGGTCAACGATAACCGTTTGCTTCGTCCGTCGAAGGTCGATGGGTCTGCCGTGACCAGCCCAGCTTCGATCAACTTCTTTACGTTACGCGTGGTGACGGGTTGGCTGATGCCAGTGGCTTGAGATAACGACCCTACCGTTTGTGGTCCATCGGACAACATCGCAAGAAGAGGGAATTGCCCCGGAAATACACTGATGCCCGCACGTTGCGTAATTCGACTTACATCTGACTGCATATGCTCGGCCAGGCGTTTTAGCCGACTTCCTAGAAACAAATAACCTTGTTCTGAAATCAGGTCTGGCCGGCCGGTTCCGTCGACGTCAATATGCACATTTCCCTCCTGAGTACGGTTGATGATGCCATCGGATGCTTCAACACGTCTCCGATCACGCTCACATCGAGAAATTATATGCCTAGGCATTAATTATGGTGAAATATTTAATGAATATTCATTTGTATGAATAAATGCCAATTTTGCGGGTAATTTACGGCGTTTATTGATGGCGTAATCAACATATGTGATACCTAAAAACTGCGATATCTGTAATTTACCTTAAAGGAGTAGTCAAATTGGTCGTTATCCAAGCATGGCGTCCGAGTTGATGTTTATCGGACTCACGAGAACTGGTCGGTGACATGTTCCGTCGGATACGCCAAAACCTGCGCGTCGGGTTGGAGACGCGGATGATTTGCTACGAGGGAGCAATGAACGCTACACACATCAGCAAGCAGTTCCGCGGCGAAGCAGAACCTTTTGCACAGGTACCGAATGGCACGTCACGTGACTTGGCGAAATGGATCGCTGAAAATTCGGCACGCTTGGACCACTCGGATCTGGATGTGCTGTTTTCCGTGGGGCGTGCTTTATATGCAGCCGAAGCAGAACAGAAATGGCGAGATTCCTGGTAGTCATTCGGAGAGGGCGTCCAGTGGGCATGGATGCGCTGAGGTGGCGTGGATTTTTCGCAGGCGTTGATGTTATGCGTGGATAGGGTCATGGAATCGAGGAGGGTGGTTTCGGATAGCGGAAGTGCGTAGTACGATAACGCCACGGGCCCTCTTTCGAGATACGCCGTTCTGGGCGTTAGGCCTGCTTTCAAACGCACGGGATATAGAGGAGTGGGATGGGTATCTTCGACGAAAAAAAGATAGACTGCCATAACCACCTATTCGATCCCGTGCGTTTTCCCTACCGCAGTGATACCGTGTATCGGCCGTCCGGCCAGGAAGTGGGCACATCGGCCCAATTTAAAACGGTCATGGACGCCAGCGGCGTGCAGCATGCATTATTGGTAGGTCCTACGAGTGGCTATCGCACCGATAATGCCTGCATGCTCGATGCCATTGCGCAGGGGCAAGGGCGATTTAAAGGCATTGCGGTAGTTGAAAACGAGATCGATCAACGCGGACTGCTGGCACTGCGTGATGCCGGTGTGGTCGGCATCGCATTCAATCCCGCGATGGAAGGTGTCCAGGCGCTTGCCGATGCCGAACCACTTTTTCACCGCTTGGCTGACCTGGATATGTTCGCGCAGATTCAGGTAGCCGGCGATCAACTATTGGCATTGACTGGCTTGATCGACAAGACACGAACGCGTATCTTGATCGATCATTGCGGACGACCAGATCCTCAAAAGGGTCTGCATCAGGCCGGATTCAAAGCACTGCTCGACTTGGCGAAGAATGGCCGTACGGTCGTCAAGATATCCGGGCTGCAAAAGATCTCCAGCGAATCACATCCATACGAAGATGCGCAGGTGTACGCGCGTGCGCTTATCTCCACGTTCGGCCCGGAGGCCTGCGTATGGGGTTCGGATTGGCCGTTTTTGCGAGCCCCCGAACGCCTTGATTATGCGCCGTTGCTTTGCCTGTTTGAAACCTTGGTGCCTGACGGCGTCGTTCGTAGGACAATCTTGTGGGAAACCCCGCGCAGATTGTTTGGGTTTGTATAAGTCGACCGGTTGAATCCGCCACGGCCGATTCAACCACGCGCCGCATCAACTCATCCACCAGACCTTTACTTGTGCGCCAGGTTCGCTATATTCAAGAACGCGGTCATTGCACTTGATACGTATGCGTCGTCGTTGTCGCTTATCTTGACGTCAATTGCTTGGAAAAGGCTGCCCTGCAGCGGTCGGCCCAGTGCTGGCAGGCATGCTGGCTGACAAAACAGGATTCGGCCTTGCACTTCGAATTGGATTCGTTCTGGAAATTTTTGGCATTGTCATTCCCGCGCTGACTGTCGCCGCCTCGTTGTTGATCGTGTCCAGCATCATTGTCGGGGCGTTTGTCACTGGTACTGTCCCGCTCGTCCTCGGGCGCATTCACGAGATCCTTGCGCATCATCCTTCTTTACATGGACCAGCTTGGCGAACCGCCACGGTGGGATTTGCGCTCTTTCAGGCCGTTGCCGCGTACGGGCTTTCTATCCTTTTACGCACGAGGGAGAGACTTATAAACAGTTGTTCATTATCGGTACTGCTGCAATAAGGTAAGCGTCGACCGAAGGCATCTTGTCAGCCGCGTATTTCATGTGGCCGGGTATCGATTGGCGGCATGCCGGTAGTGCCCATTTAAAAAATAAATGGGCACTTCAATAAGCTTTTTAAGCCTCGTGGAGTTTGCTGGAAGCGATGTTCCACGGCAGCAGATCGTCGATCTGATTCACCGGGTGGTCGGCTATGCGCGTGAGCACTTCGCGCAGATACGCTTCGGGCTCGATGCCGTTCAGTTTGGCCGTACCGATCAGGCTGTACATGGCAGCAGCCCTGTCGCCCCCTGACTCCGAGCCAGCAAATAGATAATTCTTGCGGCCCAGCGCAATTTCCCGTTCATTCTGCCCATATCGGGCAGGAAGTCGAGATTCATTATCGTTGGCATCCGCTGTATGGGCGTCGCGTCAAGGTTAAAGACATCGAGCGTCGCGGCGGAGGTCAGGTCGTCCATGTGGAGGCGGACCCCGGTGTAATCAGGATGATCGCGGGATGGATGCTCGATGCCGCGATTTGTTCAGCGATGGTTCTCGGCGAACCGAGAGTTACCGTAGCGACACTGCATAATCTGCATCAATTGCTGGTCGATCTGCATTTGCGGGGAAACTCTCCGGACGGTTCCACCAACGTCCGGGAGAAACGCAATGGGCAATCTGCCAAACGTCGTTCCAGCAGGTCAACAGTTATCGCGGTCGATGCCGCCCCAGATGAACCTGATGTTCGACGCGGTCGAGCTTCAGGGGATGAACGCGGTGCAACGGGCAAACACGCTCAGGCATCTCGCATGCCTGTTGATGCAGGCGGCGGGCATCCCGACTGCGAAGGGGCGTAACGATGACGAATGATGATCGTTTGCCCGCAGATCTTCTTAAACGCAAGGCGGTAGTTTATGTCCGACAGTCCAGCCGAACGCAGGTCCAACTGAACCTCGAGAGCCGGCGCCGGCAGTATGACCTCGTGCAGGAAGCAAAGCGACATGGATTTCGCGACGTCGAAGTCATCGACGACGACCAGGGACGCTCGGCGAGCGGCACAGTTGCGAGACCGGGCTTTGATCGTCTGGTCGCGTTATTGTGTGCAGGCGATGTCGGCGCAGTGCTTTGCCTGGACGCCTCACGCCTTGCCCGCAATGGACGCGACTGGCATCATCTGCTCGAGCTCTGTGGTCTCGTTCAAGCGCGGGTAATCGACCTTGACGGTGTGTACGATCCTTGCCGGGCAAATGACCGGCTATTACTTGGCATGAAGGGCAGCATCAGCGAATTCGAACTCAACGTGCTTCGAACGCGCATGCACGACGCCAAACGAGAGAAGGCACACCGTGGTGAATTACGTATCAGCGTGCCGGTCGGCTATATCTGGCATCGTGATGTTGGTCTGGGTTTCGATCCAGACGCACGGTTGCAGGAAGTCATACGCCTGATTTTTACTCGTTTCCGGCAACTGGGCAGCGCGCGGCAGGTTCTGCTGTCGATGAACGCTGAACAGGTCCACTTCCCGCGCCCCTCTGACGGCCGGACGCTGACGCGGGTCGACTGGACTCCAATACGCTACCGTAACGTGATTTCGGTGCTCAAGAATCCGTTCTATGCTGGTGTCTACGCGTATGGCAAGAGCGGCAAGCAGATGACGATCGTCGAAGGCCGGGCACGCAAGAGCTACAAGCACCGCAAGCCGTTTGAGAACTGGGACGTCATGCTCCGGGAACACCACGAAGGC
Source organism: Robbsia andropogonis (assembly GCF_034047095.1). Classification (NCBI taxonomy): domain Bacteria; kingdom Pseudomonadati; phylum Pseudomonadota; class Betaproteobacteria; order Burkholderiales; family Burkholderiaceae; genus Robbsia; species Robbsia andropogonis. The sequence continues at coordinate 46,365 of NZ_CP139164.1, read as the reverse complement.
TACATCGACTGGGCGGAGTTTGAACGCAACCAGAAGAAGCTCGCGACAAATGCTTACGGCAAGGCGGGCGACGTAAAATCCGGTCGTGGTGGCCGCGCGCTGCTCGCTGGCCTGCTTGCCTGCGCACGCTGTGGACGTCGCCTGTCGGTGGCCTACGCTGGACGTATCCCGCAGGCCGTGTACCGGTGTGACCGCTTCGACACGTCAGCGCGATGTATGAGGTTCGGTGGTTCCCGTATCGATGCGACTGTCAGCAAGGAGCTTCTGCGCGTCGTGGAGCCATTGGCGATCGAAGCGGCACAACAGGCTGAGCAAATGCACATGGATACCCTGAACGAGCAGCAACAGATCGTGGAACTCGAACTGCAGCAGGCCCAGTACGAGGCCACGCTGGCTGAGCGGCGCTACGCCGCCTGTGATCCCGAGAACCGCCTGATTGCCGCGCAGCTGGAGAAGAACTGGGAAGCGGCATTACGTCGTGTACAGGCCTGCCAGACGCGCGTGGAGACGGTGACTGCACCAAAGGCGCAGGCTCCCCTGCCTGACTTTACGAAGCTCGCCGAAGATCTTCATGCTGCGTGGAATGCACCGAGCGTCGCCATGCGCACACGTCAACAGCTTGTTCGCGCGCTCATCGTCGATATCGTTGCCGACGTCGACGAGGCTACACGCGAAATCATTCTGACGATCCACTGGCAAGGCGGTCAACATTCCCGGCTACGGATTCGCAGGCCGCGAACTGGCGAGCATGGCTGCAGTACGTCAGACGAAGCGCTCGCGGTTATTCGCAGCATGGTAACCCGATGGTCCGACGAGGACATTGCTGCATCACTGAACCGCATGGGAATACGCACAGGACAGGGCAAGACCTGGACCGCACATCGTGTCAGCTCTGTACGGCATGTCCGCGATATCCACGCCTACAAGTCGGCAGATAAGGATGGCGACTGGCTGACGATGTCTGAGGCAGCGAAGGAGCTTGGTGTCACTCACTACATGATCCGGCGTTTGATCAACGATCGGATTCTGCCTGCCGAGCAGGTCGTGCCTGATGCCCCATGGCAGATTCGGACGATCGATCTGCACAGCGAAGCGGTTACCGCAGCACTGGCGCGCAAGTATCGCCCGTGTCGCAACGATGTCGAAGGCCAGATCCCAATGTTTATCCAGGTTTCAGAAGGAGGTGCACAATGAACGCCCCGTTTTCTTTTCCAGGGAGGGCGGCGATCCGGGCGATTTCCTCGCGGTTACGATCTGCTTAAGGATTCGATTGAAATACCCATTTATTTGTTAACTTTCCGCGAGTGCAAACATCACGAGCAGTTGACGCAGTGGCTAAAAAAGCATGCGATGCCACTCACTGGTGGTATATCACCGGCCTCCGTTGCACTTTAACTAACCAGTGCGCTAGACGACTAACCGCCAACGTCTCCAGATCTGGCGCGCACGCGGTCATTTATGAATTTTTTTGCTTTGTTTTTACAAACTTCTGATCTCATGAAATACGAACAAGATGCGGGATAGTTTTAACTCTTGACGGTCAGTTGGCGTTCGTGAGTGTGACAATGTCATTTATCGTTTATATTTGTGAGATTTATTAAAGAGAGGTCTTTTCACTTTGCTAAATCCAAATTAAGATTATGCTCGCGCATGATGCAAGGTGTCGTGTGAACGGCGACCATATCGGGGAGCATCGAAAGCGCAGCAGTCCGGCATTACATCGAAGTGCATCCGTACCAGCTGAAATAAAATAAACGACTGCTAGATGACGTTCGCTATCGCACGTCTCTGAACAGTTAATCGACCAGATTCGGAGTGCGTATGAACCAGTGTACCCACCTCAAGATGCTCGGCTCGTCCGACGCTATGGAGGCCCTCAGGCGTCAGATCGAAAAAATCGCAGGTGTTGACGTGCCGGTCACGGTGTTGGGGGAGACCGGCACTGGCAAAGAACTCGCCGTGCGGACCATCCATTATTGCAGTGAACGCCGTCAGGCGCCGTTCGTCCCTGTTAATTGCGGCGCATTACCGGAGGCGCTTGTCGAAAGCGAGCTGTTCGGCCACGAACGCGGCGCGTTCACCGACGCCAAGCTTGTCAGCGGCGGTCTGATCGGAGAAGCCGAGGGCGGCACGCTGTTCCTTGACGAAATCGACGCGCTCGGGCTAAAGGCGCAGGCTGCGTTGCTTCGGTTCCTGCAGGACGGCGGCTACCGGCGTGTGGGTGGTACCAAGATCCGCTACGCGAATGTACGTGTGGTGGTTGCGACCAACGCAGATCTCGCCGCTCTGGTGGAAGCACGGCAGTTCCGACGCGATTTGCTGTATCGCTTGGACGTGGTGACGCTGAGGATCCCGTCTGTGCGCGATCGCGCTGATGACGCGGTTGAGTTGGCCGAGGCGTTCCTCGATGGATTGCGCACGCGCTACACAAAATCTGCGATGCGCTTTCACGACACCTCGTATTCGCATCTGCGCAGCCATACTTGGCCAGGCAACGTGCGCGAACTTGAAAACAGCGTACATCGCGCTTTCCTGTTGAGCGAGGACGGTTTTGTGCGGCTCGGCAGCGTGGTCAGCACGCAAGATCTCGGCGGAGCAGAGCCAACTGCCGGACGTCCGTTCAAGGCGGAGCGCTCAGCGATGATCACCCGATTTGAAGTCGATTACTTGCGGCGACTGTTAGCTGAAGCCAACGGTAATCTGTCGTTGGCAGCGCGGCTCGCGGGTGAAGAGCGTAGCGCGTTTGGGAAGCTGGTGCGCAAGCATGGTCTCGTGCGGGATCGCTCAAACTGAGTTGGGCGTAGCGATTGAGGTAAGCTGTTGGCTTTACGAATTATCGATGGCAGGGTACGTTCCATGAATGATGCGTTGGTCCAGAACGTCGCCACCCAGATTGCGCATTATTTGCAGATGAATCCCGTTGCGGCCGACACGGTCGAAGGCATTCACCATTTCTGGGTCGGCGCGCAATCCGCGCAACACTCGCTCGACGTCACGCAGGCAGCGCTTGAGTACCTGCTTGCGCGCGGTGAGGTGGTACGCATACCGATCGGCAACCGCATACTGTGGCATGCGCCGCGCGATGGCGGCTGATAAAGCGTTGCGCCTACGCGTGATTTCCCAAGGGGTCAGCGCGTGAGGCGGCCTTGCAACGGGTGCGGCCGCTGCCAGCCCGCCTCACCGTAGCTGTCGACGAAACAGACCTTGAATTGTGCCATGCCCAGGCTCGTGAAGTACAGCCAGATGTCGGCTTCCTGCTTGTCGCGGGTGATGTACCAGCGTGCGTCTCCGTGCGCGAGCCCGTAACTATTGACGCGGTGGACAAGCAGGTCCGCGGTGCCACGGTCGGATAGGTTGACGCGAAAATGTGCCTCGCCCATGTTGCTGGTCTGATAGATGCGTGCCATTGGATGAGTTACTCCTGATCAGAAGATGGCAGTCAGAAAAGCAAGTTGTGCTAGTGCCGCGCGAGCAGCAGGAGACTGCTTCGGTTGCTCTGTGTTGCGCAGATATACCACCAATATGTTGAAACCCGATGGGCCGTCATGCGAAAAGACACATCATTTTCTCCTATTTTGCGCCTGCGTGGTGATGCCCAGCGTGTCGAGGTAATCATGCCGAATGGCACGACGCGACCGGTGCTCGGTACGCGTAGTCCTGGTGGCGACGAGGACCGGCGCGCCGCCACCATCGAGCACGCGGGCAGCGCGGGGCGCTCGCCGCGCCAACAGCCGCTCGTCGCGATTGAAGTCGAACTGTCGCGTCGTGCGCAGACCATCCTCACGCAACGGCTGCCGCGCGAGGTGCGCGAGCGCCTGGACGGCGACGGGGCGGGACGCGATGCGTCGACGCGCAATGGCGATGTTGGCGGCACGGGCGGCGAGACATTGATCGTGCCAGAACTGCGCGAGTCTGATTGAACGCCTAGCTTGTGCAATGAGTGCTGGCCAGCCACTGAGCGTACGGATTGCAGGGGCTATTCGTTGAGATGGCGGCCGCTCTTGTAGTAATCGTGTTCCGGCGTGCCCGGTATCTCGGCGGCGTGCAGATGGACGGCGATGCCACGCAGAGGCGTAGCGATGACTCCGAGCGTGGCTGCGGCCAGCCCGCGCACGTCGAGGTTCCAGGCGGCGTTGCCAGCGCTGTGCATGAATCCCGCCGTTTCTGCAAACGTTGCCGCCGTGGTGTTAGACATGCGTTTTTCCGCTATAGCATCCATTGCGCTTTTCATAGCACCGCCTGCGATTGGCGAGAGGGGCACCTTAGCCGCCAGCAGCCCGTCGTTCGCGAACTTGACGGCATCTCCATACGGCGAATCGTGGTGTGCGATTTGCTGCTTGAACTCGGTGCGCTGCACTTTTGCATCGGGATGGTTTAAGGCGGACAGGAAGAACCCACCAATCGGTGGAACCAGGGTCATTGCCTTGCGTCTGAAGCTCATGCGCTATCTCCTTGTGTACACGTGGTTGAAACATAATGGGACGGATGGTCGTAGCGTTTATACTCAATGTCTGTTTTTATGTATCTCGACTAGTCAGTGGCACTGCGGCTCGCACGTCGAGGTCGAGCCAGTCGGTCAGGGTATGCAACTCGCAAGCGATTCGCGCTTGTGTATTCGGCTGTCCGATCCGGTAGAACAGGTGGTTATCGTGCGGCGCTGCGCCGCGGACGCCTGTATCAATGAAGCCAATCTTTTCCAGTGCCCGGCGTGACGCGGTGTTGGTCTCGTAGACAGTGGCGTAGCAAGTGCGCATGCAGCGGTGCCGATGCGCAGCCTCTATTAGCAGGGCCGCGGCGCTAGAGCCGAAGCCGTGGCCCTGAAAATCGCGACCGATCCAGTAGTAAAAAAAACCGATGTCGCGATACGGTGTAAGGCCGACGTTACCGATGAATCCCCATGCACGATGAATCACCGCGAACTGCTGGTCGCCCTGGGCATAGCCGGCATCGAGCCAGCGGTGCCATGCGGCGGCTTCGTGGAAATGCGGCAGGCCGCACCATTCGGCGATCGCTGGATCGTAATACTGCCAGCAGAAATCGGCGACGTGGTGATGGCCGAGCGGTTCGAGGTAGAGCATCGCATCGTCGTTCCCGATGCTGTGCATCGGTAGCAAGCTGCGGCGCCAGTTGCGCCAAGCGATCAGGTTGCGATAGGCGGCTGCGTGGCCTGGGTGGCCCGGCTCGGCGAGCTGCGCAATCACTGCCATGTCGATCGCGGCGTCAACGTCACCTGTCAGGTGGTAGGCGTGGCCTACTAGGCTAAGCACGTCAGGCTCACGTCGCTCGAACGGTGTGAGGGTGTCGCCCACGGCTAGTACGAGCGGCCAGTACGACCATGCGGCTGCCAGTGTCAGCAAGGTACGCTTGGCTACCGAGTCGAACGCGGCGTGATGGTGTTCCCAGCAGCGATTCAGGCCGATCAGCCAGCCTGCGCGGTGCGACGGCGCGAGGGCTTCGGCGTGCTTGAGTAAAGAGGGCAGGTAAACAAGCACGCTCGACGAGTGCCAGTCTGCAGCGTCCAGCGCCCGCATGGCAGCGGCGAGCGGGGCAGCGTCTGCTGGCAAGGGGGACGCCTGGCGGTGCGTGTCGGCCTTCGGCGCATGCATTAACATCCCGGTTGCTCCTGCATCGCCCAAGGACGACGCGTTCGTGATTGATCCGGATTGCTCCGATCAGGTTAAGGATTTGCCCGGCGTCGTCGTCGGCAGGCTGGGGATAGCGTATTGCTTGGCATACGCTCGCTTGACGTCTATCTCCTTCCAACTGAGGATCGGATGATGCGATTCGCCTGCTTGGTTTGAGGCCCGGCGCTGAGACTCGATGGCATTTAACTCGCCTTGGATCAGCAAGTCGTCGGTCAGCAGGCCAAGGTTGTCGTCGTGGCGATGGCGGCCTTCATGCGCGAGATCGCCCGCAGGATACGGGCTCGACATCTTGACGGTGAGTGTGTTGTTCTGAGGCTGGTAGATGTTCTGATTTCCTAATTGCACGTGAAGCTCTGGGCGTCCTGGATGCTGCCGCTCGTGGTCTTCGATGCGGGAAAATATCTCGTTGACCTCGGGAGCCCGCATGCGCTGGGCCTCCACATGCTGCTGTGCAGCCTTGGATGCGTAGCTGATGCTGCGTTTTTGCGTGTACAGCAGTGAGCTGAATTGCGACGTAGACGAAGCAAACCGTGACGACGCGAACCGAGAACCATTGCCGAGCATCGGGGCGAGCTCCATGCCGGCTTGTCTAGCGAGGAAAACCATCTATATCTCCTTTTCCGGACCCGGTCCGGAGAGCGGTTGTGTCGACCCGAAAGAGGCGACGCGGTGGTGCATTAGGACGGATTACTTGGCTGTGCGCTTTCAATGCCCACCATCTCAAAAATATTGAGCTGTCCGCCCAATCGCATGAACACCTCCTGATATAGCTCGGTCGTGTTCATGCGGCCCCAGAGGGTGGCGCGTAGTACTAGGTATGGCACTGGGCTATGCGGCTCCAGCCGGATCAGGAACTCGGCGATTTCCTTGAGTCGCGCGTAGGCGTCGGCACGATCGCGGACCGCGGTTGCTACAGCCAGCGTCTCGGGCGTGCCGCTTACGGGTGGGGGGGGCGCGGTATAAGTTTCCGCACTGTCCAGCCCAACACCCGCTGCGAGCGGTTCGTGCACCGCCGGTGGTTTGAGCGGCACGCCCTGTTTGTGCAGTTCACCGTCGACGAGTGAACGGATCGACCCTAGCAGTTCTGTTGTTTTGTGCAGGCTAGGCGCTTCGCCTTCGAAACGCTGATCGAGCACCGTGTTCATTTCGTCGATCCGGTTCAGTGCGTCAGACAGGCGTGCACGCAGCTCTAGGAAGTCGGCGGCCGAGGTGGCATCTAGTGCCTCTTGCAGTTGTGCCAGTGTGGCGCTCTCTGTGTCTACGTCAGATCTGCTGCCGCCGCGTGCGCGTTCGTGATAGTGCGCGCGCTCCCAGTCAGCCCAGCAATAAGTCTTCCCGTCCTCAAGCTGGATCAGCGGTGCAAGCCGCAGTGCCGCCAGATTCTTGTCGGAGATCGAGCGTATGAGGTTGGCGCGATGTTCGTAGTCACCCTGGCTCGGAGACGGATGGATGTGATCCCAGTATCGCGAGATCATCTCGCACAGCAACACCAGGGTTGGCGCGATGCCGGCGATGCCGTACTGCTTGAGCTGCGCTTCGTAGAGCCAGGCAAGCAACTGTATGTCCTTGCTTTCGTACATCAGCATCTCGGTTATCAACTGGCTAACCTTGAGCCAGTCGGCGCGTTTCAGGTCGCGCTGCCAGGCGCCCATCGGCAGGCTGGGGTCGTCGTGGCGCCGTTCTTGCGCGATCTGACTGTAACTCGGACTGTCTCGCGCCGGTCGCCCGCATGGCATCGCCGCTTTGATAGGTGCAAGCAGCGTGTCTAGGCTGATGTTAAGGGTGGCCTGGAAATGCCGGTCGGCGTCGGCGAGCTGAGCTAAATTCGTCGTCATGGCGTTCATTGGGGGGCGGAAATTGGGAATGCCGCCGGCAGTTTTAGCGGCGTTGCTGTCTTTGCATTCACGTTCGACACGCGAATGCTGAGGAACACATGCGCGGTGTCGGTGGCGGGACTGCCGGCTGGCTTTGACTGCAGCACTGGCACGTCGAACTGCAGCAGCGCGCGCGACGCATCACGTGGATCGGTGGCGGGTTCCGAGTCCGGGCGATGGCGCTCGATCATGCGCAGCAGCGCCCAGTTGCCGGTGGCGGCAAACGTCGCGGTGTTGCCGTCCACCTGCAGGTCAGGCGCTGTGATTGCCAGCGACGGTCGCCACAGCGACAAGCCAGCCCACGACAGGTCGAGCACCAGCGGCTGACCGAACTGCCAGTCCATGGCGCTGCCACCGTTAGGGAACGAGACGCCCTTGGTACCCGACACTAGGGTCATCTCGCTGATCTGGTTGCTGCCGTTCGCGCCGGGCTTCAGCGCGCGGAAGTTCACGTTCAGGCTGACGAGCGGGGCGTCGTCGGCGGTGGCTGCCACGTTGCCTGTGGCAGCGGTGTCGCCCGGCACCGTCGTCGACACCATGTTGCCCTGCAGAAACGCGTCCACTTGGTCGAGCTGTGCCAGGAACTGCCGCACGTTCTTCCAGTACGGCTCCTTCAGCCCCGTCACTTGCTTCTCGAGTGCGGCGCGTCGGCTTTCGTAGTCGGTAAAGAAGCGCTTCACGGCATCGAGACCCGCGTCGTCGGCGTCGAGTGCACCGAACGGATAGCGGCCAGCCAGTTCGCGGTTGAAGCGACTCGCCACCGGCTGGTAGGCGTTTTGCGCCTGCGCGTAGCGCTCGCCTTTGCACCGCATCTGAACGCTCTGCATGAGTCGGCCGCGATAGTTTGAGAACAGGTCGTTGCCGAGCGGGGGCGATGAATACGCGGTCAGTTGCTCGCTGCAGTTGTTGTTCTGCAGCGTCGACAGCACCTTCAGGAACAGGTTATCGAGCACTGCCGGCTGCGAGTTCGTGTCTTTGCCCTGGGTATAGCGTTTGATCTCGCTCGCGGTATTGTTCCAGTAGGCTGCGTTCGCGGTGTTAGCGCTGGCGCTCGAGGCCCAGGACTCCGCCTGCCCAAGATAGGTGAGGAATGGCTGGGCGTAGCCAACCAGAACCTGCACGCGGCTGACCTGACGCGCTAGCATGTCGGTCACCACCGGCGTACTGCCGAGATCGAAGAAGTACGCCTCTGGGTCCTGCGAGGCGGGAAGGTAGCTGGGTTGGTAGAGCTGGCTCTGATCGGCTAGCAGCGAGATGCGACCGAGCTGACCGTTGGCGTACTGGTGCGCGCACTGCGTGAGTTGCGTGGCACTGCCGTCCATGCCGAGCGTGCGGAACTGCTTCTCAATGTTCAGCGCCAGCGGCGAGATCGTGGCGAAGTTACCGCTGTCGGCGCTCAACTGTGCCTCAGTGCTGCTCATGGCGAGGTCAGCGGCGGCCTGCGCTTGTGCGAGGTTGTTGTTGACTGCCAGTTCGAGCTGGTAGCGGGCTAGCTGCCGATAAAGCGCGTCGGGCCGGTCTCCCTTCAGCGTCGGCTCTGCCAGGAACTTCTGGTAGTCTGCCACGTTCTGATTCGCGTCCTTCAGCGGGCTCGGACTCCAGTTGGCGAGGTTGCCCGTGCAGTTGAACTCGGTGAGAGGGGCCATGGACATGTAGCTGAGGCTGCTCAGCGCGTTGAGGCCGGTCAGCTCGCCCTGCATTGCTGGGTTCAGTGCGATCTGTCCGTTGAGGTTGACGAACAGTGCGCCGTAGCCAGGCAGCGACAGACTGTTGAGCGTCTGCATTGCCAGTGGGTATTGATGCGCGGCGTCGAACTGTGTGCCGACCTGCGACTGAAGATAGGACGGATAGCCGAAATCGGTGACGAGCGGTTTGAGACTTGCTACCAACTGGTTTTGCACGCTCAGGATTGGGTTGTTGTCAGCGCTGGAGCCGAGCCACTCTGTGCGGATCCAGTTCAACCAGCGCGTGAACTGCTGCACGTGTGGCAGGATTGGCTGCTCCTTCACTTGCAACTGCTGGAGCAGCGGCAGGCCGGCCCGCAATTCAGACTGCAGCAGCATGCTCGCTTGCGCGGCCAGTGCGGCGATGTGATCGCTGACATTCTGTTTCAACTGCGGTGGGGTGGTGATCGTGCCGGTGAAATCCTCGTCGGTGAGCGCCGCTAAGGTGAGCGGCAGCAAGCCGGGGCGGCTGCGTACGTAGGGTGGTACCGGTGTGTGGTAGGCGTATTCGAGCAGATCGAAGAAGCTTGGCAGCGGCACGCGGTCTTTCGCGTAGGGTGTCTTACCGAGCAAGCGTTGGAAGCGACTGGCGTTACGCTCGTACAGATCCACGCGTTGCACGAAGCTGTTCAAATTGCGGAGCGCCTGCGAATAGTCGAGCTCGGCCGTGATACCGCGGGTTGCCTCTGAGCCGAGTTTGTCGGCGCGCTGCGATAACTGGCACGCAAGCCCCGGCAGTATCACCTTACGGAACGCGGTGTCGATCACGCGTCGCGCGCTCTGACGGCTTAGGCGTGAATCGACCAGCGACACCGGCAGCAGCCAATTGCTCACATCAGCATTGATCTGTGCAACCTGTTCGATCAATTGGTAAGCAGGGGCCTGCGCGATGCAGCCGGCGCCGGGCGCGGGCGCCTGCAACTGTTGCATCCTTTCGAGCGCCTGTATCACGTGTCCGATCCGGGAATCGATTATCCAAACCCGAACTGCGAACGCGATCACCAACACCGAAAAGCCGAGCACGCCGAGCCACTGCACACGCCTGATTAGCAGGTTGCGCGACCAGACGCCGGCCCGTGTCGGGCGCGCAAGATGTTTCTCGGCGAGAACTTTGTCGATGATCAGGTCGCGCACGAACGCCACGTCGTGGCGTGGGCCGTCGCGATGCTCGATTTGGTCGCCGTGTCCCGCCACAGTGCCGGTGAAGTAGACGCCGCGCAGAAAAAACGTGGTTTCCCAGGCCGAGACCTGGAACACTATGGCAAGCCACTGCTCGAACGGCATTTGCAGTTGAGCGAAGCGCAGGGGGTAGAGGAACATTGGATCGGCGTCGTATTCGGGGATCCGTTCGCAGTGCGCCGCCGTTTCCACTTGCAGTGCCTGCAATTGCGCACCGATGGCCTCGAAGATGGCGGCGCCCCACTGCTCGGGCGGCGTCTCGAACAACTGGCTCGGCGCTGACCATCCGACCATCTCAGTGCGCCGCTGCGGCGACTGCGAGCGCCAGAACGCGCTGAAACCCTCAACGTGATCACAGGCGGTCACTACCACGTAGACGGGCAGCGCGAACTCGAGCCGCTCCTCGATACTGCGCAGTTGCTGGCACGCGTTCTGCGCTAGAGCCATCAATCGTGCCGGATCGCGCTGCAGGAAGGTTCCTGCCGACACTGCCAACACGATGCCGTCAAGCGCGCGCTCGGGGCGCAGCGCGTCTAGCTGATCAAGGAATTTTTGCCAGCGGCGCAAGTCTGCACCGTCGGATGTGCCGTCGCCGAGCGCCACGGCGGCGGCCGACTCTGGCCACTTGGCGTCCGGATCGAGCACTAAGCCCTGGTCGAGCGCGTACCAAGTGGCACCCTCGAGTTCCAGTTGTTTCTGGCGTTCGTCGAGCGGCTGCGTGTGCTGCGGGCCGATCGATTCGAGCAGACTGGTCTTGCCAGCACCGGCTTGGCCAAGCATCAGCACCCACGGCGTACCGTAGCGCCACTCACGGGAAGTGCGCAGGTAGTCGAGGGCGAGCGTGGCGCGCTCGATCCACCCTTTTACATAGGGCTTGGCGGTCGGTTCGCAGCCACACAGCGGCGGTACGGCTGGTGCCATGACGAGTGGCTTGAGCTTGGCCCACAGCTTCCCCGCCAGCTTTAGCAGGACAAGCAAGGCGAGCGCGGCGGCGGCCGACATCAGCACGAGCTTCAGCGTTCCAGCGTTGGGAGCCCAGCCGGTCTGTGCCTTCAGCCAAGCGATCGGTTTCTGTAATGCGTCCACGAATTGCGCTCCTGCCTGACGCTGCTAGCTATTCAAGTAATGTTCGAATGGGTGCATCAGAACGAACCACGCTACCAGTGACAACACCAGGTAGCCGATCAGCCCGTAGAGCGCTAGATTGCGCCACGGTGAAAGCGGCGCGAGTCGCTCGTCGTAACGACCCGTGAGCGGATAGGCGTAGGCGTTGGCGAAAGCAGGCTGCTCGTCGTTCAGTCTGCCGCCTGCGACGAACACGACCTCGTAGAGCTGGCCTCGGATCTTCTCCAAGTGAGGCTGCGCCTGGCGCGAGCGATAGCGGCCCTTGAAGCCGAGTTCCATCGCGAGGAGGAACACCGAGGCAAGTTCGGCTTGCAGCGGCGTGCGCGGTGTTTCGCCGACTAGCTGCTCGGCCATCACGAAGAAACGCGAGCCGGCGTTGCTGGAGTCGAACATCGTATGCTCAAGCAGCACCGACAGCCAAGCGTCGCGCCCCGGCCAATCGAGCTCGAAGATCAACACCTCGTCGGCCAGCGCTGCCATCAAGTAGCGGGCCTGTCGTGCGGCGTGGCCGGCCGGGGTGCCTGTGTCGTCAGCGTGGCGCCGCGCTTGGCGCTGCAGCCGTGCGAGCAGCCGTGCATTTACCCGCTTGGCGAACTCGATGTCAGTGACGGGTTGAGGCAGGTCACCACTGGCCAGATAGGCTGCTAGCCAGCCGCCCGTTTGGGCCGTTTTGATTGCGGCCAGTTCCTGATAGAAATCAGCAAAGCGCGCCACCAGGTTGGAATGATTGTGGCGCTGCTGTGGCCAGGTTGGGGCGTCACGCATGGCCCTCTCCCAACCTGGTTGGGGGCGTGACCGATTCTATGGGCGCCTCGGTGGTCGGTTGAGGCTGAGCGGACGCGGTCACCGCGCCGTGATTCTGCTTGTCCCGATAAAGCACAATCGAGGCTGGCAGAGCGTCATTCTTGCGGCCTACGATTTGAAGTAGTACGCCGTCCCCGAACACGTGCTGCGTGCCCTGGTCGTCGAGATCGAGCGATTGGTTCTTTAGGACGAACAGACCGACCTGCGAACGCAGTTTTTCGCGCTCGATCTCGTGCGGCTGCAGCGTCCGCACCGAGGCACCAGCCACGCGTGCGCGGCGCAACAGCGGTATCACCGAGGCGTCGGCGATCAGCGCTTCGTTGAGCCACGCCAGCAACTGCGCTGCCGTCTGACCCTCACGCGGTTCGACTTCGATGATCAGCTCATCGCCCATGCCGCTCGGTATTCGGCGCTCGAAGCAGGCGTCGAGCAGACCCGGGTCGTGTTGGTCGGTGCGAAGGAATTGCAGCGTCTCGTAGCGAGTGTCGACGGTATCGACGCGCGTTTGCACGAAGTCTATCGCTTGCTGGAATTGTGGGAGGCAGTCATCGTGCTGGTACGGCTTCATCAGGAGCGGGAGCGGATTGGTGCCGATAGCGGACACCGCGCCGACGATGCAAGCGAGCGCCTCGTACAACGCTGCTGGGTGAGTGCGGCCATCTAGCAGTGTCGAGAACGGTGGCAGGCAGATACCGATTGCACGCGCGGCCAACAGGTGCTGGCGCCGTTCGTTGCCGATGCTGTCATCGGTGTCGCCGCCTTTGCCTGACTCGGCGAGCTGCGCAAGCTTCTCCCACAGACGGTCGTGGAGGTCGTGCAGGCTGCGCCATAGGTTCGAGGTGCCAAGACAGTCTGCTGCATCGATGTGCAGCATCGGCGGATGATAGGTGGTCATCTGCAGCGACTGATTTTCGCCGCGCACGAATTCGAGTAGTGGCACCGCGCTGGCCGGCGCGGGCGAGTTCGCGCCGAGGTAAAGCTGGAAGCGCACTTGCATGCGTGGCAGCGCGAGTGCGCTGTCGCCCGTGTTCTCATCCACGCTCGGTTCGTCGAGTACCGAGTTGTAGCGCCGCTCCTGACTGTCCTGCACGGCCGCGTACGGGCCGCGTGGATTAACCCAGCACCAAACTTTTACGGGGGATTGGCCGCTCTTGCAAGCGGCGCCGACGTCGATCTCGACGTTGCCAGGCGGATTGCGTGGCAGGCCACCGGGGAACGCTACGAGTAGTCCATCAGGCAGGATGCATTCGAGTTCGCCGATGCTGAGAATCCCTTTGACCATCTCGAAGCGCAGCGTCAACAAGCCCCAGAAATGTGGCGCAACGGCCTGCACGCGATGGCGCAGGTGCGCGTGCCAGTAACGGTCGTTTTGCTGCAGATGCTGCGGCGATAGCATCATACCTTCCGACCATTGGACCGCGTCTGGGAGGTGAGTGGTTTGTGTCATGGCCTGATCGCTCCTGGGCTAGCTGGCATCACTGCGACTGGTAGGTCACCGTCGTTGGCGTGAGCCAGATCGTTACGTTCTTGTAGGGTGTGATGTTGCCCTTAGGTTGTCCGGCTGCGCTCAGGTAGTTGGCATAGACGTAGACGCCGATCGCCTTGCCGTGGCGCTTGGGCAGCTTTGCCGTACTCAACGTCGCGGGCGGCACCTGCAGGCTCACTACGTCGATTGCAGTGGCGAGCCCGGCCATCAGCGCGCCCTTCTTTTGAAACCAGTCGGAGCCAGTGGCGGGCAGCATCGCTGTGACGTTGCTGTCGTACACGAACACCACGTCGAGCTGAGTGGCGGCGTTCTGGTTAGCATTGACTTCGGCCACGATCTTGATCTGCGAGACTGCGGTGGACTTCGAAAGGCCGAGCCAACTACATGCAGCCAACAGGATACTGGCGCCAAGTACGGCGAGTTGCGGGAGCGCGCTGGTGCCGGACGGACGGAAGAAGCGGAATGGACGAGTCATGGTCAGGCCAGCAGAAGTACACGAAATTGCGCTGGCACGATTGAGATGCCGACGGTGTTAAATGGCATGCCGTTCATGCCGACCAGTGAGGTCATGCGCGCCGCGAAGGCGGGACCGAACATTACTTTGAGACTGCCGGTCAGGTAGGTGTCGGGGCCCATGAATACGTTCGAGACGATGCCACCTAGTACGCCGGGCTCGTCGCCAATGCTGGTAGTGCCTTCGGTCAGCAGGTTCTCCGCGAAACCGCCGCAAATCATCACATTGAACACCGAAGGGATATGCATCGATGAGTACGTGATGTTGACGTAGGGAATGGGGACTGGCACGAGCGCTGGCGTCTTACAGACGTCAGGGATCGTCGACATCGACATTGCGTCAAGGCTATTGGTGGCGAACATGAAGGCTCCTGAATAAAGGTGGCGTACGAGGTGCGTCAGCCCATACTGATGCGTTCGCCGTCCACCTTGACGTCTTCATCGGCAGTGATGATCGCGTGCTGCCCATGCAGGCACAGCAATTCGTTCACCTCCAACAGATAGCGATCGGCGCGACCGACGAACTGCCCCACGTTCTCGACGAGGGTGTCCTGTGCGCTGGTGAACAGGTTGCGTGCGGCGAGGTTCAACGTGCCGGTGGCGGCGCGGATCTCAACGTCACTCAATGCGTCGAGCGCAATCGACTCGATGGCTGTCAGTTGGATGCGGGCCTGCTCGATGCGCAGCATTTCTGCACCTGGCACACTTAGCTGCACCTGTTTCGCGTCGGTGCGATGCAACACGTGCAGGATGTAGCTCGCATCGTTTTGGCAGGTGGCCACGAGTACGTGGTCTCCCACCTCCGGGCGGATCAGGCAACTGAGCGCCTGATAGGCGACGCGTCCGTCGTCGAGTAAATAGGCATGCTGCTCCAGCGCCACGATCACCCTGGCCTCGAGTAGATGTAGCGGAAGCGGTTGCGGAAGTTTGTTGGTGGTCTGGGAGGCGCCCATCATTCATTCTCCAGGGTAAGGGTACGGGCTTCGATTGCGAGGCGCGCGGGATTCGTACGACCTACTTGGCGCAGGCTGGTGCCGCGGAACCGCGCGTCGGTGAGCGTCGCGTTATGCAATTGGGCGTGATCGAGATTAGCGCCCGAGAAATCTACCTCGCCGCCTATGATGTGTTCGAGGCGTGCGTAGGAGAGATCGGCGCTCTGGAACGACACGTTCTGGTGACGACTCTTGTTCCAGATACTGGTTTTCAGTTTTGCACCGTCCAGCCGGCAATCCGAGAGCTGCGCTTGCTGAAAGATCGCGCCTTCTAGCTTCGCGTCGGACATATCCACTGTTTCGAGCCGCGCTTGGTAAAGCATTGCGTGCGTTGCCTCGACGTTGCTAAGGTTGGCCTCGGCAAGATGCGCCTGATAAAAGCTCGACCGCGTGAGGTCGGCGCCAGCCAGATCGACTTGCACCAGCTCGGCTGCGCTCAGCGTGCAGCGCCGCAGTCGCAGTCCTGTCATCACCTGGCCCGTGAAGTTCGCGTTCGAAAACGTTACGCCGTCTGCGTCTAGACCGCGCAACGTCACAGCGCGCCAGTCAGCGGGGCTGATTACGCACTGTTCGAACTTTGCATTGGCCACGCTGACACCGTCGAAACGGTCGTTGATCAGTGTGCAGCGCGTGAGCGAGCCGGCGTCAAAGCGTGCGCCGTGCAGCGTGCAGTTCACGAGCGAGCTGACCTGTAGCTGAACATGTGACCAATCGCTATCGGTGAGGTTGCAGTCCACCCAGCACGCGTGCTCCATGTTGCGGCCATTCATGCGGGCCTGCGACAGGTCGCATTGGATGAAGTTCACGTGGTCGAGGCCGGCGTTGCCGAAATCGGCGCCGCTTAGGTTGCAATTCACGAACTTTGCGCGTGCGAGTTCGGCGTCGACGAATGAGGTGCCCGAGAAATCAACCTCGCTGAAAATCGCGCGCCCCAGGTCGCGGCGGCGCGCATCGAATCCGTGCAGGTCGCGTCGCGCGACAGGTTGACTCAGTTCGATCGCGAGCGCGATGTCGTCCCAGATCGTCGTCATGTGGGGCTCCCGCTGGCCACGCCTTCTGGTGGAACTACGCCGGTGCGTTCGCACTGCACGAACGTGGCGTCGGCGAGCCGCGCGCCAGTAAAGTCGGCCTTGCGGCACTGGCATTGAAAAAATTCGGCTTGCGCCGCCGCAATCATGCGCAGTTGGCTGGCGTGGAAGCCGCAGCGTGAGAATAGGCTCGCCACAAGACGTGCGGCGCGTAGGTTGGCTTGCCCGAAGTCGCAGCGCAGGAAGCGGGCCGCCTCCATGTCGACGTGCGACAGATCGGCGCCGTGAAAGCCGCAGTTGCGCGCCATCGCGCCGGTCAGTGTGGCGTCGCGCCAATTTGTCTTGCCACCCCCCTGCACGCTGTCGAGTATGGCACGCTCCCAGCGGCTCGCCTGCAGGTTGCTTAGGTTGAAGACGGCTTTCTTCAGCGTTGCGTGCGCGAAGCTCGCGCGCTGCAGGTGGGCGCGCATGAACACTGCTTTCTCGAGCGTCGCACCTTCCCAGTTGCTGTCGTCGGCCTCTATATCGAACAGTGTGGCCTTGCTTGCGTCGGCGCCATCGAACGTCGCGCCAGGGCAAGCGAGCCGCAGGCCCAACAGGCGGTACAGTCGGGTACGACGCAGGTTGGCCTGCGGCCACTGTGCATCGAGCGCCTGCGCGTAGGCGAGCTCCGCGCCCTCGAACAAAATGGCTCGACCATTGCTCGCGCAGAGATTCGCGCGCGTGAGATCGGCGCCTGAGAAATCGGCGCGATCAAGGCGCGTGCCCACCAGCACGGCGCCCTGCAGGTTGGCACCGACGAACTTCGCGCCGCTCAGGTCGGCGCCATCGAACATCGTCTCGCGTAAGTCGGCACCGGAGAAATCAATCCCTACTAGGTCTGCGCCGGCTAGGTCGCGCCCGGCGAGCGGCACGCCCGCCGCGCGCCACTTCCGGACCCGATCACCGAGCCCGCGCGCGGTCTCGGGTGGATAGGGCAGCGCTGCGACCGTGACCTTCGGCGCCGCGCGCCGCGCCTGCCGGTGCAGCGACGGAATCTTCATAATTGCGGCGCGTGACTTGTCATAGTGCGCCTGCTGCTTCGGATCGGCACCCTCTGGCGGCACCGGCAACCGCGCCAGCATGCCTTCGACCTGCGGATCGCGGCCTGTCAGCTCCGGCGGTAGCAGGTCGTACGCTGGTATGGCCGCACGCTCAAGCGCGTCGATCAGTAGCTTCGCGGCGTCGACCGGCGCCAGCGTGCGGGCTGGCAGGCGCGCTAGCGCTTCCTTGCCGCGTTGCTCAGCGTCGGCCGCTAGCGCCTTGGCGCGAGTCACGATCTCTGTCAGGTCGAAGTCACCTTCGGCTACGGTTTGCGAGGTCATGATGCCAAGCGCTGGCAGTGTCGCGCGGGCGACCTGATGGTCGGCCGGGGGCACCGTGCCGCGCCGTGCCCAGTGTTGTGCGTCGAGCAGATCTAGGCGACGCTGACCGCGGGCGAGCACCGCCTGTTCGGCGCGTTCCTGCTCGGCAGCGCGACGTGCCTGCTCGGCCGCCGAGCGCTCTGGCGCGAGCTGGCTTTCGTTGAATACGTGCATGCGTCCGACTTCTGGATCGAGGCGCAGCTGCATTACGTCACGGTAGTGTCCGATGCTTTTCGGGCTGTCGCGGTATTCGTAGCCAACCATTAGCGTACCAATGTCGAGCGCGTCGCTGTCGTCGATCTCGATCGTGCCATGGTAGATCGCGATGCCGAGATTGTGGTCAGGCACGAACCAGATCGTGTCCATTACAAGTAGGACCTCGCGCATTGCCTCAGGCGTCTCGTTGAGCTTTGTCACGAACGCGCGCGCGGCCAGGTCCGGTAGCATCCCCGTCAGTTCAGCGTGTTGCGGATGCAGGTTGCGCAGTAAATAGCGTTCTCCCCCCTGAAGGGGGGCCGGCAGCCACTGGTCGGGTGGCGCCATGTTGAAGATGCTCCAGTCCATGTCGCGTGCGAAACCGGGAGCGTCATAGCGGCGCCAAGTGCGACCGTAGCTGCCGAACTTGTCACGCCGCGCCTGGTTGATGACAGGGATCGGTCCGAAGCCGGCTGGCACGCTGGTGCGCCAGCGGGCGTCAACTGTGCCGGCTGCGTAGGCCACGTTCGGCATTGCGCCACCGCTTTTACCGAACCACGATTCGCGGCTGCCGCAACCGACCGGGTTGATGGGGTTACGCGCTCCGCCGAACGCGCGCGCGTACGTAATCGGCATTGCAAGGAACGGCTTGGCGCGACCAGTGCGGCGTTTGCTAAGCGCGCCGCGCCATTCACGCTCGCCGCAGACGGAAAGACACTTGCCAATGGCGGGCTGGCCGTCAACGGTGTCCACGCGCAGCAGTACGTCAACGCCGGTGACTGCCTGCTTGCCAGGTGCATAGGCCGAGCCCAGTAGCAGCACCTCGGCGCCTTGACGTGGCATTACCTCGTCGAGCACCTGGCCGGCGGGCAAGCTTGCGAGCACACGTGGCCATTGGGTGCTTTCGGCGAGAAAGCGTTCGTTTGGCGCGCCAAGCCGGAAGAAACCGAGCACCGCCACCGATAGCCGATGCCGACCGAGATAGGTGTAGGGCTTTTGGAGTACGCCGAGCGATTGGGGTTTGATGATTTTCATCGCGGCTCACATGAAGATGACAGTGGCTTCAATCATGTAGACGCGCGTGACGATGTTGTCGACGTGCGGCGTCTCGTCATTGTTCGATACGCGTGCGCCGGGGCCAGCCGTTGCCACCTCGGTGAGCTCGGCATTGGTGATGATGTTCGAGGTGGCCCCCGATGTTTCGATGCGAGTGGCGTCGCCAGTCGTTGACGTGACCGTAGCGGAGCCCTTCACCTCCACTTCTTCGGCGGTGCCTGCCGTCTTTACGCCGTTGTAGGAGATAAGCACACCGTTTTCTGTCAAGGCACCGCAGACAGTGTCGCGTGTGATGTCGCCCTGCACGGAAGTCTCGGTGATGTTGGCAGCCAACGAGTCTCGGATCGTGTTGCCCACCACGATTCTTTCTTCTATATCGCCCGAGATCGACGTGCGGTTTGTGTTACCGACCTCGTTGTTCTCAAAGACGTTTCCGGTCACCGTGAAGCGTGTGGTGTTGCCGGTGAATACTTTTTCGTTGATATCGCCGGAGGTCGAAGTACGCGTGATGTTGCCTGATACGCTGGTCTCATTCAGATTGCCACTTTCGGAGGTGCGGGTGGTGTTGCCGCTCGTAATGTTTTCCCGCGAATCGCCGGTTACACTGGTTGTAATCACCTGTCCGGTGAACGAGACATTGGTCGAGACGCCGATATTCGAATTGGTGGTAGAGGTACCGATGTTGGAATTTGTAGTCGATGCGCCGATCGTTGTGGTCGAGGTATTGGTCACGTTGATGTTGACCGCAGTGGCGTTGTCGATCTGCGAGTAGTTGTGACTGATGCTGCCGACCTGGCGGCTGTAGGTCGAGCCGAGCGATTCCGAGGCGCTGAGGAGATCGTCCGCCACCACGCCGCCGTACAGTTCGACGGTGTTCGAGCTTGCACCGTCCGCACGCGAATTAGCGGTGGAGAAGCTGTAGCTGGATCCCTGCGAGAAATTGGCGTTGTTAAAGCGTGATGTGCCGTAGGCGTTCGTGACGATCTGCGTGGCTTGGCCAAGGTCGGCGGACGAGTTTGCGCCGTAGCTGACGCTCTTGTTGTCGCCGTAATTGGTCGAGTAGTTGTTACCTACGTGCGTGTTCGACAGCCAACCACCTGGCACGACCAGTGCGTTGCCATTGGATTGGATCACGTTCTGGATCTCGGGCAGTTCCGATTCGTCCTGGGCGCGCCCGACCACCACCACTGAGCCGACAGTCGGTGCGGTCTGCATCGATGGCGACAGCTTAACCCATACTGGTAGAGCGTCGCGTGCCGCCGTAGAGAAGCGCACGTAGACGCCGATCTGCGGATAGGTGGCGCCGTTCTGTGCGTCACCGAAACTGCTGTTGCCGACTTCAAACGAGCCCGGCGCGCCGAAATCGACTGCATTGATTGCCTCGGTGGTGCCGCTTGATACGACCTTGGCCAGCACGCTGCCCTGCTGAGTCGACTGGATCGAGTAGGGCGTGATGAGGTAGGACGCGTCGGCCGCCTGGAACTCGTTGCGATACGTGCCGTCGGCGCTCGCTTGGTGCTCGATTGACGTCAGCACGAATGTGCCGTTTTCGAGGAATGGTTCACGCGGATTGGTCGGCACCGCGCTACTTTTCAACGTGAAGCGATGCCCGACACGGAACGCGGCGCAATTGCTGGTGCCCGACAGTTCGTTGCGGCTGCTGTCGAGGGTGCTGCGCGTCGCGCTCGACAGATGCTGCGCCTCCTCGGTGCTGCCGCCGTACTGGTAGCTTTTATAGAGGTTGAACGGCAGCGGGTTTGCATCTTGCCGATCATTGGCATAGTACGAATTGAACTCCACCACCGGATTGGTCAACCAGGCGCCATCCTGTTGTGTGAGTACGCCCTGCACGCCGGTGCTGCCCATCGAGCGCTTCATGCTGAACTCGGAGATAACATCCTCCTGTTCCATACCGAGTGCTGTCACATCGGTGTAGGTATAGCGCAGCGGCCGGTCGTCCGGCACCGCCGGCGGATATTGCGCCAGATTCGAGAAGACCAGCGCGTGGTCGTCACCGGTGTGGACGAAGTAGAAATATAGTAACGCCTTGCTCATCAACCGCTTGAGGAATTCCAGGTCGCTCTCGCCGGCCTGCATCCAGTCCTGGCGCCGGATCACGGCCAGGTTACGCGACGTGTGCTGGAACGGCTGATAAGCGATGTGATGCGCGTCGAGCAACTGCTCGATCATTTCCCACACAGTGCGGCGGTGGAACACGCGATAGTTGTTGGTCAGACTCAACCGATGCAGCGTTGGTTTCATTGTAATCGTATAGGTGCCACGGTTCTTCACCGCCACGCTGGTCACGATGCCGCTGAACAGTGAGAGTTGCGCACCTGGCACGGGGTTGCCTTGGAGCGCCGCGCGGAATTCCACGGCGCTTGCGCCAGGCTCGCGGCGTTTGCCGATGCCCACCGTGATCGGACGGCCTATCAGATCGTCGAAGCGTAGCGCGATGAAGTCAGGGCCATCTGAGTTGGCGACCAGTTCGAGCTGAAACTCAAACAGCTCCGACACTTTCTCTTGCCCTTGGAATTTTTCGAGGCGGAACGTCTCTGCACCAAGGATCTGATTGCGCGTCACGAACACTGCGCAATGCAGGTAGACGTCGGGCTCCGGTGCGCCAAGCTGATTGACGGAAAACGCGCTAGCCGAGCTGACACCGATGATGTCGTTCATGCAAACTCTCCGGGATGGCGCGTCTTGATAAGGAAACTGACAGGGCGTGTGGCATGGCGATGTACGGGCGTGCCTGCAAGCCAGGCGCTCTGGCCGAGCCGCATCGCGCCGCTGTCGGTGTAGTGAGCGGGCTGAGGCAGCGGCGTGGGCGGCACGCTTGAGTCCGCTACGTGCAGCACGATTTCGACGTCGGCGAGGCAATTGACGAGCAACTTTACAAGGCCGCGCAACATAGCGTAGCCGGGCTGGGGCGTGCCGATCGAGTCCTGCGGCATGGCAGCCGCTCTGATGCCGCGTGCCGGGGGAAGCAACTGACACATCGTCTTGTAATCGAGTACGCCGATCTCAAGACGCACGCGCGCCTGCTGATCCCATACGCGGCGGCCGACGACGCAGGTCTGGCCGAGGCTGTGGTTACGACGGCCAAGCGCGCAGCGGTCGCGCCCGTCCAGTTCGTGCCATGCACCGACGTTCTCGGTCAGTCTGGCGGACGCGCCGAGCGCGATCCCAAGTACGTGCTCCAGCGTGGACGCTTGTTTACGTTGATTAGCGAGCAGCCCGGCAATGCCGAGCCAGGCGCGCTTGGGTAGCGGCACTTGATTGGCCAGCTTCACATCTCCCAGACCGACCAATGCCGCAAGGCGTTGCGCCATCTCGGTCTGGGCCGGTGGCTGGTCGTCGAGGCTGGGCGTCAACTCCTGCTTGAGCTGGTAGCGCAGCACATTGGCGCGCTGGTTAAAGATGTCGAAAAAATCGGCCATCGCCGTGGCGCGTAGCGCGGATAGCTCTCGTGCCCACTCCGTGAAAGGCTCGGGTAGTGGCCCCGTGACGCTCGCCACGCAGAAGTTCGCGGTACTGATCTCGAAGCGTTGCTCGGGCGTGTCGGCAACGAAGTCGTCGTCCGTGCCATAAGGGAGCAGTTTGACGCTCGCGAACTCCCTAGCCGGGAAGGCAGCCGACAGGTCAGCGTGAAACCGTAGGCGCCGCCCAATCGGCAGGCGCTTGTCGGTATCGCGCACCATTAGGCGCATCAACTGGAACACGTTGAAGTCCTCGTGCTGCTGGAGCATGTACTCCCTTACAGTGCGATAGCGGTGCCGGCCAATGCTAGCCATTGCTTCGGGCTCCCTTTGAGGTTACGCGTTTCGAGCGCGACTTCGATTAAATGATTGACACTTGCGTAGCCGCGCAGGAACTGGCGCAACACGGAGCAGAACAGCACCACGCTGCCAGCACCGATGTCGATCGGCTCCATCACCACGGTCAACTCCGAACCGCGGACGAAGCCGCGCCAGCCGTCGCGCCCGACGTGGCGCATGATGCTGCGGCTGCGCAGCTCGGTGATCGCATCGATCTGTTTCCAACCACCTTCCCGGTGAGGGCCTACGTGTAGTCGTAAGATGTCCTTCAGCGCCGCAAGCGCGACCGTTCCACCGTCTAGCGAGAGATGGTTAAGCGAGAGCTGTGAGATCAGCGACCACGGACGATGGCCGATCTGCGCAGGGGTATGATGCGGCGTCGGTTTGGTCAGCGCGACAATCCGCTTTACCGGTCCACCGCCCTCCAGATGCAGCGCGCTGCCTGACATCAACCGTTCGGGTAAGCGCCGGTTAGTGCAGAGCGCAGTGCCGCCCACCACCTCGTCGTTAGGGTGACCTAAGTTGAACTGTTCGTCGAGAAACGACACGTAGGTTTCGCTGCCCGTCACGTTTGGGGCGGTGGCTGGTAGACGCCGGCACAAATAGAAATAATCCTGCCCGTCGAGCTGGCTGAAGTTGTCCATCGCGAAGTACGGCGCGATCTTCCGCGGCTTGCCTTCGCTTGAGATCGATTCGAGGTCGCGAATCGAATGAATCTCGCAGTATCGGTGGTTCTTAAGGTCACCCTGCACGTGATATTCGTATTCACTGTGGCTTAGTGCGATCGGCTCGATGCGCTGCGAGAACAGGTTAACAAGCGGCACGCAGTTCATCAGCAACGAGTCGGCAGAAAAATTCAGATGTAGCTGTAGTGGCATGTCGAGCAATAGCAATAGGTCGAAATAGTCGCCGACCTCTGCAAAGTCGAGCTCGTCGAGCCGACCTACTTCGAAGAAGCAGAACTTCTCCGGGAATGCGAAATATTCCTGCAGCAGCCGGTAACCCGGATGCGTATGCGGGTTGGCGCTAAGTACCGCCTCGTCAGGTGCCATGCCCAGCCAGCGTAGTGCCTCGGGCGGCAGTCGGCGCGGTTGCCGCGCAGCGGCGTGTGGCAGCACGTAAATCCCTTCCAGGTGCAGCGCGATCATTTCATAGAGCGCTACGGCGTCGGGCTGAGCGTCGCTGATGTAGAAGCGCAGGCGTGACGGGCCCCGGCCCTTGGCCTGCAGCGTGCCTATGCCGTCGGGACGCACGCGGATGCGCAGCACCGAACGCGACGACGAGGTGCCGCCGAGAAATGGGTACTCGCGCGCCGATTCAAGCGCGACCGTGTCGAGCCTCAGCGGCAGCAGCGGCGTGTCGTAGCAGGTCTGGAAACGACATTCGGTGCTCTGTCCGAGGTGGTTGGTGGTCAGCGCTGTGACTGTGCGGCCGCGCGGCAGCAACTGCTCCTTTGAGAAATCAGTGCCGTTCGGTTTGACGTCGATGCGGGCAACTAACATCGACGGGATCGGTGCTTCCAGGTGCGGATACAGGAACGCGAGCATCGTGTCGGGCAGGCGCATCTTGTCCTGTTCGACCTGATGACGCAGGCGCCCGGTGAGAAACGCAAACGACTGCAATAGCAACTCGACCTGGGGGTCACTCGCCTCGCGCGCGTTGAGCCCAAGCGTGCGGGCCAGTTCGCGATGCTTATCGCTAAACTGTAACGACTCGGTGCGCAGTGCGGCCAGTTCCTCGCGGAAGCAGTCGCTCAGCGTGACGGCGGCGGCAGGTTGCATCAGGACCTCAGTGGGAGGGTAGTTCGAAGTGGAAGACGTCCACTCCGTTGGTTTGATCAAGCGTTCCGTAGATTGCGAGGCGATACGGCCGGAGCGTCTCGCTGCACGCTTCGATCTGCACCTTCGGCGACTTCAGGCGTGGTTCGTAGCGGCAGACGAGGCGGGCAAGGCGTTGCGCGTACAACTCAAGTTGAGGCTTGCTTTCTAGTGCGATCTCGACCACGCTCTGCGAGCCGAAGTCGAGCAGGTCCAGGTCGCTGCCCACGCGTGTAGTGCGTGCACTGACGAGACGCTGGATTTGCGCTGCGACGGCGGCGCGCAAATCAAATGTCTGCGAGCCGTCGAACGACGGAGGATCCGCCAAGCGCTCGAACAGGAATTGCATGCCTTCTCCTTGTGGTTAGGCGGTGCGTCGCCGGATGAGTAACTGAGCCGTACTGCGTTAAACGAGCTGCGAGAACGTGCCTCCTATCGGTGCGTTTTTAGCGAGACTCCACCCGGTAGTCTTCACGCCCTTCGGTTTCATGTTGTTGAGCTGCTGCGTGTACGTCCAGATCACTTCGGTGAAGTTAAGCTTGAACTGCTCGGTAGGCATGTCGTTCGGGTGCGTCTGCAACTGGATCTCGCTGATGATTGCGTCCTTCAACTGGATCTTGATGATGTTCATCGTCTTGCCGCCCGATTCCCGCCCGATGTAGATGGTACTCGGCGCGCCCGCTCCGTCGCCGAGTAGCTTGGCACCGAGGCAGTAGTCGTAGAGCTTCACTGAGGTTTGGTCGACGTACTTGACCAGCGTGAACTCGGTAATGATGGGCCGGCCGGAGGTTCGTGCATTGTTGCTGACGTCCGTGGTGACTTGCTGCTTCATGCCCTGATGCAGTGATACGATTTCGATACACAGCCCGCTTGGGCCGTCGGCCATCCACCCCGCATTGTCAATCTCGCTACCCTCATTATTCATGATCGATTGATCACCCGGCTGGAAGAGAATCAGATCCATAACCAACTCCTAGAAATGGAAAGATGAGAAAAATTATTTTGGCAGGTTGGCCACAAGACGGATCGAAGTGGTCAGTTCTTCAAGCTGGAAGTGCGGCTTGAGCAGTACGGTCGCGCGGTATGAGCCAGGCTCGCCGGGGACTTCCGTGACGATCACCTTCGCTTCGCGCAGTGGATAGGCGGCCTTGGCGTCTTGCGAGGCGTTGTCGTCGAGCAGAACGTAGTTGGAGATCCATGAGTTGAGGAAATCTTCAACGTTGCCGCGCGTCATGAAACTACCGATTTTTTCGCGCATGATCACTTTGATGTAGTGCGCGAATCGCGACGCAGCCAGCATATACGGCAATAGTGCGGAGATGCGGGCGTTGGCGTTGGCCGAGTCAGAGAAGTATTTCTTTGGCTGGTTAGTGGTCTGGCCACCGAAGAATGCCGCCTTGCCGGTGCCCTTGCAGTGGCAGAGCGTGATGAAGCCGAGATCGTTCAGTTCTTTCTCGCGGCGGTCGGTGATCGACACTTCGGTCGGGCAGAGCAGTTCAACACTGCCGTGTTCTGAAGTGAATGTGTAGATTGGTAGGTTCTCTACCAGGCCACCACCTTCCACGCCGCGGATTGCTGCGGTCCAGCTATAGAGTGCGAACGCGTTGGTGATGCGCTCGGCCAGCAAGTAGGCCGGGTTGCCCCACAGGAAGTGGTTCTGTTCTGGCTCGGGGTAGCTCTGAATCTCGTTCGTTTTCTTGACGTAGAACGTCTCGTCAATGCCGCTTGGACCTACATGCTCATCGAAGTTGAGGCCTTCACAGGGCGTCGTGTTGCGCTTGGTGGGTGTGCCGTAGGGCAGTCGAAGCAGTGCGCGCGGCAGGGCTAGCGTGACGTAACGCGAGTCCTCGAGTTCGCGGAACTCGCGCCATTTTTCAGCGGTCACGCCCTCGAAGATCTTCTTCAGATCGCGCGGCTTGTCGAGCCGGTCGAAGCCACTCAGGCCGAAAAGATTGGCCGAAGCCTGTGCAAGGAATGGCGCATGCGCGGCAGCGGCGACTTCGGCCATCTTCGTCAGAAAGTCGATGTCGGCATCCACGTTGCCGATTGCGTAGTCGCCCACTAACAGGCTGTACGGATTGCCGCCGAAAGTGCCGTACTCGGCTTCGTAGATCATCTTGAAGAGGGCGCTCTGGTCGAACTCGACCGCTTTCATCATGTCGTCGCAGAGTTCTTTCTTGGTCGCATTGAACACACGCAGCTTCAACATCGTGCTGGTCTCGGTGTTCATCACGAGATGGTTCAGGCCGCGCCAGGTCGCCTCCATCTTCGTGAACGCATCGCAGTGCATGATGCTTGATAGCGCACTGCTCAGTTGCTCGTCGATCAACGAGACAAGCGTGTCGATCACTGCGATTGCACCGCGTGCGCGCACGCTCTCGATCTGGTCCGCGGAGGAACGGGGGCCTTGTCGTACGAGCGAGGAAGGTGGCGTGCCGGGCACGGTGGTGGTCTGGGTGAGGGCACCGACGTAATAAAGGTTGAACTGCTCTACGAACACGTCAAACATCTCTCCGTTTGACGGCTTCGTCACGGTTGAGGTCTTGTCGTCTTTAGGATCGAGCGCGACAAGGGCAGCTCTGGCCTTGACGATGTTTTCCGCGTCAGCCTTAAGCGAAGGTGCCGCGTCTTGGCCCGGCTTATCGTCGACTGCGGCTATTGCCGCCGTGCCCGGCTTAACGTCGGCGCCTGAGATGACCAAGGTGAGCGGATCGCTGATCGCCCCCGACGCTTCCGCGCGCGCCTGCAGGTCGCGGATTTTGCCGCGCTTGTCGTAGATGGCTTTCAGTGCTGGCAGCGCCTTGATTACCTGTAGCGGCTCGAATGCTTCTAGTTTGGAGAATGTCAGCTCGTTGTTACCGTCTGCTTTGAGCAGAGTGGCGATCGCAGTATCAACCTTCTTCAGATTGTCGAAAGTCGCACGCGGTGCTATTTTCGACATCACGTCATTGAAGTTGTCGCGATCGATCTCGATCATGGCGCGCTCCTTGAGTGCCGGATAGTTCTCAGCGTTCGCGCGCTCGCCCTGCAGGTCGGCGAGAATGCCGACGATGAAAGGCAGCTCCTTCTTCTCCATAGCGCCGCCGGTTTCCACGTCATACGTGATCTTGACCCGGGGAGGGCGGATACGCAGGAGCTTCTTCTGCACGCTTTCACTCATGATTTGACCTCGAGTTGTCGACTCTTAAATGCGGTTTAAAAAACGCTCCGTGAACGTAACTTTCACGGCGAACTGTTGACCTCTGGCCTCGGAACGACCCAGGGCCATGAGATAGGTAGGCCAATCATCGAAGACGACCGACGGACATCGACGGCACACTTCTCAAACACAAAATAGTCGCTTACGAAACGTTCTCGCGGTCCGCGTGATACGCGTTCTAAACGCCCGATGCCTGCACGACACTAGCCCGGAGCACTGGGTAATGTCGCGCAGCGTCGGAGATGTAGACCATTTCGATTTTTAGCGGTAATCCCGCTTTCCCGTGGATCTAATCCGGGCGATGGCTAACCGTTTCGCGCCTTGTATAACGCAATGACTGTGCCATGTTCGCAAGCGGTTGATTATTCCGGTAATTGGCTCTTGGCGCGTAAGAGTCAGTGGGCAGGTCGCTACCCAGCCAGCAACGCAAGTGTATGGAGCCTCGAAGCTTGTGATGCTTGAACGCGATGCCCGTGGCGGTAGACTGGGCCGATGCGGAACACATGGGTGAGCGATCACCCTGGACGTGTGCCGAATAGCAATGCAGATGTCGCGTGCAATGCGTGATCTTCTGATCATATTGAGGCATATTTTCGCCCGGCCCTTGGTGAGTTTATACCCAAATAAATTGGCGATCTCTTATGTTCATCGTCATTTCATCGGGATTTTTTCATGGTACGAAAACTGCTTTTATTGTGTGGTGTGGATGGATGTAAATAAATGGTAAGTAAACCGTAGTTTCTCAATAATGAACCTAATCCAGGACGGAAATGCATTCTAAATGCACTTTACGACCATCCGACATGGTTAGTTGGAATCGTACTTATCTTCGTGCCAGTGATCGTGGTGTGTTTCGCCTTACGGGTGTTTCATCGTTTCTTTCCATTGGAGACGCGTCGAGCACACAACGAGTACACAGGCTATGTCGTCGCGATTATCGGCATCAACTACGCCGTATTGCTCGCGTTCGTCGCAGTTGCCGTTTGGGGCGCATACGACAACGCCACGGCTGTCGCCAGCAAGGAAGCAGAACTAGCAGGCAATATGTATCGAGATGCCCCGGGGACTGGGGCCAGGCGTGGAACAGGAGTTGCGTTCGAACCTCAGGTCCTACGTGCGCACGGTCATCGAAGACGAATGGCCAGCGATGTCTCGCGGTGAAGAACCTGTCGCAGGATGGCGGCCCCTGGAGCGTATCCAGAGAATGCTTTCAGAGTATGAGCCGAGTGACAGCGGACGAACTGTATACATGCGCGAAATTCTCGACGAACTGAACACGCTCTACGACATCCGCCGTCAGCGCCTTAACGCGTCGGAAAATGGCCTCGAACCGGTGGTATGGATTATTGTCCTTCTCGGTATGGTGCTGACGATCGGGTTCACGTTTTTGTTTGGCATGCCGAGCTTGCATATGCACATGGTGATGGCGAGCGGTGTGACTGTCGCCACGATGCTCGTGCTGGTACTCATTGTTGTACTTGATTGGCCTTCCGTGGTGATATACAGGTAGCTCCATCTATGTTCAAACAAGTGACAGAGAACATGAAAGCACTGGATGCCCCAGAAAAGGGCCCCGTCACGCTAGCGAAGCCGTGACGACGCGTGGTGTGCCTGTGATTCCGCCCGAATAGGCGAGCGTCTCGTGTTAGAGGTTCCCGACCTCATGGTGTGTGCGCTTAAATTCGCAGGGTGTCGGATCGACCAGTGTATTGGCTATGCTGCGCCTAGAAAGTGATTCCGCTTGCCGTGATTTGTCGGTATTAGCGAAGTAATCGTCACCGCAAATTTATGGTGTTACCGATTGCCGGCCTGAGACGTGTACCTACCTTGCTTGCTCATATCGATATTGCGACGTGCTGAAATGGACGATGGCCCGGAAATTGCAAAACGCGCCATGTCTGCGTCGATCAGTAATTGTAGTTTTAAAGACCGCGCATTATAGGCATTCAATCACCGATTCCGACTATTTAAGGAGAAACGGATGGACCGCAGAAGAAAAGGGCGTGATTACTCGCAGCCAGAGATAAGCGAGGATAAACCGAAGGTGCGTGCAGAAACGGTAAATCACTGGAGCCAGCCTACCGTAGATAGCTTTACGCGGATAAACAGCACGCTATTTAAAGAGATATTTTCGAAGCACGGAACACGAAATGGTTTGCTAGAGGCTGAGTCAATAAATTACACGCCAGGGAAGCATCTGTCATCTGTTAATGTTCGCCACAGGTCAGGTAGTTTAACTGAAATCCATATGCACGCGAACGGAACGGAGCCAGGAACGATCCGCCACACTAAGATCGATCGGTTGCAGTCGGGTGCGAAGGACATATTCGAACTCCGAAGGAATGATATGACCGATGAAATAAAGGGTTGGGTCGAGAGACAACACGGTAAGTATGTAAGCGGCCGGTCATCCCATCTAGCGTCCGACATTAGCGTGTAAGAGCATACGTTTCCACGATCATGGAAGCGGGCACGTGTACCCTATAGAAGAGCAGTCCCATAAAGGCAGAACCCGTCGTACCTATTCGCGTGAATTTCGCTCCGATCTGGTCGCACAAAGTCAGCAACTCGGCATGTCGTGCTCCGC
The DNA here is from genome assembly GCF_034047095.1 of Robbsia andropogonis. Classification (NCBI taxonomy): domain Bacteria; kingdom Pseudomonadati; phylum Pseudomonadota; class Betaproteobacteria; order Burkholderiales; family Burkholderiaceae; genus Robbsia; species Robbsia andropogonis. The sequence continues at coordinate 15,920 of NZ_CP139164.1, read as the reverse complement.
ACTCGCGATCTCGCATGGCATGAATCCCAATGTGCTGCGTCGTTGGATCAAAGAATCTGGGCAGACACCCGCACCGAAGAAGGCAACGCAGCACATTGATACGGTGCCGGCCTTCATCCCGTTGCCAATCGCGCTCACGCCACCTGCGCCCGAGAGCCCTGCGGTGCCGATGCGCATCGAAGTGCAGCGCAACGGCATCACGATTGCCATTGATTGGCCTGCTGAGCGCCTGAACGACAGTGCCGCCTGGGTGCGGGAGATTTTACGGTGATCCGTATCGACGCCATCTGGCTCGCCATCGAGCCCATGGACATGCGTGCCGGCACCGAGACCGCACTGGCACGTGTGGTCAAGGTCTTCGGCGCCGCACACCCGCACCATGCCTATGTGTTTGCCAATGGCCGAGCCAATCGGATCAAGGTGCTTGTGCATGATGGATTTGGCGTGTGGCTGGCAGCCAGGCGTTTGAACACGGGCCGCTTCGTCTGGCCGCAACGTGGCGTCGGGCAACCATTGCCACTGTCCTCGGAACAACTCGCAGCACTGGTGCTCGGCCTACCTTGGCAACGCCTGGGAGAAGACGCGGTCGTGCGTGTCACCTGAAGGACAATCGGCACGTGCGCCAATAGGCGAGGTCCTCTTGCCCTGGCACAATAGCGCCTATGATCGATCCGACACAACTCCAGTCCATGAGCGCAGAAGAACTGCGTGCACTGGCCGTGCAGTTGATATCGGATGTGCGTCACAAAGAGGCCGTCAACGCGAAGCTCACCCACGAGATCGCGGTACTGCGGCGTTTGCAGTTCGCCGCCAAGAGCGAGAAGTTGCCGCCCGAGCAGCGTAGCTTGCTGGACGAGGCAATCGATGCCGACCTGATTGCCGTCGAACACGAACTCGCGCACATGTCCGGGCAGCCGCCGCGCGAGACCGAGGCGAACAAGCCGCGCCGCGCGGCGCTCCCAGCAGCATTGGCGCGCGTCGTTTTACACCACGAACCCGAGTCAACGCTGTGCCAGTGCGGCTGCCAACTCAAACGCATTGGCGAGGATGTCAGCGAGAAGCTGGACTATACGCCGGGCGTGTTCACGGTCGAGCGACACATCCGGGGCAAGTGGGCGTGTGCGAAGTGCGAGACGCTGATCCAAGCCCCCGTCGACGCGCACGTCATCGATAAAGGCATTCCTACGGCGGGGCTGTTGGCCCACGTATTGGTCGCGAAATACAGCGATCATCTCCCGCTTTACCGCCAAGAGCGCATCTTCGAGCGCGCGGGCTTCGCCATCCCTCGCTCCACCATGGGCGCGTGGATTGGCGCATGCGGGGTGCAGTTGCAGCCGTTAGTTGACGCCCTGCGTGCGCAAATTGTTCAGCACCGCGTGCTGCAAGCGGACGAAACACCGGTCTCGATGCTGGTGCCAGGCAAACAGAAGACGCACCGATCCTATCTCTGGACTTACTGTCCTGGCGCGTTCGAGTCAATGAAGGGCGTGGTCTACGACTTCGCTGAGAGCCGTGCGGGAGAACATGCTCGTGCCTTCCTCGGCAACTGGCAGGGCAAGCTCGTTTGCGACGACTTCAGCGGATACAAAGCCTCATTCGCCCAGGGCGTGACGGAAATCGGCTGCATGGCGCATGCACGGCGCAAGTTCTACGAGTTGCACGCGAGCAATAAAAGCCAGATTGCCGAAGAGGCGTTAACCCACATTGGGCAGCTCTACGACATCGAGCGCGAAGTACAAAATCTAGAACCCGATGAGCGTCACGAACGACGACAGAAACGAAGTCGGCCCATTGCCGATGCGCTTCATACTTGGATGCTGCTGCACCGTCAGCAAGTGAGCGAAGGCTCGGCGATTGCCAAGGCGCTCGACTACAGCCTACGTCGCTGGGAAGCGCTCACGCGATTCTTGGACGATAGCCAATTGCCCATTGATAACAACTGGGCAGAAAATCAAATTCGCCCGATCGCAACGGGGCGTTCATTGTGCACCTCCTTCTGAAACCTGGATAAACATTGGGATCTGGCCTTCGACATCGTTGCGACACGGGCGATACTTGCGCGCCAGTGCTGCGGTAACCGCTTCGCTGTGCAGATCGATCGTCCGAATCTGCCATGGGGCATCAGGCACGACCTGCTCGGCAGGCAGAATCCGATCGTTGATCAAACGCCGGATCATGTAGTGAGTGACACCAAGCTCCTTCGCTGCCTCAGACATCGTCAGCCAGTCGCCATCCTTATCTGCCGACTTGTAGGCGTGGATATCGCGGACATGCCGTACAGAGCTGACACGATGTGCGGTCCAGGTCTTGCCCTGTCCTGTGCGTATTCCCATGCGGTTCAGTGATGCAGCAATGTCCTCGTCGGACCATCGGGTTACCATGCTGCGAATAACCGCGAGCGCTTCGTCTGACGTACTGCAGCCATGCTCGCCAGTTCGCGGCCTGCGAATCCGTAGCCGGGAATGTTGACCGCCTTGCCAGTGGATCGTCAGAATGATTTCGCGTGTAGCCTCGTCGACGTCGGCAACGATATCGACGATGAGCGCGCGAACAAGCTGTTGACGTGTGCGCATGGCGACGCTCGGTGCATTCCACGCAGCATGAAGATCTTCGGCGAGCTTCGTAAAGTCAGGCAGGGGAGCCTGCGCCTTTGGTGCAGTCACCGTCTCCACGCGCGTCTGGCAGGCCTGTACACGACGTAATGCCGCTTCCCAGTTCTTCTCCAGCTGCGCGGCAATCAGGCGGTTCTCGGGATCACAGGCGGCGTAGCGCCGCTCAGCCAGCGTGGCCTCGTACTGGGCCTGCTGCAGTTCGAGTTCCACGATCTGTTGCTGCTCGTTCAGGGTATCCATGTGCATTTGCTCAGCCTGTTGTGCCGCTTCGATCGCCAATGGCTCCACGACGCGCAGAAGCTCCTTGCTGACAGTCGCATCGATACGGGAACCACCGAACCTCATACATCGCGCTGACGTGTCGAAGCGGTCACACCGGTACACGGCCTGCGGGATACGTCCAGCGTAGGCCACCGACAGGCGACGTCCACAGCGTGCGCAGGCAAGCAGGCCAGCGAGCAGCGCGCGGCCACCACGACCGGATTTTACGTCGCCCGCCTTGCCGTAAGCATTTGTCGCGAGCTTCTTCTGGTTGCGTTCAAACTCCGCCCAGTCGATGTAGCCTTCGTGGTGTTCCCGGAGCATGACGTCCCAGTTCTCAAACGGCTTGCGGTGCTTGTAGCTCTTGCGTGCCCGGCCTTCGACGATCGTCATCTGCTTGCCGCTCTTGCCATACGCGTAGACACCAGCATAGAACGGATTCTTGAGCACCGAAATCACGTTACGGTAGCGTATTGGAGTCCAGTCGACCCGCGTCAGCGTCCGGCCGTCAGAGGGGCGCGGGAAGTGGACCTGTTCAGCGTTCATCGACAGCAGAACCTGCCGCGCGCTGCCCAGTTGCCGGAAACGAGTAAAAATCAGGCGTATGACTTCCTGCAACCGTGCGTCTGGATCGAAACCCAGACCAACATCACGATGCCAGATATAGCCGACCGGCACGCTGATACGTAATTCACCACGGTGTGCCTTCTCTCGTTTGGCGTCGTGCATGCGCGTTCGAAGCACGTTGAGTTCGAATTCGCTGATGCTGCCCTTCATGCCAAGTAATAGCCGGTCATTTGCCCGGCAAGGATCGTACACACCGTCAAGGTCGATTACCCGCGCTTGAACGAGACCACAGAGCTCGAGCAGATGATGCCAGTCGCGTCCATTGCGGGCAAGGCGTGAGGCGTCCAGGCAAAGCACTGCGCCGACATCGCCTGCACACAATAACGCGACCAGACGATCAAAGCCCGGTCTCGCAACTGTGCCGCTCGCCGAGCGTCCCTGGTCGTCGTCGATGACTTCGACGTCGCGAAATCCATGTCGCTTTGCTTCCTGCACGAGGTCATACTGCCGGCGCCGGCTCTCGAGGTTCAGTTGGACCTGCGTTCGGCTGGACTGTCGGACATAAACTACCGCCTTGCGTTTAAGAAGATCTGCGGGCAAACGATCATCATTCGTCATCGTTACGCCCCTTCGCAGTCGGGATGCCCGCCGCCTGCATCAACAGGCATGCGAGATGCCTGAGCGTGTTTGCCCGTTGCACCGCGTTCATCCCCTGAAGCTCGACCGCGTCGAACATCAGGTTCATCTGGGGCGGCATCGACCGCGATAACTGTTGACCTGCTGGAGCGACGTTTGGCAGATTGCCCATTGCGTTTCTCCCGGACGTTGGTGGAACCGTCCGGAGAGTTTCCCCGCAAATGCAGATCGACCAGCAATTGATGCAGATTATGCAGTGTCGCTACGGTAACTCTCGGTTCGCCGAGAACCATCGCTGAACAAATCGCGGCATCGAGCATCCATCCCGCGATCATCCTGATTACACCGGGGTCCGCCTCCACATGGACGACCTGACCTCCGCCGCGACGCTCGATGTCTTTAACCTTGACGCGACGCCCATACAGCGGATGCCAACGATAATGAATCTCGACTTCCTGCCCGATATGGGCAGAATGAACGGGAAATTGCGCTGGGCAGGAAGAATTGGCTGTTCGCGGGTTCATTGCGGGCAGGCAAACGCGCGGCGGCAATCATGAGTCTCGTTCAGTCGGCCAAGCTCAATGGCCATGATCCGTACGCCTATCTCAAAGACGTACTAAATCGATTGCCAACCCATCCGGCACGGCAGATCGATGATCTCTTGCCGCACAACTGGCAGCCCACGGCAACCTAACCCGTCATCCACCATCGTCAAGATGGGATCACCAGCCGCTTACGTAAGTATCAGCCAGAGCTAGAAAAGCATTTGCAAGAGCAAGAGCGCCGTGTGTCGACCAACAAAGCGCGGACAGAAAAAGGACGTTCATCTGTGAGTGCGAGTGGGCGTCGCTTTGAGCCTTATAGAAAAGAGAATAAGTGATTGAAATTCGGTGAATCTCTGGATGGCGACATAGTCGAAGAGAATAGCGAGCCTTGATAGTTCATTTTTCTTAACCTCGGGTGGTCACTGCAACAGTTTTGCAAACGCAAACGCAAGCACAGCACCAAGGAGCACAACCGGCGACACTCAGGACATTTCGAACGGCTGCGTTCGAGATACGCAAGCGTCTTTCGTGGGGCAATGTGTCACCAATGACCTCTCTCAATTATCAAGCGACGCTTGCCTCGATGCGTGCGGGGACGTTTTGTCGCTGTCCCTTAACATGTCAGATGGGTTGCTTGTCTCCGTTCCAGTTTCGGTAGTTCGCCGCTCGGTGGGTTTGATGGCGCAAGCCCTACGTGCCAATATGACCGGTGCCACCTCTTGCCAAGTCGTATGGAGAGTTCGACAGCGCGAATACGGTCTTCGTACGAATACATGAACTACCTCCAGGTAGTCCAAGAAATCCGCCGCACCCCCAAACCAGACATTACTTATATGGTCGCCTCCCATTTGCAAAGCGATTTCGTTCTAGGCGAGGAGGGTAGTTGCGGACTTATATCCGGACTCTAACAAGCATTTTGCTTGTGGCCCCGATGGCATGCGCCGCAAAGGTCCTAATCTAAATAACGAGCTCGAAGCTCATGTAATGTCCCAGGTTTGCCTTTGCGCGGTCCAACCTATCTTGCCATCGATCGATAACGCCTCTGCAACTATGTAGAAGGTACGAAGAAAAGAATTGTGCGATGCGGTCAAGCTGCGATTGGCTCGTAACGTCGGTCATGGGCCAATAGGGCCCAGATAATCCGAGCCGCTTTATTAGCAAGTGCGACAGCCACGACATTCGTAGGGCGTCGCGCCAGAAGCTTTTGGGTCTGATCTGGCAGACGCTTCGCACAGGCAATCACGGATCGAGCGCCGTGAATCAACAGCGTGCGGAGATAGACGTCCCCACGTTTGCTAATGCCCCCAAGCCGGATTTTACCTCCCGTTCCGGTTTGTCGCGGGACGAGTCCCAAATAGGCCGCGAACTCCCTACCGGAGCGGAAGGTTTTTGCATCGCCAATCACCGCCACGGCTGCCGTCGCTGTCAATAGCCCGACCCCAGGGATTTCGGAAATGCGGCGACACGCTTCGTCGTTGCGTCGCCATTCGGTGATTCGCATTTCGATGCGGGCAACCTGTTCGTCAAGTAATGCTAATCGCCCAAGTTGTTCCTCGACGCTATCGAGCAACATTCTGGGGACATCAGCTTCCATTTCCGGAAGTTGATCTCTGATTGCCTTGATCGATGCACTGCGACCTGCCGGAAATATAAATCCAAACTCGTAGAGCAATCCACGAAGCTGATTTATCTGCATGACACGAATTCGCACTATCTGCTGGCGAATCCGGTGCAGCGCCAGAATAGATTGCTGATCGGCAGATTTCACGGCTACAAAGCGCATTCCGGGTCGTTGTGCGGCCTCCCAGATCGCCTCTGCATCGGCGGCATCATTTTTATTCGATTTGACATATGGCCGGACGAATTGTGCGGCGATCAATCGGACGTCGTGTCCGAACGCTCGTAATTTGCGTGCCCAATAGTGACTGCTACCACACGCCTCCATGACGACGCGGCAAGGTGTGCGATTCGAGAAGAAAGTCAATATCTGCTGCCGCTTCAAGACCTTGCGCTGGATGACGCTCGGTGAGCCCTCCACGAAATGCAACTGGAACACCGTCTTCGCCAAATCGATTGCGATAATCTCGTTCATTTTGCATCTCCTAGTGAAAGGCTTCTTATGCGGGTCAGGTCATGCTAGCACTGTGGCGCTGTCGATTCGTTAGGTTGGCACCTGGGATTGGCGGGAGGCGGCCATTCCATCTAAAAAGTTTCTACACACGTGTCTAGGCTGAATTCAAATGTCGTACCTAGAAATTAATAGAAATGTCGGGCCTTAGTGCGGTTTTACCTTTCTATAGACTGCTTTTTTTCTGGGTTTTGCTGTCTGCTTTATCACAATCTGTTCAGGGCTTTGCCAGACTTTGGCAGTCTTCTCAATGGCTTCGTTGAGGTCCTCTTGCGTGATCGCACGCTGCTTTTTCAGGCCCGGTAGTGTACGTTTTGGATTGACCGCTTCGCCTCGATGCGTTCGCGACGGGGCGGTGCCGATGCGACGATTGTCGCGCTGTGCCTGCATCACTTGCGCAATGCGTAACGCGTGCCCCAGCCGCTTGTTGTCGATGATCGCCCCCTGATCGACGTTCGCGAGCCGATCGTAGCGTGTATAGGGCAGGGAGCATCCGGCCGCGCGGATCTCCACCTCGCCATCGGGAAACTCGAGCACATCGACGTAAGTGTGAATCAGCGAACGATTCAACGACGTATCATTCAACAGATACATCACGCGGTCGTACTGCACTGTGAGCGTATTGGTGACTTTACGCAGCACGCGCACTGTCAAGATTGAACGCAAGACCTCGTCATCGCGCATGGGACGATGAGCGTCATGCGGGCTTCTGGCCGGTTTGGCGAAACGCCGGTTGTAATCGGCAATGAAGGAGGGCGCATAAGCGTTGGCCGCTTCCTTCGTGCTGAGGCCCCGCAGGCGTAACTCCTTGACTAGCCGGTCCTGCAAGGTCAGATTGGCGCGCTCAACCCGGCCCTTGGCTTGGCTCGAATTGGCACACCAAGTGTCGATGTTGAGCTCGTAGCAGGCCCGACTGAACTGCGTAATGCCTTTGCCAAAGGTCTTTTCTGCATAGTTATTGGCGTTGACGCGAAACACTGAGTACTTGTCGCTATACAGGGCTTGAGGCTTACCGTGGGCCGTCAGATATTTCTGCAACGCCTCAAAATAGCTGAACGTCGATTCGGTCTCGGTAAAATGCAGCGTCATCAGCTTGCTCGTCGCGTCGTCGATAAACACCAGCAATGTGCAAGATGGCGCGCGATCCTCGAACCACAGATGGTCGCAGCCGTCGATCTGGATCAGCTCGCCCAAACACGCTCGGCGATTGCGCGGCTGATACACTTTCGGTGGGCGCTGTTTGCGCGGTATCCACAAGCCCGCCGCAGTCATTATCCGACGAACGGTCGCCACCGACAGGCCAAAGCCGTGCGCCTCGCGCAGCTTGGCTAAAAGTGCCCAACGCCCATAAATGGAAAATCCATCCGTAACCCTTGTCAGATGAGGCTTTGGGGAGGGCGGGCGAGTCGTTACGCGGGCGAGCGTCGCGTGAAGACATGCTCGATCTGTTGCGTGCGCCGCACCTCGTCGTCGTCGAGATAGACCGAGGTCGTGGAAATCGATGCGTGCCGCAGGTTATCGCGCACGGTCGTGAGCGTTGCCCCACCGGCCAGTGCGTGTGTCGCGTGCGAGTGTCTCATCCAGTGCGGCGTGGCCTGTCGCAGTTTGTCTGCGAGAGGTGGATGGTCGGCTTCGATGGCATCGGCCGCGTCGCTAAAGAACCGGCGCAGCATCTGCCTCAGGCGCGGCGTGGTGATGCCGCACGGCTCGCCGAGGTGACCCAGTATCGGCGTATCAGGTGCCCATCGGGACGGCGTGACGGGCAAACCGCGTTGTGCCAGATACTGGTCCAGCGCGAAGCTTGCGAGTGACGGCAGGACCACCTTGCCGGGTTTCGCTCCCTTACCCGTGAGGTGAAGCCAGCGCTCACCGCGTGCGCCATGCTCGATGCCGCCGAGTGTCACACCAACCAGTTCGGCGGCCCGCAGGCCGGTCGCGTAACCGAAGTCGAGCAGAAATCGCAGGCGCTGTGCAGCCGGCACTGCCCAGCCATACGACCACTCGAGCCCGTCGGCGATCGTGCGTACCAGCTCCCATTCGCCAGTCGTAAAGGCCCGGGATCTGTCCAGTTTGCCCTTGCGGCGCGCACCACGCACCTTGAGACCCGCGAACGGATTGGCCAGCACATAACGTTGCTCGATCAGCCAGCGGAACATGGCGCCGAGCACCGACAGCGCATAGGCGATGGAATCCGACGACAGTGCCCCCGTAAACGGCCGCCATTCGGGCGACGATCGTGGCCGCGCGGGTGCAACCCAGCGAGCGCGGGGCGCGGGGTGGCGCAGGAAGGCACGCCAGGCCGCCGCATCCTCGCTGGTCAGTGACGATAACGCCTTGCCGCGTTCGACAATGCCCCACAACAGCAGCCGTTCTGCCTCGCGGCGGTAGGCGCGCTGCGTGTCACGGGCTTCGTGCCGTTCGAGCCACGCGTTGATGGCCTGCCAGTCGTTATCGGCCTCGAGCGCGCACATGGATTTCGGCGCACGAAAAAGGCCGCGCGAACCATCGACTTCGCGTGGTACGAGGATGTTTTCCCACGGCACCACACCCTCGGGGGATGTAACGGCAACCAGTGCGCGCGCCCGCTCGGTGAGCGCGGGATGAGCCGCAAAGAATGCTTCGATACAGCGTGCGCTGCGCTCGCCGAGTCCGGCCACCGGAAGCCACCAGCGCCGCCGGCGGGGGATGCGTACGGTCAGATCGGCGAGCGTATGGATACCGTGCCGATGCAGGACTGCTACAACCCGTGCCGGTAGCCAGACGTCGACCTGGTCAGAGACCTGAGGTTGTGGGATCTGCAGCGATGGCAGTATATCAAGCGCCCGGCTGGCCGCCTTGCGATAAGACTCACGTTCATCCGCGGGACACTGGAAGAGTCTGGCCACATCCTCGCGATGCCGACTGAGGGCAAATTCGACGATCTGCCGGCGAATGCGGCCGATTACGCCGCGTGCTGACGTACCGTCCCCGAGCGCTTCAGGTTGATAGCGCTCGACAGCCTCACGCGAACCCATGCCAGCGTACCACGCGCGCAGCACGGATAACGACGGGGTATCGGGAAATGTGAAGGATGGGTCTATGTTCGGCATCTTTCGATTATAGATACGACAGCGCGATGGTGTGCCAGCCAGGTGAGACGCGTTTTGCAAAACGGAAGTTTTAGTATAAAACAGAAGTCTATCGCTAATAAGCCTTAGCGATAGACATTCGAGAGCGCTCACCTCCATGTGACCGACGGACCGATTCAGACGCTGTGCCGTCGGGTAAAATGTGCGCAGCGATTGCCTTCCATTGTCTTCAGCGAAAATCTCCTCATGACCAGCACATCGCGGTCCATCAGCATTGCGCACGACCACACTCCGTCAGCACTGTCAAAAGCCCGGAAGACATTCAACTCACTGATCGGGCAGATAGGCAAACGACGCAAGCGCCTGCGCGACTGGGAAACGGTGACGCCAGTCTTCCAGAAGCAATATGTCGATGAAATTCTGCCCCTCGATAAAACGTCGGCACAGTTGCAGGCACCGGATGGCGCGCCGTCTCGACCAGGCCCATGACCAGTTGACCCAGGCTGAACGCCGCAAGGTGGCGCTCGTGATTGTCGATCTGGCGGGCGAGCTGATAGGCGGCGAAGACGACGAAGGGCAGATGAAGATCATCCACGACAGATACAGTCCAGAGAGCTACGACAGTCAGGTGGCCGCTGAGGTCGACGGGATGAAGAGCATGATCGAGACGATGTTCGGCGTTGACCTGGGAGACGATGAAGACCTGAATTCCCCGGAAGATCTGCTGCAGCGTGCGCAGGTCCATCTCCAGCAGGCCCAGGCGCAATGGGAAAGCGAGAATGTGCAACGCGATACCCGGCGTGCGAAACGGAAAAAATCATCCAGACAGCAGGCCGCCGAGGCGCGGGCACAGGAGCAGCAGGCGCAGGTCAACCTGTCCCTGCGCGAGGTTTTACCGCAAACTGGCCAGCGCGTTGCATCCTGATCGTGAAACCGACCCTCAGGAGCGGGAGCGCAAGACCTGTCTGATGCAGCGTGTGAACGAGGTCTACCAGAAAAACAATCTGCTGCAGTTACTGGAACTGCAGCTTGAACTCGAGCACATTGACCAGCACGCGCTCAACGGCCTGAGTGAGGAGCGGCTGAAGCACTACAACACGATCCTGCGGGGTCAGGTGCGCGAACTCGATCAGGAAATCCTTCACGTCGAATCGGCCTTCCGGGATGCGTATGGGATGGATCCGTTCGGCCCGATATCACCCGATACGGTCCTGCGTGATCTTGCCAGCGAGATCGGGGAATTCCAGAACAACATCTGGACTCTCGAGCAGGACCTTGCAGCGTTCGAAGATGTCAGGAACCTGAAACGCTGCAAGCTCGTACGCGCCAGGCCAGAGTTCGAATTTGCACCGTTTTGATGTGGAAGGAGACGCCTGTGCTTGACTATCAGTTGCTGAAAAATCATGCCGGCATTTTGCTCGTCGGCGACTACCATTCGCTCATCGAGCTGCACGAGGTCGTCCATGACGTCAATGAACGCTCTCCCTTGATCCCGCAGGAAGAAGGGCCATTTCTAGGCCTCGCGTATGATGTGCGCAAGGTTTATGAGCAGCAGCGGGAAATCCTGCAACCGCCCGAAGGCTACGAGGAAATGGGCGTGCGCTACGGTGTGGAGATTCTCTGGCCCGTTCTCCTCGTGCAGCATCGGATGCTTCGGGTCTCACTCGGATACCTTGACCATTCCAGGCGGCATCAGGCCATCACCTACTCGCTGGAAGCGGTCATCGAGGCGGCATTGCGGGAAGACTTTGGTGCGCAGGGGCAAGCGATGGTCGATCACTGGCTACGAATCGATCCCACTGCGGACATCTTCGAAAAACTCGACAGCCGGGGCGCCATGTTCTGTTCCTGGTCGAAGGCCGAGCGGGCGGGTCGCCTGGCTTCGCTGCTGCTGAGCTTCGACTTTATGTACGACCGTTATTCCACGCCTGCGAACGGACGGCACACCCCGGAATCGATATCACCTCGCGAACTAAAGCGATGGGAAGGCGTTGAATGGCCTGACCCGAACTGGTAACCAGAAACCGCCCATGCATGCACCGGAGCGCTCGCACCGTCTGTCGATCCTCACCCGGCAGGAGATCGACGATCTCTATGGCGTGCCGCGCTTTACCGGCGAGGAGCGTCAGACGTATTTTGAACTCGACGAACCGGAGTCGCGTGCGGTCCACTCCCGCACGACACCTGTTGCCGTTCACCTGACGCTGCAGCTTGGGTACTTCCGGGCGAAGCGGCAGTTCTTCGATTACAGCCTGGAGGCGGTGCGGGAGGATCTGGACTATGTCGTGCGGCGGCACTTTCCCGAGGTAGATCCGGCTACTATCAGTCTGCCGTCCCGTCCCACACGGCGAGCCCTGAGGGACACCATTCTCGATCTGTCCGGATATCGCCTGTGCGACAGCGTAGCGCGCGAGGACCTTGAACGTCGCGCACAGCGTATCGCCATGCGCTCGACGCAACCTGTCTACCTCCTGCGCGAGATGTTGCAGTACCTGAGCCAGCAACACATCGTCGCCCCGGCCTACGCCATCCTGCAGGACATGACCGGTCGGGTCGTGACCAGCGAGCGCCAGCGCATCACTGCACTGCTGGATGAGGCGCTCACGCCAGACATCGCACACCAGATTGACGCGCTGCTGCAGGCCGACGAATCCGCCTACCGGATCACGCTTCTGAAGCGCGAACCGCGGGATTTCAGCTGGCGTGAACTGCGCGAGGAAGTGGCCCGCCGACAGTCCTTCGCCTGCCTGCACGAATTTGCCCGAAGCTTTCTCGAGCTCGCCGGCATCTCAACCGAGAGTGGCCGGTATTACGCGTCGCTCGTCCGGTACTACACCGTCTACAAGCTCGGACGCATGCCGGCGCGGGTCGCGAGACTTTATCTGCTGTGCTTTGCGTTTCACCGGTTCCGGCAGATCAACGACAACCTGATCGATGCATTCATCCATCTTGTTCGCCAGTACGAGAAGTGGGCTCGCGCTGCAGCCCAGGAGGCCATGCTCAAGGCGCAGTCTGATGCGGGTTCGCGCCTTCAGGCCGCGGGCAAGGTGCTGGGCCTGTTCGTCGACGAGACGATTGCGGATAGCACGCCGTTCTCGAAAGTTCGAAAGCAGGCCTTTGCGCTACTCGAGCGCGAGCAGTTCGAGCCGGTGTCGGGCTATCTGCGCAACGTCGCCTTTGATCGCGCCGGCTTCGAGTGGGCGCACTACGCAACGCTGTCAGCGAAAATCAAGCGCAACCTGCGGCACCTGTTCTGTGAACTTGAGTTCTCCGGTCGCATCGAGGATGCGCCGCTCCTAGAGGCCATCGCATTCCTGCATGATCTGCTGCGCAATGGCCGCTCGCTGCGGCAGGTGAAACCGGCCACGTTTCCCGTGGCGCTGATCCCGAAGAACCTGCAGCGTTATCTTTATACATCGGAGCCGGGCCGGAAGAAACAGCTCGATGTCGACCGTTATGAATTCCTCGTCTATCGGCTCCTGCGCAATGCGCTTGAAGCGGGTGACGTGTACGGCGAGGACAGCACGGAGTATCGCCGGTTCGAGGACGATCTGATCAGCGATGTCCGTTGGGAACAGAAGGACGCGCTGCTCAGGGACATCGGCGCGCCGGTTCTGCTCGCGCCCATCGAACAGACCCTGACGATGTTCCACGATGCAATCGACGCCAGCTTCAAACGCGTCAACGAGCGTATCGACAGCGGCGAGAACACGCACATCAACATCGGCCAGCGCAAGGGCGTGCGCCGGTGGACGCTGCTCTACCCTGAAATCGACGAAACGGTCAACGGATCGTTTTACGGCCAGTTGCCAGGCGTGAGCATCGCCAATCTGTTGTGGTTCGTCGCGGGCCGTACGGATTTCCTGAAGGCATTCACTCATGTGCTCGAACGTAACGCACGCCAGGATGCCGATCCACGTGAAATACTCGCCTGCGTGGTCGCCATGGGCACGAACATGGGGCTGCGCCGGATGGCCGAAGTCTCGGGCCTGAGCTACGCGAGCCTGCTCACCGCCGCCAGGAACTACCTGCGCCCGGAAACCCTGCATGGGGCCAACGATGCGATCAGCAACGCCACGGCCAGCCTGCCGGCGTTCCGGCTGTTCGACATCCGCGACGAGATTCATTCGAGCAGCGATGGACAGCGTTTCGAAACGCAGATCGACACGTTCAACGCCCGATACTCGCCAAAGTACTTCGGTCTGGACAAGGGCGTGAGCGCCAGCACGCTGGTCGCCAATCATGTACCGGCCAATGCGACCATCATCGGCACACACGAGCACGAATCCCATTACGTATTCGACCTGCTCTACAACAACACGTCCGACATCCAGCCCGATCGCCACTCGACCGACACGCATGGCACGAATCAGGTCAATTTCTTCACGCTGTTCACGTTCGGCTACCAGTTCGCGCCGCGCTATCGCAATCTGCACAAAAAGATCGATCGCCTGGTCGCCCGTCACCCGCCGGGTCATTACAATGAAGACTGGCTGATCCGGCCGTCGCGCAGGTCCGACGACGAACTGATTATCCGCGAGTGGCCCAACATCCAGCGCATCATGGCCTCGCTCGCGCAGAAGAATGTGACGCAGGCAACCATCGTACGCAAGCTCAGCAATTATGCCCGCCAGAACCAGACAAAGAAGGCGCTGTGGGAACTCGACAATCTGTGCCGCACGCTCTACATTCTGGAATTCATCGATGATGTCGGGTTGCGCCAGAGTGTGCAGAAAGCCCTGAACCGCGGCGAAGCCTATCACCGCCTGCGCCGTGCGATTGCCTTCGTCAACGCTGGCAGGTTTCGCGTGCAGACAGAGGCTGAACAGCAGATCTGGAATGAATGCTCGCGGTTGATTGCCAATGCGATCATTCACTACAACACGGCATTGCTTTCGCGGGTGTACGAGCAGAAGCGCGCCGCGAGCGACGATGCCGCAATGGCGCTGATCGCCAGCATGTCGCCCGTCGCCTGGCAGCACATCAACCTGTTCGGGGCATTCGAGTTCACGCCGGGCGGTGCCAACGTCGACATCGATGCGCTGGCCGCGTTCTATGCCGATCCAGCGTGGTGGAGCAGGATTGCCCGGCCGGGGCAGACACGGCCGGACGTATAGCTGCCATGCGCAGCATTCGCCCCACGGGAAGTCCGGCGGACCGATCACGGAGAATCGCATGGGTGAGGCAAAACGCCGGGCAAACGAGGCTGCTGCATCGATTACACCGCAACAGCGGGAGCTCGCTGAGCGCATCGACGCGCAGATGCAACGTTTCCAGGCCGCAGGGCTGGACGAAGCGGAGATCATGGCGGCAATGGTCGACCATATGCCTGACTTCCATCGCCTGATGACGGAGCTGGAAAACGCCGCCATCAATCTTCTGGCGCGTGAGTTTGCCGGCTTCTATCGCTATGCGAAAATCGTTGAAACGGTTGCCTCAGGTATTGCAACGGGGCAGATTCAGGTGCCCGGCAAGGAGCGAAGATTTGCCGACGAGCACCGGATCGCCGCCGCGATCGACCAGCGCGTGCGTCAACTTGAAGCAAACGGCATCCGCGGCGCAGCCCTGCTTGCGCATATGGCTGCCTATACGCCCGAGCTGCAACGGCTCTGGAACACCACCTCCAACGAACTGCTCGTGTCGCTGTGCCAGACGTACCCAGGCCTGTACCGCTATGGCGAGCTCTTCGAGCAGGCATGGCTCAAGGATGCCGGCAGGACAAAGTCCGGACAGGAGCTGCCTGATTCCATCAAGCCCACCGTCCTGCGCCTTCTCTCGGACGGCGCGACGCTCGAGCGCGAGTTCCAGACGATTCTCGATGCCCGTCCGCAGCGCGATCTCTGGGTGAAGGCCGAACTGCTGGAGCACACCTGGCAGCAGTGGACCACCTTGCTTGCGCAATTGCCTGCCCTGTTGCTGCAGGCCGATGTCCCGGAAGTCTCCCGGGAAACGATGCGCGCCATCTTTGAGCCCATGGCGCTGCGGATCGAAAACCTTCGCACCCAGGTTCAGCGCCCGTAAACCCGATACGTCCTCCCGAAAGCCTTGTCTGGCAGGAGGTACAGGGGGATTTTCCATTTATGGGCGTTGGGCACTTTTAGCC